>JBBDRQ010000064.1:0-62328 GCA_040905365.1 Actinomycetota bacterium
CACCGGGGCAACCTCGGCTCACGTCATACCCACCGACAAGGTGCTGTACGGAGACATCGCCGAGTTTATGACGACCCTGGGTTCCAGGCGCCGGGCCGGCGATTGAGCCGAGGCTGGGGGGCCGGAGGAGCATTCGTGACGCTGGATGAGCTCTTTGGGCGCTGGTGTCTATGGGGTGCTTTTGGCTACGAGTACTTCTTCGGAGCCGATCGCCCATGAGCGGCCTCCTCGATTCCGCCGGGTTGGACCTTGCGATGGTCTGTGCGGCTATCGGCCTGGTTTACGGTCTTCTCTACCTCGTGGGGAAAAGGGTGGACCGGATCGATCCGGAGGATCGGCGTCATAGGCCAAGCCGGCTCAACGAGGCGATAGCGCCGTACGTGATGGCCGCCGCAGTGATCGGAGTGGTTGTTGGGCTACTGTGGGCAGTCTCTTGATTGAGCCTACTCAACACTCGGTTGGTCCGGACAGGTACGTGGGAGCCGCGGTCAACCTGGGGCTGCAGATGGATCCTTTGACCGGTAACCGCTACCTGTACGCAGGAGCCAACCCGACAGGGATGATCGACGACGGTCACAAGCCCATGTACGACGAATGCAACTCCGAGGTCGTTCCAGAGCTACACGCGCGAAGAGCGGAACCGACTGGCGGAAGCTGGTCGTTACTGCCTAAGCTCAGGTCGCTACAACAGTTCGCCCCAGCCTGAAGCGCAGGAGGGGGTCGGGGAAACTCTAGCCGCTGCCTTGGAGACTAATAAGGAGTTCTGGGTGCCTTCAGCCAGTCTCTGCGCGCTTAGATGTCTTACGGCGCGAGGGGAACAGGTCGATACCGAGACCTTTGCCGGAAATCCACTGGCTAGAACCACCGTCAAGAAAGGGATCGGTGCTTCTGTTTATAGCCCGGCTTCTTTGGTCAGAGATGGCAGCAAGGATTATTCAGGAACATCAGTCCGGGAAGGCGCGCCACGAGCGATGACGACGGCTACAAGAGGTGGCATTTGCTTGCGCGTTTGGCCCAGCTAGCATTCATAGCGGTTGGACTGTCCTTTCTTGCCTATGCAACTGTGGCGTGGATGATGAGATCTTCAGAACTGATCGCGCTGGGCAATAGGAGCGCAGGCCTTAGGCTCTTGATGATGGGGTCGCTGGCGAGCGCAATCCCGGTCGTTGGCGCCCTGACTCTGGTATCTAAAAGACGTTTCTTCCTGCAGAACTTGGTGTTTGCCGTATTGCTCGCCGATCTCATGCTTGTCGGGCTCGCCTTGGGATTCAACCTATGATTGACGCTTAGGCGCGATCAGTTTAGTAGCCAGCCTATTTGGAAAAACGCGATCAACCTTTGAGTTTCTAATGAATGGTGAGCTGATCAACATGATCCTCAGGTCCAGAGCATTCTTCTGTGGCGTGCTCAACGCGACCCGACAACTGCGCGGGAATCGCCGGTTGAAAATTGCGCGGTTTCGCTAACGTGAGTCGGGTCCCATGACTTCCTGCCCCAAGGGCAGCTCCACGGCCATCGTGGAAGCCTGTGGTGTCGTAGGTTGCTACGCGCCGGCCCCCCCGGGGCAAACATGACCGAGATGATCGCTCCGGCCGACCAGTAGGTAGCTGCGTTCAACTACGGGGCTTACGGCGAGGACAAGGGGACGCATACCGTAGGCAACTTGGTGATCGATGAAGCCGTATGAGTTCCGCAGGGGGAACGTCTGCCGGGACGCCCGTCTCCAACCCCCAGAGCAGTCTTCCGCCGCTCATTTGTGATTCCCGTAGGGCACCCCCGGTGAGGTGTCCCGCATGGGTAGGTTAACCGCCTAACCAGCTTCGCCCACGCCTTCGAGGCCGGACCGACACCTACGATCTGGACTATGCCGGCAACGTCACCTCAGGGCCCGACGGAGTCTTCAGCGATCTCAACCGCCTTGAGTCCCGCACCACCGGCGGCAAGACCTTTGACTATGACTACGATCTGTTCGGCAACCAGGTAACCGAGACCGAGGGTTCGGCATGACAACTGAGCCGCGGAAAAAGACACTTCGGCGAAGAGGTGTAGTTGTTGCATGGCTTGTGTTCTTTGTGATTTGGGCAACCATGTTCCTGAGACAAGCTATCTCCGCACTCGATTATGTATTGGGAGTACTCGTCCTGGTGTTGGCGGTAGCAGTTCAGGTGTTCACCTTCCGCGAGAATCAAACGCCGATCGAGAAACTGCTCTCAAGGAAGAAGAGGAAAAATATGTGAAGGAGCGTTGTGAGGGTTATGGATTCGGGGATCACGGTTCGCGGGCGCCGACATGTACGTCGGAGCCGCGGCCAACCTGGGTGCGGGTGGATCTCATAAGGCCCTCGTGCAGGCGCTTGTTCACGAGGTGCGGGTCCAGAGTCGGGACGTGATCGTGCCTTACTTCAAGATGCCGCCGTCACACTTGCCGTAACACTTGGAGAAGCAGCCGGTTCGCGCGCCGGCCGGATTGGTGGGCCGCCCGGGACTCGAACCCGGAACCTTGGGATTAAGAGTTTGCTACCGCTCGTCCTGGGCCATTCTAGGCAGTCCTAGTGAGTCCATTTCCAGGCATAAATAGGGCCCCGGTCTGGTGTCGTTATGTCCATTCGTCCGTGTCCGTCCGGCTGGATTCGGCAGACCACGGGCAGACAAGAACGAAATTATTAACCGACTAGGTGTCCGTCGTCCTGCTCGGAGTCTTCAACGGGAAGCGAAACGGAGTCAGCCCAGCGAACATCCCAGTCAGGAGTGTGGCCTCCAGCGGCGTGTATAGCCGTCCGAACGGCGCTATTAGCCATAGCGATGGCCTCATGGTATTCGTCGGCTGAAGCGGCTACTCCTATCTCTAGGCGAGCGGATTTACCTTCAGCATCTACGTAGGCATCCGCGGCGTCGAGATCCACAAGTTCATCCATGATCAGTTCAACAATTACGTCGAGTTCTTCTTCGGTGGGAAGCCGTGGCCCAGAAACATCATTCACAATGATGTGACCAACGCTTTTCATTTCGATTCTGATCATCGTCAATCCTTCCAACACGAACAACGCTCGAGCCATGCTTTCAGATTGCGAATGTAGCTGCTACTTGATGGAGTAAGTACGACCGTCCTCTGCCTTCTGTCCTCACATGAACACTTAATACGAAAGTACCCCTTTTTTGGAGATATGACGCGGAACTCCTTCGACTCAGCGTCTTGCAAAATCCGTTCTATGTCGTGGTGAGGATGCCTGCGACGTGGTGGCATGAGTGTCTGCTTTCGTGCCTAAAGCGGCAAGCAAGTCCCGCAGTCGGAACAAGCCGAGTTCCTCTATTGTCGCTTTCACGAGCGGTGATGCGTCGGCATTGGGCTCATACGACGCAATTATGATTGGCCGAGTTTCTGTCATGTCAGAGATCCGTGTGTATGTGTCCCACCACTCGGTGGGACACATACGGTCAATGGGCGGGGGTTTTGTTGGGCGGGCTGATTTTCACGGCAATGGGCATCGACGGATTGCGCCTGCGAAAGCGCAGTGGCATGACCAACAAGGAGATCCTCACGTATAGCTCCGGCTACATGCTTGGAGCCAAGTTCTTTTTCGTCAGCGGATTGATAGTCTCCGCCGTGTCCGCAATCGGATTGATCGTCAAGGTCTTGATATTGCTCGTCAGGTCTTTGACATCGTAGGGTTTCAGGGTCGTCCCTGGTGCCTTTAGCTACCTGAACAACCGCCTTGAGTCCCGCACCACCGGAGGCAAGACCTTTGAGTACTCATACGACCTGTTCGGCAACTAGATAGCCGGGACCGAGACGGGGCAGGACGGCCCGCAAGGCTCCAGCTACTACCATGACGGCACGTGGATGTCATAAGGCCTCGTGCAGGCGCTTGTTCACGAGGTGCGGGTCCAAAGTGTCGGGATCTGATCGTGCCCTACTTCAAGATGCCGCCGTAACACTTGGGGAAGCAGCCGGTTCGCGCACCGGTCGGATTGGTGGGCCGCCCGGGACTCGAACCCGGAACCTTGGGATTAAGAGTCCCCTGCTCTGCCAATTGAGCTAGCAACCCAACCACAGTCTAGCGAACTGTCGGCGGTTGCAAGTCGCCCCGATAGACCGTGGGGGCGGGAACGTCACCGGGGGACGCTACTGTAGCCTCCATGACGCTGCTGAGATCGGTCCTTTGGGTTTGTGCCGCCTTGGTCGCTCTGGCCGGGTGCGCAGACGATGTCACGGTCGCCGGGCCCGTCGGGCCGCCCCCTTCGTCCGTCCCTGCTGAAGCGCAGCCGGCTGTTGTCGACTCGGTGATCGACGGGGATACCATCTGGGTTGTCGCGGTCTCGTCCGGGTCCTTGGCAAAGGGGGAGCGGCACAAGGTTCGGCTGCTGGAGATAGACGCGCCGGAGCTGTTTTCTGATTCGGCCCGGCGGCCGGAGTGCGGTGCCGTCGCGTCCCGGGAGTTTTTGCGAAGCCGGCTGCCCGAAGGGTCGAGCGTCTACTTGGTGTCCGACCGTGAGGACCGCGACCGCTACGGCAGGGCGCTTCGCTACATCTGGAATGCGCAGGGCCGGTTTATCAACCAGGACGTGGTGCTGGAGGGATACGCCCGCGCGGTGCTGTTTCAGCCCAACGACCGCTACATCCACACGATGAGGCGGGCGGAGTCCGGCGCCCGAGCGTCGAGCGCAGGAATTTGGGGAAAGTGCTGATGAGCCGCCGATGGAGCACTAGATGGGGTGACCGACGGGACTTGAACCCGCGACCACCCGGACCACAACCGGGTGCTCTACCTACTGAGCTACGGTCACCATGAAGGCGATGAATCGCCCGCAAAGATCGTAGCACCGCAAGACACATACCGGGTACCGTCCCGGGTGTTTGCCGAACCGGGCCGGGTGGGTGAGCCATGGCGCAGGAGGACGGGGCGCTGGATCCGGACCGTGTACGCTTCCCGCATGCGTAACTCGGCGGAGGTCGTTGTCGTCGGCGGCGGCATCATCGGCTGTTGTACGGCGGCTGAGCTGGCGGCGGCGGGAGCCGACGTCATGCTCGTCGAGGGGGCCGAGATCGCCCACGGAGCATCGGGGCGCAACCATGGGCTGATCTTTTACCCGCAGAATCCCACCGTGGATCCCATCTATCAGCAGTCGCACCGGATGTACCGGCAAATGGCCGGCCGATCCCGGATCGATTTCCACATGGACGCCGAGCCCCGAGGCTTTTTGATCCTGGTGGCCGAGGAGGAGCAGTGGTCCTCGGCCCGGCGCGAGGCCGAGTGCTGTAAGGCCGGCGGTATTGCGGTCGAGCGGTTGACCGCCGAGCAGCTCACGGAAGCCGAGCCGCACGTGGCCGGCGATATGCTGGGCGCCTGGAAGATCCATGACGGGTACCGTCTGGACCCCGGGGCGCTTACTCTGGCGTTTGCGCTGGAGGCCAAACGGCGCGGGGCTGAGATCGTCACCCACACCGACGTCAAGCAGATCCTGCGCAGCAAGGGCCGGGTCAGCGGGGTTGCGACCGACCGGGGCATCGTCGACGCGCAGACCGTGGTGCTGGCCGCCGGACCCTGGTCCCCCAAGCTGGCCCGCTCGGCGGGGTTGGAGCTGCCCATGACCGCTGCTCGGGGCTGGCTGCTGCTCACGGACGCTCAGCCTAAGTTGTTCGACCATCTGTTGGAGTCCTCCGGCTGGCACTTGATGGCCGGAGACCCCGGACCCCGACAGGTGACGGTGTCCGCGTACGGTGCCGAGCAGCCCGCCCCTGCCCAGGTCGGGCTGCTCGTCCAGCAAAACGCCACGGGTCACGTATTGATCGGCGGCTCACGGATCACCTCGCTGCAGCGGGAGCCCGAAGGCCCCGAGGTCACCCGCGAGATCGCCAGGCGGGCCGCCCGGGCCATTCCGATTCTCGGGGAGGTGCCGGTGCGGGAGGTGTGGTCCGGGGTGCGCCCGGCAACTCTTGACGGGCTGCCGCTTATGGACTGGGCCCCGCAGCTGCCGGGCCTTTTCGTGGCCGGCGGTCACGGCGGTCAGGGGGTGATGCTCGGCGCAGGCTCGGGACTGCTGGCGGCGCAGATGATCGCAGGCGCTCAGCCCTACACCGACCCCGCGCCCTTCGCCTTCGGCCGGGCTGCTCTGGTTTCTTAGTAAGTTCTCAAGTTCAGGGGCGCCAACAGTGAGAGAATTGGCCCAGATGAATTTCAGGCTGCGTTCTACGGGATCGGTGCCGAGGGCCCGGTTACCCAAATTTCTAATGTCGGTTGCGTTGAGCGCGCTGTTACTCGCCGCGCTCGCCGGCCCCGCCCTTGCGCAAGACGACCCGGAGGGTCAACCCGGCATCGGGATCGGCGGTTTTACGGCCCCCGACGGCCGCGGCGCGGGGATCAGCACCGTGGTTCCGGGGTACCCGGCCGACGAGGCCGGCCTGCGCATCGGCGACATCATCACCGAGGTGGATGGGACCGAGATCAGCTCGATTGAGGAGCTGGCCGAAGCGCTCGGCAACTACGAGGCGGGCGATACGGTGTCGCTCGCTTACGAGCGGGGCACAGACTCCCGAACCGTCGATGTGACGCTGCGCTCGCTTCCCGGCTCTACCCGAGGCAGCCCGCCGCCCCTGTTCGGCGGTAACGAGGGATTCCGTGGGGAGGCTCAGCCCGAGCCGGAGCCCCAGCCAAGCGATGTCGGCTACCTGCCGGTCATCTTCGTGTTCGGTGTGCTGATCACAGGTTTTTTGGGCACTCTGGTCATTCTCAGGCTCAAGGATCGGAAGAAGGCGGGTTCGGGTGCCGGGATCGAGGAGACCGGCACGCCGTTAGAGGTCGCCCGTATGCGCTACGCGCGGGGCGAGGTAACCCAGGAGCAGTTCCGCACCATAGCGGCCGACCTCGGTGATGCATCGGCCGCCGAGACCGTGACCGGGGATCCGGCCGCCGAGACCACGACCGAAGAGGCCGGCGGCGAGGAGAAGGGCGGCGAGGAGAAGGGCTCCGGCTAGCTGTTGCGCTCCAGCAGCACGCTCATCCCGTCGGACTGCTGCGACATCCGCCCCAAAAAAAGACTTCCTTTGGCCAGCAGGTGGACCCGTTGCGCCTCTCCGGAGGTCAGGCGGCGCACGGCGTGCGGCAGGTAGCAGATCGACGATGCCAGGTGGCCCTGCGTGGGGGAGAAGCCCGGCATTCCCCGGGCGGCCGCAAACTCCGGGATCTGGGCCCGGGTGATCTCGCCCTTGCGGGCGGCGAGTCCGCCGATCATCTTGTAGTTGCGCTCGGGGACGTTGCCCGAGCCCTGCGGCTCGGTGATCTCAGGATCGTGCAGTTCGGTGGCGAAGTCGTCGACGTCGGTCATCTTGATACCGTTGCGCTCCAGCGGCTCCACGGCCAGCGCCTGCATGATCTGCGGGTTGGATCCTCCGGCGGCTATACGGTGCCGCCCGACCGTATCCAGGCGGATCCTCGGCGAGACGCCGTCGTCGGCCTCCACCAAAAAGGCGCACCCACCGACCACGTCCTCCATGACCGGCAGGTCGTGTTTGAGGTGTCCTTGGAACTTCATTCCGAGCTTCGGCAGAGAGCCCCCGGCCACTACCGCCACCCGATTGAACACGCCGGAAGAGACCAGGGCCCCCGCAAAGACCATAGCGGGGATGGGGGCGGCGCAGAAGTTCTTCACGTCGGCGCCGGAGGCCTGCTGGAGGCCGGCGGCGTCCGCGATGGCTTTGGCCATGTTGCCGCCTCCGCGCTGGTACCGGTCGCCGACCGCTTCCTCGGAGCAGCTGAGCACGTAATCGATGGAGTCGGGGTCGATGTCGTGGTCCTCGAGCAGACGCATCGTTGCCAGGGCGCCCGAGGCCTTGTTCACCAGGTTCTCCAGCATCACCGAAGCGGCCAGCGACTCGTCCTCCATCAAAGGACAGGCCACCCGGCCGATCAACGTGCCGTCAGGCAGGTGCAACGCAAGGCTGCCCCGAGGCTCCTCGGCGCTCAGCCCCCTGTCCGCCACGGCCTTGATGCGGTCGAAATCGAACCGGTCGGCCATGGGGTGGCCGGCGAGCGTCTCGGAGAAGCGCCGGGCGTACTCGGTGTCGAGGCTCAGCAGGTCGAACTCGTCCACCGCGGCCATCAACGCCAAAAACTCGGCCTCCGGCATGATTTCGCCGTCGGGGCCGAAGCGCCCGGCGTCCGGCAACTGCAGGGTGGCCCGCGGCCGGTCGGGCATGTCCCTCGGGTGCAGCGCGCCCAGGTAGGCCTGGTGGCTGGGGTAGGCCGTTGCCGCCTCGAAGCTGCGCAGGCTGCTGAGGAACCGCTCGGTTACCTCCGGGTTGTTCGGCAGCTCCCGGCTGGGCTTGGACCCGTGCCGGGCCATGCCGGGTAGGTGGGCCAGCGACTGGGTGGCTGCGCTTACGACGACTTTGCTCATCAAGCTCAATTATTAGCAGGTTGGAACACGGTCGGCTCCTTGACGGGGGTGGACACGGCCTTGAGCGCCGCCTGCAGAAGCCGGCGCCGCCAGGCTTTCTCCTCCTCGTCGCTCAAGCTGGGGTCTCCGGCGGGGTAGGGGATGCCCCGGGTGGGAACCACCCGCGGCGCGCCTACCCTTAGCGCAATGGGCACCAGGTTGCACAGCAGCGCGGTAGGGATACCGGCCCTTTCCAGTTCTTTGGCAAGCGTTGACCCGCAACGCGTTCCGGTCCCTCAGGTGGAGGTGAGAATGGCGGCCTGCACGCCCTGCTTGAGCAACTCGGCGGCCCACTCCACTCCGTAGCGGGCGCCGTCGGAGACGGTGGTCCCGTTGCCGGTGGTGACGAAGTACTCGGAGTAGATGTTGCCGATGCTCCCTTCCGACTGCATCTCCCGGGCTACGTCCAGCGGCAGGATGCGGTGGGGGTTGGCGTTGGCGATCACCGTCGCGAAGCCGCCGTGGATGCTCACGTACTCGCCCTCGGCCAGTCGATCGATCCCCTCCAACGGGTAGCGCAGCCACTTGGTGGCTCTTGCGGACTCCAGCCTTTCGGGGTTGCCGGCCGGCACCAAGCCGCCTTCGGTTAGCAGGGCTATCAGGGCGCGGGAGGCATCTTCGATCGGCGCGGCCGGCGCGACTACGGAGAAGTCCGGCCTTGGGATCTCCGTGGCCTCGCGGTCGCCGCCCAGGCGTTTGAGCGCCAGCTCCACCGCCCGGGTGGCGGCGTTGCGGTCGGCCAGGCGGTTTGTGCGGGCGCCGCCACCTACCAGACCGTCGTCGGGACCCAGTTCCTCGCCTGCGGCCAACTTGTTGGCCGCGGCACTTAGGTTGTCGAGTGTTGCCTTCATCTCGCGGGCGGTCTTGCCGGTGGCCACCACCGGCGCCGGGGCGGCTTCGGCCACTCCGGGGTTCTCCGGGTGCATGGCGGCCAGAGCGGCCAGCCCCGCCTTGTGCGCCGCGGCTGCCACCCGGCCGCACGCGATCCCGTAGCGGCCTGAGGTAAAGGCCGGGCCGGCGATTACCATCTCCGCGTCCGCCGCGCGGATTAGCTCCAGGATCTGTTCGGGGGCGGCCGCCTCGGACGCGGCGTAGTCGTCGCCGCAGTACACGGTGGCCACGATCTGATGGTCGTCGCCGAGCATCGAGTCCAGCTTGCGGCCCGGCCCTACCGCGCCCTGTTTGGTGGCCGGACCGATGGTGGCCTGGTCTTCGCCGCCGATACCGGCAAAAAACTGGTTGACGTAGTGGACGATTTTCACGACGCGGCCTCTGCGCAGGTAAGCCGTCCCCAGCCCAGCGGGCTGAGGCTCCCGTAGATAATCGCGGTGGGGATCTCCATCTCGATGGTGGACTCCACTCCCAGTAGGTCGAAAATCTCCCCTCCAAAGGTCTCCGCGACCTCCTCCAGGGTCAGCCGCTCGTCGTAGTTGCCGGTGCTGACCATGGCGGTTGCCTTGGACGGCGGCCCGACCAACGGCGGCCCGGTGCCGTCGGCTCCGCTCATCTCGGCGAAGATGCCGATGCCCGCTATGCCCATCTCCTCGCACGCGTCGATCTTCAAGGAAATGTCCGAGTCGGCGTTGCCGCCGCCCTCCTTGGTGACTATCACCGTATCCAGGCCCATCTGGTAGGCCAAGCGCGCGGCGTGGGCCGAAACCGTTTCCTTGAGCGCTTGCTCGACCGGTTCGGGGGCGAGGATCACTCCGGCAAACTGAAGATCCTTGCCGTCGCGCTCTCGCAGGGCGCCGACCACCGGGTTGTTCTGGTGCATCCAGGTGGGGTTCTTCAGCCCGGGGTGCCCGTACTGGCCGCTGACCACCGCGCCGTCGTCGAGCTCGTTGGGGTCGATGGCCGACGGCATCGAGTTGCCCATGGAGCGACCGTAGACGAATACATCCTTAAACGCTCCCTGCGTCTGGATATTGACTATGGCGCCCACCCTGGGTAGGTGGCCGCCGGCGTTGTTGGCCAGGGACGCAAACTCCTCGGTCGACTCCGCAGGGGAGTCCAGCGCCGCTTCGGCAAGCGCGGCCGCTATACGCAGCAGCCCGCTGCGAAGGGCTTTTTCGACCTGCATCCAATCGGCATCCTTGACCGGCTTGAAGTCGATCACCAGGTTGTTGGTGGCGCCCAAGAAGGAAAGCTCCGCCGCCGGCCCGCTCATCTGCGCCAGACCCTGCTGGGCTCGGGGCAAGTAGCCGGCCACGCACACCGCGACGTTGTCCAGTATGTGCGTGGCGCCTCGGCCCTGGGGTATACCGGGTCCTACGAAGCCGGGGAATATGCCGCCGCCGCCCGGCCCCTTGGTGCGCGGTTGGACCGTGTCGAGAATTTTGACGATGCGCTTGCTCTCTCCGGGACAGGCCCAGTTGAAGTGGACCAGGTCCAGCACCGGGCTGGCAATGAGACTCTCGAGCTGATGTGCGGACACGGTCAAGTGCCCATGCTCGAGGATGGTTTGTTCGCCGAACCCTACCGACTGCACGCGGTGGTGCAGCCGGCGCAGGCCCAGAAACTCGTTGTCGTTGGACATGCTCCCTAGTCTAATAGCTGACCGGACCTTGAGAACCGGCCTGCGCCCTCAGCGGGCCGGATACTGGCGGCTGGCCGGCGGCAGGTTCCACCGGCGGGCGATCAGCTCGGCGTTTAGGTCGTCGATGAGCTTTTGGGCAACCTGCTTCGATCGCGGATTCTCATTGAGCATGAAGTAGCTGCCTATGGGTATACGCCCGCCGTCGCAGAGGCGGGCCACCGGGACCTTGGTTCCGAAGTACTTGATCTTTCCGTACTCGAATTCTTTTATCTGGTCCCAGGGCGCCTTGCGCGTCGTGAGCAGGTTCCGGGCTATGAACCCCTCCTCGGTGCACAACGCACCCATCCTGGAGGCGCGGACGGCCAGAACCAGTGAAACCGTCCCAAGAATTACGCCGGGTATCAGCACCGGCAGCTGAGCGCGCTCGGGGTACGTGGTGATCATGTAATAAGCGGTGGAGGCCAGCATGACGAGTGTGGCCGCGATCTGCTGGCCCAGGGATCGGAAGTACCTATCAGGATGCTTCAACGTTCAACCTCACTGCGCTGCGGCGATCGGATTAGACTCCGAGTTAAACAAGAGGGGGATTGTCGTGGGTTTCTTTGATTTTATGTTAGTGCTCCATGTCGTGGGAGCCGTGGCCGGCCTGGGTCCGGTCTTCGGATTCACGATAACGGGGCCGATGGCCTCCAGGGTCGGCGGCGAGCCGGCGCTGGGGATCATGCAGTCCATGTTGAAGATTGCGCGCGGCATCATTCTCCCAATGGCCGTCCTCCAGGGCGTCACCGGCGTCGCCTTGATAAATCTCGGCGGCTGGGACGTGAACTTCGGCAGTCACGAATGGTTGCTGATCTCTATTGTCCTTTACCTGGCCATGCTCGCCGTGGCCTTCTTCATCCAGCTGCCGACTCTGTCCAATCTGGTGGGCATGGCCAAGGGCGGCAGCCAGTCGTCGGCGGACTTCGGCGCCCTGCAGAAAAAGGCCGCGGGTGCCGGAAGCCTGCTCGTGCTCCTGGTGGTGGTGCTCACCGTCTTGATGGTCCTCAAGCCGGGGAGCTAGGGGACCAGTCCGAACTCTTGCTTAAGCGCGCTGCGCGCCGCAAAGTGGCCGCACATGCCGTGCACCCCCCCTCCGGGCGGGGTTGACGAGGAGCACAGGTACACACCCGGTATTGGCGTGGAGTAAGGGTTGACCTTTACCACCGGGCGGGTGAAAAGCTGCCAGATATCCTGCACCCCGCCGTTGATGTCGCCGCCGACGTAGTTGCCGTTGTAATCCTGGAGGCGCCCCGGACCCATCCGGTGCCGGGCGAGGACGAGGTCCTTGAAACCGGGCGCCGCCTGCTCGATCTGGTTCTCCATCGCCTCGGTCCGGTCGCCGTCGTATCCGGTGGGCACGTGGCAGTAGCCCCACAAAGTGTGCTTACCCTCGGGCGCCCGGGAGGGGTCGGTGAGGCTCTGCTGTGCCACGATCATGTAGGGCCGCTCGGTCACCCCGCCCGTCCATATCTGCAACTCGGAGAAGGCTATCTCCTCAAGGGTCCCGCCCAGGTGGATGGTACCCGCTTGCCGTAGCCGTTCGTCGGTCCACGGGACCGGCCCGTCCAGTGCCCAGTCCACCTTGAAGGTACCCGGGCCGTAGCGGAACCGCTGCAGCTGCCGGAGATAGCCGCCGGAGAGACGGCCGCCGGCCAAAGTAATCAACTGGCGGGGCCCGACGTCCAGGAGCACCGCCTTGTGTGGCGGAAGCTCCGCCAGGTCCCGCACCTGCCACCCGGTGATCACCGACCCGCCCAGCGACTTGAGGTAGGAGACCAGGGCGCCGGCGATGTTCCGGGAGCCCCCCTCGGCCATCGGCCAGCCGTGGGAATGGGCCAAAAAACCCAGAACTAGCGCGAACCCGCCGGTGGCCAGGCGGTGCAACGGCAGGCCGGCGTGCGCGGCCAGTCCGGCGACGAGTGCTCGGGCGGCCGGGCCGTCGAACCGGCCGGCGACGCCTTGAGCCGAGCGAACCGCGTTGACCCCAAAGCGCGCCGCGGCCAGCGGAGACTCGGGCAGCCGAGGCGGCGCCAGGAACTGGCTCAACAGCGCGTCCGCCGATTTCACCAGTGGGTTCATCAGTGCGGCGTAGGAGGCCGCGTCGGCGCCCAGGGACCGCCCCGTCGCCTCGACGGAACGCTGCATGATCGCCGCGCGGCCCCCGTCCAGGGGGTGGGCGAAAGCAACCCCGGGGTGAAGCATCCGCAGCCCGTGGTCGTTCAAAGGCAGGGAGGACAAAAACGGGGAGCCCATCAGTGTCGGGTGGATTGCCGAGCAGACATCGTGGATGAAGCCGGGCTCGGTAAGCTCGGCCGAGCGCAGGCCGCCGCCGAGGGTATCGGCCGCCTCGATGACCTGGACCGTGAGCCCAGCCTGCGCCGCGGTGATCGCCGCGGCCAGCCCGTTGGGCCCCGAACCCACTACGACCACATCGAAACCGTCCGTCATGTTCGCCTACGGCCCCGTTCCACTGGTTGGGCACATGTCCACCCAGCGTAAGCCACCCGGGAGGGCCGCGCCGCCGCCGAGATCCACGCTGCGACGCCGCAGGCTTGGTCCTGGTGCCGGGGTCCGGCAGGGGCCACAATAGGATTATGAGAGGCCTGTGCAGCGAGGCAACGAGGGCGAGGGGCTTGGCTCTGAGCATCTCGGTGCTGCTGGTCGCTTCGGCGTGCGGTGGATCTCCCGGCGGTGACGGGACACAGGTTACGAGTCCTACGCCCGGCGCGGGACCGCCGGCGCAAAGCCCGACGGTGGACCCGGCCGAGTCGCTCGAATCGAAGGTGGACTCTCCGGCGGTGGTGGTCGGGCCGGCCACGGTGGCCGGATGGTGGGACGGCGGCCGGTGGGTCCGGGCGGACGGGACCTTGCCGGTGCCCGCGGAAGGCGGCGAGTCCTACAAGCTGGTCGGCTTGTCCTCCGAGGTGGAGCAAGCCACCGGATCCGAGGTGATGAAAGGTTGTGAGCCTGTTCCCGGCTCCTCCAAGATTGAGGTTGAGGGCCTGCGGCGATCCTTTAACGACCCGCTGGAGCAGACCCGTATCGCCGTTAGCGGCGTGGCCGACCCGGTTCCGAGGCAGGCCGCGCAACTTCCTGCGTCGGCCCCCTACGTGGAGGCAGCCCGGTCCCTGCTCGCGGAGCGTGGCGTGCAGGAGGAGTTTCCGCAGGTCGTGCAGGTGGTCAGGGTCGACCTGGACGGCGACGGCCGGGACGAGGCAGCCGTGGTGGCCGAACGTATCGCGGACCAGCAGGGTCTGTTCGGCAGACCCGGCGACTACTCGATGGTCTTCGTGCGCAGCGTTGTAGACGAACAGGTTGTGACCTCGGTCATCGCCGAGACCGTGGCCGAGGACGAGCCGGGGGTAACCCCGTTCGTGCAGTCCCACCGGGTGTCGGCCGCGGCCGATCTCAACGGCGACGGCCGCATGGAGCTTGTGGTAGCGGCCAAGTACTATGAAGGAGCCGGTGTCGTTTTTTACGAGCTCGGCAGCGACGGCCGGGTGAGTGAGATCCTGGCCAGCGGCTGCGGGGCCTAGGACCTAACCCCAACGGAGGAGGGCAATGTCGGATTCAGTGAAGGTCGGGTATCAGGGGGAGCCGGGCGCACACAGCGAAAAGGCCGCTCGGATGCTGTTTCCCAACGCGACCCTTCAGCCCTTCCGGTCGTTCCACAAGGTCTTCGAGGCCACCGAAATAGGCGCCACCGACTACGGAGTGGTCCCGCTGGAGAACTCGCACGCGGGGTCGATCAACGACACCTACGATCTGCTGGTCCGTCACGGCGTACAGATCATCGCCGAGACGATCGTGCGGATCCACCACTGCCTGCTCGCACCCCGTTCGGTGGAGATCACCGACGTGCAGTACGTGTACTCGCACCCGCAGGCGCTTGAGCAGTGCGAGGAATTCTTGGATTCGTTGCGCGCCGAGCGCATCGCCGTCTACGACACGGCAGGCGCCGCGCGCCTGATCGCCGAGGAGGACAAGCCGGGTTCGGCGGCCTTGGCGTCCGCCGAGGCGGCCGAGCTGTACGATCTGCACATCCTTGAGCGCAACATCGAGGATCGTGCCGACAACTCGACGAAGTTCGTGGCCATTAGCCGCAGCGCCACGGATCTGGTGGGCTCTCCGGAGAAGACATCCATCGTCTTCGCCACCGCCAACATCCCCGGGGCGCTGTACGCGTGCCTGCAGGAATTTTCAGACCGGAAGTTGAACCTGACCAAGCTGGAGAGCCGCCCGTCGGGCGCCAAGGCGTGGCAGTACCGTTTCTACCTCGACTTCGACGCCCCCACCAAAGACCCGGTAGCCCAGGACCTGCTGTCGGCCCTGGCCTCGCAGACCTCGTTTCTGCGAGTGCTGGGCTCCTACCCAAAGGCTAAGCCGGAGGAGTAGCGGTTCCGGCCGGGGCCCGGCTGCTACGAGCTCTTGGCTTCTTCGGTTTCCTTCGGCTCCTCGGCGGGCTCGGGCTCCGGTTCCTTGACCTCCAGGCCCAGCGCCTCACGGATCCGGGGCATGACCACCTCTCCGCCCTTGGTGAGCAGGGTGCCGGCGGTTATCTCGTCCTCCATGTCCCAGGTGACCTCGCCCTTTTTGACCAGGTGCTGCAGGAAGGTCACTAGGTTCTTGGCGTACATGGAGCTGGCGTCGTAGGGAACTCCGGCCGGCAGGTTGGTGGGGCCGTGGATCGTGACGTTGTGCTGGACGGTTACCTCGTCGGCTTTGGTCAGCTCGCAGTTGCCGCCCCGCTCGGCGGCCAGGTCGACGATCACACTGCCGGGCTGCATCTTGGCCACCATCTCTTTGGTGACCAGCATCGGCGACTTCTTGCCGGGAATGGCGGCTGTGGTGATTACTACGTCGCTTGCGGCAACGACCTTGGTCATGAGCTCGCGCTGTTTGCGGATGAAGTCCTCACCCTGCTCCTTGGCGTAGCCGCCCTTGTCCTCGGCGCCTTCGGTCTCGAGTTCCATCTCGACGAACTTGGCGCCGACACTGAGCACCTGGTCCTTGACCGCCGGGCGCACGTCGTAGGCCTCGACCACGGCTCCGAGCCGTTTGGCCGTGGCGCAGGCCTGTAGGCCGGCCACTCCGCACCCGATCACGAACGCCTTGGCCGGTTTGAGGGTACCGGCCGCGGTGGTGAGCATAGGAAACATTCGGGGCAGCGAGTCGGCTGCGACCAGCACCGCTTTGTAGCCGGCGACTGTGGCCTGGGACGAAAGCGCGTCCATGCTCTGGGCCCGGGTGATCCGGGGCATCATCTCGATGGACAGGACGGTTGCACCGGTCTTGGCCATCTCGGCTATGCCTTCGGGGTTGCCCAGCGGATCGGTGAAGCCGATGAGAATCTGATCCTTGCGAAGCCTGGCCAGGTCGGCCTTCCCGTGCTCCGGGCTGTTGCCGTAGGTGTGCACCTGAAGGACGATGTCGGCCGCGAATGCTTCTTCGCGGGTGCCGATTTTGGCGCCCTTTTCTTCGTAGGCTTTGTCGACGAAGCCCGCCGCGCGCCCGGCGCCCGACTCGATGACTGTTTGGATCCCGGCCTTGGTCAAGGGGGCGAGCACTCCGGGTACCAGCGCCACCCGGGTCTCGCCGGGGAACGTTTCGGCCGGTACTCCAACCGTAAGTTGCGGCTCCTCCGCCACTTTTAGACCTCCTTATTGATTCTTCTCAGTGCTGTTTCAGCCCTGAGTGCCAGCCCAGCGATGCTGTTAACCGCCGTAAATCAAAAAATTGTCGAGAAACTATCCTAAGTAGGCTACTGGAAACGGCACGCCGAAAGCATCTTCGCCCCGGAGCGCAAGCCCCCGACTATGGTTGCCGGGATCCGGTTTGGCCTTATACTTTTTCACAGAAGTTTCAAAGCGCTTGGGCGCGGAATCCAAGCGCGGAATCAAAGGTTGAACAAAAGTGGGCTCATGGGCCCACTTTTGTTTCCCCGGAATAGGTGGCGTTGAGTCAGGGTGTAGTGGCACGTACGGCAGTAGACGGTTAAGTGGACGGTGAAAAGGCCTTGGGGATCCGCTCCTAGGGTCCTGGCCTGCGCCGGGGAAAGTCCCGGCAAATTGTAGCGAAGTTGGAACGGAGGTGGCTGCCTGTGGCCCGGCTCGAGATCGACACCTCCATCCATGCAATCTGTGAGGCCGTTGCCGAGGACTGCGGTTGCGAGTTGGTTGACGTCGGGTTTTCCGGCTCACGCAGGCGCAGGGTTTTGGAAGTCGTTGTCGACCGCGAAGGCGGTGTCGACATGGACCTGATCGTCGAAGTTTCGCGGCGACTTTCCGAGGCTCTGGATGAACGGGATCCGATTGAGGGCAGTTACACGTTGGAGGTGGCTTCGGCTGGACTGGAGCGGCCGCTGATCAAACCCGCCGACTTCGTTCGCTTCGCAGGTCGCGAGGCAAAGATCGTGTGTCACCAGGAGGTTGATGGTAAGAACCAGTTTGTAGGGGTTATTCGTCCGGGCGACGATGAATCCTTCATCGTCGAGCTCGAAGGAGGGCTTGAGGTAAGGGTTCCCTACCCGGCAGTGAAGAAGGCGCATCTGACAGTTGACTGGGAAGAAGAATTGGGGCGGCGTTGAGCACGATGGGGGACCTCGCCGGCGTAAGTCGAAGTTCGTTGGAGGGACCAAATGAATCCGATTGATATGGATGCTCTGCGGCTGGTTGAACGCGAGAAGGGCATCTCGTTCGACAGTGTTGTGGTTGCCCTCGAGCAGGCACTGGCTGCTGCCTACAAGCGGTCCGCGCAGGCTGTCGCCCCGGAGGCGCGAGTGACCATCGACAGAAAGTCCGGGGAGGTGGTCGTCTACGCGCAGGAAGTCGAGGAGGACGCGGAGACCGGCGAGATCAAGGTCGTCAAGGAGTGGGAAGCCACTCCGCCCGACTTCGGCCGGATCGCGGCCCAGACCGCCAAGCAGGTGATCCTGCAGCGTATCCGCGAGGCGGAGCGGGAGATCACCTACGGGGAGTACTCCGGCAGGGAGGGCGACATCGTCACGGCGATCGTCCAGCAGGCCGACCCGCGCTACGTTGTGTTGGATCTGGGCAAAGGCGTGGAGGCTTCTCTGCCACAGCAGGAGCAGGTGCCCGGTGAGCGCTACGACCACGGGTCCCGCGTCAAGGCGTACATCGTCGAGGTGCGGCGCTCGCCCAAGGGTCCGCAGATCATCTGCTCGCGCACTCACCCCAACCTGATCCGCCGGCTGTTCGAGCTGGAGGTCCCCGAGATAGCCGAGGGCATTGTCGAGATCAAGCAGGTGGCCCGGGAGCCGGGACACCGCTCGAAGATCGCGGTCGCCTCCATGGATCGCAATGTCGACCCGACCGGCGCCTGCGTGGGTCCGCGGGGATCCAGGGTGCGCATGGTGGTCAACGAGCTTCGGGGAGAGAAAGTAGATATCATCGCCTGGTCGGACGATATCGGCGAGTTTGTTGCCAACGCCCTATCGCCTGCCAAGGTCAAGGAAGTGCGCATTGACCCCGAGACCCAGACGGCCGAGGTGACGGTACCTGATTTTCAGTTGTCCTTGGCCATCGGCAAGGAAGGTCAAAACGCTCGACTGGCGGCCCGTTTGACCGGTTGGCGGATCGACATAAAGAGTGAGTCGCAGGCCTCTCAGGACAAACCGGAGCTCTCCGCCGAACCAACGGTCGTCGAGCTTCCGGCGGATCCGCCCGGAGCGGTCGAGGAGGGCACCAGCTCCGCGGTAGGTGGTTGAGCGGTCGTGCTGCGGGTGCCGCACCCGGCGTGATCAGCAGCATCTGATCCGCTTCTGCAGGACGGCCGAAGGCTCGGTTGCCCTGGACGTCACCGGCACTTTAGGGGGCAGGGGAGGTTATGTCTGCCGTAGTGTGTCCTGTTTGAGGGCGGCGCTGAAACGTTGCGCGCTGGCCAGGTCCCTGCGTACGAAAATAAATGAAGAACAGGCTGCGGGCTTAACAGACGAGTTCGTGAGATATGTTGGAGTAGTCGATGACGAGCACCAGAGTTCATGAAGTTGCGAAACGGCTTGGCATGTCTTCCAAGGAGACTGTCAGCAAATTCGTCGCGCTCGGAGTCAACGTTTCCAGTCACGCATCCTCGGTATCCGACGCGGATATAGACCGTCTGGTCCGCTCCCTCGACGGCGTCGACGGTAAGGCGCAGAAATCCGAAAGAGGTAAGGCTCCGACCTCAAGAGCCGGCAACGCTGCCGGGGCCGCTCCCGCGCAACCGGCCAAATCTTCCAAGACCCGCCGGAAGGAAGACAAGGATGAGCCGGCGCCCAAGTCCACCTCCAAGCCCAAAGCGGAGCCGGCCAAGCCCAAGGCGGAGCAAAAGAGGGCCCCGGCGCCGCCCGAGCCCGAAGCTAAGCCGGCGCCTGCACCAAAAGCTCACGCGCAAGAGGAGCAGCCTTCCCCCAAAGCTGAGGAGACTGCCGAGGCTGCCGAGCCGAGTCCGCCTGCGGCGCCGTCCGCCGCCGACTCCGGTGTGATCCACGTGCCGCACGGAGTCACCGTCGAGGAACTGGCCGAGAAAGTGGACAGGCCGGCCGGCGACATCATCAAGACGTTGATGGTGCTCGGTGAGATGAAGACGATCACCCAGTCGCTGTCGGACGCGTTGGTCGACGTGGTTGCCGACGAGCTGGGTTTGAAGATCGAGGTCGTTTCGGTGGAGGAGGAGGCCAAGGAGCAGGAGGAGTCGAACGTCGTCGAGGACGATCCCTCGGATCTGCAGCCTCGAGCGCCGATCGTTACCGTCATGGGCCACGTCGACCACGGCAAGAGTTCGATCCTGCAGCAGTACCGTAAGAAGGAGATGCTCGCTTTGGAGGCCGGTGGGATTACCCAGGCCATAGGCGCATACCAGGTTCACGACCCCGAGGGCGGGCTGGTCACCTTCATCGACACTCCCGGTCACGAAGCCTTTACTCAGATGAGAGCCCGGGGCGCCCAGGTCACCGATATCGCCATCTTGGTGGTTGCCGCCGACGACGGCGTGCAGCCCCAGACCATTGAAGCAATGGATCACGCGGTGGCTGCGGGAGTTCCGATAATCGTCGCCGTCAACAAGATCGACAAACCCGAGGCGGACCCCATCCGCTCCCGTCAGCAGCTGGCCGAGCTCGGTCTGCAGCCTGAAGAGTGGGGCGGTGACACCGTGTTTGTCGACGTTTCCGCCAAGCAGGGCACCAACCTGGACGACCTGCTGGAGATGATCCACCTGGTAACCGAGCTGCAGGAGCTCAAGGCCAACCCGAACGCGGCGGCTCGTGGTGTTTCTATCGAGGCCCATCTGGACAGGGGCCGCGGTCCGGTGGCTACTCTGATCGTCCAGCGCGGCACTCTGAAGGTGGGCGATCCGCTGGTTTGCGGAGCTGCTTGGTGCCGGGTACGGGCGATGACCGACGAGACCGGTAAGAAGATCAAGGGGGCCGGACCCTCCCGCCCCGTTTTGGTAACCGGCTGGTCCAAGGTCCCCGAAGCCGGTGACGAGTTCAAGGTGGTGGCCGACGACCGGGAAGCCAAGCGAATCGCGCAAGAGCGCGAGGCGAAGTTGCGGCAGGCCGAGTTTGCGGCAGGCGGCAAGCCCATGAGCCTAGAGGATTTGCTGTCCAAGACCCGCACCGGAGATGTACCAGAGCTCAAGCTCATCGTCAAGGCCAATACCCAGGGGGCGATCGAGGCGTTGATCGAGTCCATAGAGAAGATGGACTCGACGCTGGTCAAGACCGTGGTGCAGCGGCGCGCGGTGGGCGCTATCAACGAGAACGATATCTGGATGGCCAAGGCCTCCGGAGCGATCGTCGTCGGTTTCGCGGTCCGCCCCGACGCGGGCGCCCGACAGCTGGCCGAGAAAGAGGGCGTCGATGTCCGGCTTTACGAGGTCATCTACCAGTTGCTCGACGATATCGAGAAGGCGACGCACGGATTGCTCGCGCCGCTCGAGGAAGAGGTCGTCACCGGAACCGCCGAGGTCCGGGAGCTGTTTAAGACGCCCAAGGGAATGGTGGCCGGCTGCTACATCACCGAGGGTAAGGTTAGGCGCAACTCGCGAGTTCGGCTGCTGCGGGACGGCAACGTCGTGCACAGCGGGGAGCTGTCGGGCCTGCGGCGGTTCAAGGACGATGTGAGAGAGGTGGCCACCGGCTACGAGTGCGGTATTGCCCTCGCCGGCTACAACGACATCAAGCGAGGCGACATCATCGAGGCCTATGAGGTTCGAGAGGTGGCCCGTACCTAAAGGCTCCGGACTGATCTAGGCTGGGAGGGCTCAACGCCGACTGGGTAACCGTAATGTTCGTTGGTATCGGCAGGTTCGACTTCGTGGTGGCGTCTTCCACGTCTCTCAAGGAGAAGCGCCGGGTAGTGCGATCGCTCACGGCGAACCTGCGAAACAAGTTCAACCTGGCCGTGGCCGAGGTGGAGTATCAGGATCTGAGGCAAAGGGCTGCGCTGGGTGTGGCGTGCGTGTCGAACTCGGCGTTTCACTGCAAGAAGATGCTTCACGAGGTCGAGCGGTTCGTGCGCAGCCAGTACGAGATCGAGGTTGTCGGCGCGGACACAGAGGTGATCACTCCGGATGCCTAAGAACTATCCCCGAGCCAATCGGGTGGAGAAGCTGGCGCAGATGGTGCTCGGCGAAGCGATTTTGGACCTCAAGGACCCGCGGGTGGGTTTTGCTACGGTGACCACCGTGAGAATGTCGCGCGATCTTCGGGTGGCTGAGGTGTTCGTCAGCGCCATGGGCAGCGAGGAAGAGCAGAGCCAGACCATAGCGGCGATCAAGCACGCTACGCCGCACCTACGGTCCGTATTGGGCCAGCAGGTGCGTATGCGCCGGCTGCCCGAGGTAAAGATCGTTGAGGATCTGACCGCCCAGACCGTGGCGCGGATGGAGGAGTTGTTAAGAGCCTCCGGCGCCCCCAAGGAGCCCGAGGCGGAAGCCGAGGAATATGAACCCGACGACGAGGATGATGAGCATTGATCACTGCAGATAGTTGGGATCGGGCGGGCCGGCATCTCGCCCAGACCCGCCGGGTCGTACTTGCCTGTCACGTTTCCCCCGACGGCGATGCGCTGGGCTCCATGCTGGGTCTGGGGTTGTACCTGACGCAGTTGGGCAAAAAAGTTTGGATGACCTGGGGCGCCACTGAAGTGGTAAAGCCAGTTGCCTTCGGATTCTTACCCGGCATCGACGGCATTTGCGGGCCCGACCAGGTGCCCGAAGCGCCGGAAACCTTCGTTGCCCTGGACTGCGGGCACGTGAGCCGGCTGGACGTCCTCACGCCCAAGTTCGAGGCGGCGCAGACGACCGTGAACATCGATCATCACGTTTCCAACAACGACTATGCCGACATCAACCTCGTCGACCCGGCCGCAGCGTCATCCTCGGAGCTGGTGTACGAGCTGATCAAGCGGATGGGGGGCGAGCTCGACAGTGACGTGGCCACCTGCCTGTACACGGGGATAGTGACCGACACCGGGAGGTTTCAGTACTCCAACACGACCGCCGGGACTCTGCGGGCGGCGGCGGACCTCATCTCGGCCGGCGCGGATCACGTGGCCGTCGGTGAGTCGGTGTACGAGTCGGCTCCCTTTGCGCAGTTGGGCGTGCTGGGCGCGATGTTCAACCGTGCCCGGTTGATCGACGGCGTCGTCTACAGCTGGGTAGAGCTGGCCGACCTGGGTGAGCTCTCCATGGAAGACACCGACGACCTCATCGACGCTCTGCGTTCGGTGCGCGAAGCGGAGGTCGCGCTGCTGCTCAAGGAGCGTCCGGAAGGCGGCTGGAAGGGTTCCTTGCGTGCGCGCTCGGACGTAGACGTCTCTGAGATCGCCCGCTCGCTGGGCGGCGGAGGCCACGTCAAAGCTGCCGGCTTCGTGCAACAGGGCGATCCGGAGGAAGTGGTAAAGCGGATCCTGGATAAGCTGACGGCGGCTGCCGGCGCTTCCGCATGAGCGAACAGAGCCCCATCTCCGGGTTGTTGGTAATAGACAAACCGCCCGCCTGCACCTCCCACGACGTGGTGGCGCGGGTGCGGCGCACCCTGGCCACCTCCAAGGTGGGCCACGCGGGCACTTTGGACCCTTCGGCCACCGGCGTGCTGCTGGTAGGGGTGGGCAAGGCTACCCGCATACTGCAGTTCCTTCAGAACCTCGCCAAGGAGTATCGGGCAACGGTGCAGCTGGGGGTCGTCACGGATTCTCAGGA
The DNA here is from genome assembly GCA_040905365.1 of Actinomycetota bacterium. GTDB lineage: Bacteria > Actinomycetota > CADDZG01 > JAHWKV01 > JAHWKV01 > JAHWKV01. Next base: position 23,212 of record JBBDRQ010000064.1, read on the forward strand.
TGCCGACGGGCAAGTGGTCTCCAGCACCGAGTGCGACATGCAGATGGATCAAGTGCGGGAGGCGGCCGAGCGCTTTGTCGGTGAGATCGCCCAGATCCCCCCTATGGTCTCCGCGGTGAAAGTGGGCGGCGAGCGCCTGTACAAGGCGGCCCGCCGCGGCGAGGTCGTGGAGCGGGAGCCTCGCACGGTTAGGGTTTATGCGCTGCAGGTGGAGGATTTCGATCGCGCAACCCAGGAGGCTACTTTGTACGTAAAGTGCTCCTCTGGGACCTTTGTGCGTACTCTGGCCGCCGATCTGGGCGAGATACTCGGCTGCGGCGCTCATGTGAAGGGTCTCAGGCGCCTGGCCATCGGCTCGTTTACCGAGGCCGAGGCCGTGCCTTTGGACGAGCTTGAGGGTGAGGCCCCGGCCGAGGCGGCCAACCGTGTTCTACCCATGCACGCTGCGCTGCGGGACTTTCCGAGCCGTACCGTCGAAGGCGATGAGTACGCTGCGGTAAGCCACGGTCGCCCTCTCGAGGTTGCCGGCGACGCGCCCAAGCGCCTAGGGGAGCTGCCGGTTATGAGCGCCGGGCGAGGCGACAGGCCCGCGCACGAGGCCGGCATGACCGCCGGCATACCGGTGGCGATACGCGGTCCTGAGGGCCAGTTGATAGCGGTGTACCGGCGGTCGTCCGGCAAGCTGAAGCCCGCGGCGGTGCTGATGTGAGGGTGGTTCGTATGCCGGGGGAGAAGGCATCGACCCCGACCGCGGTCACAATAGGCAATTTCTACGCGGTGCATCGGGGTCATCAGAGCCTGATCGCCAAGGTTCGCAAGCGGGCCGCCGAGCTGGATGCCCTACCCACGGTACTCACGTTCGAGCCGCACCCGCAAAAGATTCTGCGGGGAGTTGCTCCACCCGGGTTGGTGACCGCCGAGGAGAAGGTGCGGCTGCTGGAGGAGTTGGGAATAGAGCAGGTGGTAATCCTGGAGTTTACCGAGGACCTGTCGAAGGTGGAGCCAGAGGACTTTATCGAGGAGATCCTGGTCCGGCAGTTGGGGGTGCGGGCCGTGGTGGTAGGGCAGGACTTCAAATTCGGACGGTATGCCCGCGGGGACGTCACGATGCTGCGAACGTTCGGCGCCCGGCTGAACTTCGTTTTTGATGAGGCTAGTATGACCGAGATGCAGGGCCGGCGCGTCTCGAGCACCGCTATTCGTCACGCCCTGTCCGAAGGCGACGTCAGGTGGGCGGCTGCGGCGCTAGGGCGGCCTTACCGGTTGCCGGGGGAGGTGGTCCACGGCAGCGGTCGCGGCAAAGTGCTCGGCTACCCTACGGCCAACCTCAACCCGTCAGAGTCGGTGTGTCTGCCGGGGGAGGGGATCTACGCGGGCTACTCCTACGTGGACGGCAAGGCTCTGCCCAGCGCCATCAGCGTGGGGACCAACCCCACCTTTGGCGACAACCCGTTGAGTGTCGAGGCCTTTGTTCTCGACTACGACGGCGATTTGTACGGCCGGCAGATCGAATTCGAGTTCGTGGAACGGATACGGGACCACGTTGCCTTCTCCGGGCCCGAGGAGCTTCACGACGCGATCAAAGCCGACGTGGCCGAGGTCAGGCGGCTGCTCTAGTCCGGGGGCTGCGCTTCACGTTCGGCCCAATAACGTCGTTAGCGAAAGCGCGGGCTGCGGCCCCGGCTGCGGGCTCCACCCCGGTGTTTGCGGCGGCCCCGTAGGTACACGAACATCAGCGCGGCTATCGCGGCCAGCATTATGTAGAAGGGCAGCATGGACTCGTCCGAGGCCGGATCTACCTCCAACTCCCCCGCTAGGTCGTCGGTGGGTGAGGGAGAGGGCTCGGGGCTCGGCGAAGGCGAGGGCGAGGGCGAGGGCGACGGGGAAGGCGACGGTTCGGCCCCGGACGACGTAGTAGAGGAACGGCGCGTGGTGCCGGAGGAGGTCCCGCTGGTGTTGCCGGACGTGCTGGAACCGGAGGGCTCGGCCACTCTGCCGGAACTTCCCGGGCTGCCTTGCTCGGCGTTACCGGGCTCGCCCGGGTCGTAGGTGCCGGCGTCAATGCTCTCGTCCGAGCCGTCGGCACCGTCTCGGATGTTGTTGCCGTCGGATCCGCTCTCCCCGGGTTCGACCACCGGATCGCCGTCGCCAATACTGTCGCCCTCCGGATCGGCGCACCCGCCGGGAACTTCACTACAGACTTCTTCGTCGCTGACGCTGGCCAGCGCCAAGGGGCCGGTGGCCAGCAAAATCGCGACCAACGCCGCCGGGAGCAGGAACCTAAGGGGACGCATTGCCCGTTAGTCTAGGCGTAAGGGTGCCTAAAGGTCGACATTTCCCCGCCTGTGGAGGTGAATTCTCCGGCACAGGCGCGCGGTAGGTGAGGGAACTGGGCCGCTGCGTGCTAAGATCGAGGCGACTAGCAATTTTAGATGGCGAACGCGCACGCGCTTCGCCCAAGCAACGAAGGTTCTATGGCACTCGACACCACCGGAAAAGTTGACATCATCGAGCAGCATCGCCGGGGCGACACCGATACCGGCTCCCCCGAGGTCCAGGTAGCTATCTTTACGCACCGGATCGCGGAGTTGACCGAGCATCTCAAAACACACAAATCCGATCACTCTTCTCGCCGCGGCTTGCTAAGGCTCGTAGGCAAGCGTAAGCGCTTGCTCGCGTATCTGAAGAACGAGGATGTCCAGCGGTACCGATCCCTGATCGAAAACCTGGGCATTCGCCGGTAGGCAGGCGGCGCAGGTCCGGCCGGCTGCACCGAAGCGGCGCCACAGGAAGCGGCGCCACAGAAGGGAGCACTTAGCCGGAAACGCCTAAATCCCCTTTCAGTAGTCTCCTATTCAGGGCTGCCGGATGCCTACGGTTCCAGTTATCAGTTGCGAGCGCTCAGCCTTGGTGAGCGCTCACCACTGACAACTGGCCAGTAAGGCTCTGGCAACCCTCCCAATATCGTGGAGGTATTCAGTGAGTAACAAGCAGATCCACTCAGTCCAAGCCAATATCGGCGACCCCGTAGTTCGACTCGAAACCGGCCGTCTTGCCCAGCTTGCCGATGGCGCCGTGTTTGCCCAGATAGGCGAGACGACCATGACCGTGGCCGCGACGGTCGCCGGCAGCGCACGCGAAGGCACGGACTTTTTCCCGCTGACCGTCGATATCGAAGAGCGAATGTACGCGGCCGGCAAGATCCCCGGGGGCTTCTTCCGCAGGGAGGGTCGGGCCAGCGAGCGGGCTACGCTCACCTGCCGTTTGATCGACCGTCCACTCCGTCCTTGTTTCCCGGACGGGTTTCGCAACGACGTTCATGTGGTCGGCCTGGTTAACGCCGTCGACCAGCACAACGCTTACGACATTCTTGCCATCAATGCCGCTTCGGCGGCGTTGATGCTTTCGGGCATGCCCTTCGAGGGGCCGGTGGGAGCGATACGCCTGGCCCACCTTGCCGGCGAGTGGGTTGCCAACCCTTCCTGGGAGCAACTCGAGGATGCCACCTTTGAAATGGTTGTGGCAGGCCGCAAGAATCCAGATGGCGGCGCCGACGTGCTCATGGTTGAGGCGGGCGCCACCGAGCGGGCCATGGAGCTCGTGGACGGGGGCGATCCCGAAGTAAACGAGGACATCGTCGCTGAAGGTCTTGAGGAGGCCAAGTCCTACATCTTGGACGTCATCGGTCTTCAGGAGGAGCTGGTGCAACAGGCCGGGGCGCGCGAAAACACCAAGCAGTGGGCAATCGGCACGATTCCGGCCGAGATTTCCGACAAAGTGGAGCAGGTTATCGGGGCCGAGATGGAGGAAGCCCTGAAGATTGCCGACAAGGCGACCCGAGAGCAGAAGCTGGACGAGCTCGCCGCCAAGGCACAGGAAACGCTGGCCGAGGAGTTCCCCGACAGCACCGGCCACATCAAGGCTTCGGTCAAGAAGGTGAGCAAGGCCCTGATGCGCAAGCGGGTTATAACGGAGGGAGTGCGTATCGACGGTCGCGGGGTCACCGACATCCGGGAGATCTCGTGTGAGGTAGGCCTTATTCCGCGGGTCCACGGAACCGGGCTGTTCAACCGGGGCGAGACGCAGGTCCTGTCCACGGTGACGCTGGGCATGCTCAAGATGGAGCAGATGCTCGACGACCTGGGTGTGATCGACTCTAAGCGCTACATGCACCACTACAACTTCCCGCCGTTTTCCACCGGCGAGACCGGATTCATGCGGGGTCCCAAGCGCCGGGAGATCGGACACGGTGTTCTGGCGGAGCGGGCGTTGCTACCGGTGATACCGGACGCGGACACGTTTCCTTATGCCCTGCGGGTCGTAAGCGAGGTGATGTCGTCCAACGGCTCCACCTCCATGGGCAGCGTCTGCGCCTCCGCTCTGGGCCTGATGGACGCCGGGGTGCCGATCCGCAAGCCGGTCTCCGGCATAGCGATGGGCTTGATCAACGAGGGCGACGAGTTTGTGACTCTGACCGACATCCTGGGGGCCGAGGACGCACTCGGCGACATGGACTTCAAGGTGGCCGGCACGGAGAGCATGATCACCGCCCTGCAGCTGGACACCAAGATTTCAGGCATCCCTTCCGAGGTCCTGGCTGCGGCTCTCAAGCAGGCTCGTGAGGCCCGGCTGTACATACTTCAGAAGATGGCCGAGGTGCTGCCCGGCCCGAGAGAGCAGCTCAATCCCAACTCCCCGCGGGTGGTCACCATGAAGATCCCGGTCGACAAGATCGGTGAGGTCATCGGTCCCAAAGGCAAGCGGATCAACGAGATCGTGGCGATGACCGGCGTACAGATCGACATCGAGGACGACGGCACCGTTCGCATCGGTGCGGTTGAGCAGGGACCGGCCGACGAGGCCCGCCGGATGATCGAAGAGGTGGCGGATCCCAAGCTGCCCGAGCCCGGTGAGAAGTACCTGGGCCGCGTGGTCAAGATCGTCGATTTCGGGGCGTTTGTGAACCTCACGGGCGGTACCGACGGGTTAGTGCACATCTCGAAGCTGGGCGGCGACATCCGGCTGGCTCGGGTGGAGGACGTGCTCAGCGAAGGGGACACTCTGGAGGTCGAGGTCACCGAGATCGACGGCCGGGGCAAGATCTCATTGACTCCTGTAAGCCTGCCGCCCCGGGTTGCCGAGCTGCCTGCCGACTACGAGTCCCGCAACCCCCGGCCGGGCCGGGGTGGAGGCGGCGACCGCCCCCGGCGCGAGAGCAGGGGCGGAGGCGGCGACCGCGGCCGGCGGGACCGGGGCCCCCGGCAGTAGTGCTCTACGGCGGCATTCGGGCGCCCTACTCGCGCGACCGAGCACTAGGCGTACCCGTTTGATCGAGAAGACGGTCCTGCCCAGCGGCCTGACCGTGATGACCGAACGAATGCCCGAGATTCGTTCGGCGTCCATAGGGTTCTGGGTGGGAGCCGGATCGCGCGACGAGCCGGCCGAGGTGCAGGGCGCTTCACACTTTTTGGAGCACCTGCTTTTCAAGGGCACCTCCAACCGGACCACCAGGCAGATCGCCGAGGCGTTCGACTCGGTGGGCGGTGAAGCCAACGCCTTTTCTGAGAAGGAGTACACCTGCTACTACGGCCGGGTTCTGGACAAGGACCTGCCCATGGCGGCCGAGGTGCTCTGCGACATGCTCCAGGACTCCGTGCTGGCCGAGTCCGACATCGAGGCGGAGCGCAATGTGATCCTCGAGGAGCTGGCGATGCACGAGGACACGCCTGAGGACCTCGTCCACGACGCTTTCGCCGAAACGCTGTTCGGCGATCACCCGCTGGGCCGGGAGATCATGGGCACCGTGGACTCCGTTAAAGCCATTGACCGGCCGGCGCTGCACCGCTTCTACGAGACTAACTACACCACCGCGGACGTCACCGTGTCTGCGGCCGGCAACGTCTCGCACGAGCAGGTGCTGGACCTGGTCGGCGCGGCGTTTCCCACAGGGGAGTCCGGCCAAACTGCCCGGGCCCGCCACCGCGGTGAATCGGCAAGCCGGCTGCGGGTGCTGGACCGCTCGACCGAACAGGCGCACATCGTGGTCGGAGGCTTGGGCTACCACGCCCGCCACCGGGACCGCTTTGCGTGGGGGGTTCTGGACAACTTGCTGGGGGGAGGAACCTCCTCCCGATTGTTCCAGTCGATTCGGGAGGACCGGGGTCTCGCGTACTCGGTATTTTCGTACCGGACGATGTTCAGCGAGGTCGGCAGTTACGCTATCTATGCAGGCACCGGCCCGGCCAATGCGCGCCGTGTCTTGGACCTGATTACGGCCGAGCTGGACTCGGTGCTGGAGGGGAAGGTAACCGAGCAGGAGCTCGCGGTGTCCAAGGGTCAGCTGACCGGGAGTCTGGTCCTGGCTTTGGAGGATTCGGCTTCGCGCATGGCGCGGCTGGGTAAATCGGCGATGGCCGGCGGCGAGCTGCTTTCTATAGACGAGATTCTCGACGCGGTACAGGGGGTGACCATCGAGGAAGTGCAGAGGGTGGCGGCTGAGCTTCTGAATCCGCTACGCAGGACCCTGACCGTTATCGGGCCGTTCAAGGAAAAGGATTTCTCGAGTTGGGTGAACGCATGATCAACGTAGGAGTAATAGGTTCCCGCGGCCGCATGGGCTCACAGGTTTGTGCCGCCGTCGAAGAGGACGACGAGCTCGAGCTTGTGGCCGAGATCGATGTGGATCAGGGTTCGCTAAGCGACTTGGTGACCGACGGGGTGCAGGTGGCCGTGGACTTCACGCACGCGGACGCGGCTGCGGAAAACATTGCGTGGTGTATCAAAAACGGGATTCACGTCGTGGTGGGCACCTCGGGCCTTTCACCCGAGACTCTCAAGGGCATTGCCGAGCTGACCCCCAAGTGCGAAGGCAACGTGCTGGTGGCGCCGAACTTCGCGATCGGGGCGGTGCTGGCAATGCGGTTTGCCGAGATGGCGGCGCAGTGGATGCCCGACGCCGAGGTGATCGAGATGCACCACAACCGAAAGATCGACTCGCCTTCGGGCACGGCCGTCAACACTGCATCGGGCATCGCCCGGGGCCGGCAGACTGCGCCATCGCTTCCGCCCGGTACGCTCAAGGAAACCCTGCCGGGCGCCCGGGGGGCCGAGCTGGACGAGGTCAGAATCCACAGTGTTCGTCTGCCGGGCTTGGTCGCCCATCAGGAGGTGTTGTTCGGCGGGCCCGGCCAGGTGCTGTCGATCCGCCATGATTCCACCGACCGCACGTCGTTTATGCCCGGAGTGGTGTTGGCGATCAAAAAAATCAGCGAGCATCGGGGACTGGTCGTCGGCCTGGAGCACTATCTGGGTATTTGACCGGCGCGGATCGGCTCGGTGGATAAGTTGTTACAATCCGGGCACGAGTTTTCCCTCTCTGTGCCATCGGCGCGGAGAGGCACTGTTTAGTTTCTTGCCCCGGCCCGGAAGCGGTAGGCGCCGGGTCAACGTCCCAAAGAAGGAGTGAGAGTGGGCGGGCGATTTGGCGATCTCATCACGGCTATGGTCACTCCGTTCGACGCGGAGGGCAAGGTCGATCATGTGCGCGCGCAGGAGCTGGCCGCCTGGCTCGTCGATGAGCGGGGCTCGGACGGGGTGGTCGTGGCCGGCTCTACCGGTGAGGCTTCCACTCTGACCGATGAAGAGCAGCGGGAACTGTGGCTTGCGGTCAAGGAGGCGGTTGGAGACCGGGCCACCGTGATAGGCGGCACCGGCAGCAACGACACCGAGCACGCCGTGAAGCTGACCAGGCTCGCGGCGCGCGACGGCCTGGATGCCGCACTAAGTGTGACGCCCTACTACAACAAGCCCCCACAGGCAGGCCTGCTCGCGCACTTCAAGGCGGTTGCCGCGGCGGGGAGCATTCCGATAATTCTTTACGATATCCCCGGCCGCAGCGTGGTCAAGATTGCTCACGAGACGATCATGGAGCTGGCGCAGGTGGAGAACATCGCGGGCGTCAAGGACGCCTGCGGCAACGCTCAGGGGGCGGCCCGGTTAGTGGCCGACAGCCCGGAGTGGTTCGAGGTCTACTCCGGCAACGACGGGGACACGCTTCCGTGGATGAGCGTCGGTGCAGTTGGCGTAATCGCCGTGGCGTCCCAGGTGGTGGGCCCGCAGATGGCCGAGATGATCAAGCGTTTCAAGGCGGGCGACGTACAGGGCGCCGCCGGCATTCACCTCAAGATGATGCCGGTCTTCGACGCCATGGGTATAACTACCAATCCCATACCGGTACGGGCGGCGCTAGGTCTGCTCGGGCAGCCGGTCGGCTCACCTCGCCTGCCGCTGATCCCCGCCACCGGCGATCAGATCCAGACGCTAAAGCGCGTCCTGAAGACCGCAGGCGTGTTGTGAGAGCTGCCGAACCAATGATCATCGAACTGCCGGAGGAGCTTTGAGCACTTCCTCAAGGCGCGGCAAACCCGCGGGCGCCGGCAGCAGCACCACCACCAGGGTCGTCTTTCTCGGCGGCATGGGCGAGATAGGGCGCAACATGACCCTGTTCGAACATGACGGCAAGATTCTGGTTGTCGATGTGGGGCTGATGTTCCCGACCGAGGAGATGCTGGGGGTCGACCTGGTGCTCCCGGACTTCACGTACCTGCGCGAGAGGGCCGACCGGGTGATCGGCGTCCTGCTCACCCACGCCCACGAGGACCATATCGGTGGGCTGGCGTACCTGCTCAAGGAGATGGATCTGCCGCCGGTCTACGGGGCAAAGCTGACGCTGGGCATCCTGCGCCCCAAGCTGGAGGAACACAGGGTCCTGGGCAGGGCCGAGCTGGTGGAGGTGGCCGCACCCGGTGAGCTGGAACTCGGGCCGTTCAAACTGCGCTTTTTCAACATGGTCCACTCCATTCCCGACTGCCTGGGAACGCTGATCACCACTGAGGCGGGGACGATCCTTTACACCAGCGACTACAAGCTCGACACCGATCCTATCGGCGGGCGGGCTACCGACCTGGAGGGCATTGCCCAGGCAGGGCGGGAGGGAATCGACCTGTTGATGGGCGACTCTACGGGTGCAGATCACCCCGGACACACGCCGTCGGAGCGGACTGTAGGCAAACCGATTGCCGACGCCGTAAGCTCGGCTTCCGGGCGGGTGATAGTCGCCTGCTTCGCCTCCAACCTGCACCGGGTGCAGCAGATCGCTCGGGCGGCCGAGGAGGACGGACGGAGGGTCGCCTTTCTGGGCCGGAGCATGGTCAACAACGTCAACGTCGCTATGAAGCTCGGCTACATCGACATTCCCGAGTCCATGATCATCCCCATCAACCAGACCGAGCAGCATCCGGCGCACAAGGTGGTCGTCATCTGTACCGGATCGCAGGGCGAGCCTTTGTCCGCCCTGTCCCTGATGGCCGCTCGGGAGCACAAGTGGATCAAGCTGCATGACGGGGACACCGTGATCCTTTCGGCAACCCCCATTCCGGGCAACGAGTCCGCGGTTCGCAGGGTCATCGACGGCCTGTTCCGAATAGGAGCAACGGTGGTCGCGCCCCCCACCTCTTCGGTGCACGTGTCCGGTCACGCCGCGGCCGAGGACTTGAAGGTGCTGCTCAATACCGCCAAACCCAACTTCTTCGTGCCCGTCCACGGTGAGTACCGCCACCTGGCGCTGCACCGGGATTTGGCGCTGGAGACGGGCATTCCTTTGGAGAGCACGCTGGTTATGGATGACGGGGATGTTCTGGAGCTCACCGACGGCAAGGTTTCCAAGGCGCGGGAGAAGGTCGAAGCCGGCTACGTGTTTGTCGACGGGCTGGGCATAGGAGATGTCGAAGATGAGGTGCTAAGAGACCGCCGGGTGCTGGCCGACGAAGGGGTTGTTGTGTGTGTGGTGACCATCAACCTGGCGGACGGAAGCCTGGTTGCAGGGCCCGACATAATCTCCAAAGGCTTCGTCTTCGAGGACAGCGCGGTGGAATTGATAGAGGAAGCCAAGGCGGAAATACGGCAATCACTGGCCACTTTGGCGGAGGATGAGATTACCGACTACACCGCGGTGCGTCGAACGGTCCGCAAGACGCTCGGAAAATTTGTTTGGAGGCAAACCGGCAGACGGCCGATCATCGTGCCGGTTGTCATGGAGGTCTGATGGCTCAGGCAACTAAGCGCAAGCCCAGACCTGCCCCTAGGGGCAGGTCTTCTGCTTCCAGGAGTAAAAAGAAAAAGCAAGCCACCGTCAGCCCGGAGGGCATAGCCGTCGGGTTGCTGTTCCTTGCGGTCTTTTCGGCTTTGGCGGTGTTTTGGGACCTGGCCGGCCCGGTCGGCCGCCGGATCGACTGGGCCCTGAGTTACGCGCTCGGCTCCGCATCCGTGGGGATTCCGCCGTCGATGGCGGTGATTGCGGTCAAGATGATGAGCCGCCGCAGCCGTGAGGACGCGGGCCGCTTTGCCGCCGGCGCGTTTATGTGCTTGTCGGGTGTGGCCGCGTGGCTTCACCTGCTTTTCGCCAACGACGCGGAGGGATTGCGGCTCGACAGTGTGCCCGAGGTCGGTGGCGTCGTCGGAGCCGCCATAGCGTGGCCGGCGCGCACGCTGCTGTCGGTCTGGGGAGCGGGTCTGCTGATCGTGATGGTGGTTTTCGTCGGGCTGTTGGTCGTGACCAAGACGCCCGTATCTGAGGTGACCGGTTGGCTTTCTGCGGCCTTTTCCCGGCTGGGCCGGGCGGCGTCGGCCACCGGCTCGGCTGCACAGCGGGCCACGAAGCGCCAGACGGACAGGATGCTCGCCGATCTGGAGCCCAAGCCGCAGCGGCAGAGCTTGAAGGATCGCTTGGAGCCGGACGAGGCGCAGCAGGCGGAGGAGCCGGACCCGGCGCCCCGGCTGGTGCGCGGTAAGGTGGCGGATCTTAGCGGCCCGTCGGAGCCGGCGGCCGCTCCCGCCCGCCCGGAACCTGCGCCCAGCGACGAGGACGGATACCGGGTGCCGCCGCTGACCATCCTCAAACAGGCGCAGAAGACCGAGGTTTCCCGAAAGGCGATCGACGCTACGGTCGCGGCGATCGAGGACACGATGGACCAGTTCGGCGTGAACGCGGCGGTGACCGGTTTCACGGCAGGTCCGACCGTTACCCGCTATGAGGTGGAGCTGGGCCCCGCCGTCAAGGTTAACCGCGTGGTCGGCTTGGAGAAGGAAATTCGCTACGCCCTGGCGGCCGGTGAGCTGCGGATACTGGCGCCGATTCCCGGCCGGTCGGCCATCGGAATCGAGGTGCCCAACAAAGAGCCTTGCTCGGTGACCTTGGGCGATGTGCTGCACAGCGCGCAGGCTCGGGTCCACACACACCCGCTGGCGGTGGGGCTCGGCAAGGACATCTCCGGCAACTCGGTGGTCGTCAACCTGGCCGACATGCCCCACGTGCTGATCGCCGGCGCGACCGGGGCGGGCAAATCGACCTGTATCAACGCTATCCTCGCCTCCATCCTGGTCAGATCCCGGCCCGACCAGGTACGTCTGTTGCTGATCGACCCGAAACTTGTGGAACTTTCCAACTATAACGGCGTACCGCACCTGCTCACGCCCGTGGTCACGTCGCCAAAAAAGGCGGCCGAAGCTCTGGGTTGGGTGTCTCGGGAGATGGAAGCGCGCTACGAGGTGCTCGCCGAGCTCGGTTACCGGCACATCGACATGTACAACGAGGCGGTGCGTACCTCGGCGTTGCCGGACTACGAGGACGGCACCAAGCGTACGACCTTCCCGTACTACCTGGTCGTAGTCGACGAACTGGCGGACCTGATGATGGTGGCTGCCCGCGAGGTGGAGGACTACATCTGCCGTATCGCGCAGAAGGCCCGGGCGGTTGGGATCCATCTCATCGTGGCTACGCAGCGGCCGTCGGTCGACGTGGTTACCGGGGTGATCAAGGCCAACATCCCCTCCCGGATGGCCTTTGCCACCGCCAGCATGCAGGACAGCCGGGTAATTCTCGACGAAGGCGGCGCCGACCGGCTGATCGGCAAGGGAGACATGCTCTACAAGCACGTCTCCGCCGGACGCTCGCAGCGCCTCCAGGGCGCCTGGATCTCCGAGAAAGAGATATCGTCCGTCGTCGGCTGGTGCCGGCGACAGCGTAACGTCAGCTATGTCGAGGGAGTGGTCAGTAAGGGGTCGGACCCCAAGTCGGGTGCTTTGGGACGCAGTTCCAGCGACGACGAGGACGACGAGCTGGTAGTCACGGCTCAAGAGCTCGTGGTGCGATCGCAGCTGGGCTCTACCTCCATGCTTCAGCGCAAGCTCAAGGTAGGCTTTGCCCGGGCGGGCCGGATCATGGACATGCTGGAGGAGCGGGGCGTGGTCGGTCCGTCGCAAGGGTCCAAGCCTCGCGACGTGCTGATGAGCTATGAAGAGCTTCAGGGTGAGGCAGAAGAGCCGGAGCCGTCGGACGCGGGCGTAGATGTAGAGGACGCGTTCTCATAGTGGCCCGTCTTGTCCAACCCGCATAACGGACAAGCCTCACGCCTGCCTTCTTTGGACGAATCCAAAACTACGGCGCACTCGGGGCATGTCCAGTTGGCCACGGGATATTAAGGCCGCCGGACGTCCAATGAACTGATCCTGATCGGAGGCTTGGGACCGGGGGGCTCTGCAGGCTCTTGAGGCTCCGGGTCGGCTTCCTGGTTGAGGGGCGGATCCTCTTCCTTGGCTGCCGGAGCGGCCGGCGGAGGTGGTGTGGGCGTCTTCAGCGCCTGTAGCTGCGCCATCCGGTTCAGGTAGCGGGAGTCGTTCCGCCCGAAGACCGCTTCGGTGATGGCTACCGCCTTCTCCATGCAGCCGATAGCCTCCTGCTGGTTTCCGATGATCTCTTGGACGGTGGCCAGGCTGGTCAATCGTGCGGCGATCCTGGGGTGCTCGGAGCCGTAGGCGTTTTCATCTATGGTCAGTGCCTGTTCCAAATAGGGCCGGGCTGCAAAAGGGTCGCCCAGGTCGCGCATCACATTGGCCACGTTGTTCATCCGAATGGCCACCCGGGGGTTGTCGGAACCTAAGGAAGCTTGGGTGATGCTCAGGGCCTTTTGCAGGCAGCTCTTGGCGCCAAAGAGATCCTGCTGAGCCCTGAGAATGTTGCCGAGGTTGCTAAGACGGGTGGCAACCTTGGGGTGATCCGGTCCGTAGGCCGACTCATCGATGGCCAGTGCCCGCTCCAGTGCAGTCTTGGCCCCGTCCAGGTCTCCCAAGGCGCTCAGTACTCCCGCCAGGCTGTTGAGGTCCGTACTGAGCGACGGGTGCTCGGCTCCAAGCGACGTCTCGTTGAGTGAGATGGCGCGCTCCAGCGATTCCCGGGCCTCCTCTAGGTTGCCGAGGTCGTGCTGGATGCCGCCCAGGTCGCTCAAATCGCCGGCGATACTCGGATCGTTCTCGCCCAGGATCCTCTCGTTGATGGCCAGCGACCTTTCGAAAACTTCGCGGGCCCCCTGTAGGTCGCCCATGTCTCTAAGCACGCCGCCGAGGCCGCTGAGGTCCGATGCCACCGAGGGGTCGTCCGGTCCGTATTCGGCTTCGTCGGCTGCAAGTGCCTGCTCAAACAGATCTTTGGCGCCGGCCAGGTCCCCCAAATCTCTCAGCAGCCGTCCCTGGTTGTTGAGGTCGTTGCCACTCGATACAGAGCCGGAGTCTTTGCGCGGGCCGGCGGATGGGCCGAAGAAGTGATCGAGTCCGTCCTCCAGCACGTGGCCGGGGTCGTCTGAGTCCTGTACGACCGTCCCGTCGTCTGCCGCCTCGGCGTTCTGCGGCCCCGCATCGGCCGGCTCAAATTCACTCTCGGGTTGGGAGCGGGCTTGGATCGGCTCTTCTGCCGATGCACCGAGCTCAACGACGGTCTCCTCAGGTGGAGAGTCCTTCAGATTCAGGAACACGTCGTCGAGTTCGTCGAAAAAGGCGGTCTCGTTGGTGACGTCGGAGGCGGCGGCGCGGTCCTCCCGTAGGGGCTCGGAGCCCTCCCAATCCAAGGAGCTAATTGCTTGAGGTGCCGGTTCTGGTTGGATTTTCGGCAGGGCCGACTGGTCTATGTCCATGAGCACGTTGAACGGCTGGGTCTCCTGCGGGGGCAGGGGGGTATCCTGCGCAGCGGTCCCCGCGGGTTTGGGCGGTTCCGGATCTCTGTCCGGGCCGGCATTCGGCGCAGCGAAGCCGTTAGCGGCCGGCTCCGGACGATATTCGGATATGCGGTGGATCAGGCTGGTCACCTCGCCGGGCAGGAACGACCGGATGCGCTCCAAGTCCGCTCGGACGAGTCCGACGCTGCGCAATGCCATTTCCATCGACGCCCGCTCATCCGGTTCCTCGGTGTCCTGCAGAACCGATTGCACCGTGTGGTCGTCCAGCGACATCTCTCCGAGGTCGATGAGAATGCGGCACAGCTTGGACATATCGCTCAGCGAGGACGGGTGACGAGGCCCGTGCGCCGCCTCGTCGATCGTTAAAGCTCGCTGAAGCACCGCCTTGGCGGACCTGAGATCCCCGAGGGCCCGGTACGCTTCAGCCATGTGGGCGAGGTCGGTCGCCACCTGCGGGTGATGGGGGCCCATCCGTGATTCGTGGATTGATAGGGCTCGCTCAAACAGGGCCTTGGCTGCGTCGGGGTGGCCGATTCCGATGAGCACCAGCCCGAGTCTGTTGAGATCGGAGGCGACCTCAGGGTGGTCCGGGCCGTAAGTAAGCTCGTCGATCGTCAGGTTGTTGGCAAGCGCGTCGATGACGACGGTGCCCAAGTCACTCATAGTTCACCAGGGTTGTCCACGGTACAAGCATATGACGGTAGGGCGACAGGCGAAAGGGGGCGCAAAAAACTCGGCTAGGGTACTAGGTCAACCCGGATGAACTAACCTCTGCAATAATTGCGCGCTAGGCTGTACCGGCGGGAAGTTACTGTCCTCTAAAGACCCCGGGGTCCAATTGAATCAGCAAACCATCGGTCAGCGGCTTAGCGGCGCGAGGGAAGCGATTCGGGCTTCGCTCTTTCAAGCGTCCCAGGACACCAAGATCAGGGTGGATTTTCTCCAGGCCATGGAGAACGACGACTTCGACTTTGTGTCCGGTGGTCCGTACGTACGCGGAATGCTCAGATCTTACGTTCGGTGGCTCGGGATCGACGAAGCCCCGATCCTCGCTGAGTTCGATCGGCTTAGCAACGCCCGGCCGCAGCCGTCGGTTACCCAAGTGATCTCCCGGCCGCCCGGAATTTCCGGCCGTCACCGGCGGCCGCAGTGGCTGATAGCCGCGGTTTCTGCGGCCGGACTGCTCGTCCTGCTGTCGGTAATCGGTCTGTTGAATCCAGGCAGCGACGTGGCCCCTCCGCCGCCGGACCCGGTGGGAGATCAGTCCGCTAACTCCCCAGAGCCCGGTGTGGTGGTCGATGAAGGGGCGCAGGTTTCGCCTGATCCGCAGGAGCCCGTCTTCGAAGGTGTCAACGTCGGCGTGCTGGCCTTGGCCCGGGTCTGGATGAGCGTCGAGGCGGACGGAGACGAGCAGCTGTTTGTCGGCTTCTTGACCGAGGACGAGGAGCGGACTTTCGAGGCCGAGGAGGTCGTGAGCATGCGAATCGGCAACCTGGGAGACGTCGAGATCAGCGTCAACGGCAGGGATCTGGGTTCGCCTGGCCAGTCCGGACAGGTAGAGACCATCGAGCTGACTCCGCAGACAACCTCGTTCGGCGATTCGGATGGAGACTCAGAGAGCGCGGAGGTCTCTGCAAGCACGGACGACACCGAGGGAGGCTCGGACGATGCCGGGGGTTCGACGGCGTCGGAAACCCCGGGCGACATTTAGGCGAACCTGCGTCGAAGACGGTGCAGTTTACAGCACCTGTCTACGGGTAGATCATGGTCGATGGAAGTTACCCACGGTCGAGCCGGGGAGGTTTGCTATGAGCAACGATCACAGTCCTCATGACGACATCGTCTACGACTTGATCAGCATCCAGTACCACTCGCTCAAGAGTGCCTCGCACCACGAGAAGTTTCTCGATGACGCTCACGACCACACCGACGTGATCGAGTTCCTCCGTAAGTGTCAACAGGAGGACGGGGCGCGTGCCGATCGGTGTCACGAGCTCATAAAGAAGGTTATGGGCGCGGAACGCCACCAGGCAGGGTAGTAGGGTTATCGATTTTCCCAACCGCCGTGAACAGGCGGTTGGGAAAATCGAATGGCACAAATTTTGCGCGATGGAGCATTAGTACTATGGCTTCACCCGGGAAGGCGCGTGCTCTGATCGCGGTCTTCTTGTTCGCCGGGCTGTTCTCGGGGGTCTTTATGTACTTCACCCGGGGCCGGCCGGCCGGGACGGAACCGGGTGCTTTGACCGGCGCTGCGAGCTTGCCGTCCGGGACCCGTGTGGTGTTTTTCGGGGACTCGATAACCGCGGCGGGTGTGTGGCCCGGCGGCTACGTCCGGTTGGTGAGCGAGGCGCTCGGCGGGGAATCCCAGGTTGAGGTGATCGGCTCCGGCGTCGAAGGTGACGACGTACGGGATCTGCAGGAACGCCTAAGCCGCGACGTGCTGAGTCTTGCCCCAACCGTGGTGGTCGTCTACGTGGGGGTCAACGATGTCGCGAGCGTGAGCGAGGGTGCGGAGGAGGCGGGTCTGGCCGTCTATCGCTCGGGAATCGTCGACCTCATCGATCGAATCCAAAGGGCCGGCGCTGAGGCGTTGGTTTGTACGCCGGGCCTGCTGCAGGAGCGGCCTTACGACGGTAGCCGTGAAAACCTCCTGCTGGACCGCTACGCGCAGGTAGTGCGCGAGGTTGCGGCCGAGCGCAATGCGGGTGTCTGCGATCTTCGGAGAGCCTTTACCGAGTACCTCAGCATGAACAACCCCGAGGGTCGTAGCCGGGGCGTGCTGACCCTCGACGGAGTCCACTTGAACTCGGCCGGAAACCGGTTTGTGGCCCGGCAGATGCTGCAGGCCCTGGGGGCGGTCTAAGGCGTACCGGCTTGTAGATACTGACGTTGGCTGGCGGGATCGCTACGTTCGGGTCAAACTGAACGGGTGAGCTACCAGCCACCCAATCTCGGTCCTCACGACACCCGGATCCTCGAGCCAACCCTTCCGCCGGAGCCCCGACCATCATGGGGCCGCCGTCTGGTCGTGATCCTGGCCGCCGTCCTTGCCTTGATGGTCGCGGGTACGGTCGGCGGAATGGCCTACGTACAGGTCCGGCTGGGGGAGGTCGACCGGGTGGACGCCCCCGGATTGGGCGTCTCGGCGGATGGAAAGACGATTTTGTTGGTGGGTTCCGACAGCCGAGCAGACCTGGCCCCCGGACAGGAGAGCTTCGGTACCACTGAGCACGTATCGGGCCAGCGCAGTGACGCCATTATGCTGCTGCGAATCAAGCCCGGCGGAGGTGCCGCGGTGCTGTCCATACCGCGAGACCTGTGGGTCTCGATCGCCGGTACCGGCCAAAACGGGCGTATCAACGGTGCTTACGCGGGCGGGCCGGACCGGCTGATTCAGACGATCACCCAGACTCTGGGCATCCCTATAGACCACTATATCGAGGTCAACTTTGACGGATTCCGGTCGGTAGTCGACGCAGTCGGTGGGCTCAACATGTACTTCGCAGCGCCGGCCCGCGACGGACTGGCTGAGCTTGATGTACCCGCGGCCGGCTGCGTCCCCCTAACCGGTGTACAGGGTCTGGCCTATGTCCGCAGCCGCCAGTACGAGTCTTTTGAGGACGGCCGGTGGCGGAGAGATCCCACGGGCGATATCGGCCGTATCGAGCGTCAGCAGGACTTCATCAGGCGGATGCTCCGCAAGGCGGTGAGCCGGGGCATCCGCAATCCCTGGGTGGCCAACGACCTTCTAAACGCCTTGGTCCGCAACGTCGCGTTCGATCGTGACCTGGGGGTGTTGGATTTGGCGCAACTCGGGTGGCGGATGCGGTCGCTCGCTTCGGGTTCACTGGAGATGATGACTTTGCCCACCACAGGCGCCGGCATCCCGGGGGTGTCTGCTCTAAAACCTCAGGAGCCCGAAGCGACCGAGGCGATCAGCCGGTTTTTGAACCCTGCGCCGGACGGATCGGAAGCGGTGGTTCCCGCCGACGTGCGCGTCAGGGTTCTCAACGGTTCCGGCCGTGAAGGTGAGGCCGGTCTCGCCTCCGAAGCTCTCAAGGGTGGGGGGTTCCAGGTGACCGAGATCGGTGACGCTCCCTCGCGGGTGGGTACTACCGTGATTCGGTACGCGGACGGAGCTTCCGCCGCGGCGGAACTGCTTGCCGGTTACGCGGACGGTGCGGCCGAACTGCGCGCCGACCCCGGTCTTAGCGACGTCGATGTGGAGTTGGTGACCGGAGGTACGTTTGCCGGTATTTCGGTGCCCGGAGCTGAGGAACCGGCGGATCGGCCTGTCGATGAAGCTCCGGGCGAGGTTGCTCCGATCGAGCCCGAGTGCCTACCCTGATTGGACGGGTTCGATGTTGATGATGCGCCGTCCGTACGCTACAGCCGCGTCACAGTCTCCGGGAAAGGCGATGTCGAACTCGCTGCTGTGGCCGATACGGTCCTCTACGGTGTAGACCTTCCCGGCCTGGGGGCCGCTGACGACTTGGTACCGGGTGCCCAGCGGCACCCCGTTCATCGCAGCGGCGCCGTCGTAGACGGGCTTACCTGAGGCCATCGTCCCGGTCAGGCAGTACGCCGTACTCTCGACCCGCAGGAGGTTCTCTATCTCTTGCTCCAGCGAGCGGGGCGAGGCGGGATTCGCGGAGTGGTGGGTGGACGATCCCAGCAGGCCCGACACCCCATCCAGGAGGGCTCCCAGGTCGAGGTTCGGTGTTTGCGCCGAGGCGGCCTGGGCCGGGGCCGCCAGAACGAAAGCCGAGCATAGTGCCGAAACCAGTGACAACCTTTTCAACGTAGCTCCCTAATCAAAGCAACCCCCTAGAGTCGAAGTCCTTCGGTTGGCGACGCCGCCGTCGAGGCATGGATCAACGCGAGGCCGGTGGAGCAAAACTGCTAGATTATGCCTAATTATTCGCTCAATTTACAGTGACCAGGCGCGCCCAGCCGGACAATTCAGACCCAAAGTGGGGGAAGCGTGCCAGCCCGTGGCGGGAGCTTACAAGGTGGAGCGGAAGGATTGCAAAGCGGAAGGGTGCGCGACGCGCACGAAGGCCCGGTCTGTGGCTGCCGAAAGTTGGAGGATTGGAACCGATCAAGGTTCCGACCAGCAATCTTTCACTGTGTGGCCGAGCCTTCGTCGATAGCAATGATACTACCTGCTGGATCGATGGGGAAGGGGTTGGATGAAATCTAATTCGCATCGCGGCGTCGGCCGGGCGGGCTCTCGCCGGGTTCTGCTACGGTTAGCCGGTGGTCCACTAGCAAGGTAATCCGGATATGAACCCCGCCAACTTCGTCACCTGGGTCCGCATCGCGCTCATACCGGTCTTCGTCTACTTCATGTACGAGGCGGGTGACAGCACCCGGATGACCGCAGCCGCTTGGACTGCCCTGGTGATCTATGTTGTAGCGACCCTCAGCGACTACCTGGACGGCTACCTGGCCCGGCGCCTGGACATTATTACGCCCACCGGTCAGTTCCTGGATCCTCTGGCCGATAAGTTTTTGGTCGGGGCCGCGCTGTTCGGATTGATTGCCTTCAAGGGATTTCCGGTATGGGCCGCATTGGTTATCGCGGTCAGGGAGGTGGCAATTGTGGCCCTGCGGTCGGCGGCCATGCGGCGCGGAAACTCCATGCCGGCCGGCAGGCACGCCAAGTACAAGACCACGGTCCAGCTGGTGATGGTGCTGGCCTGGCTGTTTCCACGTGCGGGTGCGTGGGTGCCGGTTCAGGATGTACTTCTGTTCGCGGCCGTGCTGATCACCGCGTACTCGGGAATCCGCTACGCGTTGCTGAGCGGCCGGCTGCTGGCCAGGCAACCGGACCCGGCCGAGCGTTAGTGCCCCATCGAGCGAATATCGTGGGATCCGGGGGCGAAGCCCCTGGACTAGGTATCGGATGAAGGCCGGGATCGTTTGTGTGGGCAGCGAGCTGCTTACCGGATCGGTGGCCGACACCAACGGCAGCCATATCGCCCGCCGGTTGATGAAGGCGGGGATCGACCCCGCTTTCCAGGTAACGGTGGGCGACGACCTCGACTGCATTGCAACGGCCGTCGACGAGGCTTGCAGGCGCGCAGATGTGGTGATTGTTTCCGGGGGCCTGGGTCCAACTCACGATGACCTAACTCGCCGGGCGCTGGCTAAAGCGGCCGGCCGGGAGCTGCAGTTCAGCGCCGAGCTGGAGGCCGGAATCCGGCGCTTCTTCGAGTCCAAGGGCAAGCAGATGAGCCCGCTGAATCGGGTCCAGGCGTTCCTGCCTTTGGGTAGCCGGGCCATCGCCAACCCGTTGGGCACTGCGCCGGGTATCGAGATGGAACACGAAGGAGCCAGGGTCTACGCGCTTCCCGGGGTGCCGGGCGAGATGGAGGTGATGTTGTCGGAAAGCGTGCTCCCCTTGATTGCGCAGGCCCCGGCCGGCGGTGCCGCGACCGTTGCCACGCTGTGGGTCGCCGGGGTCGGAGAAGCCGATTTGGCACAGCGGATAGGCGACGTCGTCGAGGCGTGCAGAGCGTCCGGCGGTCCCGAAGTGTCGATCCTGGCTTCCGGAGGCCGGGTGGCGGTCGGCCTTAGGGCATCCGCATCCGGGCAGGACGCCGCCGACCGGATCGGTCCGGTGGAAAGCAAGATCCGGCGCCTGTTGGGTGACGATGTCTTTGGTGCCGGCGACCAGACCTTGGAGGCGGTGGTGATCGAGATGGCCGCGGCCAGGGGCCTGACCCTGTCGGTGGCGGAGTCGTTCACCGGAGGCTCGCTGGCGTCGCTCCTGGTGTCGGTGCCGGGATCCTCGGCGGTGTTCCACACCGGGTTTGTCACCTATGCGCCCGAAGCCAAGATCAAGCAGCTGGGCGTGCCGGCGGATTTGCTGGAGCGCCACGGGGCGGTGTCCAAGGAGACGGCGTCCGCGATGGCCCTGGGTGCCCGGACCGCGTCGGGGGCTTCGATTGGTTTGTCTACGACGGGGGAGGCGGGTCCGGATCCTCAGGAAAAGCCGGTCGGCACCGTGTTCATAGGCGTCTCATGGGACGGCGGGTCGCAGGTGCGTAGGTTGACGGTCTCCGGCAGCCGCGGCGAAATCCGTTCGGCCGGCGCGACCGCGGCGCTGGATACGCTGCGCCGGTGGATGCAAGACCGGGATCGCGCGTGAGGTTGTTTGCCGCGGCGGAGGTTCCGCAGGAGCGCCTGGAGTCGGTGCAGCAGGCCGTAGCGCCGCTGCAGGAGAAGCTGCCGGGTGCGCGGTGGACGGCGCGGTCGAGCTGGCACGTGACGGTGAAGTTCTTCGGCGAGGTCGCCGACGCGCGGGTTGAGGACCTGGTCAGGGATATTGCCCGGGTGGCGCGCTCCGCCGTCCCCGTCGATTCCCGGCTTCTCGATGTAGGGGCGTTTCCTTCCTTGAGGCGCGCGAGGGTGCTGTGGGTGGGTGTCGACGATCCGGAATCACGATTGGACGCTCTCGCCCGCCAACTGTCGCGGGTAAGCGACCAGCCGGCCGAGACGCGGTCCCTGCACCCTCACCTGACTCTGGCTCGCTTCAAGGTGCCGTCATCGGTCGAAGAAGTGGTCGAGAGATTCCGGCCTTTCGATTTTGATCAATCCGGGTTCCGAATCGATCGGCTCAGGCTGTTCAGAAGCCATCTGAGCGCGGGCGGCGCCCGGTACGAAGTGCTGGAGACGTTCGAGTTTTCCCCAGGACTTTCCCTATAATCACAGGTGTGTAATTCTCTGTGGAAAAGCGGTCTCAGTTGTTGTAATCCGAACAAACGTTCGATACGTTTCTGTCATACCGGCCCACTAACCTGCCGGGTAGACCCGAGCAACTGGAGCGCCGACCGGCTTTCCGACCGGTTGTTAGCTCTGGGATCAGCTACTAGTGCTACTAGGAGGATGCATGGATTTGGGACGCGGGAACGGAAGCGACAAGGCAAAGTCGGTCGGTAACACCATGGCGCAGATCGAAAAGCAGTTCGGCAAGGGCGCCATCATGAAGTTGGGTGATCGCACCTACGTGCCCATGGAGGTGATTCCGACCGGATCCCTGGGGCTGGATGTGGCTTTGGGCATCGGCGGCCTGCCTCGCGGCCGGATTGTCGAGATCTATGGGCCGGAGAGCAGCGGTAAGACGACGCTGTGCCTGCATGTAATAGCCGAAGCCCAGAGAAAGGGCGGCATCGCGGCGTTCGTCGATGCCGAGCACGCTTTGGACGTCGGGTATGCGCGCAACCTGGGCGTCGATGTGGACGAGTTGCTGGTGTCTCAGCCCGACACTGGGGAACAGGCCCTGGAGATCACTGACATGCTGGTGCGCTCCGGAGGCATAGACGTGGTGGTCATCGACTCGGTGGCCGCGCTGGTACCCAGGGCCGAGATCGAGGGTGAGATGGGCGACACCCACGTGGGGTTGCAGGCGCGGCTGATGAGCCAGGCGCTGCGTAAACTAGCCGGCAACCTAAGCCGCTCCAACACCACTATCGTGTTCATCAACCAGCTGAGGGAGAAGGTCGGAGTCATGTTCGGCTCACCCGAGACTACCTCCGGGGGGAGGGCGCTCAAGTTTTACGCCTCGGTGCGTTTGGACATCCGCAAGATCGAGAACCTCAAAAACGGCCAGGAGGTGGTTGGGTCGCGGGTGCGGGTCAAGGTGGTCAAGTCCAAGGTCAGCGCACCGTTTCGCCAGACCGAGTTCGACGTGCAGTACGGACATGGGATCTCCAAAGAGGGCTCACTGCTGGACACCGCGCTGGATCTGGGCATTGCCAGCAGGTCCGGGTCCTGGTACATGCTTGATGGGGAGCAGATAGGCCAGGGACGTGAGAACACCAAGGGCTACCTCTCCGAGCACCCCGACGTGTTTGCCGACATCGAGCACAGAGTCAAGCTGAAGCTGGGGCTGATCGAGGAGGCCGAAGAGAAGGCCCCGCCGGAAGAGAAGGCATCCAAGAACGGCGCTTCCGCGCGCTCGTGAGCAGCCGGGCGGCCGGGGTGCCGGTCGGGGAGGAGCTGCCTGCGCAGACCGAGAACGCCATGGACAAGGCGATGCATTTGCTCGGGCACCGGTCCCGTTCCCGACATGAGATGTCTCGGCGGCTGCTGGAAGGCGGGTTCAGCGAGTCGACCGTTGAAGCCGTCGACGCCCGGCTCCATGAGCTCGGACTGCTCGACGACGCCGCGTTTGTCCGCGAGGTGTGCCGGTCCAGGAGCCGCGCAGGGTGGTCATCGACGCGTATCGGTCACGACCTCGCGTACAGAGGCGTCGCAAGCGAACTTATAGACGAGGGCCTGGCCGAGTTGGACCAGCAGGGCATCTCCGATGCGGATCGAGCCTTGAAACTGGCACTTTCCAAGGCCAGGAGCAGCTGTTCGGTTCCCCGTGAAAAGGCGCTACCGCGCGTGGTTCGGCATCTGTATGGGAAAGGTTACGAATCCGAACTTGCGTGGGAGGCGGCGCGCGCAGCATTTCGCGAACTCGACGAAGCCTAGTGCTCACTAGTGATTGACCCTCTTCGCGCCCCAGCTTAATATTTAGGAGCCGGCCTAAGGAAGGTTTGCGTCAGCCAACGGCTTAAACTGAGTTAACTACTGAAAAGTCCGCGGTCAGACACAAAGACGTGAGGTTGAGGGATAGATAATTTGTGGGAGGAGCTACTGCTACGAGAGTAACTTCAATAGCATTGTATCCCGCAACCTCACGAACCTTCTGGCCGAGCATGTGCTCGGTTTTTTTGTGTTGAGGAGGCCAGATGTCAACTGACGTACTACTCGGAGTAGTCGGCCTTCTCGTCGGTGTCGGAATTGGATTCATTCTCTATAAACAGGCGGCCAGCCGCAGCGCGGGAACCGCGCAGGCCCGTGCGCAGGAGCGCCTGGTTGAACTCGAAGAGGAAGCCGAAAAGAAAACGCGCGAGGCGCTGACCAAAGCCAGGGAAGAGGCGTTGCGCATCCGGCAAGAAGCCGAAGAGGAGGTCAAGCAGCGCAGTGCCGACGTTCAACGCAAAGAGGAACGTCTGGAACAAAAAGAGTCGACATTGGAACACATGGCGCAGCGGCTGGAGGACAAGGAGCAGGCCGCCGCCGAGCAGCAAAAACAGCTGGAGAACTTTCGCAAGCAGCTAGACGAGTTTGCCGCCAAGCAAAGAGC
Source organism: Actinomycetota bacterium (assembly GCA_040905365.1). Lineage (GTDB taxonomy): Bacteria > Actinomycetota > CADDZG01 > JAHWKV01 > JAHWKV01 > JAHWKV01. The sequence continues at coordinate 47,422 of JBBDRQ010000064.1, forward strand.
TGAGGTGGAGCGGCTGGCCGGCATGTCGGCGGCGCAGGCCAAAGAGCTCGTAGTTGCATCCGTTGAGAATCAGGCCAAACGCGACGCTATGACTTTGGTACGGGACATCGAGGCCCGGGCCCGGGAGGAGGCGGATCGCAGGGCTCGCAAGATCGTGGCGATAGCCATTCAAAGGGTAGCCAGCGAAGAAACCTCGGAGAACTCCATCTCGGTGGTTACCCTGCCCAACGATGAGATGAAGGGCCGGATCATCGGCCGCGAGGGGCGTAACATCCGGGCCTTCGAGGCTTGCACCGGTACAAGCCTGTTGATCGACGACACGCCCGAGTCGGTGGTGCTCAGCTGTTTCGATCCGATTCGCCGGGAGATTGCCAAGCTGACCCTGGAAAAGCTGGTCGGGGACGGACGCATCCAGCCCGCCCGGATCGAAGAGATGTACGAGAAGTCCCGTGACGAGGTGGAGCGCACGATTCGAGAAGCGGGGGAATGGGCCGCGATGGAGGTGGGCATCCCGGATCTACACCCGGAGATGCTCAAGGTCTTGGGACGGTTGAACTACCGCACCTCCTACGGTCAAAACGTGCTCAAACACTTGGTGGAAGCCGCCCATATAGCGGGTGTGGTCGCCGCGGAGCTGGGCACCGACATTGCGCTGTCGAAGCGGTGCACGTTGCTTCACGACATCGGCAAAGCCATTACCCACGAGGTGGAGGGGTCTCACGCCCTGATCGGGGCGGAGCTCGCCAGGCGGCTCAACGAGTCGCCGGCCGTGTGCCACGCGATTGAGGCCCACCACAATGAGGTGGAGCAAAGGACGGTAGAGGCGGTTATTACCCAGACTGCCGACGCGATCTCCAGTGCCCGACCCGGAGCCCGTCGTGAGACTCTCGACACCTACGTAAAGCGTCTGCAGCGTCTGGAAACGCTGGCGGAGTCCTTCGAGGGCGTCGACAAGTGCTATGCGATGCAGGCCGGCCGGGAAGTCCGGGTGATGGTGCATCCGGATGCGGTGGATGACCTGCAGGCCGAGGTGCTTGCACGCGATATAGCCAAGAAAATAGAAGAGGAGTTGCAGTATCCGGGGCAGATTAAAGTAACGGTAATCCGGGAGCACAGAGCGGTCGAGTTCGCTAAGTAGCGTCCGCCCAATATTGTTTCAAGGTTTCTGTAAGAAGTTCCGCTCCCGGCCCCCGCCGGGACTCGGGGGCCGGGGAGCCGGTCGGTGAAGGCGACGCCGGTCTGAGCGCGCAAGGCGGTGGACGTCCAACTGGACGGCAGCGTCTATCCTGGTTGCATGAGTGACGAACGTACTTACTGGATCCGCACCTTCGGGTGCCAGATGAACGAGCATGACTCCGAACGCCTGGCCGGTCTGCTCGAGGTGCAGGGCTACCGGAAGGTCGACTCGCCCGACGACGCCGCCGTAGCCGTGTTTAACACCTGCGCCATCCGGGAGAACGCGGACAACCGCCTGTACGGGAACCTCGGTCAGATCAAGGCAGTCAAGGACTCCAGGCCCGAGATGAAGGTGGTGGTCGGCGGGTGCCTGGCCGAGAAGGATCGCGATGTGATCGTGCGCAAGGCGCCTTGGGTGGACGTCGTGCTCGGGACCCGCAACATCGAAGCGCTGCCCGGCCTGCTGCGCAAGGCCGAGGAGTCGGGGATCCCGGTCGTGGAGTTCTCCGAGACCCTCAACGTCTTTCCCTCCGCCCTGCCGGCCCGCCGGGGCAAGTCGTTTCACGCCTGGGTGGCCATCCAGTACGGGTGTAACAACGGCTGTACGTTTTGTATCGTGCCCTCGGTGCGGGGGGTCGAGGCTTCCCGCCGACTGGGCGACATTCTCGGCGAGGTCAAACAGCTGTGCAGCACCGGCGTCAGCGAAGTGACCTTGCTCGGCCAGAACGTCAACTCCTACGGCCGCGACGTCTATCGCACGCCGAAGTTTGCCGATCTGCTGCTGGCTCTGGACGGCATCGAAGGGCTGGAAAGAGTGCGCTACACCTCTCCGCACCCCAAGGATTTCCGGGAGCCGGTGGCCCGGGCGATGGCCGATTCCTCGGTCGTTTGCGAGCACCTGCACCTGCCTGTGCAGTCGGGCTCCAGCCGGGTGCTCAAGCTGATGAAGCGTTCCTACTCGCGGGATAAGTACCTGGACAAGGTGCAGATGGCGCGGGAGCTGGTCGACGGACTCGCGGTGACCACCGACATCATCGTCGGCTTCCCCGGCGAAACCGAGCAGGACTTCGACGAGACGATGAGCCTGGTCGAGCAGGTGCGGTTCGATGCCGCTTACCTGTTCAAGTACTCACCCCGCCCGGGCACCGAAGCGGCCGGAATGGACGATCAGGTTCCCGCAGAAGTTGTATCGCGCCGCTTCGACCGGCTGGCTGCTCTGCAGCGGCAGATCAGTCTTGAGCTCAATGAGCAGATGATCGACTCCACGGTCCAGGTCATGGTTGAGGGTCCGTCGAAGAAGAACCCGGATAAGGTCACCGGACGCACCCGCACCAACAAGCTGGCGCATTTCGCAGCGAAGGCTGCTCAAGGTGAGTTGCTGGAGGTCAAGGTAACCGGAGCCGCTCCCAGCCACCTGGAGGGCTGCCTCGCCGGCTAAACCGGCGCTGGCGATCGTCGGCCCCACGGGCGCCGGCAAGAGCGACCTGGCCGTTCGAGTGGCTGCCGGACGCGGCGTGCAGGTCGTCGGCATCGACTCCGCAACGGCGTACCGCGGGATGGATATCGGCACCGCCAAGCCGACCGCCGCGGACCGCGCGGAGGTCCCGCACCATATGTTCGACGTCGTCGATCCTACGGAGCCGCTGACGGTGGCCGAATATCAGAGGCGGGCCCGCGACGCGGTGCGTGCTATACACCAGCAGGGGGAGGTTCCGTTGCTGGTGGGCGGCTCCGGTTTGTACTTCCGAGCGGTGGTCGATCCGCTCGAGTTTCCGGGCACCGACCCGGTCGTGCGCGATCGCCTGCAGTCCAGGGCCGTTTCCGAGGGCCCAAGTGCGATGTACCGGATGCTGCAGGAGGTGGACCCGGAGGCGGCTAAGCGCATCCACCCGGCCAACGTCCGCCGTACGGTACGGGCGCTGGAGGTCGTCGAGCTCACCGGGGAGAAGTTCTCCTCGTACCGCACGGCGTGGGACCGTTGGGAGTCGGTGTACGAGTTGTGGACGGCGGGACTCAGGCTTCCCAAGGAGGAGCTCGACCGCCGGATAAATGCGCGTGTGGACCGCTACATCGCACAGGGTTGGGTGCAGGAGGTGGCGGATCTTCGCGTCCGGGCCTGGCCGTGGTCGGCCACCGCTTACCAGGTGCTCGGATATGCTCTGATCCTCGACCATCTCGACGGTAAGTTGACGCTGGAGGAGGCGGTCGAGGAGGTGAAGCGCCGTACCCGTAAGTACGCGCGCCGGCAGCTCAGGTGGTTCCAGGCCGACCCCCGGATCGTGTGGTTTGAGGATCCGGACGCGGCCGCCGAGTATCTGATCGAGCGTTTAGGAAGGTGTCGATAGCCGTGCCCGTAGAGTTTTCGAAGTATCACGGACTGGGCAACGATTTCATCCTGGTTTACGACCAGCCGGTTGACGCCGCCGCGGCCGTGCAGATGTGCGACCGTCACACCGGTGTGGGTGGAGACGGAGTCATTGTGCTCACCGCCTCACCCGACGCGGACTTCAAGTTTCTTCTGTACAACAATGACGGCGGCATTGCCGAGGTATCGGGCAACGGCCTTCGCTGTGCCGGCAAATTCCTGTACGAGAAGGGCTATCACCGCAGCCGGAAGGTACGCCTCGAGGCCGGGGGCGAGGTCAAGGTGCTGGAGTTGAGCGTCGACAGCTCGGCCGCGACCTCGGTGCGAGTCGACATGGGCGTGGCCGAGGACCTCGGTGAGATCGAGTTGCACGGCTACCGGTGGCGAAAGGTGCTAACCGGCAACCCACACGCAGTGACCTTTGTGGACGACCTGGCTGCCGTGCCCGTAACCGAGCTGGGCCCCGTCATCGAGAACGACCCCGCCTTCCCGGATCGCACCAACGTCGAGTTCGTTAAGGTCGAGGGTGACGTGGTGCACGCTCGTTTTTGGGAGCGAGGTGTGGGCGTGACTCAAGCCTGCGGGTCCGGGGCGTGTGCGAGCTTGGTGGCGACCGGGTTGGAGCGCGCTACGGTGCGCATGCTCGGAGGAGACCTTTTGATCGAGAAGCAATCGGACGGTCGTTTATTCATGACCGGTCCGGCAGTACACGTCTTTGATGGGAGGACCGTTTGAGAAGCGCCGAAAGGATCGACAAGCTACCCCCGTACCTGTTCGCGGAGCTGGACAAGAAGGTTGCCGCAGCCAAGGCCAAGGGGGTGGACGTGATCTCCTTCGGCATCGGCGACCCGGACCGACCGACGCCCCAGCATATTGTGGATGCCGGTATCAGGGAGCTGTCCGACCCGGCCAACCATCAATATCCCTCCTATTACGGGCTGGCGGAGCTGCGCGAAGCTATCGCTGCCTATTACGAGCGCCGGTTCAATGTAGCTCTGGACCCCAAGACGCAGGTGCTTCCGCTGATCGGTTCCAAGGAGGGTATTGCGCATCTGGCTACCGCGTTCGTGGACCCAGGGGAGGCCGTGCTGGTGCAGGACCCCGGTTATCCGGTCTACCGGACGGCGACGATGCTGTCCGGCGGCCGGCCGATATCGGTCCCGTTGACCGCCGGCGAAAACTTTGTCCCGCAGCTGGACCGTATCCCTGCCGGCGACGTCAACGTCTCCAAGGTCCTGTGGATCAACTTCCCTTCCAACCCCACCTCGGCGGTTTGCGACGAGGGATTCATGAAGACCGCTGTCGACTTTTGTGCAACCAACGACCTGCTGCTGGCGCACGACGCCGCCTACGTCGAGCTCACCTACGACGGCTACACCGCACCCAGCGTGCTGCAGGCGCCGGGCGCCCTGGACGTGGCGGTGGAGTTCGGCTCGCTGTCCAAGACCTACAACATGACCGGCTGGCGGGTCGGCTGGGTCGTCGGGTCCACTCAGGCGATCGAGGCCATCGGCCGCGTCAAGACCAATATCGACTCGGGTATATTCAACGCCATCCAAAAAGCGGGTGTTACCGCGCTGGAGGGTCCGCAGGACTGCATTCAGGAGAACATCGAGGTCTACAGGCGCCGCCGTGATTTGGTGGTAGATGCCTTGCGCGCGGCGGGCCTTAAGGTCGACGCGCCGCTGGGCGCCATCTACGTGTGGGTACCGGTGCCCGACGGGCACAACTCGGTGAGCTTCTGCCAGCACCTTTTGGACGAGGCGGGGGTCGTAGTGGCTCCCGGCTCGGGCTACGGATCGCACGGCGAGGGCTTCGTTCGTTTCTCTTTGACTTTGGCGGACGACCGGGTAACCGAAGGTATGGAGCGAGTGACCAAGGCCCTGGAGACCTGATGGGAGAGACTCCGGCCGCCGAGCGGGTCGTACTGGTCGGATTGGTGCATTCGCAATCCGACGTCGACGAGGGACTCGAGTCACTCGACGAGCTCGCTCAGCTGGCCGCGACGGCCGGGGCGGAAACCGTCGAGAAGATTATCCAGACACGGTCCAGTCCCGATCCGGCTACCTACGTCGGCAAGGGCAAGGCGCGCGAGATAGTCGATAGGGCCCGCGAGCTAAAGGCCACCGCCATCGTGTTCGACGACGAGTTGGCGCCTGCTCAGGGCCGTAACCTCGAAGATGTTGCCGGAGTCAACCCGCTGGCTCCTAATGCGCTCAAGGTCCTGGATAGAACCGGTCTTATCCTCGATGTTTTTGCCCAGCATGCGCACTCCGCCGAAGGCAAGCTGCAGGTCGAGCTGGCCCAGATCAATTACATGGTCCCTCGGCTGCGGGGGTGGGGTGAGGTCATGAGCCGAATCGGCGGTAGCCGGGGCGGGGGCGGATCCGCCGGCGCGTCGCTGGGCACCCGAGGACCCGGCGAGACCAAGTTGGAAGTGGACCGCCGGCGGATCGCCAAGCGTCTGAAAAACCTCAAGCAGGAGTTAGCGGAGGTGGAACGCACCCGCGGCATCAAGCGCCGTGGAAGGGTACGCGCCGGCACTCCTCAGATCAGCCTGGTGGGATACACCAACGCCGGCAAATCCACGTTGCTCAACGCGCTGACCGGCGCGGGGGTCCTGGTAGAGGACAAGCTGTTTTCAACGCTGGATCCGGTGTCCCGCAAGCTGGAGCTGCCCGGAGGCCGCCCCGTGGTGCTGACCGATACGGTGGGTTTCGTTCAAAAGCTGCCGCACCAGTTGGTGGAGGCGTTCAAGTCCACCTTAGAGCAGACCGTGCACGCGGATCTGCTCTTGCACATCGTCGACGCCAGCCGGCCGGATCCGCGCGAGCAGGTGGCCGCAGTGGATGAGGTTCTGATGCAAATCGGCGCCGGTGACGTTCCCCGCATGGTGGTGCTCAACAAGGCGGATCGGGTGGGGCCGGACGTCCTGAGCCGGCTCGCCGAGCAGTTTCCCGGCGCCTTGGCTATCTCGGCGGTCCGCTCGGAAGGTCTCGAGGATCTTCTGGAGGCGGTGGCTCAGAAGCTGGCCGCCACCCAGGCGGTGGGCGACTTCGAGATCCCCTACGAACGCGGGGAGGTGCGCAGTGTCCTGCACGACCAGGGGGAGGTGTTGGAAGAGACCGCCGGCGAGACGGGATTCAGGATCGTGGTAAAAGCACCGAGAGCCGTGATCGCCCGTTACGCCGAGTTTGCCGCCGAGCCCGAAGAGCCCCCGGAGGCCGCGGCGCAGTAGAAGTTGCCCGCAGCCCGGACGTCATCGGGAACTACCGAATTTGCGGCGGACCGCGTTGTTTGGGTGCATTTTGCTACTAGTTGGGCCGCTTGGGTTGCATACTGATTCCTGTCACTAAATGTTGGTAGGAGGCTGATTGACCAGGCGCATCCTATTGATTGACGACGATCCCATCATCCGAGCTGTGGCGGCGGCAAGCCTCGGCTCGGCGGGATGGTCGGTCGAAAGCGCGGCTTCCGGGCTGGAGGGGATCACCAAAGCGCAAGCTACGGCACCCGACGCCATCCTCGTGGACATGATGATGCCGGAGTTGGACGGATTCGCAACGCTGCAGCGCTTGCGAGCTTCCCCGTTGACTCATCGGGTACCCGTCATCCTGTTGACCGCGTCCGGGGGGTCCGAGTACGACGCAGAGGCGCTGACCAATCTTGACGTTGCCGCGGTCGTACGTAAGCCATTCGACATCATGCGTCTACCGGGGGAGGTCGCGTCGGTACTGGGGTGGGATCGTTGACCTCCGGCAGCTTCGAACTCGGAGGTGGCGAATCGCCAGCCGGTGGAACCGACGCTCTGGCTGGGATCTGGGAGAGCTTTAAGACGACTCTGGAGCACCAGATGTCGGTGATCGAAGACGCGGCTGCCGAGGCTTTGTCGGCAGCGTTGGATCCGGCTCTACGAGACGATGCCAAACGTGAGGCACATAAGCTGGCCGGATCCTTGGGCACCTTTGGGATTCCCCGCGGAACCGAGCTGTCCCGCCGGATCGAGGCTTGGATGCAGCCGGACGGTCCCCGGGATGCGGCGGCTATTTTGGAGCTATCCGACGCGGTCGTGGAATTGCGGGCCTGCCTGGACGCCGGTCCAGCTTCCAAGGCGACCAGCGCTGCTCCCCAGCGCACGGCGATTCGGAGCGACGGGCCCTTTATCTTGCTGGTCGATGACGATCCGGTCCTGGCCGACGGCTTGAGACTGGAGGCCGGCCGGCGGGACCTGAGGCTGGAGATCGCACGCGATACCCACCAAGGCCTGCAGCTTGCCCGCCGTGGTCCTGAAGCCGTTTTGGTCGGGGCAGCCGACGCGGGCATGGAGAACCCGTTTGCCCTTATGAAGGAACTCCGGGCGCAGTTCCCGTCGGTGCCGGTGATCGTGCTGACGGGAGCGGACGTGTTTACCGACCGGGTGGAGGCCGTTCGACTGGGCGCCAAACGCTTTCTGCGGAAGCCGGCCAACCCCGCGACGGTCCTGGAGGCCGTGGACGAAGTCGTCAAGAGCACCCGGTTCAATGCCGACACGGTACTGGCGGTAGACGACGATCCCTCGGCGCTGGCGGCGCTGGCGGCGTTGCTCGAGTCGCAGGGCAAACGGGTGGTCGCGGTAAGGGATGCGCTGGAGTTTTGGGACACGCTCGAAAGGACGTTGCCCGATCTGGTGATGCTCGACGTTGGTATGCCCGAGGTCAACGGCGTGGAACTGTGTCAGGTGCTAAGGGCCGATCCCCGGTGGTCTCACCTGCCGGTCATGTTTCTCACCGCCGATACCGATCCTCGGACGGTGGGTTTGATTTTCGACGCGGGCGGCGATGACTATCTTTCCAAACCGCTGGTCGGACCCGAGCTGCTGGCCAGAGTCTCCAACCGCCTGGAGCGCACAAAGCTGTTGCGCCGGATGGTCGAGACGGACCCGATAACCGGTACGGCCAACCAGCGGACGTCCGCGGCGCAGATAGAGGGTTTCCTGGCTTCCGGCAAGCGCTTCGGCGAGCCCGTGTCCATAGCCGATGTCGACGTAGACGGGTTGCGATCGCTCAACGACCGCGCCGGTTATACGGCCGGCGACGAGGTGCTGCGTTGGCTCGGCGAACTTCTGACGCGCTCGTTCGATGCCCATGACGTAGTCGGCCGGTGGGCCGGTCAGGAGTTTGTGATCGGAATGTCCGGCATGAGCCGCGCGGACGGCGTGGAACGCCTTGCCGCCGTGCTCGAAGAATTCAGGCAACATCGGTTCGTGGACGGCAACGGCGAGGAGTTTTCGATGTCCTTTAGCGGCGGCGTGGCCCAGCACCCGCAGGACGGTGAGGACCTGCAGGTGCTGCAGAAGGCGGCGCGTTCCGCGGTCCGGGCGGCGAAGGGGGCCGGGGGTGATCGGGTAGTGCCGGCGGGATGGTCGGTACAGGACGAGGCGGTGGTTGACGTTGTCGTGGTGGAGGATGACGAGGCTCTGGCGGGGATACTTCAGTACGGGTTGGCCACCCGCGCGTACCGGACCCTTCGCTTTGACGACGGCGAGGACGCCGTGCAGGCGCTGCAGGGACCGAATCCGCAGATCTTTGCCCGGATAGTGCTGCTCGACTGGGGTTTGCCGAGCCTCGACGGTCTGGGCGTTTTGCGCCGGCTTGCCGATACGGGAGTCTTGAGCCGTACGAGGGTAATCATGCTGACCGCGCGCGATTCGGAGACCGAGGTGCTGCAGGCCCTGGATATGGGCGCCTACGACCATGTATCCAAGCCCTTCAGCGTTCCCGTGCTGATGAAGCGGATCCACCGTGCTATGGAGCGCCGAGGTTGACGACCATATCCGGAGATCTTCTGGTGACGGTGATCGTTGTGGAACTGATGGTACTGATGGTCGGGCTGGCCGTCCTTATGGCTCACGCGCTATATACGGGCATGCGCCGACGGCGAAGAGACGCGGCGCTGAGGGCGGCTGGCGCCGCGTTGCAGTCCGCACTGGATGATCCGGGTTCCACCCCGGCCGTTCTCGGTCCGCTAATCGAGCTCAGCCCCCGGCAGCAGATCGAAACGCTTTGCGCCGTGGCTACCTCTCTGGGAGGAATGCAGCGTCAACGGCTTGCTGCTTTTGCCCAGGAGCTGGGTATCTTGGGAGCGGCCGGGGACAAATGCCGGAGTCGCCTGTGGTGGAAGCGGTTACAGGGGGCGCGGCTGTTGTCGTTATTGGGCACGGGCGAGTCCGTTGTGCCCGGCCTGCTCGAGGATCCCAACCCCGTGGTACGGACCGAGGCGGTGCGGTGGGTTGCCGGCCATCCCAAAGACCCCGCCGTGGACCGTTTGCTCGCCATGTTGGGCGCCGATCACCTCGCCCCATTCGCGGTCGAGGATTCGTTGATCCGTATAGGGGAGACGCTGACGCCCCGGCTTGCGGAGCACCTGTTGGTCGCATCTGACGACGCGTTGCGGGCCGGGCTGCGGGTGGCGGTTTCGCTGGCCGGCTCGGCTCTGCTTCCGCCGGGGCTGAAGCTATGCGAGTCCGAGGACCCGGAGGCGCGCGCTTTGTCCGCCGAGTTGATCGGCGCCACCGGCGGTGAGGCAGCCGTCGAGGTCCTCACGCGCATGGTACGGGACCCGGAGCCGAAGTGCCGGGCGGCCGCGGCGCAGGCGCTGGGCCGGTTGGGCCACTGGCCTGCAGCCTCCTCGCTTGCGGAGCTTCTCGGCGACCGCGCGTGGGAGGTGCGGCAGCATGCCGGCGCGGCGCTTCGGTCCCTGGGATCGCCAGGTATGCTGTTCTTGCGTCGATCGCTCTCATCCGACGATCCGTTTGCCGCGGATGTCGCCCGTCAGATGCTGGATTTACCCGACAGCGCCATTCGCGGCATCTGATGGCGGCGGTCAACGATTTTCTGCTCAAGGGTGAGTGGCTTATCCTCGTTTACTTTTTGGGCGTCAACAGTTTCTACGGGCTGTTGCTGGTCAGTTCCGCCCTGGAGCTGCGGCGCCACCGTCGGCGTTTTTGGCAGGAGGACTACTCACAGCTCCTGAGTTCTGCGGTAGCGCCAAGAATCAGTATCTTGGCGCCGGCCTACAACGAAGCTGCGACCGTGACCCAGAGCGTCAAGGCACTGCTGACCCTGCGCTACCCGAACCTGGAGGTAGTGCTGATCAACGACGGATCCTCCGACACCACGATGGAGGTGCTAATCCGGGATTTCGAGCTCATCGCCGTGCACCCCGTCTACCACCGGGTCGTGCAGCACAAGCCGTTGGTCGGCTACTACCGGTCTCAGGCCAATCCGAGGCTGGTGGTGGCGGACAAGGTCAACGGCGGCAAAGCGGATGCGTTGAATGCCGGGATGAACATCGCGCAGGGGGACCTGGCTTGTGCGATCGATGCGGACACGATCATTGAGCCCGACGCCATGTTGCGCATGGTCCAACCCTTCCTGGTCGACGATCAGGTAGTAGGCACCGGAGGCACCATCAGGGTGGCCAACTCCGCAGTGGTCAAGTCCGGTCGGGTGCTAGAAGCCAGAGCGCCGCATCGTCCCTTGATCGGAATTCAGGTGATGGAGTACCTGAGAGCCTTTTTCGTCGGGCGGCTGGGTTGGAACCGCTTGGGGGGCAACCTGATCATCTCGGGCGCATTCGGACTGTTTCGCCGTGACTCCGTTTTAGCAGCAGGAGGCTACATGGAGGGGACGGTTGGGGAGGATATGGAGCTGGTGGTCCGCCTGCGGCGCCTGGGTCACGAAAAGCGGCTGCACAATCGCATCGTCTTCGTCCCGGACCCGGTGGCTTGGACTGAGGTGCCGTCGACCTTGAAGGTGCTAGGCCGGCAGCGGGACCGGTGGCACCGGGGCCTGAGCGACGTGCTGTGGCGTAATCGGGGGTTGTTCTTAAACCCCAGGTACGGAGTGTTGGGCCTGATGGTCTATCCGTCCTTCGTTCTCGTCGAACTGCTGGCGCCGGTCATCGAGGCGGTCGGCTTGATCGGCCTGGGGGTGGGGATCGGCACGGGAGGTGTAGCCTGGGAGTTTGCCGTCTTGTTCTTTTTGGTCGCCTACGGGTACGCGGTGGTTCTCGATGTATTGACCCTGCTACTCGAGGAGTTGAGCTACCGCCGTTACCGGCGCCTGCGGGACCGGCTCTGGCTGTTGCTGTGGGCCGCTATGGGAGCGGTAGGCTACCGGCAGCTCACGGTGTACTGGCGGCTGCGGGGAATATGGAAGTTCCTAAGGGGCAAGACCGACTGGGGACATATGGCCCGGACCGGATTCAGGACGTCTTGAGGGCGCGCCCTACCTACCTAGTGTTAGCTCCCTGAAGGCGTCAGAGGTTCGCTGCAGTTCTTCCTCCATCTTGTCGAGCACCTCCCGGGCCGGAGTCTCGCCGCGTGCCGCACTGCGCTCGATGTTCGCGCTGGCCGTCGCCATGGCGGCGGCGCCGACAGTTGCCGAGGCTCCCTTTATTCTGTGGGCGGCACGCGTGATCGAGGACTGGTCATTTCGATCCGCGGCCTGCCGCATCGCGCGCAGCTGCGCGGCCGCATCGGCGAAGTACTCGCTTATTAAATTCGTAAGAAAAGCCGGGTCGCCGCTGATCTCGGCCAACTGCTGCAGGGCCTCGAGTTGGGACGCATCTACCGATCCGTTGCCGGCCGGGGTCGCGCCGGAAGGCGGCGACTCGCTTTTGGCAGCCCCGCTCCCGTTTGGGAGCGAGCGTCTTAGGACCGCCTCCATCTCCAGCTCCTTCACCGGCTTGGCGAGATAGTCGTCCATGCCCGCAGCCAGGCACTTTTCCCGATCCTCGACTAGCGCTCCGGCGGTCATCGCAATGATGGGAATGTGCTCGCTGTCGCGTTCTCGGCGGCGAATCTCAGCGGTTGCTTGGAAGCCGTCCATCTCGGGCATGTGGCAGTCCATGATTACCGCGTCGTAGCTGCGCTGGCTTAGCGCCCCGAGCGCTTCGCGGCCGTTGGCGGCCAGGTCGCAGCGGTAGCCGAGTTTGGCGACGATTCCCCGGGCGACCTCCTGGTTGACCGGGTGGTCCTCGACGATCAAAAGCCGGCCGCGCGAGCCGGAGCCAGACGTTTGAGCGGATATCGGATCTGCCTCGGGCCGCGCGGCGCCGGGGTTGGTGGCAAGGGCGAGTGCGTCGTAAAGGCTCGACAACCGCACAGGCTTGGTCAGCTGCGTTACAAAGCCCGCATCGGTTGCGGTTTGTGCGCTCACCGGCATGGAGCTCAGCAACAGCAGAGGCGTGGACCGCAGTTCGGGATCCGCTCGGATCATTCCGGCCAGTGTCGGGCCGTCGATCTCAGGCATCGCCATGTCGACCAGCACCGCATGGTACGAGCGGAGCTGGTTGGCTGCCTGTTTCAACCGGCCGAACCCTTCTTGGGCATCTGAGGCGACGTCGGCGTGTACGTCCCACCGGCGCATCTGTGAGGAGAGGACGAAGCGATTGGTCGCGTTGTCGTCTATCACCAGGATCCGGCGTCCTTCAAGTAGGTGCGGGATTCGGGGGCTCCGGCCGGCGGTCTGCGAAGCTTTGGTCATGGGTATCTCGAGCCAGAAGGTGCTGCCCCGGCCCTTTTCGCTGGATGCCCCCACGGCGCCGCCCATCGCCTCAGCCAGACGACTGGATATCGCCAGGCCCAAACCGGTGCCCCCGTACCTGCGCGTGGTAGACGCGTCGGCCTGGGAGAAGGGCTCGAATAGCCGGCTGAGGGTTTTGCTATCGATTCCGATCCCTGTGTCTTTCACCTCGACACGCAGCAAAATCTCTTCGGAGACCTTCTGTTCCGCGGCGACGGCCTGGATCAGGATTTCGCCTTTTTCTGTGAACTTGACGGCGTTGCTGGCGAAGTTGAGCAGGATCTGGCGCAGCCGCCCGACGTCCCCCCTCAGCTCGGCGGGGACTTCGGCCGGGCAGTAGGTGAGCAGCTCCAGGCCCTTGGCTTGGGCCGGTTCGGCGACCAGGGCTGCTACGTCCGCCAGCGCTTCCGAGAGGTCGAAATCAACGGTTTCCAGCTCCAGCTTGCCGGCTTCGACCTTGGAGAAATCCAAAATGTCGTTGATGATTCCCAGTAGCGCTTCGCCTGACGTCCGCACCCCTTCCGCGTAGCGGCGCTGCGTTTCGTCGAGGTCTCCGTCCAAAAGCAGCCCGGTCAGGCCGATGACGCCGTTCATCGGGGTTCGAATCTCGTGGCTCATTGTGGCGAGGAATTCCGACTTGGCCCTCGAGGCTTGTAGGGCGCGATCCCGGGCCTCGGTCAAAGCTTGCGCGGACGCCTTGTCGTCCGTTATGTCCTGGCATGTCCCGTGCAGCTGGATCACCCGCCCAGCGTGGTCGCAGTCGACGTCGACGTGTGCAGATAGCCAACGCCAGGTGCCACCGCCGCCCTCAACGCGATAGTCCACCGTGTAGCTCTCCGCTCGCTTAACAGCCTCGGTAATCGCGGCTTCGACGGCCGGCCTGTCATCGTCGTGGATGCTGCTGAGCAGCGCGCCGCTATCCGGAATCCAGTCCGCCGGCTTTCCGAAGAGCCGCAACATCTCGTCCGAGCACCGGAGCTCGTCGTTGAGCAGGTCCCACTTCCAACTTCCCACCTGGGCCAGCCGCTGAGCCTCGGCGAGCGCCTCCGTCCGGTTCAGCGCTTCTTTTTGCAGCGATTCATTGAGCTTCCACGTGGCTATTCCCGCGGCGCTCATTCCCAGGATCGAGATCCCGTGGATTGCTGCCCACCTCCACGGGTTGGCCAGTGCCGCCGGGTGGTTGTATACGCTTTCGGGCGCCACCATGCCGACCACGCCGTGGTGAAGAACGACGTATCCGATCGCAAACAGGAAGGGGGCCCAGTCCTGATACAAGACGACGATGCCTACCATGATGAAGAAATGGAAGTGGGCCTCGATCATTCCTCCGGACAGGTGCACCAACACCGCGGACGCCGTCATCAGGCCCACCGACGTAAAGACGATGCGTGGCCGGCGTCCCCGCGACAACTGGGCGGCCAGCGCGGGAAGCGCTACCACGGCGGCCTCGAAGAAGCTGTGACCCAAGCCGTAGCCCATAAACAGCGCGAAGAGGAACAGGCCGGGTACGTGTGCCCACAACAGGGCTAGGATGCCGCGATGGCGTTGGGTCCATACGGCTTTACTCAAGCCCCTGCCCTCAGGCAGGAAGGACCTGAGCGCACGCAGGGACGTTGCGGCCGTGGACCCTCTCGACGCTTTCATGCCGACTCCCCGGTCGCGACTGGTTCTGGGTGGTCTATAGATCGGCAGTGGCGACCGAATGTTAAGCAAATTAAGTATGGCACCAAGTGGCAAGGAGGGCTTCCTAGTACCCTGACCACCAACCTTCGGGGCGTTTGGCGGCGTGAGGCGCAGCGC
>JBBDRQ010000064.1:62428-88669 GCA_040905365.1 Actinomycetota bacterium
GCGAGCAGGAGATCGATCTGATCGACCGAGCGTTTCCGGCCGGACCGCAGTCCGCGCGGTTGCCGGTTCTGTAGACACCAAGTAGTTGGAGTCTCTTCCGCCGAAGGGGCACTTGCGGAAATATTAGATGCATCTAAACTGGTTTTTAGTTTCATAAAACCGTTGCGAGAAATTATTCCTACCGGAGGTGGTCAGACCCAGATGCGCAGATCTATGTCCGCAGCGGTCCTCGTCCTCGCCCTGCTGCTCGGGGCCTGTGGACGGATCGACGGCGTTTCAAGCTCGGTGGAAGGAAAGGTAAAAGCGGTAGCGACCACCGGGATGATCGGCGACGCGGTGAGCAACGTCGGCGGGGATCTGGTCGAAGTGCAGACTCTTATGGGCCCCGGCGTCGATCCGCACCTGTATAAGGCCAGCGCCGGCGACGTACGGCGCATCAACGAGGCGAATATCGTCTTCTACAACGGTTTGCACTTAGAGGCCGCCATGGCCGACGTTCTGCAGGAGACGGGGACCGTCACGACTGTGCCGGTGGCCGAGGCGATCGACGACGATCTGCTGCTGCGGCCCGAGGAGTTCGAGGGTCAGTTCGACCCGCACGTCTGGTTCGATGTCGGCCTGTGGAAGGTCGCGGTGGCCGAGGTTCGGGATGCGCTTGCGAAGTTGGATCCGGACAACGCCCAGGCCTACCGGGACAACGCCGCGGCCTATCTGGATGAGCTCACCGAGCTGGACCAATACGTGATTGAGCGGGTTCAACAAATTCCGCCCGGGCTGCGTGTGCTGGTAACCGCTCACGACGCTTTCAACTATTTCGGGGAGGCGTACGGGGTCGACGTGCGGGGCCTGATCGGAATCAGCACCGCCTCCGAAGCGGGCACGCGCGACATTCGCGACCTGGCCGAGTTCATAGCCGAGCGTCAGATCCCGGCGATATTCGTCGAGTCGTCGGTCTCGGCTCGGGCCATCGAGGCGGTTCAGGCCGCAGTCAGGGACAGCGGCGCCGAGGTTGGCATCGGCGGCGAACTGTTTTCCGACGCCATGGGTGACGAGGGAACCGAAGAGGGAACCTACACCGGCATGGTGCGCCACAATGTGGACGTGATAGCCGACGCTTTGGGGGCCGGTGAGGATGGGTGATGCGCTGGCGATAGGCGTAGAGGACCTGACGGTCGCGTACGACGAGACGGCAGTTCTGTGGGACGTAGACCTGGAGGTTCCCAAGGGGTCCCTCATGGCAATAGTGGGACCCAACGGGGCGGGTAAGACCACGCTCATCCGGTCGGTGCTGGGCTTGACCAAGCCGGCTGCCGGCCGGATCACCATAGACGGACGCCCGGCCTCGGAGGCCAAGCGGCTGATCGGCTACGTACCCCAGCGCGGAACGGTCGACTGGGATTTTCCCACCACGGTGCTGGATGTGGTGATTATGGGCCGCTATGGCGCCTTGGGTTGGTTGAAGCGGCCCGGCCGGAAAGAAAGGGATTTGGCGCTCGAGGCTCTTGATCAGGTGGGCATGCAGGAGTTTGCCTCCCGGCATATCAGTGAGCTGTCCGGCGGCCAGCAGCAACGGGTCTTTCTGGGCCGAGCTCTGGTGCAGGATGCCTCCGTGTACCTGATGGACGAGCCTTTTCAAGGGGTGGATGCCGCGACCGAGAAGGCCATCATCGAGCTCTTGCGCGGGTTCAAAGCTCAGGGTAAGACCGTCGTGTGTGTGCACCACGACCTGCAGACGGTCGAGGAGTACTTTGACCGGGTACTGCTGCTCAACGTCCGGCGCATCGCCTCGGGTCCGGTGTCGGAGGTGTTCAACCAAGACAACCTGCGGCTTACCTACGGGGGCCGGCTGGCGTTCTCGCGCCGGGAGCCCGCGCGTTCGCTCGACTGATGGAGGCGCTCCTTAGCTGGGTCGACGATTACACCCTGCGTACCGTGGCCTTGGGCTCGGCCATGCTGGGTCTCGTCAGCGGGGTCTTGGGCACGTTCGCGCTGTTGCGCCGCCAGAGCCTGCTCGGCGATGCGCTTTCTCACGCCGCTTTGCCGGGCATTGCCCTGGCCTTCCTGTTTACCCGCAGCAAGTCGATCCTGGTTCTGGTGATGGGAGCGGCCGTCGCGGCCTGGCTCGGAGCGTTGTTAATCGACTCGGTGGTCCGCAATACCCGGGTCAAGACCGACGCGGCAATGGCGGTTGTGCTGTCGGTGTTTTTTGGAGTGGGCCTGGTCTTGCTCACCTACATCCAGCGGCTGCCGGATGCGGGCAAATCCGGCTTAGATACCTTCTTGTTTGGGCAGGCGGCCGCGCTGCTGGAGCGCGATCTGTATCTAATGGCCGCGCTGGGCGGGGGAGCTTTGCTGGTCGTCGCTCTGTTGTGGAAGGAGTTCAAACTCCTGGCCTTCGACCCCGGGTTCGCATCGTCGCTCGGGCTGCCGATCCGGGGTCTGGAGCGGGTGCTCACGACCGCGCTGGTGATTGCCATCGTCATCGGTTTGCAGGCGGTCGGGGTGGTGTTGATGAGTGCGCTGGTGGTGGCCCCGGCCGCGGCGGCGCGCCAGTGGACCAACCGCTTGAGCGCCATGGTGGTGATCTCCGGCGGCTTCGGCGCCGTATCCGGGGCCTCCGGCGCATTGATCTCGTCGAGTGTGCCGCGGCTGCCGACCGGACCGATGATTGTGATAGTGGCGTCGGGCATAGTGATCCTCTCGCTGTTGTTTGCGCCCCGCCGGGGCCTGGTGATCGGCGCGCTGCGCAAGCGGGCCGGCCGCAAGCGCCTGCGCTCCGAGGTTGTGTTGGTGGATCTGTACCTGCTTTCGCTCCAGCACGAGGTGCGCCACCCCCACACGACCGAGTCCATCGCGGGTATGCGCTACCAATCCGGCGACGTCGTAGCTTCGCTCGACACCTTGACTGCAAGAGGCCTGGTTGCCCGCAGCGGGGCGGGTTGGGTGTTGACCGAGACCGGCGAGCGGCTGGCCAAAGAGTTGCTGATGCTGGAGCAGGACGCTTCCGAGGCCCAGCTGGCCGTGGCTCTTGCAGGGAGGGCCCCGCGGTGAGCGGATACGAGTGGGAGGTGGTCGCGGTTGGGGCGATGGTCGCGGCGGCCTGCGCTTTGCCCGGGACCTTCCTGGTGCTGCGTAAGTTGTCGATGATGAGTGACGCCATAACGCACACGGTGCTGCTGGGTATCGTTATCGGATTCTTTGCCGTCGGAAGCCTCTCGTCGCCTCTGCTTATCGCCGGCGCAACGGCCGTAGGGCTGCTGACCGTGTACATGGTCGATTTGCTCAAGCGTTCCAGGCGGGTTGCCGAGGATGCGGCCATCGGCCTGGTGTTTCCGCTGCTGTTTAGTGTGGCGGTGATCCTCATCTCCCGCTACGCAGGCGACGTCCACCTGGACGTTGATGCCGTGCTGCTGGGCGAGATCGCTCTTGCGCCTCAGGATCGCCTGGTCGCCTCCGGTTTCGATCTGGGGCCCCGGTCCCTGTGGATGATGGGGGCGATCGCAACCGGTGGCGCGGCGTTTGTTGCGACCTTCTTTAAAGAGTTGAAGCTGATGACGTTCGACGCCGGGCTGGCCGAGGCGCTGGGTTTTCGGCCTGCAGCGCTGAATCTGGCTCTGATGGCGCTGGTCTCGGTAACGGCGGTCGGCGCCTTCGACGCGGTTGGCTCGATTCTGGTGGTGGCGCTGATGATCGGACCGCCGGCGGCGGCCTTGCTGCTCACCAACCGACTGGGGGTCATGATGGCCCTCGCGGTGGGAATCGGCGTTGCGTCGGCCCCTATCGGGTACCTGGGCGCGCGCCGGCTCGATGCCTCTATCGCCGGCGCCATGGCTGCGACGATCGGGGTGGCCTTCGTCTCCTCCTTTCTCTTCGCTCCCAACCGGGGGCTCGTTGCCATCGCCCGGCGCCACGCTCGCCAGAGGTGGGAGTTCGCGCAGCAGATGCTGGCGGCTCACCTGTTCAACCACGACGGGACCCCCGAGCAGGAGACCGAGAGCCACGTAGGCCACATCGAAAAAGTGCTGGGTTGGCCGCCGCAGTTCCGGTCGCAGGTCATCGGCAGGGCGGTGCAACGGGGATTGCTGAGCGAATCGTCGGGATACTTGACGCTGACCGACCGGGGACGGGAGTTCGCCCGCAAGGTCCTCGTTCATTAACCGCTATCCCACCTTTAGGGCAACGGTTGGTCCGGATTACTGGCGGGACATCCAGCCCCTGATGCGCACATCGAGTTGTGCTGGCGTCAGGTCGAAAAAGCGGCCCAGGGCCTCTGCGGTGGTCTCAACCGCGAGCTGTTCGATCGGCGTGTCTGCCGGCGGCCGCCCGTCCAGACCGGGGACGGTATCGGGCAGCTTGTCATACAGCCGGCCGGCCGGCAGCTGAGCGTAAGAGGCGTAAAATTCCCAGAACTGCTCCGCTCCGTAGGTCTCGACCAGATACCAGGCCGCGGCTGCCGAGTATGCGTACTCCAGCGAGGTTCCCTCCTGGTTGGTGCCGTGCTCGCCCAGACTGGTGGCGCGGGTTAGGCGGTCGATTGTGATGTCTGTGAACTTGTCGCCGGACACCCCGTCCCGCCAGATGCTCACCGTCTTGGTGCCGGCCAGGTACATGGCCGCGGCCTCGCTCACCCAGGCAGGGGTGAACGGCCGGGTAACTTGTGCGAGCAGCAAATGGCCCAGCTCGTGACGCAAGGTCTCCAGGCTCTGCCCGTTCTCGTACAGCTTCTGGCGGTTGATCACCATCTGCCGGGCCAGCACCCGTAGGCTGTCGGGCGTTACTTCGTAGGAGGTCTCCACCTGCGCTATCGGTGAGACCGGGCCCAGGTTGGTTCCGGCCATTTGCCGGTACTGATCTTCATCGGCGGCTATTAACAGCAGATAAATGTTCTCCAGTGGAAAGGGAACCTTCTCTCCCAGTTGCCGCCGTGCCTGTTCGGCATCGGACAGGACCCGGTCGGGGGAGTCGGTACCGGGCCGGAACAGCGCCAGGAAGTGGTCGGAGCGTTCGAACAGCACTCCTTCGGTGGCCCACACCGGCATCCGGGAGCCTCGCCGCAGCGCCGCCGCCTCAACCGTCCAGGCGTCTTCGGCTTTGGCGAAGTCGTAGCGGACCGACAGGCGGAAAATGTTGTTGGAGGGCAACCCCTCGTACGTATAGGACAGATCGACGCGCCGGTCGAGCAGTGATTCCTCAGCCTCGTCGGCGTTGCGCGAAAGGGTGAAGCTGATGTCGGTTAGAGGTACCGTCGTGGCCCCGGTGGCTATCGGCCCTTCCAGTTCGAGCGCCGCGGGAGCGACCGGCGCAAGGTATCCCTCGACGTCGCCGGCGGCCAGCAGCTCCGCTCGTCCGTCGAGGAACTGCTGGAGCTCGTCGGAAACGGCGGGTGAAGGTGGGGCGGATGTATTTGGACGGAGCGAGCACCCTGCCCCAACCAGCAGCAGGCACAGGACCAGCGGGACGAGGCGCCGGGCCCCCGTAAGAGCGGGACCTTTAGAGCTTGCGCAGGACTGCGACCGCTTTGCCGAGGATCTTGGTGTCCTCGGGGGCGGCGAAAGGCTGCATCGCAGCGTTGGCCGGCACGAGCATGACCGTGCTTCCTTCGCGCCGTAGCTGCTTGATGGTGGCTTCAGCTTCTCCGGTCTCCCCAGTTACTTGAGCGGCAACAATGTCTCCGTTGGATGCATCGGGCTGTGCCCGGATGACGACGAGATCGCCGTCAAGGATACCGGCGTCGACCATGCTTTCACCTTTGACCAACAAGACGAAGTGTGCTTCGGACGAGATGAAGTCGTTGGGGAAGGGAAGCGTGCCTTCCAAGTTTTGTTCCGCCAGCGACGTGGGACCTGCGGCGATGCTCCCGTAGATGGGCAATTCGCTGGTGCGCTGCTCCGGCGGTGCGGCTGCGTTGTCGGCCGGGTTGGAGCGGCGCCACCTGACTTCTATGGCGCGGGGCTTGGAAGGGTCGCGGCGCAGGTACCCTTTGTCTTCTAGGGTTCCGAGATGGGCGTGCACGGTGCTGGGCGAACTAAGGCCCACTGCTTCGCAGATCTCACGCACCGCGGGCGGGAACCCTCGGGTCTCTACGGCGTCAACGATGAAGTCCAGCACGGCTCTTTGCCTGCCGGTAAGGTCCGATCCATCCATTTTCAAGCCACCTATTTTCAAGCCACCTATTTTTGAGCCACCTATTTTTGAGCCACCTATATGTGCGTCGGTGCTGCGCTGCGATCCTAGTGGATCGATGTTTCGGTAACAAACATTTGTTCGATTTGGTTTTGCGTCGTAGGTTGACTCGAACAAACGTTCTGGCTACAGTACTGAATTATGCAGAACATACGTTCGAAGTCAAGCAACGTTGCTGCCCAACGGCGCATCGTCGTCTCAGCGGTTGTGGTCTCGATGGCGCTGTCCGGGGTGTGGGCACCGCGGCTGGTTGCAGATACCTCGCAGGACGCGCAGGCAACCATCCATGTGGTGGGTCAGGGCGATACCCTTTGGGGCGTGGCCAGGCTGCATGCTTCGGAGCGGAACGACCCCCGCGCTTTTATAGACCGGGTTCGCCGGTTAAACGATTTGAGCACCGCCGAGCTTTCGCCGGGGCAGGAGCTGAGGCTGCCGCCCCGGGACTAGAGCACTAGCGGTTGGGCTTCAAGCGGGCCGCGGGTACATTAGGCTGATGGCGTCTGGGCCGCGGCCGGCCTGCTCAAACTTCCCCCGTGCATATGCGAAGCCGTCTGGGGAGAATTGTGTGTTCGTAAGGTATGACCTAGTACCCTGGCCACTAACCCGATGAGCGCAGCCCAACGCGCGGTTTGCCACAGGGGTGGCCCCCTGCTGGTGCTGGGTGGGCCCGGAACGGGCAAGACGGGTTCACTGGAGCAGCGTTATCTCGACTTGGCCGTGTCCGACGGAGCTCATCCTCACCAGATTCTGTTGCTGTGCAGCAGTCGGAGCTACGCGGTGGGCGCTCGCGAGCGGCTGGCCCGGCAGCTGCCCCATCAGGCGACCGTCGAGGTACCCGTTTACACATGGCACGGTCTGGCTTACCACCTGGTTACCCGCTACTACCCGCGGCTGGGGTTCGCGAGGATGCCGGTTCTGTTGACCGCAGCAGAACAGTGGGGGACCGTCCATGAACTGCTCGGAATACAAGATCCGGCCGGCTGGCCCGTTTGGGGCGAACGGCTCGAAGAGCGGGCCTTTTGCGATGAGGTTGCCGACTTCTGCCTGCGGGTGGAACAGCAGCTCATCCCCCAGGAGCAGTTGAACTCTATTGCGGCGGAGCACGCGGATTGGGCCGAGGTGGTTCACTTTGCCGGTATTTACCGCGCCCACCTGCTGGAGCGCGCCCGGGTCGACTATGCGCAGCTGATCTCCGGCGCGGCGCGGCTGCTGGAGGAGGACGCGGGAGTGCGGCAGGATCTGCGGCGCAAGTTTCCGCAGGTGATGGTGGACGATGGTCAGGATCTCAGCCGAGCGCAGCTGCGGATGCTTTCCCGCCTGGAAACCTCCCACCTGGTCCTGGCTGCGGACCCGGACTCGGGAATCGAGTCGTTTCGCGGAGCTCAGCCCGACTGGGTGTTCGGGTTCGAGCAGTGGTTCGGCCCGGCCGGGGTGGAGGTGCTGACCAACCATCGGCGTATCGGCGCTCCGCTGGCGGGCGCCCTCAAGAACTTGATCCGCCACAACGACGCCGGCTCGGAGCATTGGGCAACAGTGAACGCCCCTCACCGTACCGATTTCGAGTGCCGGCAGTACTCCTCAATGGTCGAGGAGATGGACGCGGTTGCTCACGAGTTGCGCCGGGCCCATGTGGTCGATGGGATCCAGTGGTCCGAGCTGGCGGTGTTGATATCCCAGCCTCGGTACCTGCTGGGCCCGCTGCAGAGGTCGCTGGAGCTTTGCGATATTCCGTATCAGCCCCTGGAGGGAGAACGCCCCCTGACACAGGAGCCGGCGGTCGGGTGCTTCTTGGACCTTGCGCGGGTGGCGCTGAGGGTCGACTCCCATACGCGAAGTTTGGCGCGGTTGCTCACGGGACCGTTGGGGGGTATGGATCTGGCGGGGCGCCGTGAACTGGAGCGCGAGGCTTGGCGTAGCGGCAAGGCTCTGCTGGACGTCGCTTTGGAGTCGCCGGCAACGGCCGAACTGGCCAAGCTCACCGAGCTTGTCGTCGCCTATCAGGATCGGGCCGACGAGTGCTTTTGGGAGGTGTATTCGGCAGCCCGGTACTACAGGGACCTAGAGGCGAAGGCGTTGGCCGATCCCGGCGATCCCGCCAACGCATCCGTCGATGCGCTTGTCGCCTTCAGTCACGGGCTGAGCCGTTTCGTCCAGCGCCGGTCGGGACGCGGATCCGTGCCGGAGTATCTAAGTGAGGCATCCGGAGCCGACTTCGGAGCCGACGCCTGGATGCCGTCCGGGGCGCAAAGGCGCGACGGTGTTTGTATCTCCACCTTTCACGGCGCCAAAGGCCGCGAGTGGGAGGCGGTCATGGTAGCCGGCTGTTTGGACGCATGGATACCCAAGCGGCGCCGCGGCAGGGGAACCTTCGACACTTACGCGCTGGAGACCGGCAGCGCGATCGGCCGGGAGCTGGAAGCTATAGCCGAGGACCGTCGGACTTTCTACGTCGCGGCCAGCCGGGCGCGGTCGCGGGTAGTTTTTACCGCCTCGCCTCATGCCGGCGCCAAGGCAAGGCCGAGTCGTTTTCTGCTCGAGCTGGCGGGCGGCCCTCCGGTCGAGTCGGATCTCACCGATCTGCCCGCGCTCACGTTGAGCGAGCACGAGGCCGGCCTTCGGCGGTGCCTGGCGGATGACGGTGCTTTGGTTGAGGAGAAGGTGGCGGCGACCGCGGCCTTGGCCGAGATTCCCGGGGTGGATCCCAGCTATTGGTACGGGCAGCCGGACTGGACCGAGGCCGCAACTCCGGTGGTCTCCGGCAAGCTGCGGACCTCGTACTCGCGTCTGAGCGTTTACGAGAACTGCGGGCTGCAGTATGCGCTGCAGGCGGTCCTGGGGCTGGATCCCGCGTCGACTTACTCGATGAAGTTCGGCACTTGGGTTCACGCGCTGTTCGAAGCGGTGCACCGGGGGCTCATCGACACCTCCGAGCACCTCAAGCGTGAGTACGAGCGGTTGTTCGACCCGGGCGTCTTCCCCAACTCCACCATCAGCCGGCAGTTCCACCGGGACGGAATGCGTATGCTCGAGGTGTTTTGGAGGTACGAGGCCGGCGCTACCAACGTCGAATCCGAACGGTTCTTTGAGTTCGAGTACGCAGGCGCGGTGCTCCGCGGCCGCATCGACCGGATCGACCGTAAGAACAAGACTCTCAAGCTGACCGATTACAAGACCTCCAAGTGGGCGCCCAGCTTCAAGGAGGCCCAGAGCTCTTTGCAGCTGGCCATCTACCACCTCGCCGCGCGCGAGGTCCCCGAGATTGTCGAGATGGGTGTGCCGATGGTGGCGCGGCTGGTGTATCCGGGCGCCTTCGACCGGGACGGCAGGTACAAGGTGCTCAGCCAAAATGCGGAGGACGCCGACGGAGTAATCGCTAAGCTTCCGCAGATCGTCTCCTCGGTGGCCGCCGAGGAGTTCGCACCCAACCCCGAGGCCGACTGCTATTTCTGCAAGATGAAGCCGCTGTGCCCTCTTTACCCGGAAGGGGCGAGCGTCGAATGAAGGCCTCCGCCGCGGTACGGGCCTCGATGCGGGGCAACGACCCCACCGCCGAGCAGTGGAAGGCTATTGCCGCAGCGCCCGAACCCCAGGCAATCATCGCCGGCGCCGGCAGCGGGAAGACCGCGATCATGGCGGCCCGGATGGTGTGGATGGCTGAGCAGGGCCTGGTGCGGCCGGGGCAAATCCTGGGGCTCACCTTCACCAACAAGGCGGCCCGCGAGCTCGAGGAACGCATCGACGTTGCTTTCGACCGGATGGATCCTTCGCCTGAGGACCGTCCCACGGTTTCCACGTACAACGCGTTTGCAGACCGCCTGGTCCGCGAGCACGGTCTACGTATCGGTTTCGATCCGGATTCGGCTCTGCTTTCCCAAGCCCAGGCCTGGCAGTTGCTCGGCGAGTCCCTCGATAACATCGAGCCGTTCGAGGCCATCGACTCGCGCTCGATAGCTTCGATCACCCGCAGTGCGTTGAGCCTGGCCGACCAGTGCGCCAACAACTTCGTCACGGCGCAGGAGGTTGTCGAGGAGGATCGCAGGGTTATGGAGCGAGCGGGCGCCTACGAGAAGGACGTGTTGACCTGTTCCGGACGGCGCATCGAGCTTTGTTCGGTAGTCCGCGCGTATCAGGACCTCAAGAAGCTGCGCCGGTGCATGGATTACGGGGACCAGGTGACCAAGGCGGTGGAGGTGCTGGAGAAGTGGCCGTCGGTGGCCGCCGAGTTGCAGGCAAAGTATCCGGCGATCCTGCTCGACGAGTACCAGGACACCAACGTTGCCCAGCGCCGTCTTTTGCAGGCGATGGCGCCGCAGGGATCCAACGTCACTGCGGTGGGGGACGCCCGGCAGAACATTTTCCAGTGGAGAGGCTCGACGCTGTACAACTTGATCGACTTTCCCGACAAGCACTTCTTGCGCACCGGCGGGAAGCGTCACGATTACCTGTCGCTGGCCGACAATTTCCGGAGCGGCTCCCGAATCGTCGAACTCGCCAACACGGTTATCGATCAAGTCCCGGGCGACCGGCGCCCCGGTCAAGCCCAGGCCGCGGTGCGGGCCAATCTGGAGGGTTTTGTGGGCGCCAAGCTGCTGGAGGATCAGCGGCGGGAGGCGCAATTCATCGCCGGGGAGATTCAGCGGCTGCACGGAGAACCCGCAGCTGTGAACCGACCTCCGGTCGGCTGGAAGGACTGCGCCGTCTTGGTGCGGCGAAAGTCCCATATGTCCACCATCTACTCGACTCTCAGGGAAGCCGACGTGCCCGTCGAGGTGGTCGGGCTGGGCGGGCTGCTCCAGGTGCCGGAGGTGCTCGATACCGTGGCGTGGCTGCGCCTGGTGGCCGATCCGGGCCCGGGCAGTAACCGATGGCTGGCCAGGATCGTGTTCGGGCCGCGCTTTCGGGTCCACTACCGGGATCTTGCCGTCCTGGCCCGGTGGGCGGCGGCGCGCACCCGGGAGATGTCCGATGCTAAGCGGGAATCCTCGGAGGCGATAGACGGCGCCGCCGTGCTGGATGAAACCGCGTTCGAACCGGATGAACAAGCCTTTTCGCTGGTGGAAGCCCTCGATCATCTCGACCGGATCGAGGGCCTGGCCCAGGACGCGCGTACTCGGTTGCAGCAACTGCACGGCGAACTGGCGGAGCTAAGGGTCCGATCTTCCCTGCCGCTGCTGGATTTGGTACAGACTATTCTGTCCCGCTGCGACATCGCAGAGGCTCTCCGGGCGAGCCCACGCCAGGATGCCGGTGCTTCCCTGGGCAACCTGCGCCAGTTCATGAACTTGGTGGCCAACTTCTCGCCGGTTACCGGCGATCCTTCTCTGGGGGAGTTTCTCGAGTATCTGGACGCTGCCGAGGACGCCGACGACCCCATGGGTTTGGAGGTGAGCTCGAGCGAGGATTCGGTCAAGCTCATGACCATCCATGCGGCCAAGGGGCTGGAGTTCGAGGTGGTGTTCGTCCCCGGGGTGGCCTCCGGTGAGAACGCCAAAGGAGACAAGGTCTACTCGATCTTTCCCGACGAGCGGGCGTCCAACCCGATGATTTCGTTCAGCCAGCTCCCGTACAGAGTTCGGGAGGACCGCCACCACCTGCCGGACCCGATGACCCTAAACTCCAAGGGCAGCCCGACCCTCAAGAATCGGCGCGGGTTCGCCGACGAGCTAAGGGCTCGGGCGGTGGAGGACGAGAGGCGGCTGTTTTACGTGGCGCTCACCCGGGCCAGGCAGCGGCTGTACGTCACTGCTGCCTGGTGGTACGAGAGGCAGCGCCGGCCGCACGGGCCGTCGGTGTTCTTCGAGGAGGTGGCCGCGCACCCTCAGGTGCAGGACTTGGGCGTAGCCGAACGGCCGGAGGCGAGTCCTTTGATGCAGCAGCTGGCCGCCCGGGCGGTCTGGCCGCCTAAACTCGCGGCGCGGGGCGGCGCGGCGCCGGAGTTGCCGGACGGTCCGGTGGCCGCTCTCAAGGGACTGCTCGGCGGCGAGCTGACGGCCGGTGATCTGCTGGGCCGCTTGCACGGCCCCGCGCGCGCCCGCGCCGAGGAGTTGCTGGAGGGGCACCGCGCGGCGGCTCGCGCCCTGGGATCGGATCCGGGTCAAACCGTTCCGGATGCCTTGCCTCTGCAGTCGGTAACCGCCAGTCAAGCGGTGTCGGTGGCCTCCGGAGCGGGCGAGCGGGCCCTCAGGAGACCGCTGCCGCAAAAACCCGGCAAGAGCGCCCTGATGGGTACCGAGATCCATCGCTGGATCGAAGAGCAGGCTCGGGGCCTTACCGGCCTGGTCGACGAGGAAGGCATCGACGATCGGCTCACCGACGTGGACCAGGCCAAGCTGGGGGAGTTGAAAAATGCGTTTGTACGCATGGGGTTCGCTCAGCGCACGCTTGCCGAACTGCCCGGCGGCGAGCCCATGGCGGAGTTGAGGTTCGTCCTCAAGGTGGGCCGGCACCTGGTTCGAGGGCGGATGGACGCGGTCTACGAGATGGACGGGGGGCTGGAGATTGTGGATTTCAAGTCCGGAGTGGAGCTGGAGATCCCTGAGGTGGACCAGCTGGTTCTCTACGCGGCGGCCCTGCGCAAGCTGGGGATCGTATCCGAGCGCTCTCTAAGACTGACCTACTGCTACCTGGCTTCGGCCAGGACCGAGTCCCGCAGCATCTCGGCCGAGGAGGTCGACGGCGCCCTCGAGAGCCTGGCCTCGCGGCTGGCGTCAGTGAGCGCTCAAGCCGGGCGCGGTTAGAGTTGCACCGATGCTTATAGGTGCCCACGTGGGTCAGCAGAGGCCTCTTGAGGATGCCCGGGAGCTGGGCCTGGAGGCGATTCAGATCTTTTTGGGTGATCCGCAGAGCTTTCGCAAGCCCGCGCCTCGGGAGGATGCGGAAGAGCTGAAGGCTTCGGGTATTCCCATTTACGTCCACGCGCCGTACCGGCTGAACCCGTGTCATCCTTCACCCCGGGTCAGAGTCCCTTCCCGCAAGACCCTGGCCCAGAACGTGGATGCAGCTGCCGAAATCGGCGCGGCCGGAGTGATCGTGCACGGCGGCCACGCTGAAGACGATCCGTTGGAGGGGCCGACCAGGTGGTGGAAGGTCTTCAACGAGCGGCGATTTCCCGTCAAGGTGCTCGTCGAGAACACCGCCGGCGGCAACAACGCGGTGGCTCGCTATGTGGACCAGATCGCGCGGTTGTGGGAAAAGCTCGAGGGGTTCGAGGTCGGTTTTTGCTTCGATACCTGTCACGCCCACGCCGCCAACCCGCCTGGGGAAGATCTGGTTAAGGTGGTGGAGCGGGTTGTCGAGATCGTGGGAACCATCGATGTCTTGCACTGTAACGACTCCCGCGACCTGCCCGGCACCGGCGCCGATCGTCATGCCAACATTGGGGCGGGCAAGATGGATCCGGAGGTCATCAAGGACATGATCCTGGCCTCCAGGGCGCCGGTGCTCATACTGGAAACGCCATGGCCGGGCGTTGTCGAGGACCTGGAGTGGGTTAAAAAGCGTTGCTAGTGCCCTGGCCGCCAGGGCGCTTAGCGATCGACCTCCTCGGACGCCGGAGCGGTTCCTCCCAGGTGCGCCGGCAGCCACCACAGGTCGTCTTCGCCGGCCGGCTCCTGTGGATATTTCTCCTGCGCCTCGGTCAGCAGCTTCCGGATTGAGTCCATGAGGAGATCGGTTGCTTTGCGCGGGTCCTCCTCCGGGCCTACCTCCAGGGGCTCTCCGATGTTGACCAAAATGGCTACGCCCCGCTGGAAGTTGCGCGGCCGGCCTTTGGTGAGGATGCGGTGCGATCCCCACACCGCCACCGGAACGACGGTTGCCTGGCTGGCTTGCGCCATTCGGACGGTCCCCGTTTTTCCCTTGGAGGGGACGAAAGAGCGGTTGATGGTTGCCTCGGGGAAGGTACCGATAATCTCTCCGGACTCAAGTGCTTCGATGGCCAGGTCCAGGGCCTTGGACCGGTCTCCTTTGCGGTCGACCGGTATGTGCTTCATGCCTCGCATGAGCGGCCCGGCCACCGGGTGGGCGAAAATTTCTTTCTTGGCCAAAAAGCGCACAAAGCGCCTTTTCTCAAAGACGCTGGCCCACGCGGAGAAGACGAAGTCCAGATATCCGGCATGATTGATCGCCAGGATCGTGGGGCCCTCGGTGGGTATGTTCTCCTCGCCCACGACTATGACCTCCCAGCCCATAGACTTTTGAAGAGCCTTTGCGACTGCGAGGACGGGGCGGTACACGGGCTCTGCCATGGGTGAATACTACTCAATGACTCGTTTTGGCTATGCCGGCTATGGGTCTCGGGCCGCCAAGTGTGATTAGTTTTAAAGGGTTCTAACCTGGTACTTAGACAATTTTCACCTCGATGGCTTGAGAATGGAGTCGGCCTGCCTGCCCGTGTGTGGGAACGTTTTGCGATGCCCTTTGAGCGGCGCGGCGGGTCTGTTCAGCCTTGGGAGACAAGCTAAATGTCCGATACCGAAAGCAGGCCGGAGGATAGCGGCGAGGGCTTACCGCCGCGCAGGCGGCGAAGGCCGGTCCTTCTAATCGTTTCGATGCTGCTGGCCGGCGCGCTTGCCGGCGGCTCGCTCGTTCAGTGCGCGGTGGCCGAGCAAGCGGCGCCGGACGACACCGATGACGCTGCGACGCTGCCGGCCGCCGCAGATACTCCCGAGCGGGAGCCGCTGGATCCTGAATCTGTACCGGGGATCGTCGAGGCGGTTAAGCCGTCGGTGGTGGCTATTTTCACCCAACGGGTGTCGCCGGACTTCTTCTTCGAGGCGGTGCCGAGCGAGGGGGCCGGAACCGGAGTGATCGCCACCGAGGACGGCCACATCCTGACCAACGCCCACGTTATTCAGGACGCGCAGCAGATCGAGGTGGTTCTTACCGACGGCGAGCGCATGCAGGCGGAGGTCATCGGCGCCGACGTGCAGACAGATTTGGCGGTGCTCAAGGTGGACGCGTCCGGCCTGCAGCCGGCGCGGCTGGGTGACTCGGACGCGCTAAGAGTTGGCGAACAGGTGATCGCGGTCGGCCACGCCCTGGCTCTTCCGGGCGGGCCTACGGTCACCAAGGGGATCGTATCTGCGCTGGACCGGTCCATCCGGGCCGGCCAGGCCGTCCTTCAAAACTTGATTCAAACCGACGCCGCCATCAACTTCGGCAACAGCGGCGGGGCGTTGGTAAACGGGGACGGCGACGTCGTCGGGCTCAACACCGCGATAGCCGGCAATGCTCAGAACATCGGCTTTGCCATCGCCATCACCCCCGCCCGTAAGGTGTTTGAGCAACTCATTGACACCGGCAAGGTCGTACACGCCTTCCTGGGGGTGCAGATGATCACGCTGTCGCCGGCCATTGCGTCCGAGTTGAATCTCGATGTGGAGCGGGGCGTATTCGTCGACCGCGTTGAGCCGGGCTCACCGGCTCAACAGGCGGGGCTGCAGGACAACGACGTGATCGTTGAGATCGGAGGCGAGGAGGTCACCGAGTCCGTCGACGTCCAGCGGGAAGTGAGCGAGCGCGACCCGGGCGATTCCATCGAAGTGGTCGTCGTTCGCGGATCCGAGCGGGTTACCGTCGAGGCGGTACTGACCGAGCGTCCCGTCCGGCAAACCTAGGCAGCCCTACAGGGCTGCTCATAAAAGTGGCGCGCCGCAGGCGCTCCAATTCCCGGGGGGATCCGGGGGCGAAGCCCCTGGACTTAGACTTCTACAGGTTAGAGAACAGCGGGATATTGGCGCCGCTGGCGGGGAGTATGTCCTCGTCCAGCAGCGCAACGAGCAGCCGGCCCACATCGTCGGGCCCCAGCCCCGGTTTTAGGTCGGGGTTGGCCTCGTGCAGCATCTCGGTGTCGACCGCGCCGGGGCTGACGCACAAGGCGCTGATCCCGTGCGCGCGGCCCTCTACGGCGATGGCCTCAGTTAGTCCGATCACGCCCGACTTGGAGACGTTGTAGGCGGCCAGTCCCGGGAACTTCTCGATCGCATAGACGCCCGACAGCGAGGCGATGGTAATGATGCGCCCTCCCCCCGATTGCTTCATCGACGCAAACGCCCGTTGGCAGGACAGGAACGTTCCGGTCAAGTTCACTGCGATTGTGCGCTCCCAGTCGCCGGAGGCGATGTCGTCGAACGGCGCCTTGCCGAGACGGGCCGCGGCGCACACCAGCACCGATGGGGCCCCAACGTCTTGTGTCACCTGGAAAAGGCGGTCGATGGCCTCACCGTCGGCGACGTCGCAGACGACCCCCGTGGCGCGGCCTCCCGCCGAGCGGATCTCGTCGTTCAGACTCTCCAGGGCCTCACCGTCGCGCGCGGCGGCCACCACGTGCACACCGCGTTCAGCCAGTCTCAGGGCGGTGGCCCGCCCTATGCCCCGACTCGCTCCGGTTACGACCCCGACGCGTCCGCTCAGCCAATCTTTCGGCAAATCTGCACCTCCCGAAGCGCCGCGCGCCTAAATGCCCGCCGGCGGGCAAAAGCTATCACTCCCAAGTACAGGTTCATGGCGACGCCGACGGCCGGCAGGAACCACTGCGGATTCTTCGCCAGCAGGGCAAGGATCAGCACGAAGGCGTGGGTTCCAAAGCACAACGCGGAGTTGGCGACCATGAAGCTGCGGTGCGTGTACCAGCCGTCGTTGCGCGGATCTGAGGAATCCGAAGGCAGCCCCAGCCTCAGCCTTTCGCGCGCGTCCCAGGCTGCTATGGCCCGGTCTTGCCACCCGAACCAGGCGTCGTAGAGGGCCGAGAGCATCCGGGTGGGCCGGCTGAACGCCGCCGACTCGTCTACCGGCTCCGACCTCTCGTCCAGCTTGCTGGCGGAGCTGGCGCCCGCCCGCTCGATGTAGTGCAGCTGATAGAAGTTGAACCACGAGCACTGGATGAACAGCGACACCCAGGTAATCGCCGCCCACGCGGCGGCTATCGCAGCCGGAGTGCCCGCTTGAGCCATAACCAGGGCGCACGCTCCTGTCCACGCGGTGAAGACCACGCCGTCGCCGATAGTGTCCACGAACCGCCCCAGCCGGTGCCCGGTGCCGGTGGCTCTGGCCAGAGCTCCATCGGTAGCGTCGAAGACGTCCTTTAGGTGCACGGCCGCCGCGGCCGCCAGGAACAGCCCCGACTCGGGCAGGGAAGCGATGAAGCCCGCGGCCGCCAGACCTGAGGTGATCGAAAGTCCGGTGGCCACCTCGTGTCGAATGCCCAGCCGGTAGAAGCCGCGAATCACCCACGGATAGTAGGGAATCCACTTCGTGCTGATGTTGAAGTAACGGTGCTCGGCCGGGATCTTGTAAATGGATTCGAGATCCAAGGAAGCCATCAGGCGAGGTCTCGGACCCGTTCGGCCCAATTCTTGTCCGTCTCCTGAACTTTGACCCTGTACAGCATGCCCGGCGGCAGGTAAGGCTCCAGGCGGTCCCAGAACGTCGACGCCATGACCTCTGCGGTGGGATTGAGTCCGGCCATCCACGCCACGTCCACATTGAGGTTGGCGTGATCGACGTCGTCGATGATGCGCTTGTTGATCAGCTCGGAGAGGGCTTTGAGGTCGAACAGATATCCGGTTTCGGGATCGATGTGGCCTTCGACGGAAACCTCCAGCACGTAGTTGTGACCGTGCCCCGAGGGGTTGGAGCACTTGCCGAACACCCGGCGGTTTTCTTCATCTGAGAACTCTGGACGGTACAGGCGGTGTCCGGCGTTGAACCGCTCCAGCCTCGTCACCAGTACCGGCATCTCTAGTGCTCCAGCACTAACTGCCGTTGCCCACCAGCGAGAAGAACTCCTGGCGGGTGCGGGGGTCGTCGCGGATCACTCCGTGCAGCGCCGAAGTCTTGGTGCGAGCTCCGGGCTTACTTACGCCACGCAAGGACATGCACATATGTTCGGCCTCCATAACCACTCCTACTCCGCGGGGATGGAGGTTTTCCTGCAGACATGTAGCTATTTGGGCCGTCAGGTGCTCCTGCACCTGCAGCGTTCGTGAGTAGTACTCGACCACCCGCGCCAGCTTGGACAGGCCGACGATGCAGTCGCCGGGCAAATAGCCGACGTGGGCTACACCGACGAACGGCAGCATGTGGTGAGCGCACAGCGAATAGAACTGGATCGACCCGGCCACAATCAGCTCGTCGTAACCCTGATCGTTGGGGAAGGTGGTCATCTCGAATTCCTCCGGGGTGAGCATGTCTCGGTAGGCCTTGGCAACGCGTATGGGCGTGGCGCTGAGGACTTCGTCGGAGGTTTCGAAGCCCAGCGCTTCCAGGAGGTCTTTGACGGCATGCTCTGCGGCAGGCAGGTCGATACCGGGTCCTCCCGGAACCGGGCTCAGCCGGTGGCTGCCCGAACGCAGGTCCACCGCCGGAGGCGATTTGTCAGGAGTTGACGATTGAGTCTGCTTCCTCGGGGGTTCTGCCCTTGCCAACCAGCCACTCCTTCATGAACTCTTTTTCCTGCTCCGCCGTGGGCCCCGCTTCGCCGAACTTCGCCTGCAGTGCGTGAGCCACCTCTACCAGATTAGCCTCTAGCTCGGCCATGTCCGGTGTAAGTCCCTCAAAATGGCTGTGGCCGCAACCCGGACCGTGCACGTGTTTGCCGCCGGCGTGATCCTGACCTTGCGGTTCTTGCTGAACATCTTGATCTTTGTTCACGGCATCTCCTTGTCGTCGGATCGTACTATGCACGCAACTCGGATTGGCTCCGGCGTATTCCAGTAGGCTTCGATCCGTGAACCGGGAGGCGTGGCGCTGGGGCATCGGCGCGTGGGTAGCGCTTCGGGTGATAAGTGGGGTTGCCGCGGTGTATTCGGCGGGCTCAATGCCCGGCGACGGGGTGGACGTACCGGGCTACGATCCGCCGCAGCTGTCCGGTCTCGTCGGCGCGGTGGTGCAGCCTTGGCTGAGGGCGGACGGCCTGTGGTACCTGAAGATTGCGGTGCAGGGTTACGGTCACGACGACGGAACCCTCGCCTTCTTTCCCGCGTTGCCCGCCGCTACGGCGGCCCTGCAGCCGCTGGTCGGCAACGAGGCGTATGCGGCGCTGCTGGTGTCCAACCTGGCGTCGCTGCTCGGCCTGGTCGCACTGTTCGGCTTTGTTGCCAAGGTCGTGGACCGGCGCTCAGCGCGGGCGGCGGTGGTCGGGCTGGCGCTGTTTCCGACCTCGTTCTTTTTTGTAGCTCCCTATGGGGAGGCCGTGCTGTTGTTCGCTGGATCGGCCGCTCTGCTGGCTGCGGTTTCCGGGCGTCCGGTGGCCGGATTCGCCTTGGGCGCCGTTGCGGCGCTGAGCCGGCCGTTCGGAGTCCTCATTGCTCTTCCGATGGCCTTTAATGCCGCGAACCAGGGCGGGTCGTCCAAGCGATGGCTGGGGCCGGCCGGCCCGGTTGCCGGTCTGGGCGCCTGGTTTGCGTATACCTGGAACCTGACCGGGGATCCGCTGGCTGCGATACGTGTGCAGTCCTCGTGGCAGCGGGAACTGACTGCGGCGTGGGAGACGCTAAGGCTTGGTTTTGAACAGTGGCGCCACTATTCCGAACAATCTTTTGGCAACTACGTTGCCTTTGATTTGGCGGTCACTTTGTTTGCGCTGGCATTGATTCCGGCGGCGGCTTGGGTGCTGTGGCACCGCGGCAAGGTGCTGCTGGCGGTAGGACTCGGTCTCTATGGAGCGGCGGTGGTGGCTGCGCCGCTGTTGCTGCCTTTCCGGGCGCGGGCGTTGATGAGCAACCCGAGATTCGCTCTGGCTCTGTTTCCCCTGTTTCTCGCCTACGCTCTTGTCCCATCCAGGGCGAGGGTTCCGCTGGCGCTGGCCTCCGGAGCCGGAATGGCGGTGGCGGCGGCCGTCTTTATAGCCGGGCGGCCCCTGTTCTGAGCTTTGCAAAATCTTCACAAGTTGGCTGCCAAACCGGCTGATTTCGTTGCCTAAAGTGGGCAGAATGGATCCCCGGTCAGGATTTGAGCATTTGCTCAGTTTTCTCGGTGCTGCGAGCATTTAGGTTATGAGCTACAGTCGGCGTCACTCGCGCAAGATCAGTGTCGGGCCCGTGGAAATAGGCGGCGGGGCTCCGATTGCGATCCAGTCGATGACCACCACCAAGACAGATGACGTCCAGGCCACCCTGATTCAGGCGCACGCGCTGGCGACGCAGGGCGCCGACATTGTCCGGGTCGCGGTGCCCCACCCGGGCGATGCCGCGGCGCTGCCGGAGGTCGTCAAAGAAGCCGGCGTACCGATCGTCGCCGATATTCACTTCTCGTACCGGTTGGCGCTGATGGCCTTGGAAGCCGGTGTTGCAGGTCTGCGCCTGAATCCCGGAAACATCCGCGACCCCAAGCAGATCCGTACTGTGGTGCGCGAGGCGGCCGACCGAAAAGTGCCTATCCGGGTGGGCGTAAACGCAGGCTCGCTGGACAAGCGGCTGCTCGCCAAGTACGGCGGCGCGACACCTCAGGCCCTGGTGGACAGTGCCTTGCAGGAGATCAAGATCCTGGAGGACGAGGGGTTTGGCGACATAAAGATTTCCGTAAAGCATCAAAACGTGCCGCAGATGATCGAGGCCTACCGCTTGCTGGCCGAGGCGGTGGACTA
Organism: Actinomycetota bacterium; assembly: GCA_040905365.1. Classification (GTDB taxonomy): domain Bacteria; phylum Actinomycetota; class CADDZG01; order JAHWKV01; family JAHWKV01; genus JAHWKV01. The sequence goes on from JBBDRQ010000064.1 coordinate 83,196, forward strand.
CCCGCTGCATCTGGGGGTGACCGAGGCGGGTCCGCCGCCGTACGGAACCCTCAAGTCCGCCATCGGTATCGGGACCCTTTTGTCCGAGGGCATCGGCGACACGTTGCGGGTATCGCTGACCGCGGACCCGGTGGAGGAGGTCAAGGTGGCCAAGCAAATCCTGCAGACACTGGGACTGAGGCGGACCACGTTCGACCTGGTAGCTTGCCCGTCGTGCGGTCGTGCTGAGCTTGATGTGATCGAGTTGACCCAAAAGGTGCAAAAACGTCTGGAGGAGATGAACTTGCCGCCCATTCAGGTTGCGGTGATGGGCTGTGAGGTCAACGGCCCCGGTGAGGCGCGCGATGCAGACGTCGGTATAGCGGCGGGGCCCGGGCGAGGTTTGCTGTTCTCCAGGGGTAAACAGCTGCGCTGGGTGCCGGAGGACCAGATGGTTGATGCGTTGATGGACGAGGCCGTAAAGGTTGCGACGGAAAACGCTGAGGCCGGTCAGTCTGATTCAGCCGAGACGAAACCGGATTCCGCAAAGGACGCAAAGGACCGGAAAGATCCTGAAGTTCTGGCAGTAGCAGGGGAGGCTCCCAGATGACCGGCAAGAAGATCCTTATCGCAGCTCCCCGCGGCTGGTGCGCCGGGGTGGACCGTGCAGTCGACATCGTGGAGCGAGCGTTGGTGCGGCACGGTCCTCCGGTCTACGTGCGCAAGCAGATCGTGCACAACATGCATGTGGTCCGGGAGCTGGAAGCGAAGGGTGCAATCTTCGTCGAGAGCGAGGATGAGGTGCCCGAAGGGGCGGTGTGCGTGTTGTCCGCCCACGGCGTTGCGCCGTCGGTTTACGAAAACGCCGAAAAGCGCCAGCTGCAGCTTATCGATGCAACCTGCCCCCTGGTGACCAAGGTGCACGTGGAAGCGCGGCGGTTTGCCAAGCAGCAAAAGACAGTTTTTCTTATCGGCCACGTGGGGCACGAAGAGGTGGTCGGCACCTTCGGACAGGCGCCGGAGCGCACCATCGTGGTCGAGAGTCCCGAGGACGTCGAAAGACTGGAGCTCGACGATCCGGGCGATGTCGCGTTCGTGTCGCAAACGACGCTGGCGGTGGACGATACCCGGCAGGTGGTCAACGCGCTAAAGAAGCGTTTCCCTCAGATAACGGCCCCCGCCAAGGACGATATTTGTTATGCAAGCCAGAACCGCCAGTCGGCCGTAAAGCAGATCGCCTCCATGGCGGATCTGGTCCTGGTGGTGGGATCGGTCAACTCTTCCAACTCGAACCGTTTGGTCGAGGTGGCCAGGGAAGTGGGAGTCAAGTCCTACTTGGTTGAGGACGAGAAGGACGTCGAGCAGTCGTGGATAGACGAGGCTGAGGCCATCGGCATCTCCTCGGGTGCGTCAACTCCCGAGGTGCTGGTCGATCGCGTGGTCGCCCACTTGAATCAGATGGGCATAGTCGAAGTCGAGGAAGTAAGGATCGCAACCGAGAATATTCACTTTCCACTCCCCGCGAGTGTGTCGTAGAAAAGAGAAAACAACTTGATAGTTCATCGTGACCACCTATTGATCAGCACGACCCAAGAGTTCGACATCATCGACATCACCGCAGACGTCGAAAAGGCTTTGATCACCTCCGGTATAGAGGAGGGATATGCCCTCGTTTACTCTCCGCACACCACCTGCGGCCTGGTGCTCAACGAGAAGGAGTCGGGGCTTTTGGTCGACATCAACAGGATCCTGCAGCACCTTGTGCCCCAGGAGGAGGGTTACGTCCACGACGACTTCACGGTACGCACCGAGAACATGCATCCGGACGAGACCAAAAACGCCCACGCGCACTTGCGGCAGCTGCTGGGCGGCCGGGTGTCCGAGTACATTCCCGTCAGTGAGGGGTCCTTGCTGCTGGGGGAATGGCAACGGGTTATGTTGGTTGAGTTCGACCGGCCGCGTGACCGGAAGGTCATAATCCAAGTGTGCGGAGCCTAAAGCTGTCCCGGGAACAAGACTGACGTATATGGAACCACTATCGAGAGACGAAGTCGGCAGGGAGCTCGAGCCGATTGTGGCGGATCTGGAGCGGATCGAGGAGATCATCTACGACATCTCCGCGGCCGCCACCTCCTTTCTTACCGAAGGTACGACCTACCTGACCAAAGCCGGGGGCAAACGACTGCGGCCGGCTCTGGGCATTTTGGGTGCCAACCTGGGCACGGGCGCCAACCACAACGTCGATGTGACCTCGGCGGCCATCGAGATGACCCACCTGGCGACGCTTTACCACGACGACGTAATCGACGAGGCGGACATGCGCCGCGGAGTGCCCAGCGCCAACGAGAAGTGGGGCAACAAGGTGGCGATTCTGGCCGGCGACTATCTGTTCGCCCGGGCCTCGTGGATCTCGGCGCAGGTCGGCGGAGAGGTGCCTGAGGCGCTGGCCGACGCGATTGCCCAGGTGGTGCAGGGTCAGGTCAACGAGCTCTCCTCCGTTTACGACCCCACCCGTAGCCAGGAGCAGTACCTGGACACAATTGGGGGCAAGACTGCGTCGCTGCTCGAGGTCGCCGTTCGGCTCGGGGCATCTTTGGCCGGTTGCGACCGCTCGGTTGTGGAGGCCATGAGGGACTTCGGTATCGCGTTCGGCTACGCCTTTCAGGTGGCCGATGATCTGCTGGACCTAACCGCGAGCGAGGAAGAGCTCGGTAAGCCTCCGGGCACCGACCTGCGCGACGGCGTTTACACCCTGCCGGTCATATATGCGGTCGAGGCGGATTCCGGCCTCGCCGCCAAATTGGGCAGTCCCAGCGTGGACGTGGAGGCGGTCCGGGACGCGGTAATAGCTACCGGGGGCTTCGACCGGGCGATGGGCAAGGCGGCAACCTACGTCGATTCGGCCCTGGCGTCGCTGCGCAAGGCCCCCGAGTCAGAGGCGCGCTCGACGCTGGAGAAACTGACCCGACTGGTAGTGGACCGGGTTCCGGTTCCTTGACCCGTGCCGCCGAGGCGTCCCGGGAAGCCATCAGCCGGCTGTCCGGCGCCAGCATTCCGAAGCATTTGGCCGTAATACCCGACGGCAATCGCCGTTGGGCGCAGCGCAGCGGGCTGTCGGTTACCCAGGGCCATAGGGCCGGGTTCGAGGTAGCCAAGAAGATATCCCGCTTTTGCCGCGAGATAGGGATTCACACATCGACGGTGTGGGCTTTCTCAACCGAGAACTGGCGCCGGTCTTCGATTGAGGTGGCTGCTCTTTTGGCTCTGTACGAGGAGTGGATTGCCGATCTTCTTCCTGAGGCCATAGAAGAGGAGGTCCGAGTCATCCACGTGGGGCGGCTGCACGGGGTCCCGGAGGAGTCCCGGGAGGCCGCGGCGGATGCCGGTTTCGAGCAGGGATTGCCGGCCAGCCTGCTAGAGGCGTTGGCGGACATCCAGCAGCGGACTCGCGGCTTCGATCGCAATGTAGTAAACCTGGCCATCAACTACGGGGGCGCGGATGAGATTAAGCGGGCGATGGCCAAGCTCTTGGAGCATGCCTACGCCATCGGCAAGGACCCCGAAGCGCTGGATATCGAGGGCTTCTTGGACACGGCCGGCCAGCCGTACCCCAACCCCGACATTGTTTGGCGCACTTCGGGCGAGATTCGCTCATCGGGGTTCCTACCTCTGCAGTCTGCGTATGCGGAGCTGGTGTTTACCGACAAGCTTTTTCCGGAGCTGACCAACGAGGATGTGATAGAGACCGTCTTGGACTACTCCACCCGCAAGAGAAGATTCGGGAGGTAGGTTGCGGCTGCCGGCCGGGGTATTGTCGTGGTCGGTCATTGAAGGCGGCTGGTAGGAGAAGCGCTTGGCGGTAAAGGTCATATCCGATCTGCACGGGGCGACCGATGCCTTACGAGCCGAGGTCGACCACGGCGACACTCTTCTGCTGCTGGGTGACCTGATCAACGTGATCGATTACTTCACCAAGGACGGAATCCTTGTGGACATCTTTGGGCTGGATGCCGTCAACGAGGTCATCGGCTTGCGGGCGCAGCGGCGGTTCGAGGAGGCTCGCAGCGTCATGGACCTGCGCCGCAAGGGTCGGGAGGCCGAGGTTGCAGAGCAGTTTCGAATGGCTTTCGAGAAGGCCTACCGTGAGGTATTCGACGCTCTGCCGCACCGCACGTACCTGATCTTGGGCAACGTCGATTCTGCTTCGGCAGTCCAGGAGTTGATACCCGGCAACGTGGAGATGGTGGACGGCAGGGTCATAGATCTGGCGGGGAAGCGGATCGGATTTGTCGGAGGCGGCCTTCCCAGCCCCCTGAAGATTAAGGGGGAAGTTCCCGAGGACGAGTTCGATGCCAAGTTGGCCGGGCTGGGAAAGGTGGACATCGTGTGCACTCACGTACCGCCGGATCTTCCGAAGCTTACCTTTGACGTACTGGCCGAGCGCCACGAACGGGGATCGGCCGGCCTGGCTCGCTACGTTCGCGACGTGCAGCCGCAGCAGGCCTTTTTCGGACACATTCACCAGCCCTTGTGCTCGTCGACCCATCTGGGCCGCACGCACCTTCTAAACGTCGGTTACTTCCGCAGGACCCACCGGGCGTTCACGCTCGTGCCGTGAGAAAGGCGCGGATGGCCGAGTTTACGGCGTCCGGATTTTCTATCGGGGCAAAGTGCCCCGCAGCCGGGATCCGCACCAGTTCGGCCCCTGGAATCGGGTCGGCGATCGCTTGGCCGGAGCCTTCGGGCAGCAGGAGATCCCCCCGTCCTTCGATGACCAGGGTCGGGATGGCGATCGAGGGAAGGTCGCCTGTGGAGTCCGCCCGGTCCTTCATCGCCAGTGAGTCGGCGGCTGAGGTTTCACCCGGTACCGACTCAAACATCTTGCTCACCCGGTCCTTGACCTCGTCGGAGGCCGATTCGTCCAGCAAGTTGGGCAGCATGCTGCCGGCCAGGGCGGCGGTGCCGAATTCTCTCGCACGTTCGGCGGTCATCTGCCGCCCGGTCTTGTACTCGGGCGGATCCTCGTTGGCTCGGGTGCTGACCAGGATCAGGGAGCGGAGCATTTGCGGATACCGACGCCAAAAAGCGAAGGCGATGTAGCCGCCCATAGAGATGCCGGCCAAGTCCACCCGGTCGACCCCCAGCGACCGGATTGTCTCCGCCAAATCGTCGGCGTGGGTGTCTATAGTCCAGCTACTCTCTGCCGTGGGGCTCTTGCCCCGGCCGCGTAGATCCACGGCGATAACGCGGCGGATATCGCTCAGACCGCCTAACTGCTCCGCCCAGATGCGGCGGTCGATTGGGAATCCGTGGACCATGAGCAGCACCGGTCCTTGACCGGCTTCGTCGTATCCAAGCTTCAATGTCCGGCCATCCCTCGTTGTCGCCAATACGTCTTCGGGCCCATTGTCTCAAGTCACCGTCACGTCGCCCAAATTTATTTTCTTGCCCCGTATGAAAAGTCACCGGTGGGGCGTTTACGAGGGTGAGATGCA
>JBBDRQ010000065.1:0-20741 GCA_040905365.1 Actinomycetota bacterium
GTCAGGGATCCACCAGCGACCCGGCGGCCCTGAGGGCCTGGGCGGACAAGTGGATAGAAGGCGCGCCGGCGAACGAGACCGGGGCCCTCTCCTGGGAGATGTTCATCGACGAGCGGGCCGGCAAGGTCACCTTCATCGAGACCTGGGCGAGTGCGGATTTCGGGAAGCACCTCCAGCACCTGACGACCAGCGGCCAGCTGGAAACCCTCATGCAGGTCTACGAGGTTGAGCAGATCACCTTCCTCTCTCCCGTGACGGAGGAGCTCCAGCCGATCGTCGACCAGTTCCAAGCACTCACCATGGAGAAGGCTGCCGAGTACGCCAGCTGACCCGTGAATCGCCCTGCGGGGCCGCTGAAGATGGCAGGGGGCATGGGCCGGCCGGTCAGGGGCTGGGACCCTGCTATCCTCAACGTTCAGGCCCACAGGAGGACCTCATGGCCAGACCGGCACATCCCCGCCCTGACGTGGAGGCGGACATCACGGTCCGGCGGGCCACCCAAGGCATCTTCGCTGGCGTGGTTCTGGCCACCTGCGGTGTGTTCGCCGCGGTGACGATGGCGCCGGTGGTAGCGTACGGCATCACCGGTTCGGCATTCCTCGCAGGCACGCCCGTCGCCGCGGCGCTGGCGGGCGCCGGAATCGGCGCCTCCCGAGTGACTGCGCTCATCAGCCGCTACGGACACCAGAGGGCCTTCGCCGCCGCGTACTTGCTCGGGGCTGGCGCGTGCCTGCTCGCTACCGTGGCGGTCGCCATCGCCAGCTTCGCTCTGCTGATCCTTGGCCTTGCGGGAATCGGCATGGGACACGCCGCCAACCAACTGGCTCGCTACGCCGCGGCCGAGCTGCACGCCGAGCAGCGCCGCCCAACCGTCATCGGGTGGATGGTGTGGGCACAGGCCATCGGGGCGGTGCTGGGACCGCTGTCATTGAGCCCGGCGGGGCGCGTCTCAACGGCGTTGACGTTCCCGGTGGAGGCAGGTGGATTCCTGGTCGGCGCGGTGTTGTTCGCCCTCGCTGCCGCGTCGCACGCGCGTGCACCGCGTTACCGCGCAGCCGAACAGCCGAGCCCCGACGCTACCGCTCTGCCTGCCCCGGCCATCTCGTCCTGGAGACTTCCGACGGTGCAGGTCGCGGTGGTGACGATGGCCGCCGCATTCGGTGTGATGTTCATGGTCATGGCCGTGACGCCGGTCCACGTGCACAGCGCCGGCCACGGCGTAGCCGGCGTCGGGGCGATCATGAGCGCCCATACCTTCGGCATGTTCGCGCTGGCCCCGCTGGCCGGTTGGTTGACCGGACGCTTCGGCAGTCTCCAGGTCATCGTCGCCGGGCTGGCAACTCTTCTGTTCGCGGCCCTCGCCGGAGCTGCAGCACCGGCAGGATCCCAGCCCTTGCTGGCGACGGCGCTGTTCGTCCTGGGTTTCGGATGGTGTCTCGCCTTCGTTGCCGCCAGCGCCCTGCTGAGCCGGGGACTCGTCCCGGCCGTCCGTGTTCGCCTGCAAGGACGGGTCGAGGCGATCACATGGATATCCGGGGCAGGCGCGGCGTTGAGCTCCGGTCTGCTGCTCGGCCTCATTGGCTTCTCCGGCGTGAACCTCCTCGCCTGCGGCATCCTCACTGTGCCCTTCGCGGTCATCGTCGTGCAGCGCCGGGTTGTAGCGCAGCACCGGGTCGGCCACCCCTGAAGTCGCCAGCGGTCGGTCGCCGTCCCCCGAGAGCGGCCATGTCCGGGGACCATCCTAGAGGGGCTCGAGGCCCGGCGTTAGACGGTGAGGCGGGCACGGTGCCTGTCGTGTTCCATGGGCCGCACGGCTCACTGGGCGGGCAGACCCCTTATGAAAGACTGCGACAGAAAACTACGGCCCCGAAGTAACCGATGTTCATCGGTCGCACCTGCGTGGAGCCGAGGGGATTCGAACCCCTGACTTCTGCCTTGCAAAGGCAGCGCTCTACCGACTGAGCTACGGCCCCTCCGAACGACTATTGTAGGCTCAGTTGGCCCTCTGCAGGGTCGCCACCCGCACTCCCCTGGCCCCCAGCTCCGCGAAGTATTCCTCTGGGTCGAACACCGCGTCCGGGAAAACCACCCCCGATACCGAGGGTTTTGCCTTACTAAGCAAGCTCACCGCCACCAGCGGCGGGTTGACCAGCAGGTTCGGCAACTGGTCCGCCAACCCGTAGCTGGTGGTTGCCGTTTCGCCGTCCTTGCTGCCGGTTACATCCACCCGCAGCCCCGACCACGGTCCTCCGGACGACAACTTGCCCAACAGACCCAGTGCTCGCGGCTTGTGAGCATCGGGACCGGGCGAAGACATCGCGGCCGGCAGAGCGCGGGTGAGCGCGTCGGCGGCCGCTGAGGTGAGCGCACCTCGCACCACCATAGAGTCCGGGGCTCCGTCGCCGTACTCCAACATCACAGCTTCGGCATTGCGCGCGACGCGTACCTTCTTCCAGCCGATCGGCTCCGGAAAGAACACCGGCTTGGCGCCCGACCCGGCCTTCTCCACGCGCAGAGCGCCCCGACTGATCACGTGCGCCGAGCCGCCGAAGCGCTCGGCGGCCATCGCCAGCGCCGACGAGCCCATGGGGCCCTCCGAAGACGCCACCCAGCCAACCTCCACGCTCTGCACCGTGTCGAGCCCCCTCGCCGCCTTGGACAACATTAGGTTGGTAGTGCCCGGGGTCCAGCTCATTCCGGCGAGCACCAGCGACCCGTCGGCCTCCAACCTGCGGTTCAACTCGCGAAGGGCTTGAACCACCTCCGGCGATCCCGACGCGCTTACGTACGGGACCCCGGCGCCGGCGGCCGCCAAAGCCGCGGCTTGCTCCAAGGCTGGGTCGGTGGGGCCGATACCTACGGCTATGTCGACGTCCTCGAGCGCGGCCACCGGGTTGGCCAGACCGCCGCGGGAAACCGACTCGACCCGCGGGTCCTCGGTTAAAACGGTGGCGAGCAGTCCGGCCGCGCCGGACCCGCCGAGCAAGGCTACCTTGGTCAATCTTGGCCGGGCACGCGGTCCGAGTTCGAACTGGGCACCGCGTCCTTCCACACGCCCTCGGGCGCCGGTGGGCTCTTACGCATCTGCGCAGCCAGGCCGGCCAGCCCGCCGGCCGCAACCAGCGGCAACAGCCATCGCCATTTGCTCATCTTCGAAGGCTAGCACGCCTCGGCGACGATCTATGGGGTACAAAGCTTGGTGGGGCTACCTGGAGTCGAACCAGGGACCTCAGCATTATCAGTGCTGCGCTCTAACCAGCTGAGCTATAGCCCCAAGAGAATTGATTGTACTGGTGCGGCGCCTTTCGGGCTTACTCCGCCGCCTCGTCTGCCTCGTTCACCGGGGCCATAGCCGCGATCTCGACGGTCTTGTCCAGACGCATCACCCGCACACCGGTAGTGTCGCGCCCCTGACGGGAGATGTGCTTGACGGCCATACGGATCACCTGGCCGTCGCTGGCGATTAAGAAGGTCTCGTCGTCCACTCCTACCACCGCAGCACCCCGGATGACGCCGCGCTGGCCGATCAACCGCGCGGTCTTGACTCCCCGGCCGCCCCGGCGCTGGCGCGGATAGCGGTTTAACCAGGTCCGCTTGCCGAACCCGCCGCTGGTGATAATCAGCAGCTCGCCGTCCTCGGTCACCACGTCGAACCCGACCATGCTGTCGCCTTCGACCAGCTTCATCCCGATGACTCCCCCGGCCGTACGCCCCATGGGTCTGACGTCGGTCTCGCTGAAGCAGATCGCCATTCCCTTCTTGGACACCATGATCAACTCGTTATTGCCGGAAGTAGCTTTGACCGTCTCGACCGCGTCGCCATCACGCAGGTTGATCGCGATGATCCCGTCTTTGCGCGAGGAGTTGTAGGCGTTGAACAGAGTCTTTTTCACGATGCCCTGGCGGGTTGCTATTACCAGAAACTGGTGCGTCTCGTAGTCGCGGGTGTCGATAACCGCCGCTGCGTGCTCGTCTTGGACGAAGGGGAGCAGGTTGCGGATTGAGATTCCCCGCGAGGTGCGATCCTTCTCGGGAATCTCATGAGCCTTGAGACGGTAAACCTTGCCCCGGTTGGTGAAGATCATCACGAACGCGTGGTTGCTGGTGGTCAGCATGTGCTGAACTATGTCGCCCTCTTTGGGCTTGGCCCCGATCACGCCTCGACCGCCGCGGCCTTGGGTCTTGTATGTCGAGGACTTGACGCGCTTGATGTAGCCGCCGCGGGTAATGGTAACCACCACGTCCTCGTCCGCGATCAGATCCTCGATGTTGAATTCGCCCTCGTCGGCGACGATATCGGTACGCCGGGCGTCTGCGAACTTTGCCCTTATCGCCAGCAGGTCGTCCTTGATCACCTGGTTCTGCAGCTCCCGGGAGCCGAGCAGGGCCTTGAGGTCGGCGATGGTCTTGGCCAGGTCTTCCGCCTCTTGACGGATCTTCTCCCGCTCCAAGCCGGCCAGGCGGCGCAGCATCATGTCCAAAATCGCGTTGGCCTGGATTTCGCTGAGGCCGTACCGGCCCATCAGCCCGGTTCGGGCCTCGTCGACCGAGGGAGCCTCCCGTATGAGGGTTATGACCTCGTCGATGTGGTCCAGAGCAATCAGCAGGCCCTCCAGCACATGCATGCGCTCTTCGGCCTTGCGCAGCCGGTATTTGGTGCGCCGGGTGATTACCTCGAACTGGTGGTCTATGTAGTGGCGCAGCACCTTTTGGAGGGGCAGGGTCTGCGGCACACCGTCGACCAGCGCCAGCATGTTGATGCCGAAAGAGTCCTGCATCTGGGTGAACTTGTAGAGGTTGTTGAGCACAACCTGGGGGATGGCGTCGCGCTTTAGCTCGATGACGATGCGGGTGCCCTTGCGGCTGGTCTCGTTACGGCCGCCGGAGACGCCGGTGATCTTCTTGCTGTTGACCAGATCCGCGACCTTCTCGATCAGCCGGTCGCCGGAGACCATAAACGGCAGCTCGGTAATTACGATGCGCGAGCCGCGCTTGGTCTCCTCTATTTCGCAGCGGGCCCGCACCCGCACGATCCCGCGCCCGGTCTCGTAGGCCTCGGTAATGCCGGCGCGGCCCAGTATCACTCCCCCGCCGGGGAAGTCGGGACCCTTAATGATGGTGTTCAGGTCGGCGGAGGTACAGTCTGGATCCTCCAGAACCCGGATCGCCGCGTCCACAACCTCGCCGAGGTTATGGGGAGGAATGTTGGTCGCCATGCCCACCGCGATGCCGGTGGAGCCGTTGACCAGTAGGTTCGGAAAGCGGGCCGGTAGCACCGACGGCTCTTCGTCTTCGCCGTCGTAGTTGTCGACGATATTGACGGTGTCCTCGCCGATGTCGCGCAACAGCTCCATGGCCAGGGGGCTCAGGCGGCACTCGGTATAGCGGGCCGCGGCGGGCGGGTCGCCGTCAACCGATCCGAAGTTGCCGTGGCCGTCAACCAGGGTGTGGCGCATGGCGAAGTTCTGGGCCATGCGGGCCAGCGCGTCATAAATGGCCATGTCGCCGTGCGGGTGATAGTTGCCCATGACCTCGCCGACGACTCTGGCGCACTTTTTATACGGGGTACCGGGCCTTATCCCCAGGCCTTGCATTCCCCACAGAATTCGACGGTGGACGGGTTTTAGCCCGTCGCGCACGTCGGGCAGGGCGCGGCCGACAATCACGCTCATCGCGTAGTCCAGGTACGAGCGCTGGACCTCGTTTTCGATGTCTACCGTGCGGATGCCGCCCGGGCCCCCTTCGGGGGCGTCTACGCCGTTTAGGTTCTCGTCATCACCCATCTACACGTCCAGGGTTGCGTACCGAGCGTTGCGGGTTATGAACTCTCGCCGGCTCTCGACGTTTTCGCCCATGAGGATGGAGAAGATCTCGTCGGCCATGGCCGCGTCGTCCATCTGCACTTTCTTCAAAATCCGGGTCTCGGGGTTCATGGTGGTGTCCCACAGCTCTTCGGCCGGCATCTCCCCCAGGCCCTTGAAGCGGTTGAAGGAAAACTTCTTGTTCGGGTACCGATCCCGCAAGGCATCGCGCTCCTCGTCGGAAAAGACGTAGTGCTTCTTGCCGTCGATGGTGGCCTTGTACAGCGGTGGCTGGGTCAGGTAGACGTACCCCCCGTCGATCAGGCCGGGCATGTGCCGGAAGAAGAAGGTCAGCAGCAGCGTTGTGATGTGCTGGCCGTCGACGTCGGCGTCGGCTAACAGACAGATTTTATGGTAACGGGCCTTGTCGATATTGAAGTCCTCGCCGATGCCGGTGCCGATGCCGGTGATCAGCGCCTGGACCTCCTTGTTCTCCAAGATCTTGTGCAGCCGGGCCTTTTCCACATTTAGAATCTTGCCCCGGATCGGCAAGATGGCTTGGAACTCTCGATCGCGACCCCCCTTGGCACTTCCGCCGGCGCTGTCGCCCTCGACTATGAACAGTTCCGAGGAGCTCGGGTCCCTGGACGAGCAGTCGGCCAGCTTTCCCGGAAGACCTCCGCCCTCGAAGGCCGACTTGCGGGTGATATCGCGCGCCTTTTTGGCTGCCAGCCGGGCCCGGGCGGCCTGCTGGGCCTTGGCTACTATTCGCTTGGACTCGGCGGGGTGCTCCTCGAGCCACTCGCTGAGCCTGCGGAAAACCGCTCCTTCCACAAACGAGCGCATCTCCGAGTTGCCCAGCTTGGTCTTGGTCTGGCCCTCAAACTGTGGCTCGGTAAGCTTCACCGAGATGATCGCGACCAACCCTTCCCGGATGTCGCCTCCCTCCAGCGACAGGTCCTTCTCCTTGGCCAGGCTCTTGCTGCGTATGTAGCGGTTGACTACCGTGGTCAACGCCTTGCGGAAACCCTCCTCGTGCATGCCGCCCTCGTGGGTGTTGATGGTGTTGGCGAACGAGTGGATCGATTCGGTGAACGAAGAGTTCCACACCAGGGCAACCTCCATCTCGCGGCCCTCGCCGCCCTCCTGGAGGCGGATCACCGGGTGCAGGGTTTCCTTGCCCTTGGTCAGACTGGTGACGAAGTCGGCCAAGCCGCCGGTCGCCTTGAACGTATCGGTTCGGTCCTCCCGCTCGTCGGTGAGGACGATCTCGACTCCGGTGAGGTAGGAAAGCTCCCTCAGGCGCCGGGCGATGGTTTCGTGGTCGAAGTCCGTTGTCTCGGTAAATATTTGCTCGTCGGGCCAAAACGAAACCTTGGACCCAGTCCCCTCGGACGGCTGCATCTTGCGGATCTTGGTCAGCCCTTGTGTGGTTTTACCGCGCCCGAACTCCGCCGTGTACAGCGCGCCGTCGCGCGCGACCTCGACCACCAGCCGGCTGGACAGGGCGTTGACCACCGAGACTCCGACGCCGTGCAACCCTCCGGATACCGCGTAGCCCTTGCCGCCGAACTTACCTCCGGCGTGCAGCTCGGTCAGCACCACCTCCACGGCGGAACGGCGTTCGCCCTTGGGAAAGTCGACCGGAATTCCCCGCCCATTATCCCGGACCGACACCCCGTTGTCCTTGTGGATGGTTACTTCGATGCGGTCGCAGTAGCCCGCGAGAGCCTCGTCTACGGCGTTATCGACCACCTCATAGACAAGGTGGTGCAGGCCCCGGGGGCCCGTTGAACCTATATACATCCCGGGCCGGCGGCGCACTGCCGCCAAACCCTTCAGGACCGTGATGTCCTGACCGGTGTAGCTACTGTTCAAAATTGCCTTTCTGCAAATTCATTGTGCCCGCCCGCTCTAAAACACCGTCTACAGCGCAGACGCGCGCGCTGTGAGGGTGCCGGTTCGCGAACTAAGGTTCCGCAACTCACGCGGGTGGGTGCGCCGGGACCTCTCGGCCCCGCGAAATCCCTCCAAGTATACCACGGCCACCCTACCGGCCCTGGCTTCTTTTGGCAGCCAGCATAGCCCGACGCAAGGCCTCCGACACCCGTTCGTCAGCCACCGCACCGGCTACCTTTGCCACCCGCTCGGCCTCCTTCCCGCTAACCTTGATTCGTGGGTTTCCAGCCACCGGCCCGCTGCGCCGGCGTTGGGTCTCATTCTCCCCCACCCAGGGCTTCACCCACGGTTTTATCTGGGTAACCAGCTGTTTTCCCAAACTCTTGTTTATGCGGGAGACTACCTCCCCCGACAGATATTTCATCTCCCAAGCCCAGGTTGAGGATTCCGTCCTTACTTTGAGCACGCCGCCTTTGAGCGAGCTCGGTTTGCACTTCGCGGCCACCTCCGGTCCCACTATCTGCTCCCAGGCGACAAACAGCTGGGCGGTCTCCTCCGGATCGGCTATACCCCATCCTTGAGCCAGGCGACGCAAGGTTCCACCGATGGGCGCCGGATCAGGCAACTTGATCCAACTTTCCACCTTCTACGAACAGGGTTTGGTCCGGATCCAAAGGAACGCTTTCCGCTGAGGTTGCCGTCACTATCGCCTGACCGGGGGTCCTCACCAGCTCCGCAAGCCGGCGCCTTCTACGCTCGTCCAGCTCGGAGAACACGTCGTCCAGCAACAAGATAGGCTCCTCTCCGTGGATGTCCGCGGCCACATCCCTCTCCGCTAAGCGCATTGCCAGCGACAGACTCCTCTGCTCTCCCTGCGAGGCATACCACCTGGAGGCTGCTCCGTCGAGGTCTATCGCCAGGTCGTCGCGGTGGGGGCCGGCCGAGGTAGTAGCCGTTTCCAGGTCCCGGCTTTGGTTGGACTCCAGCGCTTGCAACAACCGATGCTCGACGTCCGCTCGATCCCCCACCCCCTCCTGAGCCCACTCGGACTGATAGCAAAGCGCCGGCTCCTGACCCGCGGCCAACTGCCCGTAACGCCCGGCGATCGCCGGGCCCAGCTTTTGTAGTATCCACCTGCGGTTGTCAAACACCGCAGCACCGGCTGCCGCCACCTGATAGTTCCAAACGTCTAGCTGACGTAGCGCCCGGTCGTTGGTACGGGCTGCCTTCAAGACGCCGTTTCTTTGCCGTAGCGCTTTCTCAAAAGCCACCCGGTCTGCATGGCTCACCGGCTTGGCCCGGCCGGCCGCGTGGTCGAGATAGCGCCGGCGCAACTCGGGGCCGCCTTTAATAAGCTCAAGATCCTCCGGCGAAAACAATACTGCGGCAAGACTGCGCTCCTTGCCGCCGCGCCCCACCCGCTGTTTATTAATCCATACCTTCGTCCCCGCTCCCCTGATGAGCTGGGCATCTACCTCCACCCCGGTCGAGGCTATGACTCCCGTTGCCTTCAAGTAGGCCGTCTCCTGCTCGTGACGGATCATCGGTCCCGACGAGCTAGCTCTATGTGAGCCCAGCGCCGATAAGCAGTAAACGGCTTCCAATAAGCTGGTTTTTCCCTGCGCGTTGCCGCCCAGTACGAGGTTGAACCCGGCTCCAAACCCCACAGTGGCCTCCGAATAGTTGCGAAAATCGGTCAGTCTCAACCGATTTACCTCCATAACAACCAGCTCACTATCGGTTAGTTGGGCAGTCGAACCGGCATGACCAAGTACGTATACCCCACCTGGCCGTCTCCACCCAGCGTCGCCGGTTTGGTGGGTTCGGTGAGCTCCAAAACCGCGGTTTCCCCTTCAATTCCCTCGAGACCATCTATAAAAAACCGCGCGTTGAATGCAGTCACCATCTCCTGTCCGGTATAGGTGGCGCCCTCCACAAACTCCGTCGCATCTGCCACACCGCTTTCGGTTGCAGTCAGTTGTACCTGGGGGCCGAGGTGAAATTTCACAGGTGTGTTGGTTTGGGCCACCAAACCAACTCTAGCCACCGCCGCCTCGAATTCCCCCTTGGGAACTTCCAATCGATTATTTTGCTCTTCGGGCAGCAGGCGGCGCCAATTTGGGAATTCCCCTTCAATCAGTCTTGTTACCAGGTGTATCTTGCCCATACTCAGTACCGCTTGAGCAGAACCCAACTTGATCTGCGCAGGCTCCTCGCCGCCCGCGGCCAAGTGCCGGCTAAACTCCGCAAGCGCGCGAGCCGGAATGATCGCTTGGCCCTCCCCCGGGCCCTGTTTAATTCCAACCTCGCTTACTGCCAGCCGGTAGCTATCCGTGGCCACTACCCGCAAAGTGTCGCCGTCTACCACCCACAAAACTCCGGTCAGGACGGGTCGGCCCTCGTCCGTAGAAGCCGCTCGTCCTACCTGCTTGAGGGCACGAGCCAACTCAGCTGAGTCGACCAGACAGGTCTCCCCCACCTCGCCGCTAGGCGGTCTGGCGAAATCCTCGACCGGGTAGGTAGAGACCGAAAACTCGGCTCGCCCACCCTCGATCCGCGCTCCACCCTCGCCTCCGGACAACACAACCTTGCCACTCGGCAGCGCCCGCAGAATCTCTCCGAACAACTTTCCCGGGACAACCATCGCTCCTTCCTCAGCCACCGAACAGCTACCTGTAACGGTCACGAAGGTTTCCAGATCTGACGCCGCCAGTTCAATCGTTTCACCTGACGCTGTGATCTTGATACCGCCCAATACCGGTGAGTTGACGCGGGGGGACACTACTCGCAACGCCGCCTGGCTGAGTTCAAGCAATGCCTCTTTGTCGTACTCGATGCGCATCAGACCTCCTCGATGAAATACGTATATCTGGTGGGTGTGACTTGTAGAGGTTGGGGAGTTATTCGCAAGGTAAGAATTTCGCGATTTGTAAATTTAAATAAGTAATCACAGTAATAAGCCCTGGGACAGTGTTGAAAAGGGCTGGACGGACGCCTGAGACCAACATTTGGGTATGTGGATGGAGTGGTGAAATCCAGAGGAAAAACTAAGGGGCGGTTGTAGAGAGATGTTGTCGGCAAAGTAATTCACAAGGTTTTGGCCCGGGTGCGGACCCGGCTTGTGAGTTCCTGAATTTGGTTGTAGGTGGAGCGTTGCTCGGTCATTTGCGTGCGGATCTTGGAGGTGGCATGCATGACGGTCGAGTGGTCACGGCCGCCGAACCTAGCGCCGATGCGGGGTAGGGAAAGATCGGTCAATTCGCGACATAGGTACATGGCTACGTGGCGCGCGTGGACAAGGCTGCGCTCGCGCTTCATGGAGAGGACTTCAGAGGAGTCGATATTGAAGTAGCGACAGGTCTCGGCCAAGATTACATCGGGAGTGATGGTGCCTTGTTCCCCCCCGGGATACAGGTTGTGGAGGACGGTTTTGGCTAAATCGACAGTGATATTGGAGCGGTCGAGGCTGGCGAAGGCGATTACGCGGATGAGGGCGCCCTCGAGCTCGCGGATGTTGGACTCGACGGTAGATGCGATAAAGGCGAGAACATCGTCGGAGAGGTGAATGACGCCGTCGTACTGGGCCTTTTTGCGGAGAATGGCGATGCGGGTTTCAAGATCGGGAGGCTGGACGTCGGTTATTAATCCGGAACTGAAGCGCGAGCGCACGCGCTCGTCCAAACCAAGTTGTTTGGGGGCGCGGTCGGAGGTAATAACAATTTGTTTTTGAGCCCCGTACAGAGTGTTGAAGGTGTGAAAGAATTCTTCGACGGTGGCCTCTTTGTGTTCAAGGAATTGGATGTCGTCGACCAGCAGGACGTCGCAGTCGCGGTAGCGGCTCTTGAAGCCGGAGATGCGACCGGGGTCTCCCACAGAAGCAATAAATTCGTTGGTGAACTTTTCACTGGAAACGTAGCGGACGAGGGCGTTTGGTTGTGTGTGGGCTACGTAGTGGCCGATCGCGTGGAGCAGGTGGGTCTTACCCAAGCCCACACCGCCATAAATGAATAAGGGGTTGTAAGCACGAGCGGGGGCCTCGGCTACCGCAAGAGCGGCGGCGTGGGAGAAGCGGTTGGAACCACCGATGACGTATGTGTCGAATGTGTAGCGGGGGTTGGTGAGGATTGGGTCGGGGTGGATAACGTCACGGGGTCCGGCTAGATCAATATGGGGACTGGGCGGGTCGACCGTCGGTGGGGACAGGTGGCGGTCGACCTGAATGAGGACGTCGAGATGGCGGCCGGCAGCCTCGCCGACGGCAGTTTGAATTAACGGTAGGTACCGGGGTTCAATCCACTCTTTAGCGAACTTGCTGGGGACGAGCAACACGATAGACGAGTGGGTGAGGGTACCGGGGCGCATGGGCGCGAACCATGATTGGTAGATAGGAGTAGCGAGCTGTTCGCGGATTAGGGAAGACGCGTGGGCCCAGAGGTCGGACATGGTGGAAGGGGCCGGGATTACGACGAGATCCCGCGCGAGTGGCGGGCGGTTGGCGTGGGTGCTGAAGAGAATGGTGGGCGGTAAAAGCGGAGGTGGGTGGCGAGGCGCGGGCGGATGTTGTCCACAGGACAATCCACAGGTGTGGAAAAGGCTTGTGTAATCAAGTCGGATCACCTCCGGGCGACTGTGAAGTTGAGCGGGCCCCGTCCGGGGAAGAAGTGAAAACACACCAGGGCTAGGCGAGTATAGCGAGCGTACGGCGCAGCCTCAACGGCGGGAAATTGTCGGGCGAGAAGGCCGCGTGGAGAGCGGCGGCGATAGGCAGTGTGCCGGATTGCCAGGAAGCGTAAAGTGAGGTAGGAAGCTAGTCGGCGGCGGATACGGGCCGCGCAACAGACAGGTATAATCGACGTCGTAACGAAGCCGCGCACTACCAACCGCGCTTCGGGGAGAAGATATGAAGCGCACTTATCAGCCAAACAAGCGCCACCAAAAGAAGACGCACGGATTTCGAGTACGGATGCGGACGCGCGGGGGTCGAGCGATCATAGCCCGCCGTAGACGGAAGGGCCGCAAGCGGCTCACACACTAAGCCGTGGGGACTCGAGCCGGTCGGCGGCGTAAGACGCTGGCGAACAGGGCCGAGTTTAGAGAAGTTTTTCGCGAGGGTCGCGTGGCACGAAGACACCGCGTAGTGATCCACCTGTTACAACGACAGGATTGCGAGGTGGGTCGGTACGGTCTAGTGGTGTCCAAGAAGGTAGGCGGAGCGGTACAGAGAAACCAAGCCCGCCGCCGCTTGCGGGCCGCCATCGAACTGGCTGGCGGGATCCCGCGAGGCATGGACGCAGTGGTGGTGGTGAAACCAAACGGGCCCGTGCGCGTTAAGGATACGGCAGCCGACATAGTGGCCGTCATAAAAGAGTTGCCCGGCAGAGCGGGCCACTAGGAGGCGTGAGAGTGAGGTTGGGATCGGTGCCGTTGGCGAGTGCCAAGGGCGCGGTGAGATTTTACCGGCGGTGGATATCGCCCATGACGGGCCCCCACTGCAGGTTCGTACCCTCATGCTCGGAGTACGCTATGTTGGTACTGGAAGAATTTGGGTTAGGCCGGGGGAGCTGGCTGGCCGTAAAGCGGTTGCTTAGGTGCCACCCCTTCTGCGCGGGGGGCCTTGACCCGGCTCCCAGGCGCGAGGTTTAGGGATGCTGGGACCGATTATACAGGGGATGGGCCGCGTCCTCGCCTACTTCTATTCAGTTATTCCCAGCTACGGCATCGCGATCATTTTGCTGACCGTGGTGGTGCGGGTATTGATGATTCCGCTTGCGATCAAACAGGCGCACAGTATGCAGGCGAACCGCGGCAACCAGGAAAAGATGCGGCAGCTGGCTCCCGAGGTTAAAAAGATCAAGGAGAAGTACAAGAACGACCGGGCAAGGCAGTACGAAGAGCAGAAAAAGCTGTACGACAAGCACGGCGTGAACATGCTGGGTGGGCTGTCGGGCTGCGTGCCGATGCTTTTGCAGGCACCCATTTTCATGGCGATGTACGGAGTCTTACAGGGTTGCGACAAGCTTATCGGCAGCAGGACGTGCGAACTCGGTAACAACATTCCGACGGGCAGCGGTCTGCACGCGGCGATCGTCGGGGGTAGAGACACCTTCTTGGCGATGAATTTGAATTCGACGCCCGTGCAAGTTTGGAACGAACAAGTGTTTGTCGGGGTACTCCCCTACGCTGCGCTGGTGACGGTGATGGGGGTATCGATGTGGCTTCAAACTAAGCAAATGATGCGGATGCAGCCTGCCCCGGCGGACCCGCAGATGGCTCAGACACAAAAGCTCATGCAGTTCATGCCGCTAATGGTCGTGGTGTTTTCGGTTAACTTTCCGGCCGGCTTGACCGTCTACTGGACGGCGAGCAACGTATGGACAATTGGGCAGCAGTACATACTCCTGAAGAAGTTTGGGAGCGGAACGTCGACCGGGGAGAAAAACGATGCCCGGAGCGACGGGAAGGCCTTGGGGGCGAACCGGGCGGCCGGCCGAGGCCGGGACGAGAGCAAGAACGCAGCGAAGCAGCCCAGCAATCGGGCGAACAAGGGGCAGGCGGCGAAGACCGGGCCGGATAAGCGTGCGGCAGCGCCGAAGGGACGACCGACCCCGAAGCGGCCGCCCAAGGGCGCGGGGGGCGCGCCGACCGGCCGGCCCAGGCGGGGAGCGGCCAGTGGGGCGAGGGTCGGAGCGAAAGGCAAGGGAGCAACGGGCGGTGGGTCTGCCGCGCGGAAGGCGAACAAGGGGCGGGGATGACCGAAGAGCAGGAACAGACCGGAAACGATGTCGAGGAAGAGGGCCCGTCACGCGAGCAAGTTCTTGAGGACGCGCGTGACGACGCACTCGATTTTTTGGAGGGTTTGCTGGACGCCATGGAGGCGGACGGCGACGTGGTCGCAGATATTGCGGCCGGCGGGAGTATCGCGGCGTCGATAGAAGGCGGTGACGTGGGCTTGTTGATCGGCAACCGGGGGCAAACTCTGGACGGCATACAAGAGCTGTTGCGGACCGCGGTGCAGCGTCAGGCGCAGAGCAAGGTCCGCATTTCGCTGGACGTGGAGGGTTACAGGGACAGGCGCCGGGAGTCGCTTGCCCGGCAAGCGCGCGAGGCGGCGGAACGGGCTCTGGAGGGAGTCGAGGTTGAGATGGACGCTATGGGCGCGTACGACCGCAAGGTCGTTCACGAGACGATCGCGCCGATTGAGGGGCTGGAAACGTTCAGTGAAGGGCAGGAACCGCGGCGGCGCGTGGTCGTCCGTCCGCTGGACGAATAGCGAAAGGTACTAATCCAGGGGCTTCGTTCCCGGATTCCCCCCGGGAATTGGAGCGCGTGCGGCCCGCATGTTCTATGAGCAGCCCTGCCGGGCTGCCTAGCAACGCCATTGGGCCGAAAGACGTTGTCTTTGAGTCACGTTTTGTCTCGGCCAATGGCGTTGCTAGGGACGCGACCGATTCGGGGATGCGAATTCATGAAGGGTGCGGTGGGGAGGGACCCATCGCTTGAATATGAGATGTGCGTGACGTTTCCCGTGAAACGGGACTTTGAGGGCAGTGCCTGCAGGCGATCGAGCACTCGGTGCGTTACGCAGAGCCGCTCCCCTGGTTTGGAATGGGTTGAGCTATTAGGGCTATGGGCGCTCGCTGCGGCCTTGCCAGCAAGCGCCTCACGCGCCCCAAGCGTCGGAAAAGGTTGGGTGGCCAGGGTACGAAACGCTGCCGGTGGGTTAAGCAGAACAACTCCCCTTACAGGTAGCCGCGCAGCGGGACGCCGGGGCGGGGGGCACCGGCCCCGTGCGGGCTCCCCGCCCCGCATAGACGAGCCCCTGTCGGTCCCGGGCCGGGGGTCCATAGGCATGCGAAGGACCTCCCGCCGCCTTCGGGCACAACGGGCCGGCTGGCCCAGGAGCGCAGATGGGGGACCAGTGGGCCAGCGCTTGGCCCGGCCAGGCAGTCTGGGCTGGAGCGGGAACGTTTCACGTGGAACCACGGGGGTTTGTTGACCACCCCACCTCCGACGTTTCACGTGGAACGTGGGGTGGTTGTCTAAACGATTTGCGACGAAAGTCCCCGGAGTGATTGACCGCGCACGCTGGTGCCCTTACTCTCATTGCAGCAGGGGTAGAGAGGTTGCCTGTGCAGAGGTGTACCGTACTCACCTTCAACCGGAGGTTGAGATTTGTTTCGCTATCGCTAAAGCTCATGCTGAATTGGTATTGATCGTTAGGCAGGTGTCGGTGTGGAGGACGAGAGCCACGTGGCTAGGGTAATGGCGGTGGTGAATCACAAGGGCGGAGTCGGTAAGACAACCACGGTCATCAACCTGGGAGCGTGGCTCGCGCTGGAAGGCTACCGCGTGTTGGTCATGGATCTTGATCCGCAGGCCAACGCTACGACCGGGCTTGGGATCGACTCCAGGCGGGTTTCCAACAGCATGTACCAGGTATTGGTCGAGGAGGTGGCCGTGGAGGACGCGATCGAGGCCACGGCGGTAAGGAACCTCTTTTGCGTACCCTCGTCTATCGACCTAGCGGGCGCCGAGATCGAGTTGGTGACCGCGTTTAGCCGGGAGCTGAAGCTGCGGAAGGCGCTGGGGCCGTTTATCAACGAGTTCGACTACGTGTTCATCGACTGCCCGCCCTCGCTGGGGCTGCTGACCGTGAACGCCCTGGCGGCAGCCGGCGAGGTCATAGTGCCGATCCAGTGTGAGTACTACGCGCTCGAGGGCCTGGGTCAGCTTCTCAAGAACATAAACCTTGTGCAGGCCTCGCTGAACCCGGAGTTGGAGATGACCGGGATCATGTTGACTATGTACGACTCCCGCACGCGGCTTTCCGACCAAGTGGCCTCCGAGGTGAGAGGCCACTTTCCGGGCAAGGTGTTCAACAGCGTTATCCCCAGGAGCGTGCGGCTCTCGGAGGCGCCCTCGTTCGGGCAGCCCGTTGCTCTCTACGACCCCAAATCCAAGGGTTCAATTGCCTATCACGAGCTGGCCCGGGAGGTTGCTGGGATAGTAGGGGAGGTTGAGCCGGGCGGAACGAACAGCTTGGCCCGGCAAGGCGGCCTGCGGCCGATAGGGGGCTGATTGTGGCCGCGAAAGGCGGGTTGGGTAAAGGGTTGGGCGCCCTGATCCCGTCCGGAGCCAACAGTCTGGAGGAGCTGCCGCCGGCCTCCATCTCTCCCAACCCGCGCCAGCCGCGCCGCCATTTTGACGAGGATGCTCTGATCGGCCTGAGCGCGTCGATCCGCCGGCTCGGTTTGCTGCAGCCGGTGGTCGTGCGACGAACGGCCGGCGCCGGGGCATACGAACTGGTGATGGGGGAGCGCCGCTGGCGGGCCGCGCAGCGCGCGGGGTTGTCGACGATTCCCGCGATAGTGATCGACACGGACGACGGCGGCTCGCTGGAACGGGCGTTGGTCGAGAACGTACACCGGCAGGATCTCAACCCGATCGAAGAGTCGGCCGCATACCGGCAGTTACTGGAAGAAGCTGGGTTGACTCACGAACAGTTGGCGGAGCGTCTGGGTCTGTCAAGACCTGCCATTTCCAACGCTTTGCGGCTGTTGGAGCTCCCGGACACGGTGCAGGCAATGGTGATGAAGCGCAAGCTCAGCGCCGGTCATGCGAGGGCGTTGCTTGGATTGGCCGGCCATCCTTTGCTGGAGCGGTTGGCCAATCGTGTGGTGTCGGCCGGCCTGTCGGTTCGCGAGACGGAGGAGTTGGTCAAGCGGGAACGAGAGTCCGAGCGCGGGGAGTCTGCAGCCCCAGTGGATCCGTCGCCGGGTTCGCCGCCCGCAGCCGCAAGCACGGCGGGGCTCAGCGAGATTGCCGACGCCTTATCCGACCAGCTTCAGACCCGAGTCAAGGTCGCCATGGGCCGCGGACGCGGCAAGATAGTGATCGAGTTCGGGTCGGGGGAGGACCTGGTCAGGATTTGTCGCAGGATAGCGGCAGGGGGCGACGGGCGGGAGGACTGGGACCGCTCCGGCCCGGAGGCTACCCGAAGTACTGCTCGATAGCACCGGCAATAGCTTTCGCCAGCGTGTCGATCGACTCGGAAAGCTCGGCCATCTCGGCCGGGTTGCTAATGAATCCGGGCTCGACCATCACCGCGGGCATCTGAGTCTCCCTCAGTAGCGGATACGCCTTGCCGTGGGTGCTGCAGTCGGGCCGGCCGGCCTCGATCAGCGCCTGCTGAATGAGGTCTGCAAGGTGCTCGCCGGGCTCGGAAGCGACGCGGCCGTGCTCGAAGTAATAGGTGGCCGAGCCCGCAGCAATCGGCGTGTGGTGCCAGTTGAGGTGCAGTGACACGACAACGTCGGCAGCCCCTCGATTGGCCATCTGTGCTCGGGCGGACTCGGTGGGCCCGTCGTTGGGTCCGCGAGTTAGGATGGTTTGTGCGCCGAGCGCGTCGAGGAGCTTGGCTGTGTTGGCCGCGAGCCTGAAAACGTATTCGGACTCGGTCTCACCGGCCGGTCCGGTGCCTCCGGTCTCCTGCCCCCCGTGGCCGGGATCGACGACGATCCGTTTGCCTTCGATGCCCGGCGGGTGAGCGCGCCGGGCCTCCCGCTCGGTGATGCGGGGGCCGAGGCCCTGCTTGATCACCATGCGCAGTCTTCCGAGTGCCCGTATCGTTTCCAGACCGGCAATCCCGTCTTCGTCGATGGCGAGGTTGCGTTGGAAGTCGCGCAGCGCGGAAGCCGTTCCGAGCCCGAATATCCCATCGTGTTTGCCGGCGGTGAACCCCAAGGCGTTGAGGCTGGCCTGCAGCTCCCGAACGTCGTCACCGCGTAAAAATGGGTCGCTGAGGCGCAGCGGCCGGTCGCCTAGAGTCCAGGAGCTTTCCACCAGCGCTCGCCAAGTAGCGTCCCCAACGATCCCGTCCACGTCCAGACCCCAGCGTTGCTGGAACTCCTTGACGGTCGTCTCGGTAGACGGGCCGAACGTGCCGCCCAACTCCGAAGGCTCGATAATGAAACCGAGCCCCTCTAGACGCGCCTGCATGTCGGCCACGGCGCGATGGCGGTGACCGCGCTTGATCAAATCCACGGTCTTAGACTAATCCGTTGGCCGGGCGCCTGCGCGCCGAAGTTGCCGCCGACCGACTAGTGGCCCTGGCTCTCCAGCCAGCGCTCGGCGTCGATAGCGGCCATGCAACCCATCCCCGCCGCGGTTACCGCCTGACGGTAAACGTGATCAACGACGTCGCCGGCTCCGAAGACACCCTCGACGTTGGTGCGGGTAGCAAGCTGGGAGCCCGGGCTCCAGTCGTCGGTCAGGTCGTGGCCCACCCGCAGATAGCCGGTTGGGTCCAGCTCCAACTTGCCCTTGAACAAGGCTGTGTTGGGAGTGTGCCCGATGGCCACGAACAACCCCGCCACCTCCAGGTCCTCCTTGTCGCCGCTGGCCACGTCCTCCAGTTCCAGGGCGGACACTTTCTGGTCGCCCTTGACCTCGGTGACGACTTTGTTCCACGCAAAGTCGATCTTGGGGTTGGACATGGCTCGGTCCTGCATGATCTTGGATGCCCGCAGCTGGTCTCTGCGGTGTACGACTGTCACCCGGGAGGCAAACCGGGTGAGGAAGGTAGCCTCCTCTATCGCTGAATCCCCACCACCGACGACCGCGAGCGGCTGATCGCGGAAGAACGCCCCGTCGCAGGTGGCACAGGTGGATACGCCCCGACCCATCAGGCGCTTCTCGCTGTCCAGCCCCATCGTCTTGGCGGTAGCGCCGGTCGAGACGATCACCGTGTCGGCCGTGTAGAGGTCTTCGCCGACGAAGACCTTGAAGGGGTGGGAGGTGAAGTCGACGTCGGATACATCCTCGGTAACGAAATCGCTTCCAAAGCGCTGAGCCTGTTTACGGAAGGTGTCCATTAGCTCGGGGCCCAGGATTCCGTCCACGAAGCCGGGGTAATTCTCTACGTCGGTGGTGAGCATGAGCTGTCCACCCGCCTCAAAGCCTTCGATGATCAGCGGAGCCAGGTTGGCGCGGGAGGCGTAAAGCGCAGCGGTCAGGCCGGACGGGCCTGAGCCAATGATGATTACGGAATGATGATTTTTCATATCACGCAGCATAAACCCTCTCCTAAAGTTGTTTATTCCGTACCCGTCCCGCCGGGGAAGCACCGGCGCCTTAACCGGGGGCTCGGGTAATCTTTATTTGTGGAGCAAAGCAGCCGGGAGAACGATCTCTACTGCGTGAATCATCCGAGAGAGACCACTAGAATTCGGTGCAGTTCGTGCGATTCACCAATCTGCGTGCGCTGTATGAACGAAGCGGCGGTCGGTATCAAGTGCCCGGATTGCGCGCGGGTGAAGATCAATCCTGTGACCCGCAAGCGTCGCTACAAGGGGGCCGTGGTCGGCCTGCTGGCCGCCGCGCTCATGGCGGTGGCGGCCGTCATTTTTATTCCCAGCGGGGGTTTCGGCTTTCTCGTCTCTCCTATGATGGGCTTCGTCGTGGGTACCGTTGTCAGGAAGACCGCCGGCGCCGGGTTGGCCGCACCCGCGGCGGTGGCCGCGGCCTGCGGCCTGGCGCTGGGCCGGCTGCTGGTCGGGGTTCCGTTCCTGGCGCTGCTGACCCCGCGTCCGCTGATCTCGGCGGGCCTGGCTGCCGCAGCGGCGGCTTTCGCGGCCTCCCGGTAGAAGCCGGGGCTAAAGAGCCTCGGATCCCATCTCCCCGGTGCGAATACGGTACGCCTGGTCCACGGGAAACACGAAGATCTTTCCATCGCCGATTTTGCCGGTGCGGGCCGAGGCCATGATCGCCTCAACAACCGATTCCACCTCGTCGTCGTCGCACAGTACGTCGATCTTGACCTTAGGGACGAAGTCCACCTGGTACTCGGACCCCCTGTAGACCTCCGTGTGGCCCCGCTGACGGCCGAAACCCCGCGCTTCGGTGACGGTCATACCCTGCACGCCGGCCAGACGCAGGGCTTCTTTGACTTCCTCTAACTTGAACGGCTTGACGACCGAGGTAATCATCTTCATCCAACCAAACCTCCTGCTAGTAAGGGCTGTGGAGGCGGGGGGGGGGGGG
>JBBDRQ010000066.1:0-20491 GCA_040905365.1 Actinomycetota bacterium
GCCGGTTGTCGGCCAGCTGCTCGTTGACGTGTGCGGTCCAGCCCGCGATTCTCGAGGCCGCAAAGATCGGGGTAAACAGGTGCTTGGGGATGCCCAGGTAGTGGTAGACGGCGGCCGCGTAGAAGTCGACGTTGGGGTACAGGCCCTTCTCCGTGTTGACCACCTCGAAGATCCTCTCCGAGATGTCGAACCACTTGGTGTCGCCTTTGGACTCCCCGAGATCTTTGGCCAGCTCGCGCAGGATGGTGGCCCGAGGGTCCTCCTTTTTGTACACGCGGTGGCCGAAGCCCATGATTTTTTCCTTGCGCTGCAGACGCCGCTTGACGTTGCTCTCCACGGCATCGACGTCGCCTATCTCCAAGATCATCTCGAAGACCTGCTCGTTGGCGCCGCCGTGCAGCGGACCTTTGAGGGTGGCGATCGCCGAGGTCATTGCCGAGTGTATGTCGCTCAAGGTACCCGCAGTTATGCGGGCGGCGAAGGTGGAGGCGTTCATTGTGTGATCGGCGTGCATGGTCAGGCACTGGTCCATGATGCGCGCATCCTGCTCGTCGGGCACCTCGCCGCGCATTACATAGAGCAGGTTGGCGGCGTGGCCGAGGTCCGGGTGAGGCTCCACCGGCCACTTGCCGTTGCGTAGCCGCTCGTAGCTGCCGATCAGCTGCGGGAGCCTGGCGATGAGCCTAATCGCCTTGCGCTGGTTGGCGTCCGGTTCGGTTGAAAGCACCCAGCCGTCGGGGTCGTAGGCGGACATCGCTGAGACGAGAGTACGTAGCATCGACATCGGCGACGCGGTCTTGGCCAGCGTTACCAGCAGCTGTCTGGTGAAGGCGTGCAGCTCGCGCTCGTCGGTTAATTGAGCCTTCAGCAGGTTCAGCTCGGCCTCGTCGGGCAGCTCCAGGTGGTGAAGCAGATGGACGGTTTCTTCGAAGCAGCAATTGTGCACCAGGTCCGTGATGTTGTAGCCCGCGTAGATCAGACGGCTGGTCTCAGTATCGATGTGAGATATCGCCGTTTGTGCGGCAACTACCCCTTCAAGTCCTTTGCTCAAACTACCCTCCCCGAAAATGTCGACCACGCCGTAGCCGGACGGCCTTCGCCCTGTGACCGCTTGGGCCCTATCCTATGCATAATGCTCGCAGGCAAGAAGTGCCCGAGCAAGACGGGTCGGCAGCAGGCTGTAGTGATGACAATATGGGTAGGCCGCCCCCCGGAACAAGTCACAGGCAAGGAGGCTCCATTTTGGCGCACCGCGTTACCCTCATCCCCGGAGACGGGGTTGGCCCAGAGCTGACCTCGACAACGGTAAGAGTACTAGAAGCTACCGGCGTTGATTTTGACTGGGATGAACGGCACGCGGGTGCCGATGTCCTCGAGGCGACGGGTGAGCTGCTACCGGACCACGTTCTGGAGTCAATCCGCACCAACCAGGTCGCGATCAAAGGACCGATCACCACGCCGGTGGGCACCGGGTTTCGAAGCGTCAATGTTTCGCTGCGCAAGCAGCTCGACATGTACGCGTGCCTGCGGCCGTGCCGGACGTATCCCGGGGTGCGCTCCCCGTACGCCAACGTGGACCTGGTCGTGGTTCGCGAGAACCACGAGGACCTTTACGCCGGGATCGAGTTCGAGCAGGGCTCGGCCGGCGCGGCGGGGCTCATCCGCTACGTCAGGGACGCCACAGGACGCGAGATCCGGGAGGACTCGGGCATTTCGATCAAACCGATCTCGGTCACCGGAACCAAAAGAATCGTCAAGTTCGCCTTCGAGTACGCAGTGAAATACGGGCGGAAAAAGGTCACCGCCGTGCACAAGGCGAATATCATGAAGCACACGGACGGACTTTTCCTCGCCACGGCCCGAGAAGTGGCGGCCGAGTATCCGGACATCGAGTTTCAGGATCTGATCGTCGACAACTGCAGCATGCAGCTGGTGACCAGGCCCGAACGGTTCGACGTGCTGGTGCTGCCCAACCTCTACGGCGATATCATCAGCGATCTGGGTGCGGGCCTGGTCGGCGGCCTGGGTATGGCGCCCGGTGCAAACTTTTCCGACGACGTGGCCTTGTTCGAGCCGACCCACGGGTCCGCTCCCAAGTACGCGGGCCAGGAGCGGATGAATCCGCTGGCCATGATCCTCTCGGGGGTGCTGATGCTCAGGCACCTGGGCGAATCCGAGGCTGCTGCAAGGTTGGAGGGGGCGATTTCAAAGGTCGTGGCGGAGGGCAAGACCCTTACCTACGACATGTTGGAGTCCAACGACGAACGGACCCCCGCTAAGACCTCGGAGGTAGGCGAGGCGTTGATCGCGTACCTGTAGGAGCGAGCCTGGGCGCGCTACCAATAGAGTAGGGCCGGGGAGAGAGCAGGAACGACTAGCAAGGGGAATCGATGGCGAAGGTAACTGTTGTAGGAGCTGGATTTGTCGGCCGGACGGCCGCCATGCGCATCGCGGAGAGCAACTTGGCGGACGTGTGCGTTGTGGATGTGATCGAGGGCTGGCCCCAGGGGATAGCGCTGGATCTTCGGCACACGGCCTCGATCGAGCGCTTCGACGTCGATATCACCGGAACCAACGACTATGCGGACACCGCCGGCAGCGACGTGGTGGTGATCACCGCCGGGCTGCCCCGGAAGCCGGGGATGAGCCGGATGGACCTGTTGCAACGCAACTCCGAGATCGTGGGCAGCGTCTGCGATGAAATTCGCAAGAGCTCGCCCCAGGCGGTGGTCATCGTGGTGACCAACCCGCTGGATGAGATGACCTTCCTGGCGGCGCAGCGCACCGGATTCGAGCGCAGCCGGGTCATGGGCATGGCCGGCATCTTGGACTCGGCGCGGCTGGCTGCGCACATCGCCGAAGAGCTCGAGGTTTCTCCGTTGGGCGTTCAGGCTATGACGCTCGGCTCGCACGGAGAGCAGATGGTTCCTTTGCCGCGCCAGGCCACCGTCGACGGTAAGCCGCTGACCGATTTGGTGGATGCGGCCGTACTGCAGCGGTTGTTTGAGCGCACGAAGGCGGCCGGCGCCGAGGTCGTGGGGCTGCTCAAAAAGGGCAGCGCCTTCTACGCACCCTCCTCCGCCGTGCGCCGGATGTGCGAAGCCGTGCTGACCGGGACCGACGAAGAGATCCTGCCCGTAAGTGCGTGGACCACCGGTCAGTACGGGATCTCGGACGTGTATCTGGGCGTGCCGGTTCGCTTGGGCAAGGCGGGCGTACGGGAGATCGTGGAGCTCGATCTCAACGAAGACGAGCTGGGGCAGCTGCGGGCCGCGGCCGAGTCCATAAGAGGCCGCTGCGACGATCTCGCCAAGCTCGGCTAGTACCAGGGTACTCCCTGGCCCGCTTTGTAGTTGAGCTCGCCCGATCGGCTCCGGTGATCCGTGCCCGACTACCTGCTGCAGTTGTTGGTCGTAACGGCCGGCTCACTGGTCCAGGGTTCGGTTGGGTTCGGTTTTGCGCTGGTGTCGGCGCCGCTGCTGGTGTTGATAGATCCCAGCTTGGTGCCCGGACCGGCCACCGTCGCCTCGGCGGCCGTGGGCGCGCTCAACGTCTACCGCAACCGGGGTCCAACCGATTGGGGCGGCATCCGTTGGGCGTCGATCGGTCTGGTTCCCGGGACCGTGCTGGCCGGATTTGTCCTGGCTCGGGTTTCGGCTCAATCCCTGGCGGTACTGGTCGGCGGCCTGGTCTTGACCGCGGTACTGGCTTCGCTGGCCGGCGTGCACGTGGGCCGCTCGCCCCGGGTGCTGATGACCGCGGGGGCAGTGTCGGGCTTCATGGGTACCACCGCCACCATCGGCGGACCGCCCATAGCCTTGGTGTTTCAGCGCGAATCGGGCCCGTTCATCCGATCCACCCTGGCCAGGTTCTTCATCGTGGCCTCGGCGATGGCGATCGTTGCCTTGATCGCCGCCGGCCGGCTCGGTATACCGGAGGCGGTCTCGGGGGTGGCGCTGTACCCGGGAATCCTGTTGGGTTTTTGGCTGTCCAAGCACCTGCTGCCGTTTCTGGACGCGGGCCTGATGCGCATAGCGATCCTGTCCGTGTCGGGGGTCTCATCGATCGCCGTGTTAGTGAAGGAGCTGCTGTAGCCCTAGGGGTGGATGATCCTGCGCAACGCTACAGCAAAGACGCGATCTCAAAGACCAGGTCCAGCGACTGGCGGGCGTTGAGACGCGGGTCGCACAGCGTCTGGTAGCTGTTGCGGTCCTCCAGGTGGTTCTCCAGGACCTCCTCCACGCCGCCCAGGCATTCGGTCACCGCATCGGGAGTCAGCTCCAAATGGACCCCGCCGGGTACGGTTGCCTCTTGCTGATGCACTGCAAAGAATCCCTTGATCTCGCTGAGGATGTGGTTGAACTTGCGGGTTTTTACCCCTGAGGCCGTGGCGAAGGTGTTGCCGTGCATCGGGTCGCAGACCCACAGCACCCGGTGACCCGCATCGGTGACCGCGCGCAGCATCGGAGGCAGGGCCTGCTCCACCTTGCCGGCGCCCATACGGGGAATGATCGTCAACCGGCCCGGCTCTCGCTCCGGATTCAGGCGTTCGCACAACTCCAAGAGCTCATCGGTGGTGGTCTTGGGGCCCACCTTGACCGCGACCGGGTTGCGGACGCCCGACAGGAACTCGATGTGGGCTCCATCGGGGTCGCGGGTTCGCTCGCCGGCCCACAGCATGTGGGCGGAGCAGTCGTACCAGTCGCCGGTCAGGCTGTCCTGGCGCGTGAGCGCCTCCTCAAAGCCCAGGATCAACGCTTCATGGGACGTGTAGAAGTCCACCTGGTGCAGGTGCGAGTCGCTGCGCAGATCGATGCCACAGGCCTCCATGAAGCGCAGCGCCATGCTGATCTGGCGCACGATTGATTCGTACTGCTGGCCCTGCCGGCTGCTGGCGACAAACTCCTGGTTCCACATGTGCATCTGGTTGATGTCGGCGAAACCGCCCTTGGTGAAGGCCCGGATGAGATTCAGCGTGGCCGCTGCCTGGTGGTAGGCGCGCACCAGGCGGCGGGGGTCGGCCCGCCTGGAGTCCTCGTCGAACCCGGGCGCGTTGACCGAGTGGCCCCTGAAAGAGGGCAGACTCTTGCCTTCGATCGATTCGAAGGGCGAGGAGCGAGGCTTGGCAAACTGGCCGGCGATCCGGCCCACCTTGATCACCGGCAAGCCGCCGGCGTAGGTAAGCACCACCGCCATTTGCAATATCACCTTCAACTGGTCACGGATGTGGTCGGGGGAGAAGGTGTCGAACGACTCGGCGCAGTCTCCGGCTTGCAGCAAAAACGCCTTGCCGTCGGCGGCCTGTGCCAGTGAGTCCTTGAGGGCCCGTGCCTCGCCTGCGAAAACCAGCGGCAGCATCCGGCGCAACTCGGCCAGCGCAGCTTCGAGCTCCGTCGGATCTTGCCAGTCGGGCTGCTGAGCAGCTTCGTGCCGGCGCCAGGATGAGGGTGACCAAGTAGTTTGCATGACGTTTATGTTCGCGCGGTTTGCCCTATCGTGCCGTCGCAGGCGGTTAAAGTCGCGCTTCGCTGATCTCGGGTGGCCCCAGCTGCGGCTTGGGTTCCAAGGCCCGCAGGCCGTTCCACGCCAGGTTTACCAGGTGAGCGGCCACCTTGTCCTTGCTGGGGTGCTCGGTATCCAGCCACCACTGACCGACCAGCGCCACCATCCCCACCAGCGCGTGCGAGTAAAGCGGCGCCATCTTGGGGTCGAACCCCAGTCTGGCGAACTCTTCGGCAACGATGTACTCGACTTTGGAGGCAATATCGCTGAGCAGGCTGGCGAAGTTTCCCGAGGTGCTGGCCACCGGAGAGTCGCGCACCAGGATCCGAAAGCCCTCTTGCTCATCCTCGATGTAGGCGAGCAGGGCCACTGCGGCCTGCTCCAGCATCGCCCGCGGGTGGGAGGCGACCAGCGCCTCGGTCACCCTGTCCATCAGCCGCTGCATCTCCCGGTCGACAACGACGGCGTAAAGACCCTCTTTGCCGCCGAAGTGCTCGTAGATGACGGGCTTGGACACTTTGGCCCGCTGCGCGATCTCCTCTATCGAGGTGGCTTCGAACCCGCGTTCTGCAAACAGCGCCCGCCCGATCAGCAGAAGCTGTTCGCGTCGCTCCTGCCCGGTCATGCGGGCCCGAGGTGATCCGGTACCGCTCATCACCCCAGCTTAGTCGATCCTGCGGTGGGTTCTCTGTACGCTTTCCACAGTCCGGATGCCCGGCTTGGGGTGCGGATGTAGTAGATATGCAGCCTAAACCGCGCGCTTGGCGGCCATTTGCTCCGGGGTCGGAGCCTTCACGTTGCGGGCCAGCCTCATGATGCGCAGGCCGGAGATGAACCAGGCGCTCGGGTCGAACTGCCACTTCTCCAAACCGTGCCTGTAGGAAGTCGGGAAGGCGTGGTGCGAGTTGTGCCAGCCCTCGCCGAACGACAGCAGAGCCATCATCCAGTTGTTGGTGCTCAGATCTTTGCTCTGGTACGGCCGGTTTCCGTAGAAGTGGCATATGGAGTTGATACTCCAAGTCACGTGGTGCAGGAAGAAGATCCGGGCGAGGCCTCCCCAAATCAGTGCGGTGAGGCCGCCCATCCAGGAGCGGGTGATGACCAGACCCAAGATGCCCGGCAGCAGGACCGAGGTCAGGGCTAGTATCGGGAAGCTGCGGTCGATCTTGCGCAGTAGCGGATCGGCCACCAGGTCCGGCGCGAACTTTTTGATGTTGGTCTTGTCGTGGTCGAAGAACCAACCGGTGTGAGCATGCCACAGGCCCTGCAGGACGCCCTTGACGCCTTCCGCCTCCGCGAGGTGCGGCGAGTGTGGATCGCCCTCTTGGTCGGCGAAGGCGTGATGCCGCCGGTGGTCGGCTACCCACCGGATGACCGGTCCCTGCAGCGCCATCGATCCAGCGATCGCCAGAATCGCCCGGACCGGCTTGACGGTGTCAAAGCTGCGGTGGGTGAGCATGCGGTGAAAGCCGACCGTCACCCCCATGCCGGTGAAGACGTAGAAGATGAAGAAAAGGGTGAGGTCCAGCGCCTGCACTCCTTGGCCCCACAGCAGCGGTATTCCGACTGCGGCGCCCAGGAACGGCAGCACCGTAACGACCAGCGCCAACCTGCGTTCCAGCTTCAGCGTCCTCTCTGAGGGCCGAATCGTGATCGGCTGCTTGGATGGCTTGGCGATGCGATCTCGGGGAGCGGCAACCGTATCCGGCATCGTGTGATTCCTTTCTTTTCAAAGCGGGGGTCGTGCGAAACGAGTCGTGATAAGAAAATACACCTACGTACCCGTAACTTACGGGATAGTAGGTTATTAGTCAAGTGGGACGCAGCACCTGTGCTTGCTGATTCCCACGCCTCAAGTAATTGACGCAAATACGCGGGCCGGCGTTACCCTTTTTGCCGGTTTTGACGTTTACTTGGGCAGATCATATTTTGGGCGCGCCGTACGCACGGTGCATGGGGCGACGCCCGGCAGAAGGGAGCTGTCGATGAAAGCGCTGCTAGCCGCGGTCTATCTGATGGTCGGCGCCTTTGTGGCCTACAACCACGCCTATATGAGTTTTTACGACTGGGGCAACATCGCCTCGGCCGTGGCTGCGGTCGTTGCCTGGCCGTTGGTGCTGGCGGGCTTCAATCTCCACCTGGGCGCGATGTAGGCCTCACGACGAGTCGAACGCCCCGGAGGTTGGCTGAGCGCGCGCCTTTAGATCTTTTTGAAGAAGATGCTGCGTTTGACTTCCTGGATTGCCTCGGTGACCTTGATGCCGCGCGGACAGGCCGAGGTGCAGTTGAAGGTGGTCCGGCACCGGTAGGCGCCGTCCGAAGAGCTTAGTGCTTCGAGCCTCTGGCCGGCGCCGTCGTCGCGCGAGTCGTAAATGAAGCGGTGGGCGTTGACGATCGCCGCCGGGCCCACGTAGGAGTCATCGGACCAAAAGATCGGGCATGAGGTGGTGCACGCCGCGCACAGGATGCACTTGGTGGTGTCGTCGTACCTTTTGCGTTGTTCGGGGCTTTGCAGCCTCTCGCGGCCGGCCGGAGGCGGGTCGTCGTTGATGAGCCAGGGCAGGACCGACTTATAGCCCTCGAAGAAAGGCTCCATGTCGACTATCAGATCTTTCTCCACCGACAGGCCCCGCAGCGGCTCGACCGTGATGGGTTGCTCCAGGTCCCGGCAAAGCACCGCGCACGCCAGCCGGTTGACGCCGTTGATCACCATGGCGTCGGATCCGCAGACGCCATGTGCGCAGGACCGTCTGAACCCCAGGGAACCATCGACGTGCCACTTAACGTAATGCAGTGCGTCGAGGACGCGGCCGTTGTCCTCTACCTCGGTGTCGTACTCCGCCCAGACCGGCTTGTCTGCGGCCTCGGGGCCGTGCCTTTGTATCTTGAGCTTTACCGGCAGCAAGCTGCTAGCGGCCAGTGGCTAGTGCTGGAACTGGTCCAGCATGCTCCACCAGGCGTCCAGAGCGAGGTGGGCGGATTCCCGAGCCAGCTCCGACTCCGTCAGCGCCGACTTCAAAGCCTTGGCGTGGGCGATGTCTAGTACCGAGTGGAGCTTGAAGAACGACAGGGCGGAGGTGTCGGTGACGTCGTAGAACTTGACCAGGCCGTCGGCCTTGGCCTCGGCAACTTCCGGCTGCTGCGATTCGTAGGCGTAAAGGGCTCCGATCGCTTCCTCCTGGCCCCTAGCGCACAGCGACCGGTAGGTCTCGACCAGGTTGATCGTTTGGGCCGAGGGCTCGGAGTTTTTGACATCGCTTCCGGAGACGCCCAGGCCTGCTGCGAAGTCGAGCCACATCTCAGCGTGCGGCTTGGGGTTGGACGATTCGTCCTCGAGCACCTCGGCAACCGCGCTACGGGCAGGCTCCTCGTTTACGTGTTCAAGTGCAGCGCTCAGGAAGCTCGGCAGAGCCGCTTCGTAGTGGTAGTACTGGCGAGAGTACTCCTGTAGCGCCTCCATAGAGACCTTGCCTTGACTCCACCTCACGTAAAAAGGGTGGGTGAGAAGGTGCCGTTCCTTGATGATGGCGTTTACTCCCACGTCTTGCCTCCCGTATTTCGTCCGCCCATTACTTCTTCAGCAAAGCTATCACTTCGCCTGGTGCCCGTGACACCGCTCATCTTCAGTACTTGCGCTCAGTAGGAGTGTAGCGGGTGATGCTGACCGGCTTGAAGGCCATCTCCACCCCTCCGCCGGAGCGCAGCCGGCTCAGCGAGTGCTTCAGCCAGTTGCCGTCGTCGCGATCGGGATGGTCGCTGCGGTAGTGACACCCCCGGCTCTCGAGCCGGGCACGGGCTGCCGCCACCGTCACCTCGGCCAGGTCCAGCATGAAGCCCAGCTCCACGGCCTCCATGAGGTCCTGGTTGTAGGAGCTGCCCCGGTCGTCAATCGACACCGACTGGTACCTATCCTTCAGATCGGCTATTACCTCCCCGGCGCGCACCAGCGACGCTTCGCTGCGCACCACCGAGCAGTTGTCCATCATTTCTTTTTGCATCTCGTCCCGTATGTCCGCCGGACGGGTCCCCTTGCCGGCGGTGAGGATTTCCTGCAGCATCTGCTGAGTCCGCTCGGCCGGACTCTCCGGTAGGTCAGGGAAATCGATCGATCGTGCGTAGGAGGCCATCTTGATGCCGGCCCTGCGCCCAAACACGATGATGTCCAGCAGCGAGTTGGTGCCCAGCCGGTTGGCTCCGTGCACCGACACGCATGCGCACTCCCCGGCGGCGAACAGGCCCGGCAGCGGTGTAGCGTCTTCGTCGACGGTGACCTGGCCGTCGACGGTGGTGGGGATGCCTCCCATGGCGTAGTGGGCGGTGGGCTGGATGGGCACCGGTTCGTTAACCGGATCCACCCCCAGGTACATGCGGGCGAACCCGGAGATGTCGGGGAGCTTGCGCTCGATGACCTCCGCACCTAGATGGGTGAGGTCCATGTACACGTAGTCCTCACCGTCGATGCCGCGGCCCTGGCGGATCTCCTCGTGGATCGAGCGGGAGACGATGTCCCGCGGCGCCAGATCCTTGATGGTGGGGGCGTAGTCCTCCATGAAGCGGTGACCTTGTCCGTTGATGAGGATCGCCCCTTCGCCCCTGGCAGCCTCCGACAACAGGATTCCTATGCCGCGGATGCCGGTGGGGTGGAACTGGAAGAACTCCATGTCCTGCATCGGGATGCCCCGGCGCAGGCAGGCGGCGGGACCGTCGCCGGTCAGCGTGTGGGCGTTGGAAGTGATCTTGAACAGCCGGCCGAATCCGCCGGTGGCAAACAGCACGCTCTTGGCGTGAAAGACGTGCAGTCCGCCTTGCTTGAGGTCGTATGCCACCACGCCGCTGCACACCTGTCGGCCTTTGGAGTCCTGCGAGAGGATCAGGTCGAGCACGTGCCACTCGTTGAAGAACTCCACGCGGTTCTTCACGCACTGCTGGAACAGCGTCTGCAGGATCATGTGCCCGGTCCGGTCGGCCGAGTAACAGGCGCGCCTGACCGGGCTCTTGCCGTGGTCGCGGGTATGCCCCCCGAAGCGCCGCTGATCGATCTTGCCCTCATCGGTGCGGTCGAACGGCAAGCCCATGTGCTCCAGGCCCACCACTGCGTCAATGGCTTCCCGGCACATGATCTCCGCGGCGTCCTGGTCCACAAGATAGTCGCCGCCTTTGATCGTGTCGTAGGTGTGCCACTCCCAGTTGTCTTCCTCCACGTTGCCCAGCGCGGCGCACATGCCGCCCTGGGCGGCGCCGGTGTGAGATCGGGTCGGGTAGAGCTTGCTTATGACCGCCGTGGAGGCTTGCCCCGACGCCTCCAGCGCCGCGCGCAGCCCGGCTCCGCCGCCTCCGATAATCAGGCAGTCGAAGCGGTGATAGGAAACGCCGCCTGGTGCCATTAGTGCTACGTTCCCCCGGGGATCCGGGACGGGTCGAAGGTGGCGATCACCAGAGTCCCTACGCCGAGCAGAATTACCACCACCGAGTAAAGCGCCACTTTGGCCAACGCCCGCACCTTGGGTTTGCGGATGTGGTCATGAATAGTAAGACGGGCGCCGATGGCCCCGTGCAGCATGGCCAGCACCAGCAGCGCAAAGTCGTAGGCGCGCCACAAAAACCCGTTCCAGCGGTCCGCCACAAAGTTGAAGTCGATGCGGTCCACCCCGCCGTCGATCAAATGCATGATGATCATGTGGCCCATCACCAGGAACACCAGAGCCAGGCCCGAGATGCGCATGAAAAACCACGACCACACCTCGAAGCCCGACGGGGTGGTGTCCGGCCGGAATTTCTGCTCGTAGGCGCCCAGGACGCTCATCGGAAAATCGGCTCCAGCATGACGTAGGCGGACGGGATAAAAATCGCCAGGGTAATCACCCACACGGCACGGCTCAGCTGCACCTGGATGCGCGCCGCCTTGGGCCAAAAGTCCACCACGATCACCCGCAGCCCGTTGAAGGCGTGGAAGGTGACCAGAAACATCAGAACAACCTCCAGGGGGCGAAACAGAGCGCTCTCGTAGAGGTGGGCCATGGCGTTGTAGACGTCGGGGCCGAACATGATCAGCGATGTGTCCACGACGTGCAGGAACAAAAATCCCAACACCGCCAAACCGCTCCCGCGGTGCAGGATCCAGGACCACATGCCGGTCCCGCCCTTGTACCAGGAGCGCTTGTAGCCGGACGTGCGCACGGTGGACTCCATACGCCGATCAGTCTAGAGCACCTTTTGCCGGCAGCGCCTATCTGGTGTGAGGATCCGTTTAAGCGGGCCGCCCGCTCTCTTCGGACCGCCAAGGTGCCTGCCGCCGTTACCAGCCCCGGCAAAACCCAGCCTGCCGACGGGCCAGGCCACTTGAGCGGTCCTCGCGGCCCGACCCTTAAGATATTGCGAAGTTAGCTTTGTCCGGCCAAGGAACTTGGCGCAGAAACTTGACCAAAGGGAGTCTCATGAAGGTAGCGGTAGTTGGCGGCACCGCCGGAATCGGTTACGGAATTGCGCTTCGATGTGCAAAAGCAGGCGACGAGGTCGTGATCGGGGGCCGGGCGGCCGAAAAGTCCCAGAGGATCGCGGCCGAAGCCACCGAGGCGCTGGGCGGTAACGTGGCCGTGAGCGGTGACGCGAACGAGGAAGCCGTCAAGGGCGCCGATCTGGTGGTCGTGACCGTGCCCTACCCGGGGCTTGCCAACACGTACAACTCAATCAAGCCTTCCCTCAAAGAAGGCGCCACGATCCTGGACTGCAACGTCCCGCTGGCCAGCGAGGTCGGCGGCAAGCCGACCCGGGTCTTGGGTATCTGGGAAGGCTCCGTCGCTCAGCAGGCTAAGGGCATCCTGGGCAAGGACTTCCCCGTGGCTTCAGGTTTCCACACCGTAATGGGTGCCAAGCTGGTCGATACCGACCACGAGCTGGGCGGCGATGTGCTGGTTGCAGGTGACATGGCGGCCCGCAAGGTGGCCAAAGGGCTGGTAGGAAAGATTGCAGGCGCCCGCTTCGTCGACTGCGGCCCGCTGGAGAACGCGCGCATCCTCGAGTCACTGACGGCGCTGCTGATCGGAATCAACATCCGTTACAAGCTGGACCCCGGCGCCGGGCTGCGGATCGCCGGTCTGCCCGAGTAGCTCTCGGGTCCGAAGGATCAGTCGGGAACAACGACGGCCAGGACGGCGCCGATGCTGGCCGTCTGTCCCGGCTGAAACCTGATCTCGCTGACCACGCCGTCGACGTGACAGGTCACTTGGTTCTCCATCTTCATCGCCTCCAGAACCACGATCGGGTCGCCGGCTTTGACCCGGTCGCCCACTTCGCGCAGCACCTTGACGACGGTGCCCTGCATCTGAGCGGCCAGTTGGTCGCCGGAGCCGGCCGGTGCGCCGGAGCCGCTCAGATCCGGCGGCTTGGGCTTTTGCCGTAGGGTCTCGGATTTCTCGAGGACCTTAACGCCGTAGCGCTTGCCGTTTACCTCTACCGAGTACCTGCGGTGCCCCGGCGGCGCCACCGGTCTGCCCATCGGGCCCACATCCAGTGTGGTCAGGTCCATCGCGCTCTCTACGGTCTTGGTGGAAAAGTCGCCGTCCGCGAACCACGGACTCGACAGGGCCAGCTGGTGGAACGGGATGGTCGTGACCAAACCTTCGATTCGGTATTCGTCCAGCGCCCGCAGCGTGGCTTGGATCGCCTGCTCCCGGGTGGCTCCGTAGCAGATGAGCTTGGAGATCAGCGAATCGTAGTGCGCCGAGATCATGCCGCCGGAGCGCACTCCCGCATCCACCCTTACCCCGGGCCCCGAGGGCTCTTGGTAGCCTTCGATCTTGCCGGGGTTGGGCAGGAAGTCCTGCGCCGGGTTCTCGGCATTGATCCGGCATTCGATGGCGTGGCCGCGGAAGGTCACATCCGATTGTTCAAAGCCGAGTGGGTCCCCTTGGGCGACCGTGATCATCAGCTGCGCCAGATCCATTCCGGTGACCAGCTCGGTGACCGGGTGCTCCACCTGTAGTCGAGTGTTAATCTCCAGGAACCAGAACTCGGGTCCGGCTTCGCTTTGCTCGAGCAGGAACTCCACCGTTCCCGCCGACTCATAGCCGACCTGCTTGGCCAGACGTACTGCGGCTTCACCCATTTGCTTGCGCAGCTGCGGTCCCACCGCCGGCGACGGCGACTCCTCCACCAGCTTCTGGTGGCGCCGCTGCAGCGAGCAGTCGCGCTCGCCAAGGTGCACCACGTTGCCGTGGGTATCGGCGATGATCTGGATCTCTACGTGCCTGGGGTTCTGCAGGTATCGCTCAAGATAGATCTCCGAGCTGCCAAAGGACACCTCGGCTTCCCGGGTGGCGCTATCAAACGCAGCAGCCGCCTCGTCCTGGCTCTTGACGACCCGAAAGCCGCGGCCTCCGCCCCCCTTGGCCGCCTTCAGCGCAACGGGCCACCCGTGCTCGGAAGCGAACGCCTGGATGGCGCCGGGTCCGGATATGGGCTCTGCGGTTCCCGGGACGCTGGCCACCGAAGCGGCGGCCGCAATCCTTCGAGCCGACACTTTGTCGCCGGCTTGTTCGATGGCGCCCGCCGGCGGGCCGATCCAGATCAGTCCGGCCTCGGTCACCGCGGCGGCAAACGCCGAGCTCTCCGCCAGGAACCCGTAACCGGGGTGGATGGCGTCGGCGCCGGCTCGGTGGGCTACCTCGAGGATCCTGGGTATGTTCAAGTAGCTCTTGGCCGGCGCGGTTTCGCCGACGAAGAATGCCTCGTCCGCATACTGCACGTGCAGCGCGTCGCGGTCGATTTCCGAGTAGATGGCCACCGTGGCGATATCCATGTCCTTGCACGCCCGAAAGATGCGGATGGCAATCTCGCCGCGGTTGGCCACCAAGACTTTGCGTATCTTGGCCATAAGAGCCTCGATTGTAGCTTTTCACGGCGACCCGGTACCCGTTTAGCCTCCAAGTGCCCGGGTTTGTTCCGGGCCCCTCGGCGCCTCCACTCGGAGCAGTTCTTCTGGCCCAGCCAATCTCCTGGTACGACGCAAGGGTCCGGTACGGTCGCTCCAAAACCCTTGATAGTCGCTCCCTTTCACCGGAGTCCTTGCGTCTTTGACCCGGAAGTGCCCGGGTTTGTTCCGGGCCGCCGCTGCCTCCCCTCGGAGTACTTCTTCCGGATGCATTCGCGGCGCGGCTTTGCGTGGGATGCTCTGGGTATCGTGGACGAGGAAATCGATCGTCATCGGCTGCGGGAGGCCCTACCTGCTTGGGTGCCGGAGATCCACTACCTCCCCGAGTGCGGCTCCACCAATGAGGTGGCGGCGCGGTGGGCAAGTCGCGGTGCGCCGCACGGCAGCCTGGTGCTGGCCGATTACCAGAGTGCGGGCCGGGGCCGCCTGGACCGTCGCTGGGTGGCACCGCCCGGGAGCAGTCTGCTGTTCTCTTTCGTGCTGCGCCCGAGTTTTTTGGTTGAGCAGTGGGGCCTGGTGGGCCTGGCGGCGGGGGTTGCCATCTGCCGGCAGCTGCGCGAGCTCGAGATCGAAGCGTCGTTGAAGTGGCCCAACGACATCTTGATTGGGGACAAGAAAGTTGCCGGCGTCCTGGCGGAATCGCATCGGGGGGCGGTGGTTTTGGGTGTAGGGATAAACGTCAACGTCGGCGAGTTTCCCCCCGATCTGCAGGACACGGCTGCCAGTATGAGCCAGGAAGCCGGCCGCCGGTTCGAACGCCTGCAAGTGCTCAGGGGTTGCGTCGAGAAGTTCGCGGGCGTTTACGACCGGCTTCCCGATGGGTTGATCGAGAGTTACCGGCCACTGTGTGGCACGCTTGGGGCCAGGGTAAAGGTGGAATGTGCCGGCGAATCGGTGGAAGATGTGGCCGAGGATGTGGACGGCACCGGAGCTCTGGTTCTCTCCGGCGGGAAGGTGATCGGCGCCGGTGACGTCGTGCATCTGCGAACCTGATCTGGGTATTTCGGCGGTGATCGATTTGAACGTCAAGGTGGGTTTTGGGAGGTAGCAAATCAAAGTAGCGGTCATCGGAGTTGGGCACGTCGGTTTGGTCACCGCGGCCACCCTCGCCAAGTTCGGGCATAACGTCGTAGGACTCGACTCCGACGGCGCGAAGGTGGATGCGCTTAAACGGGGTGAGATGCCCTTCTTCGAGCCCGGTTTGCAGGAGTTGGTCGACGAGACCGTGGCCGCCGGGAAGCTGGAGTTCACCAACGACGCCCCGGGAGCCTTTGTGGGCTGCCGCTGTGTGTTTATCTGTGTGGGAACTCCGGCACGGGCGGATGGCGAGGCCAATCTGCTGGCTGTGGAGGCGGCAGCCACCAGCGTTGCGGACCACATTGACGGCGACGTCGTCCTGGTTCAAAAGTCCACCGTGCCCGTCCACACCGCCGACCGGCTCGAACGGCTGTTCAGCCGGGGTTGCGAGCACGCGATCACTCTGGTCTCCAGCCCGGAGTTCCTGCGCGAGGGTTCGGCGGTGGCCGACTCGCTGGAGCCGGACCGGATCCTGGTGGGCACCAACGATCCTGCGGCGCACACGCTGATGAAGGAGCTTTACGCGACGGTGCTGGACGCCGGCTGCCAGTACTTTGCCACCGATATCTCAACCGCCGAGCTGGCCAAGCACGCCAGCAACGCGTTTTTGTCGCTGAAGATCTCCTACGCCAACGCGCTGGCCCGCATCTGCGAGGCGTCCGGCGCGGATGTCGTGCGGGTTGCCGACATCATGGGCGCCGATCCGCGTATCGGCAGGGACTTTTTGAACGCGGGGGTTGGTTTCGGGGGCTACTGCTTTCCCAAGGACCTGTTGGCCTTCAAGGCCGTGGCGGCGCAGCTGGGCTACGACTTCGGCCTGCTGGACGAGGTATTGAGGATCAACCGTGAGGCGTTGCAGGCGACCTTTGACAAGGTTCATCGAGCTGTTTGGAACCTGGAGTCCAAGCGTATTTTGGTCCTGGGACTGGCGTTTAAGGCCGGGACCGACGACGTCCGGGAGTCTCCGGCTTTGAATCTGGTCCGGCTCCTGCAAGAAGCCGGAGCTCGGGTGGTCGGGCACGATCCGCAGGCCGGCCGTGCCGCCCAGGCTGAGATCCCCGATCTCGAGGTCTCTGAGGACGTTTACACGGCCGCCCGGGGCGCCCACTGCGTGGTGATCGCCACCGATTGGCCCGAGTACCGCAACCTGGACTGGGGGCGGTTGAAGCAGGCGGTGACCACACCGGTCATCGTCGACGGCCGGAATCTGCTGGACACCGACCGGATGGTGGGCAGTGGGTTTGCCTACATCCCGACCGGCAGGCCCGCGGCCGACCTTTGAAGACCGTAGTAACCGGTGGGGCCGGGTTCCTCGGGTCCCACCTGTGCGAGCGACTTCTTGCGGAAGGGCACGAGGTCGCCTGCTACGACACGCTGTTGACCGGTTCCATGGACAACCTGGCATCGGTCAAGGACGATCCGCGCTTCACCTTTTACCAGTTCGACGTGACCAACTACCTGGCCGTCTACGGACCGGTGGACTGGGTTATGCACCTGGCGTCTCCGGCGTCGCCGGTCGACTACTTCCAGCACCCGATCCACACCATGAAGCTGGGTGCGCTGGGCACGCTCAACTGCCTCGGCCTGGCCAAGGCCAAGGGCGCCGGGTTTTTTCTGGCGTCGACCTCGGAGGTCTACGGGGATCCGCTG
Source organism: Actinomycetota bacterium (assembly GCA_040905365.1). Taxonomy (GTDB): domain Bacteria; phylum Actinomycetota; class CADDZG01; order JAHWKV01; family JAHWKV01; genus JAHWKV01. The sequence continues at coordinate 17,159 of JBBDRQ010000066.1, forward strand.
GTCAACCCGCAAAGCGAGCAGTACTGGGGAAACGTCAACCCGATTGGTCCCAGAGGGGTGTACGACGAAGCCAAGCGTTTTGCCGAAGCCATGGCCTTTGCGTACCACCGTACGTGGGACATCCCGATTCGGATCGCCCGCATCTTCAACACCCACGGTCCCCGGATGCGGCGCAAGGACGGCAGGGCGGTACCGACGTTCGTCGACCAGGCGATGGCCGGTGAGCCTCTAACGGTCCACGGCGACGGCACTCAGACCCGGAGCCTGTGCTACGTGAGCGACCTCATCGAGGGATTTATGCGGCTGCTGGCCTACGATGGGCCGGCGCAGCCGGTGAATCTCGGCAACGATACCGAGGTGGCCGTCGTCGACATCGCCCGGATGGTCGCCGAAATTGCGGGCAGCGCGTCGCCGGTCCGGTTTGAGGAAAGGCCGACCGACGACCCTCAGAACCGGCGTCCGGATCTGACCAGGGCACGCGAGCTGTTGGACTGGACGCCTCGGGTAGATCTCAAAGACGGCCTGGTTCGCACCGTTGACTGGTGCAGGGCCAACTGGCGCTAGGGCCCGTTGAACAATGGGCTCCTAGGGCCGTTGGTGGGGTGAAGGCCGTCTCAGCCAGGCCGGCACCGGAGCCTGCCGGCCGGGGATGGTCGATATCCATCGGCTGGCCGCGCTCCCCGAGGCGGTACGCTCCGCAGTCACCAGGCCGCTCCAGACGGGGGCCGAACAGTTGTCGAACTCCTCGCCGATGCAGCGGGCTATGGCGCTGAGTGCGGCCACCTGCTCTTCTCCGGTGGGCTCGCCGTCGAACTCGAACCACTCAAAAGTCGTAGCCGGGTCCCACTCCCGGTCCGGTACCCGGCTCAAAGCGGGATGTTTCCGTGCTTGCGCGCCGGCAGGGTCTCCCTTTTGCTTCGCAGCATCTCGAGCGCCTTGATCAACTGAGAGCGGGTCTGCTGCGGCTCGATCACGGCATCGATGAAACCGCGCTCGGCGGCGATGAACGGGTTGGAGAACTTCTCCGTGTACTCCTCGACGAGCCGGGCTCTGGTGGCATTCGGGTCCTCGGCATCGTCGATCTCGCGCCGGAAGATCACCCCAACCGCCCCCTCGGGTCCCATAACTGCGATCTCGGCGGTCGGCCAGGCCAGGTTGATGTCGCTCCTAATGTGCTTGGAGTTCATAACGATGTACGCGCCGCCGTAGGCCTTGCGGGTGATGACCGTCAGCCGCGGGACGGTCGCCTCTGTGAACGCGTACAGGAGCTTGGCGCCGTGGCGGATGATTCCCCCGTACTCCTGAGCCAGTCCGGGGAGGAATCCCGGCACGTCCACCAGCGCTATCAGCGGGATGTTGAAGGCGTCGCAAAAGCGTACGAAGCGGGCACCTTTGGCGGACGCATCTATGTCCAGGGTGCCCGCCAGCACCTGGGGTTGGTTGGCCACGATGCCGACCGAGTGGCCGCCCAGCCGGGCAAACCCGGTGATGATGTTGCCGGACCAGTGCGGGAAAACCTCGAGAAACTCGCCGTCGTCAAAGACCAGCTTGATGACTTCGTGCATGTCGTACGGCTTGGAGGACTCGTCGGGCATGAGCTCGACCAGCCGCTTCTCCTCGCGTGCGGGGTCGTCGGTTGGAGGGAAGTAAGGAGCCGGTTCGGCGTTGTTGGAGGGGATGAAGCTAAACAGGTAGCGCACCAGCGCCAGCGTTTGCTCCTCGTCCTCACCGACGAAGTGGCAGGAGCCCGACTTGGAGGCGTGGGCCATGGCGCCGCCCAGCTCTTCTTGGGTAACGTCCTCGCCGGTCACGGTTTTGATAACGCCCGGACCGGTGATGTACATGTGCGAGGTGCCCCGGCTCATAAAGACGAAGTCGGTGATGGCCGGGGAGTAGACGGCCCCTCCGGCGCTGGGGCCGAGGATGACCGAGATCTGGGGTATGACCCCCGACGCGCGGACGTTGTGGTCGAAGATGCGTCCGTAGCCGGCCAGCGACTGAGCGCCCTCCTGGATGCGGGCCCCTCCCGAGTCGTTGAGCCCGATGAGAGGCGCTCCGGTAGCCAGGGCCAGGTCCATGACCTTGCAGATCTTGTCGGCCACGACCTCGCCCAAGGAGCCGCCGAAGATCGTGAAGTCTTGGCTGTAAACAAAGACCTTACGGCCGTCGATGGTGCCCCATCCGGTGACCACCCCGTCGCCGTGGGGCCTTTTGTCCTCCATCCCGAACCCGGTGGCACGGTGCCTGGCCAGCATGTCGGTTTCAACGAATGACCCGGGATCCAGGAGTAGGTCGATGCGCTCGCGCGCGGTTTTCTTCCCCTTGTCGTGCTGACGCTGGATCGCCGAGGGTCCGCCGCCGCCCAACGCCTCGGCGGTGCGCGAGCGGACCTGTTCTATGCGGTGCTCGACGGAAACCTTGTGACCTTTGCCGGTGCTGACTTTGGAGGCGTCGCCCTCTGATTCGGGTCGGGGTTCGGTTTTCGACATACCGTGGAGTCTATCCGCGCGCCGCCGCTGTCCACACGACGACGGTGCGCGTGTGATTCAGTGGATCTCGGCCAGCTCTTTGGAGGCCTCCATTACGTCCTTGGTGGTGTCCACCCCGCGCCAGTACCCCTGGATCCGGTATCCGGCCAGCTTCCCGGCCCGGGCCAGCTCCGGGAACGTGGAGTCCTCGTGGTCTCCCTGGTCGGGCAGCATCCGGATGCATTCGGGTTCCATTGCGTAGATTCCTCCGTTGATCCAGTAAGGGAGCACCGGGGATTGGATGAAACCCTTGATCAAGCCGTCTTCCAACTCGGCGATGCCCCAGTTGGTCTTGTAGGGGGCCAGCGCAATGGTGGCTAGGGCCTGTTGGGCTCGGTGGTGCGACAGCAGCTCTTGAAGCGAGAATTGGGCCAGCACGTCGCCGTTGAGTGCGAAGCAAAACGATTCGGGGTCGGGCAGGTATCCGGCGGCAAACTTCAGGCCGCCGCCGCGCCCCAGGGGCTCGGGCTCCTCGGCGTAGGTGATCGACGCCCCCCAGGCGCCGCCGTCGCGTAGATGGTCCTTCAACACCTCGGCCCTGTAGCCGCAGGAGACCACCAGTCGATGCACTCCGTTGTGCACCAGCCAGCGGATTTGATGCTCGACGATGGGCTTTCCCGCCACCTCTACCATCGCCTTGGGCCGGTCGTCGGTGTAGGGCCGCATTCTTGTGGCCTTGCCTCCGGCCAGGATCACCGCTTGCATCCGCCCATCCTACAGCCGGGTAGTCGGCGCCTCTTGATTTATTTGTGCTAGTGCCGTGACCACTAACGTTTGCGAGGTTTGGAGCGCGTGAGGTGTTTCC
>JBBDRQ010000067.1:0-3360 GCA_040905365.1 Actinomycetota bacterium
GCAGCTGTTGCTTCAGCTCGCCGGGGTCGGGTACCGGCATGAGCTCGGCCTCCAGCACCTGCCTTAGTGCCTCCTGGCGAGCCGGCGAGTCTGCCGGGATCGCCTGATCGATGGCGTCCCTGATCACCTGGGCAACCGAGACCCCTCGCTCCCCGGCCGCTCCGCGCAGCCGCTCCAGCCTCTCCTGGTCGATCAGGATCTGCAGCCGCTCACTTAGCATGTGTATATATTAGCATGTGTAGCTTCCGCACCGCCGCCCAGCGGAGGGTCTTGTTGAGGGCCCTTGTAGGCACCGGCAGGCCTAGAAGATCATCCTCAGCTGCTCGTCGCCCGAGTCCTCTTGCCCGCCCCGGCCACTCGCTAGGACGTCTTGTACGGACTGGAGCGGCGCGGCCCCCATACGCACCAGCTTGGCGTTACCTGGCCCCGCGCCCGGACCGTCCCAAACCGCCACCGGGGCCATCCTCTTCTTCAGAGCCTCGGTCGCTCCGGCCCAGGTTCCGCCGGAACCGTCGTCGCTGGCCACCACCAGCGTCACGCTCGACATGGCGTAGATCAGCTTGTTGCGGCCCATCGCCGCCCCCACCGTGAAACCGGCCGACGGCGTGTAGGGCGTGGCCAGGCACAGGCATCCCTGCTCTACCGAACCGGCGACCTCGGGCTTGGCCACCATCCGCTCCAAGGAGTCCGCGGGGAAGCCGACCGCGCTGCCGCCGGCATCGAGGGCGCCGCCCATGGCGATCTGGTCCACCCCCCGGGCTGCGCCGGAGACCACCGCAACGCCCTGCTCGGCGGCATGGCGCCCAGCATCCTCGGCGACTTGCATAGCCTCCCGGCTAACGTTTCGGGAGCCCACCACCCCCAGCCCATCGGCGGCCAGCAAACCCACCTCGCCCGCAACGTATAACAGTGGCGGAGCTGCTGACCCCAGCCGCTCGATCACCCGGGTCGGATAGGCCTCGTCGTAGCAAGACACCAGCCGGATCCCCGATTCCCCATATCTCTGCCTTGCCTCGGTCAGCTCGGGCCCTCTGGCCAGCAACGCCCGGATCCGGCTGCATTCGCCCTCCGGGTAGCCGGTGACTGCACCCAAGCCGGGCTCGTCCAGCTCGAGCAGGCGCTGGGGGGCACCCACCAGCTGCATCAGCGCCCAGAACTCGCCGGTGCTGAGCGGTTTGGCCTCACCGTGCGCTGGGCGCGCGGTCAAAAGCACCGGGACATCGATGGGATCGACGCTCACGAGCCGACCGCCGCGGCCAGCACGAAGGGAAACACCGGACCGCCGCCCGCCTCCCGCAGCTGCGCCCCGACCACCGTCAGGGTCCATTTGCTGTCGAACAAGTCGTCGACCAGGAGCACTGGAGCGGCGGGCACCTCGCCGGTGACCGCAAAGGCGCTTTGGACGTTGCTGAACTGTTGCACGCTGTTTTGCATCTCCTTTTGCGGCCGGTTTCGAGCCGTCTTTGCCAGCACTGCATGCACCGGCAGGCCGAGCTCCCCGGCCACCTGCGCCGCAAACCCGGCCAGCAGAGTCTCCCGGTTAGCCGACGGCACGTACGTGACCCACTGCGGCGCCGGCTGCGGGTCCCACTGCCGGATCAGATCCGCCGACGCCTGTACCAGCTCGCGCGCGAACGCCCCGTCCCGACTCCTGCCGCGCTGTACCAGGTCGCTCCAGCCACCATCGCCCCATTCGCACAGCGCCCGGCCGGGCTCCAACCGGAGCTCTTGAGCTATTCGACCCGAACGCGGCCCGCCCGGCCACTGCTTGCGCGGCTCGATGACGATCGGCCGATTGCGCAGGAAGCTGGTGGCCCGTCCGGCCACATCGGCGCTCACCTCAAGGTCGATGTCGGGGCCGGCGCAGTTCATACACACTCCGCACGGCGCCGCTTCCGGGTCGTCCAGCACCTGGCCCAAGTACTCCATCAGGCACCCGTCGTGCTCCCGGTAGCCGGCCATGACCTGTTGCTCCCGGCGCCGCTGGGCGGTGATGCCGGCGATCCGCTCGGCCGGATAGGACCAGGGCTGCGCCGTCCTTCGATAGCGGCCGCCTTCGTGAACGATGGCCCCATCCACCTCCAGGACCTTCAGCATCTGCTGCAGCCGGGACCGCTTGATGTTGAACCGGCTCTCCAGATCCCGCAGGCGCATACCCTGACCCTCCTGCAAGCAAGCGACTATGCGCTCGGCCACTCCTTGCGGCGGGAAGGCGGTATCGATGAACCAATCCTGGATATCGCGGTCCTCGGCGCCGGCCAGCAGCACTCCCCATGACCGGTCCAGTCCCCGTCCGGCCCGGCCGACCTGCTGGTAGTAGGCCACCGGCGATCCGGGCGACTGGTAGTGGATCACAAAGGCCAGATCCGGCTTGTCGAACCCCATCCCCAGGGCGGAGGTGGCCACCACCGCCTTCACCCGGTTGTCGAGCAGCGCCTCCTCAACCTCCAGGCGGTCGGCATCCTCCATGCCGGCGTGATAGCCCACCGCGTCGATCCCGTTGAGCTGCAGCCACTCGGTCACCCGGTCGGCGTCCCGCACCGTCAGGCAGTAGCAAATGCCGGTACCGGGCAATCGCTCAAGCGCCTCCACCAACCACGCCAGCCGCTGCGCCTGCGCGGGCATTCCGAACACATGCAGCCGCAGGCTGGATCTGGCCAGACCGCCCCGATGAATCGTCAGGCCCGTGCCCAGCTGCTCCGAGATGTCGCGCACCACCCGGTCGTTGGCCGTGGCGGTGGTACCGACCACCGGGATGCCTTCGGGCATGCCGTCGAGCACCTGCTTCACACGCAGATAGTCCGGGCGGAAGTCGTGGCCCCAGTCGCTTACGCAGTGGACCTCGTCGATGACCACCAATCCGGAGCGCTCGGCCAGGGCGGGCAGGACCTCGTCTTGAAAGCCGGCGTTGGCAAACCGCTCCGGCGCCACCAGCAGCAGATCGACCGAGTCCAAGGCGAGCTCCTCCCGGATGCGCTCCCACTCTCCGGTGTTGGAGCTGTTGATGGTAGCCGCCCGCACTCCGGCCCGCTTCGCCATGGCGATCTGGTTGCGCATCAGGGCCAGCAGCGGCGAGATCAGTATGGTGGGGCCTGACCCGCTCTCCCGCAACAGCTTGGTGGTGACGAGGTAAACCGCGCTCTTGCCCCAGCCGGTCCGCTGCACCACGAGCACCCGGCTGCGATCCTCGACCAGCGCGCGGATCGCCTCCAGCTGGCCGTCCCGGAAGCCGGCCGAAGGCCCGGCCAGCAGGTGCAGCAACTCCAGCGCCCGCCGGTGGACGCCGTCCGATGAATCCATACAGCACATGGTAAGAAACGGCCATGACACCTTGCGCTTTTCCTCACGAACGATCCTGGC
>JBBDRQ010000068.1:0-7109 GCA_040905365.1 Actinomycetota bacterium
AAGCGCCACACGCGCCCAAACCTCGCAAAAGTTAGTGGCCAGGGTACTTGACCACTAGACTGGATTCTCGGCCCGTTCGGGGCAAAGCCGGCCAAAGCCACGCCGGCTCCACCGGGAAAGGACTTTGTTGAGTACGCAGACGATCACTGCGATTGGCGCAGGCACGGAGATAAGCGGCTACCGCGTGGACCGGCACGAGCCGCTTCCGCACCTAAACGGCACCTACATCGAGCTGACCCATCTTGGAACCGGCGCGCGCCACATACACCTGCAGGTCCCCGACGACAACAACGCGTTTGTGGTGATGCTGCCCACGCCGCCCACCGACTCGACCGGCGTCGCCCACATCCTCGAGCACCTGGCCCTGTCCGGGTCGGAGCGCTACCCGGTTCGCGACGCGTTCTTCTCGATGAGCCCGCGGTCGCTGCGCACCTACATGAACGCTTCCACCAGCCCGGACGCCACCTCCTACTACTACTCCACGCGCAACGAGAAGGACTACTACAACCTGCTGTCCATCTACCTGGACGCGGTGTTTTACCCCAAGCTGGCCGAGCTCTCCTTCCGTCAGGAAGGCCACCGGCTGGAGTTCGAGGAGCCGGACAACCCGTCCTCGGGGCTGCGGTTCAAGGGAGTGGTGTTCAACGAGATGAAGGGCGCGATGGCCAACCCCGTAGCGATCCAGTTCCGGGCCATGGGAAGAGCGCTGTTCCCGGATCTCACCTACGCCAACAACGCCGGCGGGGATCCCCGCTACATACCCGAGCTCACCTGGGAAGGCCTCAAGCAGTTTCACGCCGGCCATTACCACCCGTCCAACGCCTTTTTCTACACCTACGGCAACATAGACCTGAAGCGGACCCTCGACCAAATCAACGCTCAGGTGCTCAGCCGCTTCTCGCCGATTCATCCGGAAGTGGACATCGGCGATCAGCCGGCGTTCGTCCAACCGACCTCCTTGGTGGAGAAGTACCCGCTGGCCGAGGACGAAGACCCGACCGCTAAAAACCACGTGCTGGTCGCCTGGGCGGTCAACCCCACAGCGGACAGCTTCGAGGTGCTGGCTTTCGAGGTGCTGGAGCGGGTGCTGCTGGCCAACGCCGCATCGCCGCTGCGCAAGGCGCTTATCGCTTCCGGCCTCGGATCCACCCTCAACGATCTGAGCGGGTACCTGGTTTACGCCAAGCAGGGCGTCTTCGCCGCCGGGCTGAAAGAGGTGCGCTCCGAGGATGCCGGGGCGGTCGAGACCCTGATCCTCGACACGCTGCGGAACCTGGCCGAGACCGGGCTGGATCCGGAAATGGTCGATGCGGCGATCCACCGGCTGGAGCTGGAGCACCGTGAGGTCAGCAACTCCGGGTCGCCGTACGGATTGAAGATCTTCGACCGCTTCGAGGCTGCGCTCATGCACCACGGCGACCCCTACCGGGCGCTGCGCTTTGACGAAGACCTCGAACATCTAAATGCCGAGCGCGCCGAAGGTCCATTCTTCGAGAACTTGATTCGCCGCCGGCTGCTGGACAACCCGCACCGGACCCGTTTGATCCTTGAGCCCGACCAGCAGCTCGTGGGGCGGGCGGCAGAGGAGGAGGCCGCCAAGCTCGCCGAGCTCGAGCAGAGCCTGGACGAATCGGACAAAGCCCGGATAGTCGAGCAAGGTCGGGCCCTGGCGCAGCTGCAGAACCAGGAGCAGGACCTGTCGGTGCTGCCCACCCTGGAGTTGTCCGACATCCCTATGACCTTCGAGGACGTCGACCACCGGGTTGAGTACATCAACGGCGCACGGGTGGGACTGTTTGCGCAGCCCACCAACGGCATCAGCTACGTGGACCTGCGGTTCGACTTCTCGGGTCTCGACGAGCAGCTGCTCGACCTGCTGGCCGTTTTTGGGTTTGCGTTGACCCGCTCGGGTGCGGGGGACGACGACTTCCTGCAGATGGCCGCGCGTATCGAGCGCTACACGGGAGGGGTAGGGGCCTCCCCGATGGTCCGGGTACCGGCGGACACCTCGCCCCAGCTCAGAAGGACGCTGGGCATGTCCGGCAAGGCTTTGGCCCGCAACCACCGGGCCTTCGTGGACATCTTGACCGACATCCTCACCGGGGTCACCTTTGAGCCGGAGCGCCTGAAGGACCTGATCAACCAGCAACGGGGCAAGCTGGAGCCTCAGATCCTGCAAGCCGGGCACGCTTTGGCGCAGAAGCTGGCTCTGGCCTGCCTGGGACCGTTCGGCGAGGTCGAAGAGCGCGTCAACGGCCTGAGCGTAGTGAGCAAGCTCAAGAAGCTCTCCACCCTCGCACCCGATCAGCTCGACGAAACCCTCGAGCAGCTGGGCGCCATCCGGGACCACCTGTTCGTCTGCGGCAACCGCATCGACGTCTGCATCACGGCCGAGGAGGCGAGTTTGCCGCAGCTGCGAGAGCTCGTAAGCCAAATGCTCGAGACCCTGCCGTCGGGGAACCCCCCGGCAGCCGGACCCGCGCCGCCGTTTGAGCGGCGGGCCCACCAAGCCAAGACCACCTCCGCCCCCGTCGCCTACAACGCCATGGCCCGCAAAGCGGTCGGCTACACCCACCCGGACGCACCCGCGCTCATGGTGCTGGCCAACTATTTGGACGACAAGTACGTATTGCAGCAGATCCGCGAGAAGGGGGGCGCGTACGGGGCCATGGCCAACTTCGGGCGGGAGTCCGGCTACTTCTCCTTTATGTCCTACCGGGACCCGCACATCGTGCGGACAATTAAGGTCTTCGAGGACGCGGTGCCCACCCTCAACCAAACCGACGTCCCCGCCGACGACCTCAAGGAGGCGATCCTGAGCGCGTGCGCGTCGGTGGACCCGCTGACCTCCCCCGACACCAAGGGCCGAACCCGCTTCTTCGACGACATCTCCGGCTACACGCTCGACCGGCGGGAAGCCTTCAAGACCGGGCTGCTGAAGGTCACCGTCGAAGATATAAAGCGCGTGGCAAACCAGTACCTAACCGGCGACGACTACGCGCTGGCGACCATAGCCGGCGCGGAGAAGGTCAAGGAGGCAAACGCCTTCCTCGGCGACATATTCGAAACCTCGAGCATTTAGAGCTCCGGTGGACGAACTCGCCTTTGCCGCGCAGCTGGCCGATATCGCCGACGATATCTCGATGCGGTACTTCAAGCGCCGGCCCGAGGTCAGCACCAAAAATGACGGCACCATCGTCACCCAAGCGGACCGGGAGGCCGAAGAGGCCGTTCGCCGGGCCATCCAAAAGCGGTACCCGACGCACGCGATCCTCGGCGAGGAGCGCGGATTCCAGGGCGACGCCGCCTCCCCCACCTGGATCATCGACCCCATCGACGGCACCAACAACTACGCAGTCGGCATCCCGGTGTTCGCCACCTTGATCGCGTTGCGCATCGACGGCACCACCGAGGTGGGGGTGGTGAGCGCTCCGGCTCTGCAGGAGCGCTACGACGCCGCCACCGGGGCCGGAGCGCGGATGAACGGTCAGCCGATCCATGTCAGTGAGGTGGACACGCTGGCCGGTGCCACCGTATGCATAGGGTCCTACAAGCGCATGGTCCGCTGCGGGTTCGGCGAGCAGCTCGCCTACATCCTGGCCAACTGCAGGCGAGACCGCGGGTTCGGCGACTTCTGGGGCCACATGCTGGTGGCTAGGGGAGCCGCCGAGGCGATGGTAGAGCCGAACCTCAAGATCTGGGACATCGCGCCGCTGGAGGTGATAGTAAAAGAAGCCGGCGGCCGCGCCGGCGGGTTCGGGGGCAAGGCCTACCCCAAATCCACGGACACCGGCCCGCAAGCCGATACCAGCTTCATGTCCACCAACGGCAAGCTGCACCAGAGCTTCGTGGACCTGCTGGGCAGCTAAACCACCGCCCGGCGTGCTGTTAATCTTGCCTGGCGCACATCGCGGCAACTGCCGTTAGGCCCCCATCGACCAGCGGCCTAGGTCGCCACCCTTTCAAGGTGGAAACACGGGTTCGAATCCCGTTGGGGGCACCAATGCTGTCTAGCCCGGCCCTATTCAAACCCGGCCTAGCCGACAGCTCGCACGATGAACAGAATCACTACGACGGCACCGATTACCATCAGAATCGTTTTAAGCAAGATTTCCCCCTTTCTTGGCGAATCTTGGCGAACCTGCAACTTATCCTACGCCCGAGGGGCCCCACTTTGCCGGAAGCGGGTCACCAGCCGGCGGCACCCAAAATACCTATACCCACCGGAACGACTTGGTGGTAACATAGTCATTGGAAATGTGGCCTCTTTTTCGGCCGCAGCCTGCTCCAGACCTCGGCAAGCTTCCCTGGTATTAGTCACTCCGGACCCCGGTGGCCCCATCGGATTGGTCGTCGGAGTATCGGAGGTTGTCATGTGGCAGGAAACACCGGCGGAACCCTCTGACCTATCATCGCAAACACTCTCACCCCAATTCCCGTCCATTTTGTGGCCGGTGACGTCGCCAGGTCAGGCACCGGTCGAGCATTTTGTGCGTCCTCTCGCCTCCCTTCAGTCGGCCCTCACTCATACGCATGAAATCGCCATGGGCGCCGGGTTCTGGAGAACAAACGGGCAAGCGGTAGGAATGAGCGTCCGCACCGAACAACGGGGCGAATCGGCATGGCTCCTTCTGGCCGGGGAACTGGACCGTGCGTCGGCGTCACTGGTTGAAGAATGTCTCGCCGTGGCGCAGGCTGAGAACGACTCGGTGACTCTAGACTTCGAAGACGTGACTTTCATGGACTCGAGCGGAATTGATGTCCTGGTCCGCGCGTCAAAGCGGGCCGATAATCAGGGCGGCCAGATACTCGTCGTCAACAGTCACACACACCGCCGGGTTTTCGCGATCTGCCACGCGGACTTCCTGCTCGATGGCAACGCAGCGTAAAGGCGCTGCCGCTACGCCCCTACCTAACTACGAAGCGAAGCCTTCGAGGTTGTTCCCACGAGACGCAGATTAGAAAAGTCTGAGTAGTTGTATTCGACGGTTTAGGGAGTCCGGCAACAGGGAAACCGTGGCTGACATTGAGACCGCCGCCGTTTTCAGTTGAATACCGACCCGCTTCTAGTACCCTGACCACCAACCTTCGGGGCGTTTGGCGGCGTGAGCCACTCCCTGTGCATCCAGTGGCTGGGCTGGGCACCGAACTGGGATCCCCCGGCCGAACACCGGCAGGACTGGCTGCAAGAAGCTCTGCAGCTAACCGACGAGCTCGGGCTATTGGGTCGTATCCACCGATCCCGGTCTGGCTCATGTGGTCGCCCGCGGCCGCGTGGAGACGGGACCCGAGCGCGATTACACCGCAGTGGTGGATGTGACCGACCTTCAGCCGGCGACCAGCTACTGGTACCGCTTCGGAACCTCGTCGGAGCGGTCAGCCGTGGGCCGCACCCGGACCCTTCCGTCCGAAGACGCATCCGGTGCAAGGGCTTCGTTTAGCACGTCGGTAGCACGGTGGCCGCCCGGATGGACGCAGTCCGCGCCTCCGACCCTGCCTTCGGCAAGGCGTGGTCTGCGCGAACCGCTTCCGCCCCGGCCCGACGATGCCCGCTACATCCGGCGCTGGCACAAGCGCAGACGCTTTTTGGTGCTCGCGCTGCTCAACGCAGTCGTCGGGATCGTTGCGCTGGCCGTTGCCCGGCTGGCGAGACACCTGGCCGCAAAGCTAATGCGGTAACGCCAATCGGGCGGCAGCCCGGCGCTACCGAACTTCTCCAATTCGCCGGCCGGTGACGTCCTCGATCGGTATGCGCACCCAATGATCGCCCTCTTCGACATCCCGGCGCCCCCAGGACTGCAGCCGCCCCCGCCGGAGCCTGGTCAGCTCCTCGGTGCCGGTGACCTCCTGGGCCACTCCGTGCACCAGAACGCTCCAGCCGGAATGGGTGGAAGCGTCGTAGGAGTCGACTTCAAATGCCACCCGCGCTCCCCCCAGGAGGCTAAGGCTCGTACCCTCCGATGTGCGGAACACTACCGAGGAGTCGTCGGCCTGATAGTTGACGGGCAAAATCATCGGGTGTCCGTGGGCGACAAACCCCACTCTGCCGACCTTCGCCTTCTTCTGTAGAAGATCCAGGCACTCCTGGGCGCCCATCGGCTGGGCCAGCGACAGGTCGTGTGCGTCGGACATTCACGTTCCCTTGTTTGCGATTACCACACGTGCAGACGATAACCGCTTACCGGCGCCGCCACACGCTGCGGTATACGCTCGGTTGAGTCTTACCGTTTGAACCACCCGTGGATCCAAGCCGAGGAGGACACAGTGCAAGCGCAGCGTTACAAGCACGGCGAACCGATCTGGCAGGACCAATCGTCCGCAGACGACTCCAAAGCCGCCGAGTTCTACTCAGCCCTATTCGGCTGGAACTGCCCGCAGGGCGATCCCCAGTTCGGCGGGTACCGGGAGTGCCGGCTGGACGGCAAAAAGGTCGCCGGCATCTCGCCGCAGATGCAGCCCGGCCCGGCGAGGTGGTCCGTCTACATTCAGGTCGACAGCGCCGAAGATATCGCCCGGAAAGTGACGGAAAACGGCGGGCAGGTGGCTGTCGCGCCCATGCAGATCGGCGAGTTCGGCACTATGGCGGTCTTCGGCGACCCGACCGGGGCCTTTTTTGGCGTGTGGCAACCCGGCACCCATCACGGAGACGAGGTCCGCAACCGGCCCGGCGCCGTCTGCTGGTACGAGTTGATCACCACCGACGTGGAGGCCGCCGGCAAGTTTTACTCAGCGGTCTTCGGGTGGACGGCTCAAGCCCACGGACCGGCAGAGGGCCCGGGCGGCTACCGGGAGCTCAAGCTCGACGACAAGACGCTGGGGGGATTGATGGCCAAGCCTCCGATGATGCCTGCGGAGGCTCCGCCGTTTTGGGGCGTCTACTTCGCGGTGGACGACACCGACGCCGCCGCGGCCAAGGCGGCCGAGCTCGGCGGCCGGGTACTGGTGGAACCCATGGATATCCCGCCGGGGCGCTTCGCGGTGATAGCCGACCCCACCGGCGCGGCCTTCAACATCCTGGCCAGCAGCAGGTAGGTTTCTCACACTGCCTTTGACAGCCTGCGCGGGCCTAAGGTCATTGACCCAGTCATTGCGTCTGTTATCTTTGTCCC
>JBBDRQ010000068.1:7209-19555 GCA_040905365.1 Actinomycetota bacterium
GGAATCTTGGTAGAGGTGAATAAAGGGGGAGATGATGGACTTAAGCAGGCGTCGAGAAATGAGCATCTCGGAACTTCAGGTGCAGCACGCCGAGGAGTTGCCGGACCGTAAGCAGATGGTAACCGTCACGCTGCTCGGCCTACCGTTGGTGGGAGTTGCAGGCGTAGACGTAAATCTCGACTCCAGCGGACCGGGCTGGCTGATTCAGGGAAACCCGTAAGAGCAGACTAGACCGCCGGGTGGCGACCTTTCTAGGCTGCTAACCAACTAATCGCATGCCGGCCGCTACTCCCGCGCTCGCACCCGGTCTGGAGTTGCTCGGCCGGTTCGACGGCTCCGGGACCAAAGGGGCTCGATATCTGATCAAGCGTCAGGACGGCAAGATGCTACTGGTGTCGGCCCTCCTTTACGTCCTGGTCGATGCCATGCGCAATTCCCCGGACCCGGACCGGTTGGCCGGCGAGGTTGGCAGGAGGATGGGTCGATCGATCGGGCCCGACGGGATCGAGTATCTGATCGAACACAAGTTGCGTCCGATCGGAATCCTGAATGTCCGGCAGGATAGGCGCACCACCGCACCCCTTCTGTCACTGGCGGTGAGCCGCGCCATCCTGCCGGAATCTTTTGTCGCCTCCACCGCAAGGTTCCTCAGCATCGTGTTCCACCCCGCGGTGGCGGCCATCACTTTGCTCAGCACCGGCGTGCTGTTCGCCTGGCTGTGGGCCGGCGGGGCCTTGGATCCGCAAGCGTACGATCTGCAGCGCCCAGGGCTGGTCATCGCGATCCTGGCGTTGACCGTGATCAGCGCCGTCTTCCATGAGCTGGGACACGCAGCCGCCGCCGTCTACGGAGGCGCCACCCCCGGCCGGATCGGCGTCGGCATTTACATCGTCTGGCCGGCCTTTTACACCGATCTCACAGACAGCTACCGCCTCAGCAAAGCGGGTCGGGTGAGAACCGACCTGGGGGGCGTCTATTTCAACCTAATATTCACACTGCTGCTGGCCGGCGCCAACTCGGTGACCGGACACCCCGTCTTCCTTGCCGCCGTCGTCATTCAGTACTTCCTGGTAGCCGTACAGTTCATCCCGTTTTTACGCTTGGACGGCTACTATCTGCTGAGCGACCTTAGCGGCGTCCCCGACCTGTTCAAGGTGATGCGCGCGGGCAGAGGTGACATCCGGCACGGCAAACAGTCCGGCGCGATGTGCGCACTGCGCCCCGGCATCCAACTGTTTGCTACCTATTGGATGGTCCTCAACATGATGCTGACCGCCGGTTTCCTGGTCTGGTTCGCCTGGAGGCTGCCGGCGCTGCCGCTGGCGATCGGCGGCTTGTTTACAACCTATGCAACGGCAGCCGGAACCGCGTTCGGCAACGACGCTCCGCTGGCGGGGACGGTAGCCGGCCTCGGTCTCATACTGGTGGGCCTGCAAATCGCCGGACTGGGCGTATTGGCGACCCGCGGTGCGGCAAGAGTTGCTTCTTTGCTTACCAGCAGGTAAAAACCCTCCGACCGAGGTCCTAGCACAGGCGGCAGCGGGAGTATGGACAACCGAACCACACGGGCGCCAGCGTCAAAAACAAGCAGAACCCCGCTTGATTGGAGCGTGGTTGCGGCAATCGCCCTGGGCGGCGCGCTCGGCGGCACCGCCCGGTACGGAGTAACCCGGCTCCTCCCATCCGGCTCGGCAGAGCTGCCCTGGGCAACATTGACGGCGAATATCTCCGGAAGCTTCCTGCTGGGTTTGGCGCTGGCGTTGCTAATAGAACGCCGTCCGCCCAACCGACGGCTCCCGGCTTTCATAGCCACGGGTGTGTTGGGCTCTTACACGACGTTTTCCGCTTTTTCGGTGGAAACCTCACTCCTGCTCGAAGCAGGTAAGTTCCTCACCGCCGCAGCCTACGTGGCCACAAGCGTGATCCTTGGATTATCGGCCGCCCTGACCGGCGTCCGCTTGGGCCGGCGCGCTGCACTTGGCAGCGACCATTGAGCGGCGCAGGGTGGACGGGCTTTATCGTTACCTGCGCGCTGGGAGCCTCTACTCGCTACCTGCTCGACGCCTGGGTGCAGGCCAAAACCGGCGGAATCTACCCTTGGGGAACCTGGCTGGTCAACATTACCGGCTGCTTCTTACTGGGCGCGCTCACCGGCTTGGTCCTTCATCACGGCTTCGATCAGGCAACGGCCAACCTGATAGGTACCGGATTTTTAGGGTCTTACACGACCTTCAGTACGGTCGCGCTTCAGGCGGTGCTGCTGGCCGAGAAGTCCGAGGCCTCAACCGCAGCCGGCTACGTTGCCGCATCGCTTCTGGCCGGGTGCGCGGCCGCCGGAGCCGGCCTAGCGCTGACCTGGCCGTAAAACGGGCCCACCCGGGCCGCCGCCCACCGTTAGCGTTACCATCCAATGAAAGGACAAGGCGCAGCGGGGGCCACAACCTCCACCGACGATGGGGCACGGGAGGCGCGATGCTCGGGGACTCCGCCGGTTGATGACCACACACTACGACCGCCTGGGGGTCAAATCCACGGCCTCTCGGGAAGAGATTCGCCTCGCCTACCTCGGCCTCGCCCGGCGCAGCCACCCCGATACCCGGCCCAACGCCGCTGAAGCCGAGCGGGCGGAGTCCAACCGCACCATGGCCGCCATCAACGCGGCGTGGTTCGTGCTGCGCGACCCGGATCGGCGCAGGCTCTATGATCAGAGCCTCGATCACCTCCTTCAGGTGAACAGGCCGCAGCCGGGGCCGGCAGAGCCGGGGCCGCCGGAATGGGAGCAAGACTGGCAGTCGCCGCTGCACGACTATTCGTACGGGGAGGAGTTCACCGGTCACGACATCACGGCGGGAATCGCCCGCCTGTGGGCCTTCGTACTGACGGCCGTGGTCATCATGCTGGCCGCACTGTTCGCCTACGCTTTCGTCAAGTCCGGCTCCGTAGGCACTTTTTGAGAGGCGAAACCGTGTTGATGAACGGACTGTTTGTGCATATCCTGCCGGCCGAACAGCTGCCGGAAGCCGCAGCCGAGCACATCGCAAACGTGCTCGAGCGGGGTATCTACGAGCGGGATTCCTGTTCGATTGCCTTCAGCGGCGGCGGCACACCCAACCCGATGTTCGAAGCTCTTGCCCAGCGGCCCGTGGACTGGCCCAGCGTCGAGCTATTCCAGGCGGACGAACGCCTGGTGCCGGCCGGTCACCCCGACCACAACTTCACCGCCCTGGACTCTCACCTGATATCGAAGGTACCGCTCTCGCCCGACCGCGTGCACCCCATGGAAACGGAAGCTTCCGATCCGGCCGCGGCCGCGGCGCGCTACGAGCGGACCTTGGCCCGTCGGGCACCCCACGGCCTGGGGATGGTTCACCTGGGGCTGGGCGACGACGGCCACACTGCGTCGTGGCCGCCGGGAGACACCACGGTACTGGACTCTCCCAAGCTGGTCGAGGTGGTCGGCCCCTACCGCGATTACCTGCGCATGACCTTGACACCCAGGGCGATTCGTAACACAGGATCGATTCTGTGGATGGTTGCCGGATCCGGCAAGGCGCCGGCCCTAAAGCAGCTGGTCGACGCCGATCCGCGGATTCCCGCCTGGCACGCCCGCGTCGAGGGCTCGACGATCCTAGCCGACGAGGCGGCGGGCAGGCTGCTTCAATAGCCGTCGCTACTCCGGTAACACCTGGGCACCACCGGCCGTTGACACCGAGCGGCCTCCCCGCGCGTCGGTTAACCTGGGGCGAGCCGTCCGGTTTGCGCTCCCGCCCCGGGAAAGCCGCTGCCGACACCCTTGCAGATCTTTAAAAGAGGTACCTGTACATGCGCATGATCAAAACCGGTGGAGCGATCATCACCGCAGCGGTTCTGCTCGGTGCCTGCGGTCCCTCACTCGAAGCCGCCGGCAACATTCAACAAGGTCCCGCGAGCACGGACTCCATCCCCGTTGAGATGCAGGACAACGTTTTTCTCCCCGAAGAGGTGCGCGCCAAGCCGGGCGAGGAGGTAGCGCTGGAAATAACCAACGCCGGCCGGACGGTGCACAACCTGGTCATCGAGGACCTGGGGATTTCCAGCGGACTGATCGAAGCCGGGGAGGTGGTAACGGCCACCTTCACCATGCCGGAGTCCAAGACCGAGTTCGTGTGCACCCTGCACCGGGGCATGGTGGGAGAGCTCGTTCCCTATCCGTCGGAGGTCCGCGGGCCCAAATAGAGGCGGCAGTCCTGCAAGAAAAGCTCGGTCCCCGACATAAACTCAAACCACTGCTTGTACCGCGCATACGCCTCGTCTGGATCGTGGCTGATCCGCTTCTGCACCAGCGCCTCCATGAACTCCTGCAGTTCCAGGAAGCGCCGCACCATCGAGTCCTGGGAGGTGCCGCGAACCAGATCGATGGCGAACCTCTCCGAATCCACCGCCTTGGGGGGCTCCGGCGTCTTCTGCGCAGGCAAAAATCGTTCCTGAATTTCATAAGCGATCGAGTCGAACGCGGATTGCAGTGCCATTACCCACGGCTCCTGCGTGACCGGGTGGCCGGCCGGCAGACCCCAGTGCAGGGCGGCGATGACCTTGCTGATCAGCCCGAACCGGTAAGGCAGCGCCGCGTACCCGCGGCGGCTGTAAAAGTAGAAGACAAACGGGTAGTGCCGCATCCCTTCGTGATGGGCGATCATGCTGTGGTAAAAGGTTTTGAGTCGTCCCTCCAGGTCGCGAGTAGTCCCATTGTGGAAGTGAACCCGCAGTATGTAGCGCGCTTCGTAGGTGCGCTGGGATTCGTGGTAGATGTCGGACGACAGCACACCCATCTCCCGGATCACCTGGTAGACGTTGACGACGTAGGCGATTGCCAGGGTTAGGAATCCGTAGCCGAGCAAGGCCTGCAGGGAAGTGACCATCTGGAACGTACCATCCGTGGGGGCAATATCCCCGTAGCCGAGCCCGGCCAGCGTAATGCTACTTAGGTACAGCGCCTCCAACGGACCGGCGCCGAGGCCCTCGGCTATTCGAAACGACCCTTCACGCAACCCCACGAGATAGATAGCGGCAAACCCCAACAGTTGCAGCGCTATCCAGAAGATCACGCTCGCCAGGACCATCACCGGCACCCCCAGCGACAGCACGAAGTACTTGATCCGGTGCGGGGCGACGGCGGCAATCCGGCGAAGCGACCACCACAAGGACCGGTAAAGCCGGGTCGACAGCGGGCCGGCCTCGTCGTAGTACAGCACCGTCATGAACAGATCGACGGTCCCGGCCAGCACCAGGAGACTGCCGATCGTTACCCAGACGAAGTCCACTCGCTAGTTATAACGTGCGGTGACCGAAACGGTCAGCACCTGCTGCCCATGACCGACCGAGAGCGCAGAACAGACGGGTTCGCCCGGCGCGGTTACCACTATGCTGGTTGCCGAACGAAGTTACTTGCGGAAATTCAGCCTGTCCGACCTCTAGCTTCTCCAACTAACTTATGACACTTATATGACGATGCTCGGGCTACTGGGCCTGCACCTGGCCGTATTTGCACCGCTGTCGCTGCTCGGGCGGCGGCTGGGTACCAAAGCCTTGCTTGTCGCGGCGGTCGCACCCGCGGCTTCCTTCGCGTGGCTAATCACCAGGGCGCCGGCGGTTCTGGGCGGCGAGACGGTTCGGCAGAGCGTCGGCTGGGTTGCCGGGCTGGATCTGGCCCTCACCACCCGCCTCGATGCGTTCGGGCTGATTATGGCGACGCTGATCACCGGCATAGGTGTGCTGGTCTTCGTCTACAGCTACTTCTACTTCGATAACGGCCCGGAGGTGGGCCGTTTCGCAGCCATCCTGCTGGCCTTTGGGGGTTCCATGCTGGGGGTAGTGATCACCGACAGCCTGCTGGCCCTGTTCATCTTTTGGGAGCTGACCTCGGTTACCTCGTACCTGCTGATCGGTTTCAAGGACAGCCACGCGACCGCGCGCGCATCGGCAATGCAGGCACTGCTGGTCACGGGCCTGGGCGGTTTGGCCATGCTGGCCGGTTTCGTCCTAGTCGGCTCCAGCGCCGGCACCTACTCGATGTCGGAGATCTTCGAGGCCCCTCCCACCGGCCCCCTGGTAACCAGCGGCCTCTTGCTGGTCTTACTGGGTGCTTTTACCAAATCTGCCCAAGTTCCGTTTCACTTCTGGCTACCGGGGGCGATGGCTGCACCGACACCGGTGAGCGCTTACCTGCACTCGGCCACCATGGTCAAAGCCGGCGTTTACCTGATCGCCCGGTTCGCCCCGGCGTTTGCTCCGATGTTCAGCTTCTTCACGCCGCTGGTGGTAGGGGTCGGCGTCGCAACCATGTTGATCGGCGGGTACCGCGCCTTGAAGCAGCACGACCTCAAGCTGCTGCTTGCCTACGGCACGGTCAGCCAGCTTGGATTTGTGGTCGCTCTGGTGGGTTCCGGACACCCGGGCCTGACCTTTGCCGGCGTGGGCATGATCCTGGCCCACGCCCTGTTCAAGGCGACCTTGTTCCTGGTGGTCGGAATTATCGACCACCAGACCCATACCCGGGACATCAGAGAATTGAGCGGACTGGGTAGGCGGATGCCGGTGCTTTTCGGCGTCGCAGCGGCCGCCACCTGGTCGATGGTGGGCCTGCCGCCGACCGTCGGATACCTGACCAAGGAGGCCGCCCTCGAGCATCTGCTGGCCGGGAGCGCGCCGTGGGCCATCAGCGCAATAGCGCTGGCCACGGTCCTCACCGTCGCTTACTCGGCCCGCTTCCTGTGGGGGGCCTTCGCTACTAAACCGGCAACCGGCGAACAGATGGTGGGAGCCCACGCCCCTAAGGCTTCGGCCGGCATACTGCTGGCACCGGCGATCCTGGCGGCGATGACCGTGCTCATGGGTCTGTGGACCGCGCCTGCCGAGAAGCTTGCCGTCACGGGCGCAAGGGCGCTCGACAGCGCAGTGGGATCCCCACGCCTGTACCTGTGGCACGGATTCACGCCGGCCGTCGGGATCGCTGCCCTGGCCCTGGCGGCGGGACTGGCGCTGTTCGCCTTCCGGGAGGCCGCGCAACGGTTCCAGCGCAGATGGCAGTTTCCGCTGGACGCGGCAAATGCATATCACGCATGGGTCAAGGGCCTGAACATCTTTGCGGTACGGCTCACCGGTGTTCTCCAAAACGGCTCCCTACCCACCTATATAGCCGTAATCCTGATCACAGTTTTAGGCGTCCCCACCTGGTCCCTGCTGAGGTACGGTGACCTACCGACGGACCTGCGGATATCCGAATCACCGCTTCAACTGGTAGTGGTGCTGGGTTTGACCGTCGCCGCGGTGACCTGCACCGCTCTTAACCGGCGGTTTGCCGCGGTACTGATGCTCGGCGCGGTTGGCTTTTTCGTGGCGATACTGTTCGTCATCCAAGGCGCCCCGGACCTGGCCCTGGCCCAGCTTCTGATCGAAACCCTCTCGCTGATCATGTTCGTCCTGGTCCTGCGCCACCTCCCGGAGCACTTCGCACCCTTCCCGTGGCGGTTTGGATGGCTGCTGCGCATGGGTCTGGCCGCGACGGTGGGTACAGTGGTGTTCGGTTTCGCACTGATCGCCGGCAACGCCCGCCTCCGGAGCCCGATTTCCGATGAGCACATAGCCCGCGCGCTGCCGGACGGAGGAGGGCGCAACGTCGTCAACGTGATCCTGACCGACTTTCGGGCTTTCGACACGCTGGGCGAGATAACGGTCCTGGTAATCGCGGCTTTGGGCGTCGCCAGTCTCGTGACGATTCGCCGCGCATCCAACAAAGGCGACGAGTGATGCGTCCCGATCGGTCGGTCATCCTGTCGAACTCCCTTCGCCTGCTGCTGCCCACCGCGTTCTTGTTCTCCCTGTACCTGCTGTTCGCCGGGCACAACGCCCCCGGCGGCGGCTTTATCGGGGGCTTGGTTGCAGGGGCGGCCCTTGTTCTGCGACACGTCGACCAGGGTCCGGAAGCGGTTGCAGAGCTGCTCCCGGTAGAGCCTCGGACCATCCTCTCCGCGGGACTGGGGCTCGCAGTACTCACGGCCATGGCGCCGTGGGTGACCGGCGACCAGCTGTTGGAATCGGCCAAGCTCGAGATCGACCTGCCGGTGCTCGAAACGGTCAAAGCCACCTCCGCCTTGGTTTTCGACATCGGCGTGTTCTTGGTAGTGGTGGGGCTGGCCACCGCCATCCTGCGCATCCTCGGCGAGAGGCCGGGAGAATGACCCTGGTACTTGCCCTGGCCGTAGGGGTCCTGTACGCCACGGGAACCTACCTGGTTCTGCAAAGGAAGTTGACCAGGATCATCATCGGGCTGGCTATGATGGCCCACGGGGCCAACCTGCTGTTGCTGCTGGCGGGAGGCGGCGCCGGGACTCCGGTGTTTGTCGGCGAAGCCCTCCCCGCCGATTTCTCCGACCCCCTTCCCCAGGCTCTTGCGCTTACGGCCATCGTCATCACCTTCGGCGTTACTGCGTTCTTGCTTGCCCTGTCATTCCGAAGCTGGCTGCTGCGGCACGACGACGACGTGGAGGATGACCTCGAGGATCGGCGCTTGGCCCGCCGCAAGCCCCTGGAGGCGGAGCAGAAATGAACCTACTGCTGCCGATGCCGGTGATACTGCCGCTGTTGGGCGCGGCGGTTCTGTTGGCCCTGCACCCGCGCAGCCGGGTCAGCCGCGTGATCAGCGTGGTCGTCACCTTCGCCACCCTGGTAGCCTCTATCGTCCTGCTGGCGCGGGCTGCGGACTCCGGGGTGCTCTCCGCCGATCTAGGCGGCTGGCCGGCGCCGGTGGGCATCACCCTCGTGGTAGACGTGTTTTCGGGTCTGATGCTCGTGATCAGTACGGCGATGGTGCTGGCCGTGCTGGTTTACGCCATCGGCAACCCCCGTACCGACGATGAGGCCGAGTTCTTTCATCCCGTTTATCTAACCCTGGCGGCAGGGCTCTCGGCCTGTTTCATAACCGCGGACCTGTTCAACCTGTTCGTCGCCTTCGAAGTCATGCTGACCTCCAGCTACGTGTTGATGACGCTGGGAGGCAATAAAGCGCAGGTTCGGGCCGGCATGACCTACGTGGTCATCAGCCTGCTCTCGTCGTTGCTGTTCATAACCGCAATTGGGCTGATCTACGCCGCCACCGGCACCGTCAACCTCGCGGACCTGGCCGTGCGCCTGCAGGAGGTCTCGCCCGGCTTGCGCACCGCGCTGGGAACGCTCCTGCTGCTGGTCTTCGGCATCAAGGCGGCCATCTTTCCGCTGTTCTTCTGGCTGCCCGACTCCTACCCCACCGCGCCGACCGCAGTAACGGCCATTTTTGCCGGCCTGCTGACCAAGGTCGGCGTCTACGCCATCATCCGCACCCAGACTCTGCTGTTCCCCAGCGACGGTCCCTCCCCGCTGCTGCTCACACTCGCCGCGCTGACCATGTTTGTCGGCGTGCTCGGCCCCATGGCTCAAAACGAGGTAAAGCGGATATTGAGCTTTCACATAGTCAGCCAAAACGGATACATGATCTTCGGCCTGGGCTTGTTTACGGTAGCCGGCCTTGCAGCAGGAATCTTCTTCATAATCCACCAGGTGGTGGTGAAGACGGTTCTGTTCCTGGTCGGCGGCCTTCTCGAGGACTCGACCGGCACCTCGGCACTGCACAAGATGGGTGGAATCATGCACGTTTCGCCGGCCCTTGCAGTACTGTTTGCGGTTCCGGCACTGAGCCTGGCCGGGTTGCCTCCGTTCTCCGGTTTTGTCGCCAAGCTCGGACTCGTTCAGGCAGGCGTGGAGGCCGGCTCATTCCTGGTAGTGGGAGTCAGCCTGTTCGTTAGCCTGTTGACCCTTTTTTCCATGACCAAGATCTGGTCCGGTGTCTTCTGGGGCAAGATCCAGCCCGAAGACCTCGAAAACCGGCCTAAAGACGAGCACTTGGTCACCTCACCGCTGATGACCGGTGCGACCGCCGCCCTGGCGGTGCTCAGCCTGGCCATCGGGTTCGCAGCCGGACCGCTTTTCGAGCTGAGTACGCAGGCGGCGAACCAGCTGATGGACCCTTCCGGGTACTTTGAGGCGGTATTGGGCCCATGAACCGGCGCCTGCTTATAGGCACTGGCCTGATCGTGGGCTGGACGGCAATCTGGGTGGCGCTGTGGCGCGACCTTAGCGCAGCCAACGTCTTGGCCGGGGCGATCGTTGCCAACCTTCTGCTGCTGAAGTTCCCGCCGAGAGCGGCGGTCGCCAACCAGGGCTACGTCAGCCCGGGCGCAGTTTTGAGGTTCGTCGCCTTCTTGATCAAAGAGATCCTAAAAGCAAACGTCATCGTGGCTTGGGAGGTACTGACCCCCTGGAACACAATCAACGAGGGGATTGTCGCTATTCCCATACGGGGCGTCTCCGAAGGGCTGGTAACCCTGGTAGCCAATTGCATCTCTTTGTCCCCCGGGACCCTAACTCTTGAAACCCGCTCCAACCCGAGCACCATCTACGTGCACGTTCTGCACCTGCGCGATGTCGAGGTCGTGCGGCGCAACGTCCAGCACTTGGAGAAGCTTGCGATAGAGGCCTTCGGGAGTGACGAGGCCGTGGAGCTCCTACGAACACAAGAAGGAGATCGAACATGAACGCTGTAACCAACATCGCCTTGGCGGCCATCACCCTCTCGGGTTTGCTGTGCCTGGTCAGGCTCGTGCGGGGCGGATCGCTGGCCGACCGCATCATCGCCCTGGACACTTTGTTGGTGGTGATCGTCAGCGGGGTCGGCATTCTGGCCGCCCGCGCCAACTCCCCGGTTTTCCTGGACATGATCGTACTGGCCGCCCTGCTCGGATTCGTCGGGACGGTCACGGTAGCCCGCTACATCGAGAACCGGGGTGCCCGATGAGCGTGTTGGACACCGTATCGGCGACACTACTGCTGGTCGGGGTCGCGCTCAACCTGCTGGGGGCCGTGGGGCTGAACCGCTTCGACGACGTATTTGCCCGCATGCACGCAGCCACCAAGTCGACCACTTTGGGTATGGTACTGGTGCTTACCGGCGCGGCTCTGCAGATGAGCCATCTGGGCGACGCGTTCAAGCTCATGCTGGTCATCGTGCCGCAGCTGATCACCGCCCCGGTCGGCGCGCACATGATCGCCAGGGCCGCCTACCGGTCCGGAACCGAGCTAAGCGACAAGACCGCGATCGACGAGCTCGCCGAACACTAGACCTCCTCCGAAACGGCAACCGACGAGTCGTACGCGAACACCAGCCGCACGTACTCCTCCGACATGAACTGCGACGTGATCATGAAGTCCGCCGACGATCGGGTGCAGGCTATGGGGATGTTGTATACCGCCGCTATACGCAGCAAAGCTTTGACGTCCACATCGTGAGAGTGGGCTTCCAGCGGATCCCACAAGAACACCACAAAGTCGATACGCCCGTCCGCGATGGCGGCTCCGATCTGCTGGTCGCCGCCCAGCGGGCCGCTTTTGAACTTGGTGACCGGAAGGCCCAGCTCCGCCTCCAGCAGAGTCCCGGTGGTTCCGGTACCGAACAGGTTGTGCTGCGCAAGGATCTGCCGGTTCCAGCTGGCCCAATCCAGCATCTCAACCTTGCGGTTGTCGTGAGCCACCAAGGCGATGTTCTTGCGAGCCGACATTCCAATAGGTTCCAGGTTCATAGGACTTCTCCAATGCGTTTGGGTTCTGGACCGCCTCTCAGCCGGTTCGTTTCTTCGTTGAGAGGCAGTTTAGGCAACAGTTGTTGCGGGATGGTTGAGGAAAGGTTGCGGGAGGTAACGGTGCACGGCGGCCGAAAAGCCCACCCAGAGCGTAAGCTTGCACTGTGACCAGTATGTACGAACGAGTCGGCGGCCGTATGTTTTTCGAGAAACTGGTCGATCGATTCTACGAGGGCGTAGAGGACGATCCGGTGCTCAGGCCGCTGTACCCGAAGAACCTGGGGCCGCCCAAAGCGCACTTGACGGACTTTTTGATCCAGTACTGGGGTGGTCC
The DNA here is from genome assembly GCA_040905365.1 of Actinomycetota bacterium. Classification (GTDB taxonomy): domain Bacteria; phylum Actinomycetota; class CADDZG01; order JAHWKV01; family JAHWKV01; genus JAHWKV01. Next base: position 19,189 of record JBBDRQ010000068.1, read on the forward strand.
CACCGACTACAGCGACCAAAGGGGCCACCCGCGGCTACGGATGCGCCACGTCAACTTTGCGATCGGCTGGCCTGAACGCGACGCCTGGTACCGAAACATGGAATCTGCAGTCAAGGAGGCGGAGCTTTCGGAGCCGGAAGAAAAGGAGCTGCTGGAGTATTTCTCGACCGCGGCAACCTTCCTGATAAACCGCCCGGACCGCCTCTAGTACCTAGTCCAGGGGCTTCGCCCCTGGATCCCCTTGCGTCGTACCAGGAGATTGACTGCGCCAGGAAAACCGCTCCAAGGTGAGGCACCGCGCCTACCGCGAATCAGGCAGCTCTCCGGGGAGAGCCAGCGCCTGTTTCGCCGCCTCCCGGCGCAACTG
>JBBDRQ010000069.1:0-3165 GCA_040905365.1 Actinomycetota bacterium
CGCTATGACGGGAGGAAGACCCATGAACGAACGATCGGCGCCGGTGCTCATCCTGGTCCACGGGGCCTGGCACGGTTCCTGGTGCTGGGCAGGAGTGGAGCCTCGGCTCAGGCAGATCGGAGTAGAGGTTCGAAGTGTGGAGCTGACCAGTCAGGGCGACGACCCCGCCCGCATCGGCAACCTCTACAGCGACACCGAGGTGGTAAGGGGCGCGGCATCGTCGGTGGCGGGACCGGTGGTGCTGCTTGGGCACTCGTACGGGGGGATGGTAATAACCCAGGCCGCCCAGAGTCTGGACAACGTGTGGCAACTTATTTATCTGTCGGCCTTTGTGCCCGATGCGGGCCAGTCTTTGACGGGGATCGTCGAGCCCTGGGTAGCAGCCGGGGCCGATCTCTCCTGGCTGCAGCCTACGCCCGAAGGGCTTCTTACGGTTGCTCCGGGCCGGGTTTCGGAGATCTTCTACAACGATTGTGACCCGACTGTAGCCTCAGAAGCCGAAGGACGGCTGCGGCCGCAGTCGGGTATCTCGTTCCAGCAGCCGTTCCAAGGGTCGCCGCGGCCGAGCCCGCCTTCGTTGTACGTCGTTTGTACCGAGGACCGGGCGATATCTGCCGCCGGGCAGCGGCAGATGGCCCAAGGAGCCCAGCGGGTCCTCGAGCTGTCCGCCGGCCACTGCCCGTTCCTGTCGCAACCCGAGCGACTAGCCCAACTGCTGACGGAGGAAATGTTGCCGGTTGATCAAGCGAACCGGCCGTAGGGGAGGTGCGAGATGAAGCTACGTCGTGCGGTCACAGCTGTGGCAATCGCCTCGGTCGCCCTGCCGGGAAGCCTATTGTCGCCTTCGCTTGCGGCGGCGACCACGGGCGGAGGCGACAACTCTGCGGTATGCAAGCTGGTCTTTACGGAGCGCTTTAATCCCGGGTTTACGCTTGTTCCGTCGCCGGGCCATCAGGATTCTGCGGTCGACTCCGGCACCATCGTTTGCGTGGGCAGGATCCAGGGGCAACGGGTGACCGGACCGGGCACGATCTGGAACCAGGGAAGGTATACGGACTCCACGTGCCTGCTCGACCACGCCGAGGGTAGGTACTTCTAGGGTCCGGTGCGCCCGAGGAATCGTTTGCCGGCAGACAGGGTTTGCATAGGTAAGGCATACGGACACTTGGATGCCTCCGTGCCGGGTAGAGGCCGCTTGTTTAGGCGTTGGGAGGTTCGAAGGTGACAGAGAATGGCAGTGCAGACATAGTTGTGGTCGGCATGGGGCCCGGCGGCGAAGACGTAGCCGGGAGCCTGGCGGAGGCCGGTCTCGACGTTGTTGGTATAGAGGCCAAGCTGGTCGGTGGCGAATGCCCTTACTGGGGATGCGTGCCTTCCAAGATGATGATTAGGGCGGCCAATCTGCTGGCGGAAGCCCGCCGCATTCCCGGAATGTCCGGAGAGTCGACCGTGCATCCCGCCTGGGCGCCGGTGGCTCAACGCATCTCGGAGGAGGCGACCACCGGCTGGGACGATCGAGTGGCCGTGGAGCGTTTCGAATCCAAGGGTGGGCGGTTCATCCGTGGTAAGGGTCGAATTACCGGGCCCGGTCGGGTCGAAGTGGGTGATCGGGTCCTGGAGGCAAAGCGGGGCATCGTGCTGGCTACCGGGACGGAGCCGGCTATCCCACCAATTCCCGGCTTAGAGGCACTGCCTTATTGGACGAACCGGGAGGCGATAGAGGCTAAAGAGCTGCCGGAATCGATGATCGTACTCGGCGGGGGAGCCGTCGGTGTGGAGCTCGCCCAGTCCTTTGCCCGCTTCGGCGTCAAGACGACGGTCGTGGAGCTGGCGGACCACCTGTTGCCAGCAGAGGAGCCGGAGGTCGGTGCGATTCTGGGCGAGGTGTTTGCCGCCGAAGGTATAGATGTGCGCGTATCCGCAAAGGCCGTCAATGTTTCTCAGGATGGGCCGGGTTGCGCGGTTGAGCTGGCCGGCGGCGAGACGCTCAGAGCGGCCCAGTTGCTTGTAGCCACCGGCCGCAGGGCCGATCTTGCCGGGATCGGGGTTGCAGCGGTGGGAATCGACGAATCCCTGCCGGCGGTCCCCGTCGACCAAAACCTGCGTGCCGCGGAGAAGGTGTGGGCGGTAGGCGACGTAACCGGCAAGGGGCTGTTTACCCACGTCTCGCTTTACCAGTCGGCGATCGCGACAGCCGACATCCTCGGGAAGGATCACCCGCCCGCCGATTACCGGGCGGTGCCCAGGGCCACTTTTGCCGATCCCGAAATCGGCTCGGTTGGACTTAGCGAGGCGCAGGCGCGAGAGGCTGGTATCGCGGTGCGGACCGGACAGACTAAGGTGCCCCACACCGCGCGGGGCTGGATGCACAAGGCGGGCAACGAAGGCCTGATCAAGCTGGTGGCCGACTCCGCCAACGACGTTTTGGTCGGAGCTACCTCCATGGGACCCAACGGCGGCGAGGTGTTGGGGCTGCTCACTTTGGCCGTCCACGCGTCCATCCCGCTGGAGACCCTGAAGGGCATGATTTATGCCTTCCCGACCTTTCACGGAGGGGTAGAGGACGCACTGCGGGACCTGGGCTGAGCGATCTAAACTTTGCGGTCCGGGGTGCACGCGATCCAATTTGAGTTTGGTCCGAGACTGTAACCTTTGGACAAATGCAGGTTCGCGAGGCGGGGGAGGCCGATCTGCCGGCTGTGTGTCGGTTGGTTCGGGGGCTGGCCGAGTACGAGCAACTAACCCACCAGCTGGGTTGGACCGACGAGGAGCTGGGGGAGCTTCTTTTCGGCGCCGATCCGGTGGCCCGAGTTCTGCTGGCCGAGCTGGACTCCGGCCAAGTGGCCGGCTTGGCGATCTGGTACCGGACTTTTTCGACCTTTACGGCCAAGACGGGAATCTGGGTCGAGGACCTGTTCGTTCCTGCTGAATACCGGGGCATGGGGGCCGGCACCGCCCTGCTCGAGCGGCTCTTCGAACTCGCCGGCGACGGCAGGGTGGAGTGGTCGGTCTTAAACTGGAACGCGCCGGCGATCAGGTTCTACGAGTCGCTGGGTGCCAGGCCGGTGGACGGCTGGACGGTGTACCGGTGGGTGCGCGGGGGCTGAACGCCGTCTCCGCAGTGCATGGGGTGCCGAAGGCTAAGTCCTGTGGTCGTGCCCGGTG
>JBBDRQ010000070.1:0-18476 GCA_040905365.1 Actinomycetota bacterium
CCCCGGTTACAGCTACCCGCAGTTTCGGCCCCCCGTCGAAAACGATCTGTCGAAGGGCTTGAGTCTAACTTCCGAAAGTCCCAGATCAGCCGGCTCGGTCGTCGCAGAGCCCCTCGGCCGGCCGGACCCGGTATATATCCGCGGTATCTTCAAACTCCGCCACCAGATCGTAGTCCAACCTCGAGCCCCGGGTCGGGGGCTCCGGCGACGACAGTCGCGAGGCGCCGTCCTCCCAGATCAGATATGCCTCGAGACCTGCGACCTCACAAACAGGCACAACCGAAAGATCCCGGACCGTACGACCGACGTACAGGCCAAGCTGTGGAGCCGACCACCAGCCATAGCCGTAGACTCGCGCCTCAGCGGGAAGGGAGTCGACAAAGTCGACTGCCGCCTTAAAATCTGCGAGGTTTGCGCTTCGATATGGAGAAACGGCCACCGCCGGAGGAATCCAAGGCGCCGCCGCCGCCACCAACAGGACCGACAGGAGTACCGCAGCCGCCAATCCTCTGCCCGCATAACCTCTCTCGCCTCTTACCAAGCGGAGTAGCAACAAATACAGCGCATAAAGGGCGAGAGTTCCAATCATGATTCGACGAGGCCAAAGCCGCTCTAGCGGAGTGATGAACAGCCACCACGCGAAGTAGATGGCAATAAACGCACTTAGTCCCAAGATGAGAAGTTTCAAGGAACCCAGCGGTCGAGGTTCACGCCACATCCGCCTTAGAGTGCGAACCCACAATGTGACTGCGAACAGCAGCGGAGTCCCGACGAACATGAGCGCGAAACCGCGACCCCACGCAAAGGTCTCACCGAATCTCTGCATTCGAAACTCAGGAGCCGACAACCCCTCGGTAGTGAACGGAATTTCAGCCCGATACTTATAACCGCCCTCTGCTGCCCCACCGGAGAGCCCGGAGTGGTAGCCGATACGGTCGACCGAATAGCTCCAGTAAGCGAGATACTCGTCCACGTTGCCAAAGTGCACGAGCCTGAACGCCTCAAACGCAGCTATCGGCGCCAGCAGGGCCGCAATCGACGCTAGGTCGAGTCGCCAATCGCTCTTACGGTCTGCAACCCTTTGCAGTCCAACCATGAGCACCAGCGCAGGAAGCACCGCTACGCCGACCGTCTTGGTGACGATGGCCACGCCGGCCAAACTGAAGGCGCCCAGCTGATAGCGCCTGCGTACCGACCGGTTCTGCGCGCTCAAGCCGTGGGCCAGGAGAAGGAAGGCCGCCAGCTGAAAAGTAAAGGTCGGTACTTCTCCGTATCCGCCAAGTCCGAATAGCAGAAGTACCGGCACGCCCAACAGGACAAGTGGGGCAAGCGCGCCTAACCACGGAAGCGGGCGGGCCAGCAGCACAAACAAAATGGCGAGGGCGGCCAGAAAGATGAGGTTGGGAACCTGCAGCGAAAACTCATTCAACCCTGCGACTTTGATGCTCAACGCGCCGACTAAAAGTGGAATACCGTTGGTCTGGACCCCGCTCGGGAACAGCTCCAAGCCGTCATAAGAGCGACCGTACAATCCAGAGTCGGCGAGAGATTTAGCCACCTGCAGGTTCATTCCGCCATCGAAACTCGGCAGCTGACCCCACGCTACGGCACCGGCCAGCGACACCATTGCGACAACGCTAATAACGGTCGTCAACGACGAGGGGCGAACCTTCATATTGAGACGTCGGTTGGCGTCATTCTTCAGCATTCACGATTCCTGAGGACCGTCGGAGCCGGATTGCACCAGCGCGTCACCAGCGCCTCAGTGTGGTGGCCGTTCACACTAAGATTTTGCCAGAATCACCGGAAGATCGACCGTTCCCACCCATCCCGCCGTTTCTGCACGCAGCAACCGAGCCGGCTGTTAGCGTAGGCACCATGATCGCGAGCGTCCGATCCGAGGCCCAGACTGCTCATTCAGAGCGTGGAGTTGATCACAGTTGCCTGCCAGAATGGCATATCCCCGTAATGGACATGGTCGCATCGGGCTATGCCGGACGCAGAACCGGCAACTAACTTGAACTTCCTAAGAACTATCACAAAGCAGGTTGGGAATCGTTTAGGAAACGTTCTTGATTTCCATCTGCGTCCGATAGCGACCAAGCTCGAAGAAAACCAGCATCTATTAGGACAGGTTCACGCCCTACTCAATGAGAAAGAAGGGTCATCTCGGGCCACACCTGAGCCAGGCACTCTCAGCTTCATCTGCAACATCTGCAGCCAGGCCAACACCCGTCGAGTGCAGGAGTTTCATCGCGAAATCCCCTCATGCTCCGGCTGCGGATCCACTCCCAGATTCCGCGCAATCGTAAGCGTCCTGACCACCGAACTCTTCGGTGAGAGCATGCTCCTTGATCAGGTCCCCCTCACGCCCCACCTTAGCGGGATCGGCTTGACTGACTGGGAAGGTTACTCAACACGACTTGAAACCAGGTTTCACTACCGAAACACCTACTACGATCAGGAACCAAAGCTAGACATCGTTGCCCCCGATCCAGACCTGATCGGCAGCGCCGACTTTCTAATTGCAACAGACGTTTTTGAACATGTGCCTCCACCAGTCTCGGTCGGATTCAGGAATGCACGGCGACTGCTCAAGCCTGGTGGTGTGTTGATTATGAGCGTTCCTTACGGAACTGGGGACCAAACAATCGAGCATTACCCGGATCTCCATGACTTCGAGATACTCGAGGAGAAGGGCAGAAGCCTACTTCGTAACCGCACCAAGGATGGCGTAATCCAGGAATTTGAGGATCCCGTCTTTCATGGTGGTCCCGGGCTCAACCTGGAAATGAGACGTTTCTCTAAATCTTCCCTACGCGCAGAACTGCGGGCTGCTGGGTTTACCCAAATCACCTTCTATCCTGCCAACGATCTCGCCCATGGAGCCTTTTGGCCGGAGAACCAATCGCTGCCACTTGCGGCCAAGTCGACAGCGCCCATTCAGGTTAGTCAAGCACAACCGCTCACATAACGTTGTTCGACAGCGAACTGCTCTATCCGATCCCTTCAATACGCGCCGACGGGCGGGACCCTTTCGTAATCAGGAAACTTGCGACTTCCCTTCAGCAGCCTCTTCTGCACCTAGAGCCGGTGAATAGGGAATCTCGGTCAGGTTGGCCGTCGGAACCATCTCACGGGGCCGGCCGGTACGGACCACCAGGTCCGCCACGAACCCGATGACCAGCGTCTGGAATGCTGCGAAGAATATCAACAAGGTGTTGGTGGATAGTCTGAAGTCACGGGTCGTCCAGTCGTAACCAAGCTTCGCCAATGCTATTAGGCCCAGCGCTACGCCCAGCGGCCCCAACACTCGCAGCGGTTCGAAGAACAAGATCATGCGAATTACCTGAGTCAGGTAGCGCTTGGTGTCCGACCACCAGTGGAATTTGGAGCCACCGGCCCGTTTTGAGTACTCGATAGGCACATACTTGACCGAGTAACCGCTGGCCAAGAACGACATGGTCAACGTCGAGACGCAAGAAAAGCCGGCCGGGAGCAGGTGCAGAAACTGCAACGCAACGTCCCGGCGAAACGCCCGGAACCCCGAGTTGAGATCCGGGATCTTGGTCTGCATAAGGTAGCCGGCAATGTGACGGATGATCCATTTGGCCGGCGCGCGTAGCGCTTTGAGTGTTCCCTTCTCGGCGGTACGAGCCCCCACGACATGGTCCTCGCCATCTAGCTGGTCGACCAGCCACGGAATCCGGTCGTTGGGGTAGCTCATGTCGACATCCGTCCACACGACTACCTTTCCCCTCGCCATCCGAGTCCCCATCCTGCGGGCCGTACCGGTACCCCGATTGGCCGCGAACCGGATCAGACGGATACCTTCGATTCCCCGTAGATACTCCCCCGATCCGTCAGTAGACCCGTCGTCAATGACAAGGATCTCAAACGTATAAGAAGACTCCGCGAGAGCAGTGCGTACGCGGTCGATCTCCTGTGCGATGTGGCCACGCTCGTTGTAGACGGGCAGCACGACAGTTATGTCCGGCGCAGACTTACCTTCTCCAGGCTCTATGGGCACAGACCCGCTCCTGAACCGCTGTGATTATGCAGTGAATTGACCATGACCAGTAGCCTCTGAAGGTGACTGGGCGTAAGCGAGCCTACCAAATCAGCTTCCTCCTAAGGACACAACTGCAAACCACCGTTGGCTCTCTACCTCGAAACGCTCGTCGCTGAGTATCTCGTCGAACGACATCCTGGCATCCAACTGCTGCTCGATCGACGGCGGCCACGAATATGCAGCGTGGCGGAGGTGGAAGAATGGCACGACTACCGCGTCAACGTGGCCGGAATAAAACGACCTGTACAGGTCGTCGGCAGCTACGTCGGCTTCAGCTAAGGCCCTGACTTCCTCGGGCCATCGTGCCCGCGACAGCGCGGCATTTTTGTCTCCACCCGCGTTATACGCAACAAGTCCCGCCGCGGGAGCAAGGTAGTTGACCATCCAGTCGTTGTGGCTGCCGTCGTAATTGAGGAAAAATACTCGCTGACCCGGTTTCGTGACCGCCCGAAGTTGAGGCTCAACCTGTTCCGAAACTACGTTTATCTCGCGGCGATTCTCTCTGTATACCGAAGCCCTGGCTGCGACATCCGGAGCAAGCTCAACGACCGCAACCGCCGCAAGTACGACTGCGGTCCAGCGAGCCAATCCTGGCCTTCGAATCATTTCGGCTACGGCCAAACCAGCCAGGATGATAAGTGCCATGCGGGTCACGCCGAACCATCGATACGTGGCCCTCATCGAATACAGGCCCGGGAGCTCCGTAAACAATCCGCCCCACGGCAATTCGACGGCCTCTCCTTCCGGCATCATGTACGACGCGTGCGTTGGAATACCTGAAATAGGAGGACGTTGTTCGCCAACCTTGAACGCTGGACCCAGTGACAGAACTAAGGTCAGCACGCCGGCCGCCGCGAGTACTACCGCTCGCCGATCGGATGGCTTGAGCAGTAGGTAGGCAGCGGCCAACACAACGCACGTAATGCCTGCGTAATTGTGGTTAGCGTTAGTCCCGTCGCCCCAAAGCCCGGAGTGGTTCACCGCCAACCCCAGCTCTTTAGCGAACCACAAGGACCGAGTAGGTAGCCACAACGTTGTGACGTCCAACCCCATCGACCTGAACAAAGCGAGCGGGGCGCGCGAATAATTAGCCTGCGCATGCAGCATGTAGAGAGCGACGGCCCCCAAATTACCCAACAGATACATCGAGGGGCCGCCCCATCGACGAGATCGCCGCAGATCGTCGCCACGGAGGGCCCAATCCAACCAAACAAGACCCCCCAACAAGGCCGATGCCACGAACGAGTAGCCGTCCATAAACAAGGCCAGCACCCTCACCGCCAACAAGATCGCAAGGACCGTAAGCGCTCGTCCGCGGCCGTTGCTCTTCAATGCGTCGCCCATAGCGAGATCGACCAAAACGTAAGCCGGGAGCAGAGCGAACCCAAAGAAGGTGCCCCCAAAACCGTGCAATCCCAAAACGGTGGGAGAGATCAAGTAGACGGTTGCGGTCCCCAGGGCCACTACGGGCCCTGCCCCCAGCCGCCTTACCAGAAAGTACCCGGCGCCCAAAGCGATGGACAGCCAGATCGCCGAACTAGCGATGTAAGCTCCGCCCGAACCCACGCCCGGTATCAGCATAAGCAGAGCACCCACACCCACTAGCGGGCCCCCCGTGAGCACCGGGTAGCCAAAGGGAAACCCGAGCGCCTCGCACCTCAACGCGAACGCAGACACGCCGGTTTGGTTGAGGCACCTAATACGCCCCTCCACAACGAAAGCTGATGCCGAGTAATTCGCCATGCCCGGAAGAGCCCCATTGCTTAGCAGAACCACGAACAATGCGGTGAGGCTTGCCACCAGCAGCATTAGAGCTCGGCGGCGTTGGGAAGGGTCAGCGCTCAAGATGCAACATCTTCGCGTACCCCGGGGTGATCCGGTTGCTGGCGGTACCTGCAGTGCAAACTACCTGCGGATAAGGTTCCAACGCGATGGGAGGATGAACTGAGCCAACCCGACGACCACATGGAAGGTCCGCTGCTTTACCGCGTGGCAGTTCTCGGCGCCGCGTTCAGTGCCAACAAGGGGGCCGCCGCGATGCTGGTTGCGTTGATCCAAAACCTGCCACGCCGCCTCGGGCCCTGCCGATTCTGCGTCTTGACAACCTTTCCCACCGCCGACGCGAAAGAGGCGAAGCCCGGCGACGTTGACATCGTCGACGCTTCACCGGTCAAGCTCGTACTGATGTTCCTTTTGGCGGGCCTGAGCCGCTTGCTCGCACCTACCGGCATCGACCAGCGTGCGTTCTGCCTGTTCCCTGCCATGCGGCGCATCACAGAGGCCGACGTGGTCGTCGACATGGCCGGGATCAGCTTTGCCGACGGGCGCGGGTTGCCAACTCTGGCCTACAACATCGTGATGACCTCCACGCCGCTGCTGCTGGGACGGCCGGTAGTGAAGGTGGCGCAGGCCTTGGGACCGTTTGAGGAGCCTCTCAACCGGCTAGCGGCCAAGGCGGTGCTGCCCCATCTGTCCACCATCTGCGCACGGGGTGCACGAACCGAGGCCAACTTGCGCGAGCTGGGGTTGGAAAATGTGATCAGAGCTGCGGATCTGGCGTTTACGATGCAGCCGTCGGATGAGGACCGGCGCCGGGCCGAGCAGTTGCTGGGCACTCACGTCGACAGCATCTTGGTTCTGCCGAGCGAAGTAGTCCACCGTTACGCCAGGCGGCAGGGCCGCGACTACGTAGCAACCATGGCGAGCTTTGTCGACTCCATCGCCGGGCAAGGCCACAAGGTCGTCCTGCTGCCGCACAGCGTTCGAGTGGGCGAAGGGCCCGGACGCATGAATGATGTACCAGTCTGCAAGCAGATCTACGAGCAGGTTACGAACAAGGGTAGCTGCTTGCTTATCACCGACAATTTAGCTCCAGAGGTACTCAGGGCGGTCGTAGCATCATCCTCGGTGGTGGTCACGTCCCGTTTTCACGCCATGGTGTCGGCACTCGCTACCCGTACACCGGTGATTGTGGTGGGCTGGAGCCACAAGTATCAGGAGGTACTCGACGAATTCGAGATCACCGGATGTTCGCTGGATCACTCCCAGCTTGAAAGAGGTCTATTGATAGATCGCCTCGACGGCGTTCTGGCCCGCCGTGAGGAGCTGGTTGAAACAATTGGTCGGAATCTACCCGCGGTCCGCGCATCTGCCCTGCTCAGCCTGGATGCGGTAGCGAGGGCGGTGTCGCCAAGCCGATGAGCGCCAAAGACTGGGCACGCCGGCGGTCCGTCCGCACCTCGGTACGCTTGCTCCTGGCGACCGCGGTTTTTTACTTCGTCGGTTCGGTGGTCGCGCGCAACTGGGGACAAATCCGCGCAGCGGACATCAGTGCCGATCCCTGGCTGCTAACCGTGTCGGTTGTGGTGCTGATGGCGTACTTTTTCGGGCGAGCGGTTCTTTGGCACATGCTTACCATCGGCAGCGGCATTGCGATCCGGTTCCCGGACGCGGTGGCCGCCTGGTTTTATTCGCAGTTAGGCAAATATCTGCCCGGCAAGGCCTTCTTGTATCTGGGCCGCCTCGCTTACTACCGCCGCCAGCACCGTTCGGCCGCGGCCCTGTCGGCCACCTTCCTGGTGGAAACCCTCGCGACGCTGCTGGCGTCTGTCGTCATGCTTTTGCTCGCCCTCATGACCGTTGACACCGGGCTCGGCCGCTGGCGCCCGCTGCTGGGCGGGGCGCTGGTCGCTCTCGTAATCGCGCTGCACCCCCGCCTCATCGACTGGGCCATGTCTTCACTGCTCCGACTCTTCAAGCGGGCACCCCGCCGGTTCGAGCTTTCCGCCGGAAACACCTACGGTTTCGTCACCGCCTACTTCTGCAACTGGATTGTGTGCGGCTTGGCCTTCTACTTGCTACTGGACTCCCTGTACCCCACGTCACCGGACCTGATCTTGTATCTGGCCGGGTCGTTTTCGTTCGCGAGTCTCGTCGGCATGTTTAGCGTCTTCGTCCCCTCCGGCCTGGGCGTGCGGGAGGGAGTTCTCATCGTCATGCTCTCGCAAGTAATGCCTACCGAGATCGCCATAACGGCAAGCCTAGGCGCGCGCCTGTGGTTTACCCTGGCAGAGTTGATCGCCATCGGCACAGTCCGCCTGATCACCGGCATTCCTATGCTCGGAAAGGACGATCTGCAAGCGGCACGAAATGCCGAATCGGCTAAAAAACCTACGGAGAGCGTGTGACCCCTTCAAACCTTCTGCCCGTCATCGATTCCGGAATGTGCATCGGATGCGGGGCTTGCGTAGCCGCCGACCCGTCGCTTCGTTTGGAGTTCGACGAACGCAACCAGATGTGGCAGCCCAACGGACCGGGCAACGCCGAGGCGGTCGGGGTGTGCCCCGCGGTACAGGTCGACTTCGAACACCTGCACGAAAAGTTGTTCCCGGGTCAGGAGGTAACCCCCCACGGGGTGGTGGAGCAGGTACTGCTCGCGCAGTCCACCAACCGCGCCAGAAACCTTGCGGCCAGCTCGGGCGGCCTCATCAAAGAGCTCATGCTCGAGCTGCTGAGATCGGGACAGGTCGACGGAGTGATCGCCCTCACCGAGATCCAGGGGCTCCACTACGAGCCCAGGCTGATAACAGAACTCGACGAGATCGACTCGCTCCCGGGATCCATTTACCACCACGTGCCGTTCGACAATGCCCTGCGAATTCTGCGCGAGAAGCCAGGGCGCTATGCCCTGGTGGCCATCCCATGCCAGCTCGAGGGTATTTTCACCTACATCTTCAAACACGAACCCGAGCTCGCCGATCGCATCGCCATCACTATCGGACTGCTTTGCGGCTGGCTGTACAGTCACCATGCGTTGCGTGCCCTAGCGCAGTTCAAGGGCATCGCCTACGAGCAAGTGCAGGGCATCAGCTACAGAGGCGAAGGCCCGGTCGGCAAACTAACCATTCAGACCGATCGGGGGCCGCGCCTGGTAAGCCGTCGGATCGATTTTGATTACCAGGTAGCTTTCGATCGATCCTTCAACACTCCCCGCTGTCACGTGTGCATCAATCACTCGAACTTTCTGGCCGACATCGTAGTCGGCGACGCGTGGTTGCCTTCCACCCTGATGACCCGTAGCGGCATCAGCTTGGTGGTCTGCCGCAAACCACAGACCCTGCAGCTCGTCCAAGAGTTGATCGACGGCGGTCAGATTGTGGCCACCGAGGTTTCCGTCGACGAAATCACCGAGTCGCAGACCCGAAAAGTCGTCTTCGGCGATTTTGCCTACGCCTACGCCGATTACCTCAAGGAGATTGGCCGGCACGTACCGCAGATGGCAGGCCCCAACCGGACGGAGGCCCAGCTGGCCGACAGGGATGCGGTCAGACGCTTCGATAACAGGCTGTTAGCAAAACTTGCGCTGCAGCGAGCGGCCAAGTATCGGCAGCTGTGGTGGAGAAAAGCCTCGGTCGAGGCGTGGCCGCTTGCCAAGCGGTATCTAACCTGGTTTTTCGTCCGGGTACTCAAGATCAAGTCCCTCACCGGTAAACGCAAGGAAGTCGGGCGGGAAAAAACGTCGATCTTCCGATAAGGGCTGCGCTGGACGCTTAGCGCTACCGGCTAAGCACTCCGTCGACGATTTCCTCCCACTTGCTTCTGAACACCTCCGGACCGTACTCGCGCGCGCGCTGCACGGCCGCGGTTGACAGGCGCTTTCGCAACTCGTCGTCGTGGACGACCTCCCAGGTGCCGTCCACCAACTCCTTAAGGTCCCGGAAGTGCCTGCCGTGAACCCCGTCCTCCAGCACCTCGAGCTGCCCGGCCTTGCCTATGACGATCGGCACCGCTCCGGCCGACATCGCCTCCACGGAGGTCATGCCGAAATGCTCGAAGCGCTCGGGAAAGATTCGCTCATCCTCGCCCAAACCGGTGGCGTGCCAAAAAATAGAGGCCCGCGCGTACAGGTCCTTCAGCTCCGCGCCGGTCGCGCCCACGTGCAACTCAACCGGCAACCCCTCAGCCAAACCCTTAACCCGCTCCAGGTACGGAAGATCTTCCTCCTCGCAACCTCCCACCAGGTGATAGGTCCACCCCCGCAGTCCCCGGTGCACCAGGGCCCGGAACGCCTTGACCATCTCCAACTGCTTCTTCGAATGGCTTCCCTTGCGGTCGAAAAACCTCCCGACGGAAAGGATTATCGGCTCCTTACCACCTGCGGACTGCAGGGCCACCGGCGGGCTGACCACCCGGCTGTCCCGGTTCCACAACCGCTCAACCCACTGCTGGGTGTATCTCGAATGCGAAACAACCTCATCGTAAGTGTCCAGAAACCGCAGATGCGGACGCTGGGAGTAGTGGCGTCTGGAATAGGTGAAGCCGTTGGCCGGCCTTCCGCTTAAATCGGCGACCAGCGCTACCCCGAGGCGGCGCGGATCGGCCGCCCCCAACAGCTCGTGAGGGCTGAACGTGGTGCATTTGATTTCGATCAGATTGTGATGCACTCCCTTGCCGACTATCGGCAGATCCACCCCTATTAGTCCTCGGCCGGGCTCGACTTTCACGCTTCGGGTCCAGTCTCCGTCGATACTTATCTCCACTTCGGTAGGCGGTGCTTGTTTGGGCAACAGCCGCAACAGCAGCAGCCGGATCTGGGCACGCCTGCCTTTGGGCATCCAAACCTTGAGGGTCGGGCGCTCAGTCGACCATCGGTACACATCCCGGGCTTGTTCGTGGCCGAACCAGCCGTCCCCCCATTCGATATGCCCCACGCCCTCGGCGTGCCTGGCCGACCTCAGCTTCGCCAGCACGCCCGCCGGGCCGGTTTTGAGCGGCTCGTGCGGAACCGGAAAGTGACACACGTACACGCCGCGGGCCGCGCCGCACACCAAGTTGCTGCCAAATGAGGTGTTGACCAGCAGATCGTACTTGGAGGTTTCGTGACCAAACACAATGTCATCGTCGTGGGGAATGAACCTGACCCCTACCCTTGACAAATCGACCTGCAGGCGCTCCATGAGCAGCGACCGGTCCAGAGGCTCATGCGCCAGCAGATCGACCTCATACTTACGAGAAAGGCACTCAGCTAAAAACCCGCAGTACCTCTCACCCCCGCCCATCGTCCTCCAGTAACGGTTGTAGACGGCTACTCTCACTTGACCGCCGGCCCACGCGTCAGCGGTGATCGGCGGTTGCGCACCCCGATGCGGATCCGGTCCGCAAAGACGGCGGGCGCGTTGAGGGCGAAAGAGGCCAGCACCTGCACAAGCGTGCGCGAGGTCTCGGACAACTCTCGCCGTTGCAGCTCTGGCCGCAACCAGCGGAAAACATGCACGACGAAACCGGTTGCCTCACCCCAAGCAACCGACACCGGTGCGTTCTTGACCAGAACCAGCAAGCGGTTGCGCCAGACGTAGAAGTTGAACAGCTCGGAGCTCTCCCCGGTAGTCGCAGCGTGGACATGCCTGACCACCGACGCCGGCTCGTACAGATACCTCCAGCCCCGCCTTTGGCCCCGCCACGACAGATCGAAGTCCTCGTAATAAAGGAAGAACCGCTCATCGAACACCCCTACATCCTGCAGGTAACGCGGGGAGAACAGCACGCTGCAGCCGCACCATGCGAACACTTCCTGTTGATCCTCGAACTGCCCTGTATCTATCTCAAAGATGCCCCGGTCGGCCGCATTTTTTGAATCCACCAGCTCCGACCCGACGTTGTTGACCATATCCATACCCTCAACGCCGCTGAGGTCCAGAGCGATCCGGGAGGCAAGTTTGCCCACCGTGAAAGTCTTGGCGCGGTCGCCGAAGGAGACCACCAACTGCTTGGTCGTCTCGGCCGAGACCTCAAGCCGGCAAACCGCATCCCCCTCGGGATCTACGGGGACCCGCAACACGGCGTCGCCGTCGGTCCACCGGCAGCCGGGCGGCCCGCTGCCTAGTTCGGCCGCGTAAAAACCCGACGGAAAGAAGCACCCATCCTGATTCTTACGCTTTCCGATCCCCACCGCATTGAGCCGCACTCCCCTTTTTCTGGTGTCCAGCCCCATCGGCTCAAAAGTCGGCGACTCCAGCCGAATATCGACGTACCTTGCCGCGAATAGAACCTTGGAGCAAACCGCCCCCACGTCGGAGCGATCGTGCAGCGCCCGGACCAAAGGCTGCAGCCAGCCCGGCTCAACCATCGCATCGTTGTTGAGCAGAGCAACGTAGTCGACGTCGCCCATCGACTCGATCGCCAGATTACAGCCGCCCGCAAAACCCCGATTCCTTGACGACAAGACGAGCTCGGCCTCGGGATAGGCGCGGCGGATGACCTCCACGCTGTCGTCGGTCGATGCGTTGTCCACGACGACTATCTGCAAAAGCTCCGCAGGCCAATCCAGCTTTTCGAGATGATCAAGACACCTAACCGTGTGCTTAGCACCGTTGTAGTTGAGAATTCCAACTCCTACCCGAGCCCTCAACCGGGCCTCCGGGCCACGAGATAGATCTCGTTGGGACCGTAGTGGTGCTCGAGAAAGCTGTTGACTCCGGCGGATGCGACGTGTGCCTGGTGGCGCACGTGGTCGATACGATTTTCCAACTCCTCAATTCGTCGCAACAGCGCATAGTTGACGTCGTAGAGGCGTTGCAGCAAGCCGTAAAGCGCTTCCCTCGTGGGACCGTCACCGACATCCAGCTGCTCCGACACCCACGGCGGCAGCGGGTTCGGCTCTAGCTCGCCCCAGGACGGCAAGGTGTCCGGCACACGCAGCTCGGGAGGAGGGCCCGGCACATCGGTGGGGTTGGGAGCCGATTCCACGACCTCCAGACCGGCCTCCTTGGCGAGAAACTCGAGCAGTGCAGGCGTGTACGGACGCACGTGGGTGGGGTCGTTCCAAAAATCACTAAGGATAATCGCGAGGCACTGCGGATTCGGCGTAACCACCACCAGCAGCCCGTTGGGCTGCAGCCGCCCGCAGGCTAGAGAAAACAGCGCGAGGGAGTCCTCGACGCTCAGATGCTCCACCAGGTGGGCCGCGAACACCAGGTCCGGCTCCTCGTCGGTGGTTTCCAAGAACTCAATGACGTCCTGCTCGACGGCCTCCAGGCCCCGCTCACGGGTGGAGGCGATCATGCCCGGGTCGATGTCCACTCCGAGCGTCCGCTTTCCCAGTGCCCTGACCTCGTCGAGAAACTCACCCCGCCCACAACCGAGCTCGACCACAAAGCTACGGTCTTGGACGAACTGCAGGTAGTGGGCCCTTACGCGGGCGAGGTGGACCGAATCGAACCCTTGGTGCTGGTAATAATGGCTCTCCAGGAAATTAACCATGTGCTCCATTGCCGACCCCTCCTGTGGTGATCCGCACGCCTACCCGTCCGCCGGGACCACTCGACCTCGAGAGTCTCAAACTACCGAGCACAACCCCCACGCTCCGTAGCAGCCTACAGGTGCTACCGATGTCCTTGGGGCCTGGCCTAACGATACCCGCCCGGCCGTGACCCCGTGTCGGGTCTCCGGCCTGCCGGCAACAGCCGACCCGGCGTGCCCTCATCCACCAATCTTTGCACGGGTGAAAAAAGCCGCCGGTGCATCGGCGACGGTCCAAATGCCGACAGCGCCCACTTGTGCGCCGGAGAAGGGTACCCCTTGTTGGAGTGGAACAGGTAGGGAGAATACATCGAAGACAGGCTGCACATAAGCCGGTCCCGGGCCACCTTGGCTACTACGGAGGCGGCCGCGATAGACAGCGACTCGCAGTCGCCCCTTACGATCATCTTGACTTTGCTCTCGGCGGTCCCCAGCTCGCCCTTGCGCTCGATGAAGTTCCACTGACCGTCCACCAGGAACGCATCCGGGCACACCGCCAGGCCGTCGACGGCGCGGGCGGCAGCCCGGCGCATCGCCTCGGACAGCCCCACCTCGTCGATCTCCGCCGGCCAGCTAAGGCCCGTCGACCAGCACAGGCAGCGGCTGCGGACCCGTTCGGCCAGCCACTCGCGGCGCGCCGGGTCGAGCAATTTGGAATCCCTGACCTTGTAGATGCGAGTGCCGGGCCGCAGCACGACGACGCCGACGGCAACCGGGCCGGCCCACGCTCCGACGCCGACCTCGTCGACTCCCGCGATGAGCTCCGCTCCGGCCTCGGTTAGAGCCTTCTCGTACCTGACCCCGGGCACCGGGTTGGTCCGGGAACTGCGGCTGTTGCCACGGGGGGTGAAGGTTCGCGTCCGGTAGGTTGCCTTGTAGGTCACGCCGGCTGGCGCTTGGAAGCCAGCGCTTTGCGTGCCCGAATCGTCATTAGGATAGCCAAAGCCTGCAAGCCGTCGGTCCACTGCAGCTTCTTGCCCTCCTCGCGGGTGCGGGCCGAGTAGCGGATGGGCACCTCGTGGATCAAGTAACCGCGAGCCAGCAGCTTGCCGGTCATCTCCGCCTCGACACCGAATCCGTTCTGCGCGAGATCCAGCGACAACCAAGCCTCACGGCGTGCCATCTTAAAACAGGTCTCCAGGTCCCACAGCCACGTATTGAACAGGAAGCTGGCCCAAAATGCCACCAGCCGATTGCCGATTACGTACCAAAACGAGTAAGCCGTGTGAGCACCGAACGAACGCTTGCCGTAAACGACCTGCGCTCCGTCGTTAACAACCGCCGACAACATGGGGCCGTAGTCGGCCGGGTCATATTCCAGGTCGGCATCCAGCACGGTGACCAGGTCCCCCGTGGCGTGACCCAGGCCGGTCCTCAGCGCCGCCCCCTTGCCCCGATTGGTGTCGTGGCTAACCGTGCGAACCAAACCGTCGTCCACCAGGTCCCGAATAGTGTCCAGACTTCCGTCGGTGGACCCGTCGTCCACGACCAGCACCTCCACCTCCACCGGAAGATCTGTCTTGAGGAGCCTCTCAACGGCCCGGCGCAGGGTGGCGCGCTCGTTCAGCACCGGTATCAGCACCGTCAAGCTCCTGGGAGGATCCAGACCTTCGTGCTCTTGCATGGGCCGGTCTCAGCGACCGGAGCTCGGCGCCGCGCTCACCGATCGCTCAACCATTCCAAACGCTCCACAGGCCAGATAAGGGCGAAGGCCTTACCCACCAGCGATTCCTCAGGTATGGGCCCAAAAACCCTGGAGTCCGAGGAGTTCCGGCGGTTGTCCCCCATCACAAACACGTGGCCCTCCGGCACCGTCTGCGGACCATAGTCCCGCATGGCCTGGAAGTCCTTGCGGTACGGTTCGTCGACGACCTCCTCGCCGTCTACAAACAACAGCCCGGTCTCGATCTCGACCGTCTGCCCCTCGAGCGCGACCACCCGCTTGATCAGGTCCTGCGCGGACGATTTGAGGCCCAGCGCGGTCGCTACCGTGTTGTAGGCGCGCGCAAAGACCGTATCGGGCTCCTCCTCGGTAACCTGATCGGACTCAGCGGCAAATACCACCAGGTCCCCGACGCTCGGCTCGCCAAACCGGTAGGCCAATTTGTTGACCAGCACCCGGTCGTTGATCTGCAGCGTGTCCTCCATCGACTCCGACGGTATGAAAAATGCCTGTATCACGTAGGTAGTCAAAAACAATGCGGAGCTCAGCGCGATGAGGCCCAGGAGCGTCACTTCTTTGAACCACTCACCAAGCGTCTGGTGCTCCGATTCGCTTCGCTGGCGGCGCTGGCGCTTCTTCCCGGCGCGGCCTCGGGATTTAGGATCCTGGTCAACGTCGGCGGGCTTTGAGCGGGATCTTCTATCCGCCTTGTGGTCGGCCCGGTTTTGCCTGAGGTCGGCCCGGTTGCGCGTCAAGCTGAACTCCGGCGTCTCCATGAGGAACTCTTCGGCCGCAGCCGAACGTGGCTTGGACTTCTTGCCGGCAGGGTTTGCGAAGGTCTCCCTCTGGGGATCCGGTTCCTCGGGGGCGGAGACTGCCGCAACCGGCGGCTCCTCGGGCCTCGCAGCCGCAGGCAACTGTTGCGTATCGGTGCGGAGCGTGGCCCAAGGCTCTGAATCGGCGCCTACCGCATCCTCCGGAGCGGAGTACGAATCGGAAGCCTGCGATTCTGGTGGTTGGAAGGCCTCCGCCTCAAAAGCGCCTGTTTCAATCGTCTCCAGCGGTTCGGACCCATCGCTTAGCCGGCCGTTGGGAGACGGCACAAAACCGCTTTCGGAGCCCGGCGCGCTCGGCTCCCCGCGTCTTTGAGCCCCTCGCCGGGCCCGCTGCCGCTTGGGAGCCCGATGCTTCGGCTTATGTTTAGCCGCCACTGGTTAAGAATGACCTCCTGGTGACCAGATGTGCGCAGCGTGATCCAGCACTCGTGTCAGTTTGCACCAAGCCACTCGATGCGGCCAAGCGGCCAAATGCGTACAAACGCTCTTCCCAAGATGCTGGACTCCGGAATCGGCCCAAACTTACGTGAGTCCTCGGAGTTGGATCTATTGTCTCCCATAACGAAGACATGGTCCTGCGGCACGGGCTCTGATCGATAATCCCCCATTCCCTCGTCGTCCTTCAGATAGGGCTCGGCAAGCTGTTCGTCGTCGACGTACAACGACCCCTCTTTGATCTCGACGGTCTGCCCTTCCACCGCAATCACCCGCTTGATGAAGTCCTGTTCACTGGACTTAAACCCCAGACCCTCGGCGATACCGTCGACGAACCGGCCCACCGGTCCCTGCTGTCCCTCCGAGACGCGCCGCTGCAGCGGCGAGACGAACACCACCAGCTCAGAATACTCAGGCTCGCCCAACCGATAGCTGAACTTGGACACCAACACCCGGTCGTTCACCTGCAGCGTGTCCTCCATCGATTCCGACGGTATAAAAAAGGCCTGGACCACGTAGGTCTTGACCAGTATCGCGATACCCAGGGCGACGACGATCAAAACGGGCAGCTCCTTGAGGAACTGCCCGAGACCTTGCTTTTGGCTTGACCCGGACGCGGTCCCGCCGCTGGTGCCGGATCCGGGCTGCATAGAGCTGGAGACCTAGAAGCGCTTTTCTTTGATCTTGGCCGCTTTACCCACTCTGGAGCGCAGGTAGTAAAGCTTGGCCCTGCGGACGTCGCCCCTGGTAACCAGTTCGATCTTGGAGATGATCGGCGACTGCACGGGGAAGGTCCGCTCCACGCCTACGTTAAAGGAGACCTTGCGGACGGTAAACGTCTCACGAATGCCCGAGCCCTGACGGCGAATAACCGCTCCCTGGAAGACCTGAACCCGCTCTCGGTTCCCTTCGACGACTCGAACGTGAACCTTGACGGTGTCCCCGGGGCGGAAATCCGGCAAGTCGTCCCTCAAGACGGGGCGTAGAAGTACGTCCGTCTTCGTCATAGTGCCTCCCCTTAGTGATTTAACGAAAAGATAATTGAAATCCTATGTTCGGATGTGACCGACAGTCGCCGGCCGCTCGAACGCCCCTGCAGGGCATCCAACCAATATATCCGAAGCTAAGCTCTCACGCGTCGCGCTGCCACTGTTCGAGCAACACCCGCTCATCCTCGGACAGCTCGGCGTCGTCCAGTAACTGGGGCCACCTAAGGAAGGTTCGCCACAGGGCCTGCCGTCGCCGCCACGCTGAAACCCTACCGTGATCCCCCGAAACCAGCACGTCGGGCACCTTCCGCCCCCGAAAATCCGCCGGCCGCGTGTAGTGAGGGTATTCCACCAGGCCGCTTACAAAAGACTCCTCGCTGAGCGACTCTTCGTTGCCGAGCACACCGGGGATAAGCCGGGCAACCGACTCGATCACCACCAGAGCCGGCGCCTCTCCTCCGGCCAGTACGTACGGTCCGATCGATATCTCCTGGGCGCCCGTTTCCTCGGCTATGCGCTCATCCATTCCCTCGTACCGCCCGCACACAAGCACCAACTGTTCCGCTCCGGCCAGCCGGTGCACCGTGTTCTGGTCCAGCTGCCGGCCGGCGGCGGTCAACGAGACAACCGGGCTCCCGGGCCGGCGAACCGCTTCGACCGCCTCCACTACCGGCCCCGGGGTCATAACCATGCCCGCTCCCCCGCCGAAAGGGGCGTCGTCGACTTTGCGGTGCGGGCCGGGTGCCCACTCCCGCAAGTCATGAATATCTACCTGCAGCAGCCCGGCCCCGATCGCCTTGGCCACCAGGCTCACCCGCAGCGCAGAGTCGAAGAACTCAGGAAATATCGAGATGACGTCGAACCTCAAAACAAGCCTTCCGGGGGGTCGACAATGACAATACGCCGGTCGAGGTCCACCTCCTCCACCAACTCGCGGGCCGCGGGGAACAGCACCTCACCCCAAGCGGTGTCGATCGACCACAGGTCCTGCCCGGGCCGGTCGATCACCGCGGTCAGGATGCCCAGCTCGGTCCCGTCGACGTGGTGCACCTCAAGCCCCACCAGCTGATGCTCCCAGTACTCGCCCTCGCCGAGCTCGCCCAGCTCGCTGCTGGGGACAAACAGGTACAGCCCCCGCAGCCTCTCCGCGGCTGCGGCGTCGTCAACCGCAACGAAGCGGACCC
>JBBDRQ010000071.1:0-3025 GCA_040905365.1 Actinomycetota bacterium
GAGTACTCCGGATTGCCCGGATCCTCGCGCTCGGGCGAATAGGCGAGATAGAAGTCCTCGCCGCTCTTGAGGCCGCTCTGCTCCAGGATCGGCTTCATCACCTCATCGGTGGTTCCCGGCCATGTCGTCGATTCGAGCACCACCAGATGACCGCGCCGCAGATGCGGCCTGATCGCCTCGGCGGTGGCGACCACGTAGCTCAGATCAGGCTCGCGATGCGTCGTCAGTGGGGTGGGCACGCAGATGACGATGGCGTCGACGGACCCCAGCTTGGCGAAATCCGCACTCGCCTGCAGCCGCCCGTCCTGCACCGCAGCGGCGACCGCCTCGCTCGGGATGTGCTTGATGTAGCTCTTTCCCGCATTGATGCTGTCGGCCTTCTCCTGGTCGACGTCGAAGCCGACGACGAAATAGCCCGCTTCGACCGCGGCGAGGGCGAGAGGCATTCCGACGTATCCAAGGCCGATGACGCCGACTACTGCCTGCTTGCTACGATACAGGTCTTCCATGACAATTCAGCTTCCCACTTCGATGTGCGCCGCATCGGCGCTGACGATTCCTTGCCCGCCCGGGGGCACTCCGAGGTCTTTGTAGCGAAAGGGTGCCGTCCGGGCGAGCGACGATCTGCGGGCGCCGGCGCTTGTCAGTACGCGAGACCGGATAACCACCCGTGGTGAGGATATTGGCCGAAGGCATCAGCGCGGCTGGCCGGCGGATACGGCACTATCGAGCCAGGTCTGTGCTCTGCTGGGAGGACCTGATGGCGGTCCCCCACCCCAGGCCGATCTTCGTACTGGGCAACCAGAAATCCGGCACCACCGCGATAGCAAGCCTGTTGGCCACGGCACTGGGCGAGCGCTACAGCCACGACATGAGTTTCACCCGCAAGTGGCAGGATATCGAACGCATTTGCAACGGCTGCGTCACGGTGCGGGAGCTTGTTCGACGGGCGCCGCGCGACTTTGCCGCGGGCGTGATCAAAAATCCCGACTACACCTTCATCTACCGGTCGCTGGCGGACCATTTCGAAGCAGCCCGGTTCGTTCTCGTGATCAGGGATCCGCGCCAGAATATACGAAGCATTCTGAATCGCCTCGCTATCCCCGGCCATCTCGAGACGCTTTCGCCAGGCGAGTGGCAGAAGCTGGAGGCGGCCCCGGCATGGAAACGCGTGTTCGACGCAAGAAGCCAGGGACTGACCCATGAGCAGTACATTTCGGTGCTGGCAGCCAGGTGGCGGCGCTGTCTGGAGACAGTATTGGGTGGGCAAGACCGCGTGACCCTGGTCCGCTACGAAGATTTCACCCGGGACAAGTGGACCTGCTTGCTGGACCTGGCCGACAGCCTCGGACGCCCCGTGGTCGCCGATGCCCGTCACATGCTCGACCGGCAGTTCCAACCGGCCGGCATGAGCAATTCCGACCCACTGGAGTTCTTCGGCAGGCGCAATCTGGCGAGCATCGAATCGATCTGCGCCGAGCACATGAAGACGTTCCGATATGCTCCAATGTTACTGCAATAGCGGTGCGTTTGCACAACGGCCAGTTGCCCTCATCCTGAGCCTGTCGAAGGAAGATGGCCGCTCCGGCCCAGCCGCTTCGCCCTTCGACAGGCTCAGGCCGAGGTTTCTGGATTGCCGCCCTTCTGAGCCTGAACGTGCGACATCGAGGAGCTGCGCATAGTGCTCCCGCGAACCTCCCAGGCTGGTTCCGTCGAGGCCTTCTACGACGGTTTTCTTGAAAGCCGCATGCTCAAGTACAGGATTGACGGCAACTTGCGCCTCGACCTGGCTAAGCAGTTCGTTCTGTCCCGGACCCGGGCAACCGACACTGTCGCCGACATCGGCTGCGGGATCGGGATCGTCGCGGAGGCGGTTGCGAAAGCGCACCGGCGCGCACACGTCATCGGCGTCGACATTTCCCCGGCAAACATCCGCTTTGCCAGGAATACGGTGCGACGCCCGAACGTCCGGTTCGTCCAGGTGGATGTCACCGAGCAGTTCCGCCGCCTCGGCGAACTTTCGCCCGCCGGATACGACGTCATTGCCCTTGTCGATGTTATCGAGCACATCCCGGCGACCGAGCGGCCCAGGCTGTTCTCCGAGCTGCAAGCCATTGCCAGGCCGGACAGCACGCTCCTGATGACCTACCCGAGTCCCGAGTACCAGCGCCACCTGATGGCGCACAATCCGGGCGAGCTGCAGATCGTCGACAACGTGATCGAACTAGATGAACTTTGCCGCGAGGCGGGGCTCGGCGGGTGGAGCCTTCAGTCGTTCGCAAGGGTGGATGCGTGGCTGCAGGGACAGTACATCCACTGTGCATTCGACAGGCGGGCAGGCGTTGCCGCGGCTCGACCGGCACGCCCGAGCATCCTCCGGCGCATATCTTCGAAAGTGGATCGCATGATATTCCGACGATATCGGGCCTTTTGTTATCGCCGGCGAATGTCCGATGTGGGCAATGGCTGACCCGGGGAGCTAACCCCGCAGAAATTCCGAATCCAAGGCTGCTTGCGGATTCGGTTTTGCCGGGCAAGGCGGCGGTGGTACGCTGTTCCGCAGTTCGAGTCGACTGCAGCGATGCAGCCCAACTGCGGGGGGATGGAATGAACGAATATTGCGGCCGCCGGGGGGCGGTCAGCATCGCCGGCCTGAGGAGCGGCGGTCTCGGGACGGTCGCGGCTGTCGGGATTGCCCTGCTCATGGGCTCAAGTGAAGTCCTGGCCCAATCGGCCGGCCAGGCGGTGGCGGTGAGCGGATCGGTCTCGGCCAGCGGCCCCGAAGGCGTGCGGGCTCTCGCCCCCGGCGGCCCGGTCTACATGGGCGACACCATCGATACCGGCGTATTCGGAGAAGCCCAGATCGAGTTCACCGACGCCACGATGCTGGCCATCGGGCCGGGCTCGCAAGTGGCCCTCGACTCCTATCTGGTGGAGACCCGGACGACCGTCAGCAGCTTCGTGATCAATGCGGCGCGCGGCGCCTTGCGCTTCATCTCCGGCGGCAGCCGCAGCAATTCCTACC
>JBBDRQ010000072.1:0-38070 GCA_040905365.1 Actinomycetota bacterium
GGAAACACCTCACGCGCTCCAAACCTCGCAAACGTTAGTGGTCACGGCACTAGCTCTGCCCGACTGCCCGGGCGCGCGTATCCTCAGGCGTTGCGGATCGCTTCGGTCATGCGTACCACTTGGACCATCTGTTCAACATCGTGGACCCTAACGATCGCCGCGCCCTGAGCCACCGACCAGGCCACCACCGCGCTGGTTCCCTCCAGCCTCTGCCCGACCGGCACATCGAGGGTTGCCCCGATGAATGACTTGCGGGAGGCGCCGATCAACACCGGATACCCGGTTTCGCGCAAATCGGCCGTGGCCTTGAGCAAGCTTAGGTTGTGCGCCACGGTCTTGCCAAAACCGATACCGGGATCCACCGCGATACATTCGCGCGGTATCCCCTGCGACTGCGCCTGCTCGGCCCAACCGACCAGCGCCCGCTTCACCTCGGCAACCACGTCGGCGTACGAGGGATCCTTCTGCATCGTGCGAGGCGATCCCAGCATGTGCATGAGCACGACCCCCGCCCGGTAGCCGGCGACCACCTCGGGCATCTTGGGATCAAAGCGCATGGCGGAGATGTCGTTAACTATCGCCGCGCCGGCTTCGCAGGCCGCGCGGGCCACGTCGGCCTTGGTCGTATCTATCGACACCACCGCTCCGGTGCGAGCGGCAATTGCCTCCACTACCGGGATTACCCGGTTCAGCTCTTCCTCGAGCGGCACTTCGGCCGCACCCGGCCGACTCGACTCGCCGCCGATATCGATGATGTCGGCGCCTTCGGCGAGCATCCTCTCCGCCTGATCGACCGCCGCCCGGCGATCCAGAAACTGCCCGCCGTCGGAGAAGGAGTCCGGGGTTACGTTTAGCACCCCCATCACATAGGTTCTGTCCCCCACGGGCAGCCGCGCATCACGGCACTTCCAGCTCATAAGAAAAGAAGTAGCCGAGCCCCGGGGTCCTTAGGGGCCGGCGAAAGTCCTTACGCGGGAGCGGGCTCTGCGCCCGGACCCGAGCGGCGCAGCTTCTTCTTGGAGCGTTCGGGTCCTGCAGCCGACTCCGAGGCTTCCTCATCCTTGTCGACCGACGCCGCCTTCTGCTGGTCCTCCCGCAGCCGGCGGGGAACCTCGCCGCGCGAAGCGCGAGTGGGCACGTCGGCGAGCAGCTCCTTAACGTCGGACTGCTCGATCGTCTCCTTCTCGATCAAGGCCTCGACCATCGCATCCAGCTGCGCACGATAGGTGGAGCAGATCTCCCAGGCCTCTTGATGGGCCTCGTCCACCAGGCGGCGAATCTCCTCGTCGATCTCGGCGGCCACCTGCTCCGAGTAGTCCGGCTGGTGAGAAAGGTCTCGGCCCAAGAAAGGCTGGTCGGTCTTCTCTCCGAAGGCCATGGGACCGAGCTTCTCGCTCATACCGTACTCGCAGACCATCTGGCGGGCCATCTTCGCGACCCTCTCCAGGTCGTTGCTCGCGCCGGTGGTGGGGTCGTGGAACACGATCTCCTCGGCCACCCGGCCGCCCAGCAGCATGGCCAGCTTGTCGATAAGCGCCGATCGGGATTCGAGAAAGCGATCCTCCACCGGCAGGTTGAGCGTATAGCCCAGAGCCCGGCCGCGGCTGATGATTGAAACCTTGTGTACAGGGTCCGCGTTGGGCAGCGCCCAACTGACCAGAGCATGGCCGGACTCGTGGTAGGCGATCACCTTTTTCTCGTGCTCGCTGATGACCCGGCTACGCCGCTGCGGTCCCGCCATCACCCGGTCGATGGCCTCCTCGACCTCGTCCATGGTGATCTCCTTCTTGCCTCGCCGGGCGGCCAGCAGTGCGGCCTCATTGATGGCGTTGGCCAGGTCGGCGCCGGTAAAGCCCGGGGTACGGCGGGCCAGCACCTCCAGGTCGACATCCTTAGCCAGCGGCTTGCCCTTGGCGTGAACCTTCAGGATCTGCTCCCGACCCTTCAGATCCGCCCGGTCGACGGTGACCTGCCGGTCGAACCGCCCGGGTCTTAGCAGCGCGGGGTCCAGGATGTCGGGCCGGTTGGTAGCCGCCATCAGTATCACTCCGGTACGGACGTCGAAACCGTCCATCTCGACCAACAACTGGTTCAGCGTCTGCTCCCGCTCGTCGTGACCGCCGCCCAAGCCGGCGCCGCGGTGACGGCCGACTGCGTCGATCTCGTCCACAAAGACAATGGCAGGAGCGCTGGCTTTGGCTTGTTCGAACAGGTCGCGAACCCGGGCCGCTCCGACGCCGACGAACATCTCGACGAAGTCGGAACCCGATATGGAGAAAAACGGCACGCCCGCTTCACCGGCCACCGCCCGCGCCAGCAGGGTCTTACCGGTCCCGGGGGGGCCGAACAGCAGCACGCCCTTGGGGATCTTGGCCCCCATGTTCTGAAACTTGGCCGGGTTGGCGAGAAACTCCTTGATCTCCTCGAGCTCTTCGATGGCCTCGTCGACCCCGGCCACGTCATCAAAGGTAACTTTGGGCTCGTCCTTGGTCACCAGTTTGGCCTTGGACTTGCCGAAGGACATTACCCGGTTGCCGCCTCCCTGCATCTGGTGCATGAGGAAGATAAAAATTCCGATGATGAGCACAAACGGAAGAATGCTGGTCAACAGCGATCCCCATAGGGACGGGTTTTCCGGGTCTGTGTTGAACTCGACTTCCGGGTGCTGGCGCAGCAGTTGAGCGGTGTCCTCCGCGCTCAAGTAACTGGATGTGAACTTGGTACCGTCGGCAAGCTCTCCCTCCAGCTCACCGCTATTGCGGAAAACCGTGACGGAGGTGACCTCGCCCGCGCTTAGTCTCTGCTGGAACTCGCTGGTGGACAATTCCTCGGCGCCGGCGCCCTCTTGCAGGACTGCAACCATCGCCCAGACTCCGGCGATACCCAGGAGCAGATAGAAAAGCGGATTCTTAAAAAGCTTCGACATACGATTCCAAGGTTAGCACGGTACGCACAACAAACTTCCAAACTCAGTTGCCGCTGGGTCGATCCAAAACGGCTATGTAGGGCAGGTTCCGGAACCGCTGATCGTGGTCCAGCCCGTACCCGATTACGAACTCCGGAGGGATCTCGAACCCCGTGTACCGCACATCCAACTCCACCTGCTGAATCCCCGACTTACGGAGGAAAGCGCAGACTTCGAGACTCCTGGGCCTGCGACCACTTAGGTACTTGAGAAGGTAGTTAAGTGTCAGTCCGGAATCGATGATGTCCTCAACAACCAGCACGTTGCGATCTGTTATCTCGTGATCGAGGTCCTTGAGGATGCGCACCACGCCCGAGGTCTGGGTGGCGGTGCCGTAGCTGGACACGGCCATGAAGTCGAACTCCGCCGGAAGCTGGATAAGCCGCGCTAAGTCGCTCATGAGCATGAAGGCTCCCTTTAGAACCCCCACCAGGACCACGTCCTTGCCTTCGTAGTCCGCGGTGATCTGCTCCGCGAGCTCCTTTATCCGTTGCTGAATCTGCTCCTCGCTGATCAGCACCCTTCTTGCACCGGTCACCCGGACCTCCGTTTCCGATCCATTCGGCTCACACTCAGCCGCACCGCACCCGTCGACCGGCGAGTCAACCTCGCGGCGTCGTCCAGTCGGTAACCGACAACCCACACGATCCGTTCGCCCGCCGCGACGATAGGAACAGTACCGCGCCCGGCCTTGGGCACTTTGGCGTCGACGAAGAAATCCTGCAGCTTCTTGGTGCCCGGCGCGCCCAGGGGTCGGAAGCGGTCTCCGGGTCGCCACTGGCGAAGGATGACCGACGATCCCACCGCCGCCGCATCGACCACTTCGCAAAACTCGCAGGGATCGGGCTGGGCGTCGGCGCTCACCCGCTCCAGGGCGACCTCGATTCCCCAGTCCGGCAATCGGGTACGCGATCCGACCGGCAGCTCGTGCTCGTCGAGGCTCGGGGTCTGCGGCCAGCGCCCGGCAACGATCGCATCCGGCTCGCACCACACCGAATACCCCCCAGGCAGATCCAGTCGGGCCCCCGTATGCGGGGGGACCTTGCGAAGAATGTCATCGACCAGCCTGCCACTTAGCTGTAGGCCCAGTACCCGTCCTACCCGGTGCAAAAACTGACGGGCCACGCCTGGCTCCAGATCGGCCAGCCCGGATCGGAGGATGCGCAGCTCGTGCTCGTCCACTTCCACCAACTGCGTCAACGCTTGGTCCACCTGCAGTGCCACCCGACCGGCCTCCCGGGCCGCCCGGTCGCCGATGCCCAACAGCCGGCTCTTTTCGCCGGCGCCGGCGCCGGCCAGCTCTGCCCGCACGGCCGCCCGCCGATAGCGCGGATCCCGGTTGGAGGGATCGTTGAGAAACTCCACGCCCACCTCACGGCACGCCCGCTCGGTACTGGAGCGGGTGACCTCGATCAGGGGCCTGATGACGTTGTCCCTAACCGGTGGGATGCCCAGGCCGTAGCCGCCCCGCCGCAACCGCATCAAGACCGTCTCGGCCTGGTCGTCTTGGGTGTGGCCGGTTGCGATGCGCGGGGCGCCGCACTCCTCGGCCATCTCATCGAGGGCCAGGTAGCGAACCCGCCGCGCCTCGGCTTGAGTGGCAGGGTCGACCGTCACCCGACGGCAAAGGATGTCGACGCCGAGTTGCCCGGCCACACGGCGGCAGTGGTCCGCTTCGGCTGCCGACTCGGCCCTCAACCCGTGGTCGACATGGCCCAGGACTACCGGATAACCCAGGTCCGTCAGAACCAGCGCCAGCGCGGTGGAGTCGGCCCCCCCGCTGAACGCCACCAAGGTGGGCTCGGATCCCGTAAGCATCCGGTGGCGCTCGACGGTTACAGCTACGGAGTCGGTAACTACGGCCGGAACTACGGCCGGCGGCAGACAGATGGTCACGGAGCCACGCGCTGCAGCCAGGATTCAGGCGCCCGCACCTCGGTCAGGCTGGGCAGGGCTTCGGCGGATGAGAAACACGCCTGCACGGCCTTCGATCCACCCTCCCGGAAAATGGTATCGAAGAAGTGCTGCCCCTGGACGTACTGCGCCTTTTTGAACTCGAACCCCAACAGTTTGCCTATCAACCTGCCCATCGGGGTCTGCAGCGAGTTCTCCGGGCTGCGCAAGGCGCGGCTCATCCGGGGTTGGCTGGGGATGTGCAACTCCCCGATACGGTCCATCACGAAGTTGCCGTGTCCCTCGATAACCGACATAAAGGCCTGCACCTGATCGAAAAGCTTTCGCTGGTGCGGCTCCAGGAACCGCAGGGCGAGCGGTCCGGACTCCGGCTCGCCCCTTTCGGAGGACTTCAGCGCCGCGGCCACCCGGTCCAGAAGAGTCTTGGGATCCACTTGCATGACTTCCAGAAGTTCGTCAACCATTGACCTGAAGTAGGGGCGCACCCACGGGTTGGCCTCGAACTGGCCGCGATGGGTCAATTCGTGGAGCACCACCCACAGGCGGAAGTCCCGGGGCGTAAAGCCCAAGCGCCTTTCGGTCATCACGATGTTGGATCCCACGAACCAGACCTGGTTTTGGTGGGCCATCAGTACGTCGTACTGACCAAGCACACGGGTCGACAAGAATCCCAGGACCGCACCTAATTGAGCGCCGAGCCCTGCGGCGTAAGCGCCCTTGAAGCCCGGGACGGCCCGCGACGACTCCACCTTTGTCTCCACCTTACTCAGCAGAGGCGCCATCAACTCCAGCATGGAGTCCACGTTCGCCTGCGCCCAGGCGGCGCGGCTGAGCACGCGGGCAACCGCCGGCTGCCCGGGCTGAAAACCGCTTTCCTCGGCGATCAAGGGCTCGGCCTCGGCGACCAACTCCGCAAAGCTCTGCTCGAGACCTTCGAGCAGATAGGAATCCTCCAGAGATCCGCTGGAGGACAGCTTGGCCGCGACCTTGGCGGCTACCGCCTTGTCAACTACGCGGGACATGGCAAAACGGCCGAAGGGTCGGTCGACGGCGCGGTAAGTACCACTGCCCGGGAGTACCTCGGCGACTGGCCGGGGCGCAGGCGAGCGCCAACAAAATAACGAATGTATTCGGTCACTGAAATAAATCCCGGGCTAGCGGTCTTCACAATTGCCGGAGTCTTCAGCGGGATCGACAGGCGGGAACTTGCCCACTAGACAAACCCCACGTCGAGAGGAACTCCGGCACTGGACAACTAGTCTAGCAATGGAGGAGGGCGGCTGGGTTTGTCAACGCTGCTGAGGGCCGCCTGCGACGGATGTTTCTGGTGCTGCGGATGCTGCTTTGCTACTGCGATGCTGCTGGGTCTAGCTAAGCTAGCTGCTGACCTTCCTACCCCTAAGCCGCGGAATTCTCGGCTGTGCGTGGGTGAAACAGGTGTCGCGGCGGTTGTACGTCGAAAGCCGCGTAATGCACCCTTCGTGGGCGCAAGTACGGCCCTGTTCGTATCGGCGGGACCTCTTTGGAAGACCCACTGCATGCGTTCCTTGTATGGCAGTTGATTGCACGTTCATCCCTCCTTAAGGACTACCGGGCAGCTACTGGCCTCTACCAAGCCGAAAGCCTTTATTGACCATTCGACACGCCTAACAACGTGGATTGGTCTTTATGTATTCCCGAAAAGAAAGTCGTTGAACCATCCGAGCCGAAGCCGCGATAGCGTGGGACGGCGGCTGGGCGTTCTGCTGCGCAGGCCCGTGCCAGGGCGTCGAGCGCAAGGCGCGGAGTGCGGCGGCCCGCCTCCTGGGGTGGTGGCGCGGGCCCCAGGAGGGGCGCCGGAAGAGCCGGAGCGGGGACTCGAACCCCGGGCCTGCGCATTACGAATGCGCTGCTCTGCCAGCTGAGCTACCCCGGCAATTTTCGGTTTCAGGTTGCGACGGCCATGACGCTGCCTAAACCGAAACCAGTTTAATCGCCGATAGGCAGAGCGCGCGAAGTCCCAAAGGTATTTGACCCCAATCCACGCTGGAAGGCATTGACGCGATTGACAAATCGGTAGACGCTCGTTTCAACCCTGGGGCACCTGGGCAAATTCTTGACCACACCAATTGCTTGGCACCGGTCAACGACGATAGGAGGTTGCAGTGGCTCGCAGCAACGCCCGTGAGGGCGGGAGTCGAGAGCGCCGGGCGCTTGAGCGGGAAGTCGACCAGCTCGAGGAAGATGAGGCCGAACGGGGGTGGGCAGCGGCGCTAACTGCGTCGTAAAGCCGTGACGGACCAATACCCACCCCAAACAGGCGAAGACCGCTCGGAATCCCGGCACGGTAAGGAGCCGCCCTCGGAACCCGAGCCATCGGTTAAGGAGCTCGGATGGTCGCTGGTCCTGCTGACGGCCCTGATCGCTTCCTATTGGGCACAGAGGCTTACCGGTGCTGCTCAACGTACGGGAGTCCGGATTCCCCTGCCTAAGAAGCGACCGCTCCTTCTGGCAAAGTTGACCGTCCGTCCGGCCTACATCGTGGCCGTGGTGGCGGCCGCCGGCGCGGGGGCGATACTGGTGATCGACAGCGTCTTTCGGCCCGACCTACCGCCGACCCCTCCCTACACACAGACATCGATGATTTTCGATGCTTCGGGAGAGATGGTTGCGACTTTGCACGGCGAGGAGAACCGCATCGTCGTACCGCTGGACGAGATCTCACCACACCTGCAAGCCGCAGTTCTGGCCGCGGAGGACCGCGAGTTCTACTTACACCACGGCATCAGCTGGCGCGGCATCATACGAGCCGCACGGACCAACCTCGACGAAGGAGAGACGCTGCAGGGCGGCTCCACCGTCACGCAACAATACGTCCGCAACGCTTTTCCCGAAGTAGGTAAGGAACGAACCATCGAGCGCAAGTTTAAGGAAGCCTTGTGGGCGATGGAGGTAGAGCGCAAGTACGGCAAGGACGAGATCCTGCAGGCCTACCTCAACACCGTCTACTTCGGCCGCGGCGCGTACGGGGCCGAAGCGGCCGCCAAGACTTACTTCGACGTCAGCGCCTCGGATTTAACGCCCGGACAGGCCGCATACCTGGCCGTGCTGTTGAGGTCGCCGGGCAAATACCAGATCGATACTGATCCCCAAGCCGCAATCCTGGCCCGAAACGACGTGGTCAACGACATGGTGGGCCTTGAGACTCTCACGCCCGACGAGGCTCGGCTGGCCAAGCAGGAAGACCTGGCGGCCCAGTTCCAGCCCGCGCTCGAGGGTCAGCGGGAAGGGTCGGCCCGGGCGGGCTATTTCGTGGAGTACGTCCGGCGCACGATGAAGAGTAAGTTTCAATTTACCGATGACCAGATCCTCGGCGGCGGCTTGAGGATCTACACGACGTTGGATCTTAAGACCCAAAGGGCGGCGGAGGAGGCGGTTAGCTCCACCCTGGACAGGCCCGACGACCCGGACGCCGCGCTGATTGCCATGGACCCCGAGGGCCGGGTGCGCGCCATGGTCGGCGGCCGGGTGGTCGACGACCCCGACCGCGCCCGGGGGTTTAACTTTGCAGCCGATGTGCTCAACAGCGGAGGCGGCCGGCCGGCCGGATCTGCCTTCAAACCGATCGCCTTGGCCTCGTTCCTAGAGGAAGGCAACAGCGTCTACTCGACCTTCATGGGCCACTCGCAGATGGAGATCACCTCCGAGCGGTGCATGAACGAGGACGGGTCTCCGTGGGAGGTCGCCAACTACGGACACTCGGATTTCGGAGCCCTAAACCTGATCTCGGCGACCACCAACTCGGTCAACACTATCTACGCCCAGCTGATGGATTCGGAGGTTTCTCCCGAAGACTTTATCGAGACTGCAGAGGACCTCGGGATCCAGATTCCGCAGTTCGATCGGGGCTGTGCCCTAACTCTGGGCACCTCCGACGTGACGCCGATGGAGATGGCCCGGGCCTACACGACATTTGCCCAGCGGGGAGTGCGTCCCGACCCGATGGTCATCACCAAGGTGACGGGTCCGGACGGAGAGGTGATAGTTGATCTGACGCCCAGCTCCCAGCAGGTGCTCGACCCGAACACGGCGGACACCATCAACTACGTGCTGCAGCGCAACGTACGAGCCGGCACCGGCACCCGCGCTCAAATCGGACGGCCGGCGGCGGGTAAGACCGGCACCACGCAGGACTTCTCGAACGCATGGTTCGCGGGTTACACGCCCGACCTCACCGCAGTGGTGTGGATGGGCTACGCGCCGGAAGAAGACGGCACCATTCCACTGATGAAAAACGTCAGGGGCCGCTCGGTCACGGGGGGCTCCTTCCCCGCGGAAATCTGGGGCAAGTTCATGTCTGCCGCCCTGGAGAGCACCGAGGAGTCCTACTTCACCGATCCGCAGTTTGGAGGGCGGACCGTGCGGTACCGAATTCCAGACGACGCCCTACAGATAGCCAGAGCCGACGATGACGAAGAGAGCGGACCCGACTCCGAAGGCGACGATGATGATTCGCAAGAAAACCCGGAACCGCCGGGCGCACCGGACAAAGACTCGGATAGTTCCGATTCAGGAAACTCCGACGATAATGACGATAAGGAAGAGCCTTCCGCCCGGCGAGGCCTGTTCGACGAATGCTTCCCCTTCTGCGATTAAGCTAGGCCAGGGCACTAGACGAACCGCAGCAGCAATGCCTCGATTGCCAGGGCCGCGTTGGCGTTGTTCCGGATGGCCGTTTGAGCGTCCAAGCACCGCTGCATCATGTCGACCCAAAACTTCGGATCCCGCCTGGCTGCGGCCGAGCACAGCTGCGGATCGGATTCCGATCCGGCTCCGGGTCCGCCCGCGCTCAGAGCCGCAATTTCCCGGCACGTAACAGCCATCCAGTAAACAAAGGCGGCCTGCGCTTCGGCTTCCACCCTGCGTAGCTGGCGTTTGTCTCTCTCGGCCTGACGCTTCTTCCAGGCGCCTAAGCCCTCCTTGCCGCTGACCTCGGCCAGCTCGGCCGAACGCTGCGCCTGAGCCTTCTCCACCCGCGAGCGTGTGTCAGCCGCCAGTTTCATGACCTCCTCGGCGGCCTTGAGTGCTTCGGACAACGTCAAGTCCTCGATTGCAGCCAGCCGTCGGGCCCTGTTCCGCAACTCGGTTTCTTCGGGTTGCTCGATGAGACGGATGATGGCATCGGGGTCGGCATGAGCAATGTCGATAAGCCCGGCCGCCTCCGCCGCCGACAGTGAGTAGCTGCTCTGGAGCTGGCCCAGCAGCGCATGCTCCCCCACCGGAGGAAAATCGATGATCTGGCAGCGCGACAGAACCGTCGGCAAGAAGGCATCCACGGCGTCGGTGAGCAGTATCCACACCACGCTGGCGTTGGGTTCTTCCAACGCCTTTAGCAGCGCGTTTTGGCTGCGCTCCGGTATGCGATCGGCCTCCTCGATGATGAACACCCGATGGGCCGCCTCTATTGGAGTCTGGGCTGCCGCAGCGGCGGCCGAGCGAAGGACCTCGACAGGATGGGTGTAGCCCTCGGGATGCAGAACCGTCACATCCGGATGCAACTGCTTGAACACCCGCTCGCACCGGTGGCAACGGCCGCAGGCATCGGGGCAAACCAAAGCGGCGGCCAGGACGCGTGCGGCGATCGACTTACCCGCCCCGGGTGAGCCCACCAGCAGGTAGGTTCCGGTCGGGCGGTCGGCGGCGCCCTGTAGAATTTTGAGAACCCGCGGGTGGCCGACGAACCTCTCCCACACCGTCACGTCTTGCGGCCTCCGGGGTCCATCACGATTAAGTCGCCAGTTCCGGCTTCAGATCACCGGACGGCTCGTGAGACATGAGCGCGACATCGACCCGGCGCCGGATCTCTGCGGCAATCGCCTCCGGTGAGCGAGACGCGTCCACTACGGCAAACCGGGCCGAGTGGCGCTCGGCCAGCAACAGGTACGCTCCCTGGACCTGCCGCTGGAAGTCCACACCCTCGTTCTCGATCCTGTCCCGGCGATCCGACCGGTCCCAGCCTTTCTCCGCATCGACGTCGAGCAAAATGACCAGGTCGGGCATAAGCCCCGAAGTTCCCCAACGGTTAACCGCCCGAACCTGGTCGGCGCCCAGCCCCCTGACGATGCCCTGATAGGCGACCGAGGAGTCCACATAACGGTCCGAGATCACTATGGCCCCGCTCTCCAGGGCGGGCATGACTACCTCCTCTACGTGCTGGGCCCGGTCGGCCGCGTACAGCAACGCCTCGGCCTTGCCGCACAACTCCGCGTGGTCCGGATCAAGCAGCAGGCCCCTTATCTTCTCCCCCATGCGGGTGCCTCCCGGCTCGTGACTGACCACCACCCGGTGGCCTCGCTGCGTCAAGTACTCCTCGAGCATCTTCATCTGCGTGGTCTTACCGCTGCCATCGGTTCCCTCGAAGACCAAGAAGAGCCCCGACCCTGCGGGCCGTTGCCGGCGTCTTACCCCGATAGCTTTGGTTGTCACCAGGCCGGCCACTACTATGAGGAGGCCTCCGAGCCACATCGCCACCCGCAGACCCAAGATCTCCAACCTCAAATCCGCAAACCCCACCGAACCCGGCGCCGCCCGGTCCACCAACTTGACCACCACCGGGGCGACCGCGGCCGCCCCGACTATAGCCAGGCGGATGATCGAGTTGACTGCGGCCGAGCCGCGGGCGCGCAATCCCGGCTCCAGCTTCTCCTGAATCAGGGCATAGCCCGAAGGGTAGGCAAAGCCCGCGAACGCGCCGCAAAAACTGGCGAAGATCAAAGCAGAGGTCAGCGTCGACACGCTCCCGAACGCCACGGTGCACACCCCCATGGCAATCACCACGGCCGAGAGAATTATGTCCTTGGGTACCACCTGAGCGACGGGGCCGGCGAGAATGAAGCCGCCGCCCATCCCCACTCCGACCGCCGCAACCAGCAAGCCAAAGCTTCCCGAGCCTCCGCCCAGAACGTCCCCGACGAAGATGGGCGCCATAGTTATGAACGTTCCGATGCCGGCAAAGGCTCCGCCGATGCCCAAAACCCACGGCCGGATCATCTGATGACCAACGAGAAAGCGGACGCCTGTGACGAGATCGTTCCACCCGGCCTTGAAGCTCAGCGGCTCTTTGGCCGCGGCGCTGCGGGGTTTGATACGCAGCGTCATGGTCAGCCCGGCCGAGACCAGAAAAGTGACCGCATCCAAAAATAGCGCCAAGTGCTCGGGGTTGAGCGCAAACTCCTGTAAGCCGGAAGCTTCGCCCAGGCTCACCGAGGCCTTGGCCAGCGCACCGAACACCAAACCCGACAGGGGGAAGGTGGCGTAGGCGGCCATCAGCAGCAATGAATAGGCGTGCGTGTAGTGCTTGGGATCCTCAACCATATCCGGGACGGAGGCGTCCTTGGCGGGCTGCCACAGCAAGGTCAGCATCTCCAGCAACGCCGAGACAATGAACAGCAGCAGAACCGGAGTCAACAACGGGATACCGCGGGTGATGGTTTCGACGAACGGCAGGATGAGGACCAGGCCAGCCCGGGCCGCGTCGCTGAAAACCATCACTTTCTTGCGGTCCCACCGGTCGCCCAGGACTCCGGCGATCGGGCTGAACAACAGAGCCGGGCCGATGCGGGCCAACAAAACCGCGGCAATGGCAAACTCGTCGTCGTAGATGCGCTGGACCAGTGCCACGATCGCGATCAGCCCGACCCAATCGCCCAAGGACGAGCTGATCTGCCCTACGAAAAACCTTCTGAAGGAACGCTGCCTAAGCAGCGTCTTATAGACCGACTTGGTTGCGGATCCGCCCAGGTCCGAGACTACTTTGCTGGGTTTAGAGAATCCGATCGGGGGCCTCCCGCCAGCGCCTCGACGCTCGGGTCCTGGTTCTGGGTATGGCGGCACGCGGGGTAGTGACTACACCCAAAAAACGTCCCCTTCTTTCCCTTACGTTCCAACAGTTCACCCGGCTGGCCGTCCTTGCACCGTTTGCACGGCTCAGTCTCGCACTTGGGGCAGGTCACTCCGGTGTTGCGAGGCTTAACTTTTTGAATGTACTTGCAGTCGGGATAGGTGGAGCACCCAACAAACGGGCCAAATCTTCCGCGGCGCTTCTGCAGGGCGGCGCCGCACTCGGGACACTTCTCATCCAACAGCTCCGGTGTCTGATCCGGTTGACCGGGCATCGGCTTGGTGAAAGAGCAGTCCGGATACCCCGAACAACCGTAGAATTTGCCGCGGCGGCCCAGCTTGATCACCAGCGGCTGACTGCACTCGGGGCAAAGTTCATCGGTTGCCTGGGTGGTCACTTCCTCCTTGGGCACCTCACCTGCTTTGTTCAACCGGTCCTGCAGCGGCAAGTAGAAGGACTCGACAACCGGCCGGTACGACACCTTGCCCACAGCCATCTCGTCAAGTGAGTGCTCCATATCGGAGGTGAACTCAAAGTCCATGAAGTGGTCGCCGAAGTACCGCATCAAAAAGTCGCAGGTCACCTCGGCCGTGTCGGTGGCGTGAAACCTTTTGTTCTCCACCCGCACGAAGTCCCGCTTCTCATCCATCAGCGTCGACATGATTGAGGCGTACGTGGACGGCCGGCCGATCCCCCGGGCCTCCAACTCCTTGATAAGAGACGCTTCCGTAAAGCGGGGAGGCGGTTGGGTGAAGTGCTGCTCGGGCCTGAGTTCGTTGCGCTTGAGATCCTGCCCTGAGTCGAGGTCCGGCAGCCTGCGCAACTCCTCCTCTTCTTCGTCGCGCCCTTCGCGGTACAGCTTCATGAAGCCGTCAAAACGCATGGTCGACCCGTTCGCCCGGAAGACGTGGACCTCAGCGCCCCCGGCTGCGGGAGTGGCGGTGATGTTGGCCGAAACCTTGTCAAAGACAGCCGGTGTCATCAACGACGCTACCGAGCGTTTCCAGATCAGCTCGTAGACCTTGACCAGGGCGTCGATATCCCGTTTCTCGCCTTCCCTGATGACGCCCTCGATGTCCTGGGGGCGCCTGGCCAGATCGGTCGGCCGAATGCACTCGTGAGCTTCTTGGGCGCCTTTGGTCTTCTTCTCGTGATGCTTGTAACGGCCAGCCCAGTACTCGGCGCCGAAGTCATCCTTGACCAGGCTGGCCGCCGCGGCCACCGCCTCCTGGCTCATGGTCGTGGAATCGGTACGCATGTACGTGATGAACCCCCGCTCGTACAGCCGTTGAGCCAGCCCCATAGCGCGGCGGCTGCCTATGCCGAGCTTCCGTGAGGCCTCCATCTGGTAGCTCGAGGTGATGAACGGCGCCGGCGGAACCCGCTTGCTCTGAGAGGCCTTGACCTCGCCAACCTGCCAGCTCGCGCCGTCGAGCGCCGCCGCTATCGCGTCTGCACGCAGCTGGT
This sequence comes from Actinomycetota bacterium, assembly GCA_040905365.1. Taxonomy (GTDB): domain Bacteria; phylum Actinomycetota; class CADDZG01; order JAHWKV01; family JAHWKV01; genus JAHWKV01. The sequence continues at coordinate 14,226 of JBBDRQ010000072.1, forward strand.
CGGCGATACGTCTGCGCAGGTCCTCGGAGGAATCCTTGCCGATCTTGGTGGGGATCTTCTGGTCGCCGATTTGTACGAGGGTGGCCTTGAACCCCTCGCCGGCCAAAGTCTCAAGAAGCGCTTGCAGGGTCCAGTACTCGACCGGTTCAAAGGCCTTTATCTCCCGCTCACGCTCCACGACCAGCCGCAAGGCGGGGCTCTGCACCCGACCGGCAGACAGCCCGTAGCGGATCTTGTGCCATACCAGCTGCGACACCGGGTAGCCCACCAGACGGTCGATGCCGCGGCGAGCCTGCTGAGCATCCACCAGCCTCTGGTCGATAGAGCGCGGCGACGCTACCGCGTCGCTAACCGCGCGCTTGGTAATCTCGGTGAAGGTCACCCGGCGCTGCTTCTCCTCGGGAATATCGCAGCTTTGGACGATGTGCCAGGCGATGGCCTCGCCTTCACGGTCATAGTCGGTGGCCAGATAGACGGCCTCGGCGCTGCGGGCTGCTTTTGCAATGGCGGAGATGACCTTCTGCTTGTCCTCGTTGAGCACGTACTCCAACTCGAAGTTGTTGTCGACGTCGACGCCCAGTCTCTTTACGGGCAAATCGCGGACATGACCAACCGACGCAAGAACCTTGAAGTCCTTGCCCAGGTACTTGGCAATAGTTTTCGCTTTAGCCGGTGATTCCACGACCATAAGTTTTGAAGTCATAACGGGAGCGAAGCGTGTATTGGTTTCTCTTTTCTGTCAATCTGACGGTCGGCGGAGTGCTTTCGCCTCATACTCTCACGGACTGTATTACAGACCTGCAACGGCATCTCTGGTTACGCGTGCACCCAGCCTCCTGGACAAATGTCCAATTGCGCTCAAGAATTTGTTACCTACCCGGCAATGCCGGCTGACGTTGGCGGCGTCCGCTACCGCAAGAACTAGGAGTCCATCCAGTGACGAGTATTGCGCCACTAACCGATTAAACTAGTGGGTAAGAAGGGTTTTTTAAGCTTTACCAGGAAGATGGATATGGTTAATGGATATGGTTATCGACCACCTCGACCAAACCGAAGAGCTGCACAGGCAACAGACTCTTAAGTGGTGCCGCGAAGTTCCCGGCGTCGACCACGCCGAGGATTGCCGTAAACGCTCCCGCAGACGGATCGCCGGAATAGTCGAGAGTATCCGGCTGATACCCACCAGCAACTCCAACACATTGGAGGTAACCATTTTCGACGGAACCGACCGCATCATCGGTGTGTGGCTGGGGCGCAAGGCAATTCCGGGGGTCAATCTCGGTTCGCATTTGATCTTGGAGGGCACGGTAGGGTGCTTCAGGCGAGGGCCGCTGCAGATCATCAACCCCGCCTATGAGCTACTCCCCAGCGGGTGACTCCGAAGGAACCTCGCTTTGCACACCGTCGGACGTTTGCTGCGCCTCATTGGGCATTGACAGCAGGTTCTTGACTTCCTCCTGATTCCCAGCGTTGGCCAGCGCCAAAATCTCATCGCCGACCATCAGCGGAGTCTCGTCCCGTGGCGCCACCACATGGCCGCCTCGGATGACGGCGACGATTGCGCACTCCCTAGGAAGGGCGAGCTCGCCCAGAACTTTGCCAACAGCCGGAGAGTTTTCCGCCAGCGTCATCTCCACCAGAAGCACCTTGCCCTGCTCAAGACGCAGCAGCGTGACCAGTTCCCCGACGATAACCGCCTCCTCCACCAACGAGGCCAGCAGGTGCGGCGGGCTTACTGCCGCGTCGACTCCCCACGCCTCGTTGAAGAGCCATTCGTTGTTGGGGTGATTCACCCGGGCTACGACCCGCTCGATACCGAATTCCTGCTTGGCCAGAAGGGAAGCGACCAGGTTCACCTTGTCGTCCCCGGTTGCGGCCACCATGACGTCGCAAGAGGCCAAACCCGCTCCCTTCAGGTTTAACGGTTCTGCCGCGTCGGCCAGAACCCACGTACAGGGGATCTTGGAGGAATTGCTCTCGACCAGGTCGTTATTCCGGTCGATCAAAATCACCGTGTGCCCCAAACGCAACAGGTCACGGGCCATGAACTGGCCGACGTTGCCGGCGCCGGCAATAGCAATCTTCACCCGGTCGCCGCCCTAAAACCCAAGTGCTCCTCCAGATCGCCCAGCGCGGAGCGCAAGACTGCGAGGTGCAGGAAGTCGCCCTCCTGAACGATCGTCTTGACATCGGGAATCTGCGTCGACCCGAACCGGGTAAGTGCCACAACGCGCGCCTTACCGGGATCGCGCAGATCCTCGATGGGTCTGCCTATGAACTGCAGAGGTGCCGGGATGCCTATGACCACTACCTCGCCGGACCCGACTGTCCACTCCACCGACTCGGCGGTGGGCATGACCCGAGCGAGAATCTGATCCGTCGCCCACGCCACCGTACCCACTGTGCTGATCCCCAGACGTTCGTACATCTGGGCTCGCCGCGGATCATAGATGAGCGCCACGACCCTATTCACGTTGTAGTGCTCCTTGGCAATGCGCGCGGACACGATGTTGGTATTGTCGCCGCGGGTGACCGACGCGAATATCTCCGCCTCCCGTATACCCGCGTCCTCGAGAATTTCACGGTCGAACCCGACCCCAACCAACTGTTTGCCGCTGAAACCGGGCAAGACCCTCTCTTTAAACGCACTTTCGTCTTTGTCGATGATCGCGACGGTGAATCCGCGCCCTTCCAGCTCCCGGGCCAGCTCGGCTCCGACCCGGCCGCAACCTACAATCACCGCGTGCATGCGTTCAAAATACCCCAGTTGATATCAGATCCCTAACCGGGTGCCGTAACGGCTGATCTGCGTTGCTTGCGGGCATAGGATTCATGGAGTGAAATCGACCTTCAACAGAGTCCTGCTGGGACAGCCCCTTTCAATGCATTCAGAGCAGCACCACCGCCCGCCCAAACGCAGTGCACTGGCGGTCTTCTCTTCCAACCCTCTTTCCTCCAGCGCCTACGCCACCGATGAGATTCTGCTGATTCTTCTGGCGGGAGGGACTGCCGCGGCGGCTTTCTCCGTTCCCGTCGCTCTGTCGGTGCTGCTGGTAATGGCCGCGGTAATCTTCTCCTACCGCCTGACAATCCGAGCCTACCCCGATGGGGGCGGCGCTTACCTGGCCGCCCTCGACCACCTGGGCGCCCCGCCCGGGCTGATGGCGGCGTCGGCCTTGGTGATCAACTACGTCCTAACGGTGGCGGTGAGCATTTCCGCCGCAGTCGCGGCGATGAGCGCGGCGGTACCGGAGGTAAGGGACTATAAACTGGCCCTGGCCCTGGCGGGCGTCGGCCTGATCGCCGCGCTGAACCTAAGGGGACTCAGGGAATCGGGAACGCTTTTCGCCATACCCACCTACGGCTTTGTACTTGCCATGGGCACGATGATCGTCGTGGGGCTGATCCGCGCGTCCACCGGAGAGCTAACCCCCAACCCTGCCTTCGAACCGGAACTGGTACAGCCGGTTACCGCGTTCCTCCTGCTGCGCGCCTTTGCCGCCGGTTCCACCGCGTTGAGCGGCATAGAGACCATCTCAAGCCGGCTAAGAACGTTCAGACCGCCCGAATCACGAAACGCCGCCCAGACATTGCTGATCATCGGCGTAATACTGGGAAGCTTGTTCTTGGGGATCACGTTCCTGGCGCGAGCGGTCAACGTCAATCCGGCGCTTATCGGGGAGGGCGCCACCGTCACCTCACAGGTCGCCCGAGGGGTCTTCGGCGGGAACCATCCGATGTACTATCTGGTCCAAACTTTGATCGCCGCTATTTTGGTATTGGCGGCCGGCACCGCCTACGCCGACTTCCCCCGGCTGGCGTCAATCCTTGCCAAAGACCGCTATTTGCCCAGATCCCTCAGCCGGCACGGAACCCGCAGAACCTCCACCCACTCGGTAACCATCCTGACCGCCGCGGCGGCCGGGTTGCTGATCGGCTACGGCGCCGACTTGCACCGACTTATCCCGCTGTACGTGCTCGGGGTCTTCACCACATTTACCCTTTCGCAAGCCGGGGTGGTCTCGATGACCCTAAACGAGCGGCGAAAAGCGATAGGCCTTGCCAAGACACCCGACCCGGCGTGGCGATTAAAGGTGATCATAGGAAGCTTTGGCGCCATCGCCACCTTCGTCGCGCTGATGGTCGTTGGATCGACGGAGTTCCTGGTTCCCCCGGCATCGGGCCGCAACGGCGGTTTTCGGGGAGGGACTTGGCAGGTGATGGTCCTGATTCCCACGCTGGCCTGGCTGATGTGGAAAATGCACCTGCACTACCTGTCCGTGGAAAAGAAGCTGGAGTTTACCGGCGACATTCCTCAGATGCGTAGCGAAAAGGTGGTGTTGGTGCTGTCTCGCTTCAGGGGCGCGACCAAAGCTCTGGCCTTTGCCCGGACCATCGCACCCACGGAGTTGAGGGCCGTCGCCTTTCGCTGCTCCGAGCAGGGACTTGCGGATCTCAACAACCGCTGGGCGTCGATGGGCGTGCGCACTCCCATAGAGCCGGTAGGCAACGAAATCAAGGACGTAATCAAGTTCGTCGACTCGATGGGTCCGACTTCGCGCGAGCCGGTAACCCTGATCTTCCCCGATCCCCACTACACCACTTGGTTGGGCCATTTCCTCAATAACCGCAACAGCCTCAAGCTGAAGAAGGCGTTCCTGTTCAAAAGCGGCACGGTGCTGGTTAGCATTCCCTACGAGGCGACCAGGGAACCTGAACCGCGCCGGCTCCAAGCTCCGGGGCGCTTGGCTCTGGTGGTGGCAGTGTCCGCAGTCAACCAGTCCACAGTCCGAGCGGTGCGCTACGCGGAGTCGCTAAACCCCGCCGAGCTCAAAGCGATTTCTATTCAGGTGGAGCCGGGAGCCGCCGAGCGCCTTACCGACGAGTGGGGCCGCTCCGGCCTTACGGTCCCCCTGGAGATCGTCGATTCGCCGTTCGGCGACCTGGTGGAGCCGCTGAAACGGGAGCTGCGCGCCCTGGGACCCAACACCAACGACGCGATAGGCGTGGTAGTGCCCGAGTTCGTCGTTCCACATTGGTGGCAGGCGCTCCTGCACACGCAGACCGCGTTCTTCATCAAGGCCGCCCTACTGTTCGAGCCCGAGATCATCGTGATCAACGTGCCCCTGCGCGTACACCCGCCCAAGCAAAAAACCAAACGCCTACCCGAGTCGAGCCAAAGTACCAAGCCATAACTAAACGGGGGAGACGGCTGGAGCTCTGGACCCCGCTGCCATCGTCCCCGTTTTCGGGAAATCGCCGCGGTGCTTGCCCTACGCTACGAAGGCCGAGGCGAAGATCAGCGAGACGATCGTCATCACCTTGATGACGATGTTCATCGACGGACCTGCGGTGTCCTTGAAGGGATCGCCCACGGTGTCGCCGATAACCGCCGCCTTGTGCTGCTCGGACCCCTTACCGCCGTGGTGGCCGGCTTCGATGTACTTTTTGGCGTTGTCCCAGGCTCCGCCCGAGTTGGCCATAAAGATCGCCAGCAGGAAGCCGGTCACCAGCGCTCCGGCCAGCAGACCGCCCAACGCCTCGGCGCTTATGAAGCCCACCACCAGCGGCAGGGCCACGGCCAGCGACCCCGGGATCACCATCTCCTTGAGAGCGGCTGCGGTGGCGATATCGACCGCCTTGGCGTAGTCGGCCTTGGCGTCGGTGGAGCCGTCCAGCAGGCCCTTGATGGTCTTGAACTGGCGGCGCACCTCCTCGATCATTTTGAAAGCCGCCCGCCCGACCGCGTTGATCGTCAGGCTCGCAAACAGGAACGGGAACATCCCGCCCAGGAACAAGCCCACCACGACACCCACGTTGGTGATATCGATGGATTCCAGGCCCACCGCCTGGGTAAACGCCGCAAACAGAGCCAGCGACGTAACTGCGGCCGAACCGATCGCAAAACCCTTGCCCAGTGCCGCCGTGGTGTTGCCGAGCGAGTCCAGCTCGTCGGTTGCCGCACGCACATCGGGGGGAAGGTGCGCCATCTCAGCTATACCGCCGGCGTTGTCGGCGATTGGGCCGTAGGCGTCCACGGCAACCGTGATGCCGAGGGTGGACAAAACACCGATGGCGGCGATGGCGACGCCGTAAATGCCGCCGCCCTCTCCGATCGCCCAAAACCCGGTGTAGAACGCCCCTCCGACTCCGGCGGCCACCACGATGACACTGAAAGCAGCCGATTTCATACCCTCCGCGATTCCCGCAAGGATGACCGTAGCCGGGCCGGTCTCCGCCTGCCGGGCGATGTTCTTGACCGACTTGTAGTGGTCCGAGGTGAAGATCTCGGAGATTTTGCCCACTAGTACTCCCACCAACAGGCCGATCAGGACCGAGAAAAAGATCCCGATCGGATTCTCCACACCCGGGGTGTCCGAGAAGATCCACAAAGTCAAGCCAAGGACCCCGAAGGTGGTCAGCACCGCGGCCACATTGCCGCCTCGGTGCAACGCCTTGGAGAGGTTGGCTTCCTTACCCGATACCCTCACGAAAAAAGAGCCGATGATCGCCGAGAACATGCCCACGGCCGCGACGGCCAGCGGGAAGATGATCATCTCGCCGACGTAGCCGCGGCCGGCAAAGGCCAGGGCCGCGTACGCGATCGGCGCCACCAGGGAGCCGATGTAACTCTCGAACAGGTCGGCGCCCATGCCGGCTACGTCGCCGACGTTGTCGCCCACATTGTCGGCGATAACGGCCGGGTTGCGAGGATCGTCTTCGGGAATACCTGATTCCACTTTGCCCACGAGGTCGGCGCCGACGTCTGCGGCTTTGGTGAAGATGCCTCCTCCGACGCGCGCGAACAGGGCTATGGAGGAACCGCCCAGTCCTATCGCCGCCAGGACGTCGTACTGGTTCTCATCGGGAATGTCGAGAACGTTGACGAACATCAGATACCCCAGACCGACGCCCAAAAGTCCCAGACCCGCCACGGTGAAACCCATCACTCCGCCGCCGCGAAACGCTACCGGCAACGCCTTGGCCACGCCCCCGGACCGAGCGGCCTCGGCGGTACGGGAGTTGGCCGAAGTAGCGATGCGCATCCCGATGAAGCCGGCCAGACCCGACAGCAGCGCTCCGAAGACGTAGGCCACGCTGCCCCACGGCATACCCCAGTCCAAAACGACCGAGATCAACACGGCCATCACGGCCACAAAGACCAAGATCGCCATGTATTCGCGCCGCATGAAGGCGTTGGCGCCCTCTTTGATGGCGGCGGAGATCTCCTTCATTCGGTCGTTGCCTTCGTCGTAGGCAAGTACCTGGCGCGCGTAGAAAAACGCCAGCACGAGCGCGGCGAACCCGGCTACGAGCGCGACAAACAGCAGCGCGTCATTGGACACTTAAGACCCTCTCACTAGTCGATCAACATGGCGGCACTTTACCTACGCCGGAAGGGGACTCACCCATCTGGGGCGATGCCCCTACACCAGACATTGCGGGGAAAGAAGCCTCCATCCATTTCTCGTTCTAAATTTCTAGTTCTATTTCTAGTATCGGTAGGCAGCCCGCGCACGGGGCGCGCAGCGCTTCAGACGCTGGCGATTATACCGACTTGCCAATAACCCGCTAGTGCCGTGACCACTAGCGTTTGCGAGGTTTGGAGCGCGTGAGGTGTTTCCTGGCAAGGCCGCACTGAGCGCCGCTAGCTTCGCCCTAACGGTGCGAGGGAGAACGCAGCCAGGGGGCAGCTCACGCCGCCAAACGCCCCGAAGGTTGGTGGTCACGGCACTAGCTCAATGCGGTCGGCGTTTGAGTCTTTCGATCGGTTGGGCCACAATGCCCGAGTGAACCCGAGCGGACGTTGCCTCAGAGCCCTAGCGCTGGCCGCCGCTTTGGTTATCTTCGTTCCGGCTTGCGGTGACGACTCGGAAACGGGCTCCAGGGGCAGCGATGCCGGCGACGCGGACCCCGGCGAAGTCTCATCGGATTTCAAACTGCTCGAGATCGTGGCAGCCGATCCACTGGACAGCCCCGAAGGCGTCGAGAAAGTCCAGGGGGAGGGGCCCAAGGTCGTCGCTCTGCTAAACCGCCTCTACGACATCGCCTTCTTGGATCCCGAGCTGTGGGAAGAAGGAGAGCATTCACAGATGTTGGAGTTGTTCACCGACCAAGGTCGCGAGCAGGTGTCCCAGGATCTCGAATCCCTGGCGCTTGGGGAGCTGGCGTCCCAGTTCGAGCGGATAACCCCCGACAAGCAAGAGGTGACCAAAGTGACCTTCTTCGTCGGTGACAATCTGACCACGCCGATCGGCCTGGCCTCGGTGGTCTTCACAGCTACCGGCACTCCGGCGGACGACGAACTGGAACCGTTGACGATAGCGCAAACCGCCAACTACTGGGTGACCTTTGACGACGGCTACAAGATCTCGGCTTACTCGGCGGTTCTCGGAATCGATGAGCAAGAGGACCAGGAATGACCGCCGGATACCGGAGCATGCGCACCCGAACGACCCTGATCTCGGTGCTGGTTCTGCTCGGGTTGACGCTCGGCGCGGCCTGGTGGCTGGTCGCTCCGGTGCTGGCCGCAAGCCCAACCGAGGACACCGCGGTCGAGATCCGCAAAGTAGCAGCATCGAACTGGTATCCCACCTCCGGGGAGCCGCTGTTCATAGCTGTGCTGGGCAGCGACACTCGCAACGGTCCGCCCAGCGGAGGCGGCGGCCGTTGCGACGCGATTCACATCGTCGCCATCAACCCACAGGAAAAGGCCGGTACCATTTTGAACATCCCCCGGGACACCTACGTAGCCGTCCCGGGCATGGGCAGGACCAAAATCAACGCCGCCTGCACCCGCGGCGCGCCGACCATGGTCCAAGCCCTGCAAAACCACACCGGGCTGCCTATCCATTACTACGCCATCACCGAGTTCAGCAACTTCGTCGCGCTCATCAACGAGACCGGTGCAATCAATGTGCCCGTACCCTACGCAATGCGGGACTCGCCTTCGGGAGCCCACTTCCCGCAAGGCAACGCGCTTATGAACGGCACCCAAGCTCTGGCCTTTAGCCGCAACCGCAAGGACACCCCCAGAGGTGACTTCAGCCGGACCGAAAACCAGGGGATATTCATGAAGGCGATGCACACCAAGTTTCGGGAGGAGACCGCGATGGATCTGCACCGGGTCTTCGATTATATCAAAGCGGCCCGGCGCCACGTCCAAACCGACGTGCCCGTGTCGGAGATAGTGCAGTTGGCGATGCTGGCCAGGGATATAGATCCGGCCGACATAGCCAACCTGACCATACCCGGCTCGACCGGCATGGCCGGACGGGCCAGCGTCGTCTTCCCTGCACCGGGAGACATCTACACTAGAGTGAAAGATGATGGTATTTACTGACGCTCCGCGTCCCTTCGACTCCAGCGAATAGCTCCATTGGAGCACTCCTTCTGGCTCTACGCCGGCTTCCTTGCTTTCGTCGTAGCCGCGCTGCTCATCGATCTGAAAGTCTTTCACTCCGAAGCCAGGAAGGTGACCACCAAAGAAGCCGGGGTATGGGCAACGATTTGGATCGGGCTCGGCATAGCCTTCGGTATCGGCGTCTACTTCTGGATGGGCCCGACATCCGCAGGCGAATACTTCGCCGGCTTTCTAATCGAAAAGGCACTTTCGGTAGACAACATCTTTGTCTTCCTGGTGATCTTCGGCTACTTCAGGGTCCGGCCCGAACACCAGCACCAAGTGCTGTTCTTCGGCATCCTCGGCGCGATCGTCTTCCGCGGGCTGTTCATAGCAGCCGGCATCACCCTCATCAACCGCTTCGAGTGGGTCCTTTACCTAATGGGAGCGCTGCTGCTGTACAGCGCCTACAAGATCGGCAGGGGAACCGACTCCGTCCACCCCGAGGACAACCCGGTGCTCAAGCTGTTTCGAAGGACCTTTCCCACCACCAGCCAGTACCACGGACAGAAGCTCTTCGTCAGAGAAGGCGGCCGCCGGGTCGCCACTCCGCTGTTCGTCGTGCTGCTGGTGATAGAGGTAACCGACGTCGCCTTCGCCGTGGACTCCATACCGGCGATCTTCGCCATCACACGCGACCCGTTTATCATCCTCACCTCGAACGTCTTTGCGATTCTGGGCCTGCGGGCCCTGTACTTCCTACTGGCCTCCAGCATCGAGCGGTTCCACCTGCTGAAGTACGGTCTGGCGTTCATTCTGGCGTTCGTAGGCGTAAAGATGCTGGCGGCCGAGTTCTGGCACCCGCCCATTGGACTGTCGCTCGCGGTCATAGTGGGCGCCTTGGTTGTAACGGTCGTGGCGTCGCTGAAGACAACCCCCAGCCACGAGGTCCCCGACGAGCTGCCGGACCCAGAAAATACCCTCGGCCTCGAAGAGCCGGAGGACTCCGCGCAACAGGACGCACGGGGCGGCGGCGGGGGTAGGACCTAAGCCGGAGGCCGCGTCCCGCATTAGGCTAGGGCAAGTTGACGTCGGCGCGTGATTTGGCGGTGACCTCCGTGGTGCCGGACAGCCCGGGCAGCACCATGCTGACCGGAACCGAAACCGTGACTACTGCGCTGGTCGTACCCATCTCGCATTCACACGAGGTGAGCACCGCCCCGTTAGCCGCAGCGTACTCCTCAGCCTTTTGGTGAGGGTCTATGCCAATAGCGGGTATCAGCTCGGCGGCGGCGGCCAGGGAGGCGAAGTCGGCAGCGGTCTGCGCCCGTGTGCGAGCCATGAACAAACCGGCCAGGTCGGCCAGCCCCATCAAGAACACCATAGCCATAGCCGCACCGCCCAGCAGAGCGATGGACGCGTTACCTCTTTCGCAGGCCCGGCTAGTACTAGTACTAGTACTAGTACTAGACCTCATGGCGCGTCGTCGGAGCGTTCTATGCGCATGGTGGCCGAAGCCTGCAGCGTCAGATTGCTAACCATTGCCCCTACTATCGGCAAAGGCGCCGGGGGGGCGCTGACCTCGACTCTGGCCGGATCGCCTCGCTCGGTGCCCCTCTCGACGTTAACCGTGAGGCTGAGACCGGGAGCCGCGGCAGCCGCTGCCGAAGAAATCTTGCCGTGGTCCGGCGTGACTATGGCCTGGCGGACACCTTCCCGGGCGGCACCCAGCACCATGATTTGATCCCGAACCATGATCCCAACCTGCAGCAGCCCCAGCACCAAAAACAGCACCAGCGGCAACACCAGTGCGAGCTCCACCGTCGCCTGTCCGAGTTGCGGACTTTGAATGCTGCAGCTGCGCCCCCGCACCCCCCTGCGATGCGGGGGGCTGCAGCTCATCCGGCGGGCCTTGTCGGCGCCATTGCAAAACGCGGGCATCCTACGCTTAGGCCCTTAACCCGGAATCCGCCCCTGGATATCCGCGATGATGCTGGAAAAGAAGTCGCTGAGCCCTGCCTCGTCATTGCTTGCCCAGGCAATCAGGATGAACGCAATTAACGCGGCGGCCAGCAGAACCAGTGCATATTCGGCGGTGGTCTGTCCTATCTCCGTTCTCAGTCGAACCATGAAGTCGGCTCCTTTCTCGTGTGAGTGACGATGAGTCAGGGGAAATATCTACTAGTAATTACCATTATAGGTTCCCATCGCGCCGGTTACCAGATACAGCCACAAGATTTATTCCCAACCCGGCGTCGCTCAGATGTTGATCGACGAGAATGCGCTCAACAGCATCGGGACCACCGTCAGCAAGATGAAGGCGGGCAGGATCAAAAACACCAGCGGAAAGAGCATCTTCACCGGCGCGCGGCGAGCTTGCTCCTCGGCTGCCTGCCGGCGGCGTATGCGCACCTCCTCCGCAAACGTCTGCAGTGAGCTTGAGATCCCGGTGCCGAACCGCTCGGCGTTGGTCAACACCCCCACGAGAGATTCGAGCTCCGGCACCTGATTGCGCCCGGCCAGCTCGGCCAGCGCCTCCCCGCGCGGCACTCCCAGGTCGACCTCCTCCAAAGTCCGCTGGAGCTCCTTGCCTAGAGCGCCCGGAACGCGGGCGGCGACCCGCCTTAGCGACATGGCCACACTCAACCCGGCTTGAGCGCACACCGCGAGCAGGTCCACCGCATCGGGAAGGGCGGCGGCTATCTGGTCACGCCGGCGCTTGGAGCGCATCCCGAGCACTATCTTCGGAAGCCGGTACCCGAGCAGAGCCAGGACGGGGGAGGCGGCAACCGCACCTACCCCTGTGACCAGTCCGAGACCGAAGCCCAGCAGGGTCAGCGCTATCTCGGCCCCGCGCACCGCGCTCACGGACCCCGGGGACCGGTCCGTGGCCGCCAGCAGCTCCCGGGTTGCCGGTGCGGATGTCCCGGGAAACCGCCTGCCCAGGTAGGTGAGGAGCCCGCTGAGTCCTAGAGTCTTCCCGCCCGTCGAACGCCGGCTCCGATCCGCCAGCCGTTCGATCCTAAAAGCAACCGCAGCGTCGACCGGACGGTATCCGCGCAAGCCCGCCCAGACGCTCAATGCGCACAACGACGCCACGCCCAGTTCGATCACGGCCTCACTCGCAGCGCCCACCTTATCCACCAGAAGCCGGCGCCGTTTAGAGCCAGTCCCGTCCCCAGTAGGGCCCAACCAACCGGCGTCGTGTAGAGGAACTCCATCTCCTCGCGCGATCCTGCAGAGAGCACTACGAAGAACACCAGCGGCGCGAGCGCCACGACGATTCCCGAGAGCCGGCCCTGTGCCGTCATGGCCTTGATCTCCCGTCGCAGGCGGATCCGTTGGGCCACCTGCTGGGCCAGCGCGTCGATCACCTGAGCCAGGTTGCCGCCGGTTTGCCGGTGAACGAGCATCGACGTCACCCACAGGTCCAGATCCCGGCTGCCGATCCGGGCCGAGAGCTCCTCCAGCGCCCGGTCCAACGGACGGCCGAGGTCCACCTCCCGCAGCATCTGCTGCAGGTCGTCCCCGAGCGGAGAGTTCGTCTCGTCCGCGACGATCCGAAGGGACTTGGGAAGCGACTGACCTGCGCGCAGCGCGCCCGCCTGCAGGCCTAGAGCACCTGGGAGCTGGTTGACGATACGGGCGCTGCGGCTACCGTGAAGTCGGGCCGCGACGCGATCGACGACAACCGGCGCGGCCAGACCGGCCAGAACCACCACGTGCATACGTGCCGTGAGCATCCAAGCAGCCAGCACAGCCGCCAGCGCCGACGCCAGAGCAAGAGCTACGTAGTCGGAGAAGAGCACGCTGGGGTGGCTGGCCGCGGCATGAGATTTAAGTCTGGCCCCGAGCGCAGTGGATGCGACGCGCTCGGCCAGTCCGTCCAGCAACGGTCCGCGCGCGGGAGGCTGCGCGGTTTCCGACTCCGAGTACAGCCTCTGGATCAGCTGCGCGGACCGGCGTGCCCGGCGATGGTGGGCTTGAGCCGCCACCAGAACAAGCAGGCACCCCGCAGCGGCACCCGAGACCAGCCAGTCGATCACTGCCCGCTCCAGCGGTAGTCCACCCCGGCGGCGGCGATGCGCTCCAGGCATTCGGGCCGGCCATGCGTACAAAACTGGCCCCGTAGCCGACCCGCCTCACCGAACCCGGCGGAAACAAACTCGAAGACATCCGCGAGGACTAGACCCTGGTCGGTCAATCCCCGGACCTCGCTGACTTTGACGATTCGGCGGGACCCGTCCGGCAGGCGGCTCGTGTGTACTATCAGATCCAGCGCGGCTGAGATCTGCTGGCGCACCGGACCGGGCGCCAAGCCCAACTCGGCCATCATCACCATCGTCTCCAGTCGTACGAGCAGGTCCTCGGGCGAGTTGGCGTGACAGGTGGAAAGTGACCCCTCATGACCGGTGTTCATCGCCTGCAGCATGTCGAGAGCTTCACCCGAGCGAACCTCGCCGACGATGATGCGGTCCGGCCGCATGCGCAGGGCGTTGCGAACCAGCTCACGAACCGAGACCCGGCCTTGGCCCTCGACGTTGCTGGGCCGGGCCTCCAGCGACACGACGTGCTCTCGCCCCAGCCGCAACTCGGCCGCCTCCTCGATGGTGATCAGCCGCTCGTTGGGCGGAATCGAACCCGACAAGACGTTGAGCATGGTGGTCTTCCCGCTGCCGGTGCCTCCGGAGACGATAATGTTCAACTTCGCCCGGACCGCCGCGTCCAAGAACTGCGCCATCGAATCGGTGAGCGTCCCGTTGGAAACGAGCGAGTCGAAGGTGAACGGCAGGGCCGAAAACCGGCGAATGGTCACCGCGGGACCGTGCACAGCCAGCGGTGGAATGATGGCGTGGAGACGGCTGCCGTCCGGCAACCGCGCCTCGACGTAGGGGTGAGCCTCGTCGATCCTCAGACCCAAGGGCCCGACCACTCTGTCGATCAGGTGGTGAATCTGCGCCTCGGACTCCAAGGTAATCCAGGCACGTTCGATCCTGCCGCCGAGCTCCACGTAGATGTTTTCGGGGCCATTGATCATCACCTCGGTCACCCGCGGATCCCGCAACAACTCCTCGAGTGGCCCCAGCCCTACAACCTCATCGGAGATCTCCCTGACCAAGGTGGCCATCTGGCTGCCGCCGATGATCACGCGATCCTCATCCAGGACCCGCCGGACGGCCTCGCGCAGGTTCAGCCGGCGGTCAGCGTGGCTGCCCTCCAGCAACGCCGGATCCGGATCCTCCAGCAGCCGCTTGCGCACCCGTTCTTTGAGCCCGACATTGAGCGGGGCGCCTTCAGGCATCGGCCCGCCTTCCTGGTACCCCGGCCACTAACTTTTGCGAGGTTTGGGGCGCGTGAGGCGCTTGCCGGCAAGGCCGCCGCGCGCCGGCCCTCAGTCCGTCCACGCCGCCACCTTGGACTCGCCGGAGACCGGTTCGGGCGAGTCCGGACGCCCTCCGGGTGAAAGCCGGAGCAGGGATTTGGGTATGCGGGGTCGGGCGGGCCGGTTCAGAGCCGCCAGCCGCTTGGACAGACCGGTCAGCGCCTTAACCGCCGCCGGAGCAATCTGCCCCCGGTTGGCGGCTTTGTAGATCTCAAAGTCCGCTCGGACCTTGACCACACCCTTAACGCCGAGCACCTCCTCGACCTCACGCTGGGAGATGTAGGGCCCCCCGTGCTGGTTGAGCACCGCCCGTACCCGTTCCGGAGCGATCCCCATCGGCTCCAGTACCGCCAAAGCGGCGCGGGCCCGGCGCAACGACAGAATGTCCGGGGTCAAAACCATCACTACCGTAGCGGCCGTTCGCAAGACGCTGATCGACAATTCGCTCAAACCCGACGGGGTATCTGCAACGACGTGATCGGAGATTTGCCGAATGGAGCCCAGCACCCGGCCGAGGGATTCACCCGACACGCGCTCGGCAGCGCCGTGGACTCCGGGCGACAGGATGGTTCCGAACCCCGAAGGATGGCTCCACACCACGCTTCGAGCCACGTCGGTAGTGATCTCGTCGGCAACCGAGAGCAAGTCCGCAATCGTGCGGAACTCGACCTTCACATCCAAAACGCTGGCCTGGTCGCCGTGATCCACGTCGAGATCCACCAGCAGACAATCCTTACCCTGTTGCGCAAAAGCGGCGGCCAGGTGAGCCGATATGACCGACGCTCCGGCTCCCCCTTTTGGTGACCAGACCGCGTGCAAAGGGCCCTGCGGGCGGTCGGAAACCGCCGGGGCGCGCATTCCCTGCTCCACCAAGGCCCTCAGGTCCGCACGTTCGGTGGGCCACTCGACGTAGCCTCGCGCTCCCAACCTTAGGGCGGCGCGCAACTCGGAAGGTTCGGCCGCACGCCCGAACACGACCAAAGTAACGTCGAGCTGGCCGGCGTCCGGATCCTCGGCCAGCCTCGTCGCCAGAGAGCCCGACAACAGCACTGCGTCGGGGAGGTGGGCTATGCACCCATGCACGAGATCATCCACGGATCGGGCCGAGACCACCAGGCGCCACTGCGGGATCTCCTCCAGGTGCCGGATCACCTCGTCCAGCAGGACGAGATCGTCACACGCAACCATGACCGTCGGGCTTAGCTGACCGGACACCGTACCCTCCCTTCTTTCGCACAACCCTGTCGCACAACCCTCCGGCGACTCGACCGGCAATCAGAGTCGGTCGCCAAAGCAATTGATGTGAAGTTTGTAATCAGGGGAACTCAGTGAATCCTTGGAGGAACAGAATATCTGTTAATCTCTGCCAGTCAAGTCCTGGGTTATTTTGGCCGGAGCGCAAATCGCAAAAGCGACTATCCTGGCCGTGGAGGCGAATGGGGCCTGGTGGCCCTCCTGGTCTTCAAAACCAGCGCACCGGTGAAGAACTGGTGGGCGGGTTCGATTCCCGTCCGCCTCCGCTTAGAAGCTCCGGCGAACTCGCCGCGCCCGGAGCCAATCTGCACCCGCTCAGCCGCTGCACGGCAATCCCCGCCTAGCGTTTGAATCTACGTAGCGGCTTTCCCGGCATCCACAGCTGAATATCCAGGTGATCCGCCGGATCGCCCAGCCGGGTTAGCACGACCTCGGTGATGTCGGCGCGAAACAAGTGGAAATCGTCGCCGGTCTGCTCGTCGTTGCCCCCGGCCGCCATCATCGCCTTTTTCTGCGCCGGGTCAGACTCCTCGACCGCCCGGCCGCTCAGCTTCACGTCGCCGGACCAGTCCCCATCGGGATCCACCGTCGGACCGTGGATCGCAAAACGCGGGTTGGCCTTTAGATCCTTGGCCTTGCGGGAGCCGGGCATGGCGCCCAGCCATATCTGACCGTCCATAAACACCATCTCGGTTCCGCTGATCCGGGGAGACCCGTCCCGGCGCACGGTAGCCAAGGTCTTGTGCTTGTGAACGTCGAAAAGCGCCTTAGCCGTTTCGGCAAACTCCGGAGCGGAGTCTTCGACATCCCTCCATGTAGCCATCGGTCCTCCCGTCATTTGGGTTGTGCGCGCAGGGCACTACCATCCTCCGGCCTTGGCCAATACCCTCTCTCGGGAACCGGCCAGCGAACGTACCAGGGCCCCCATGCGGGGCGGGTCGGCGACCAAGTCCTCCTGCAGCCCCAGATCCCTCAAACCTCCGGCGGCAACCGTGCCTACCGCGGCCAGAAACACCCGCCGCCCCAGGGCCTCGATCAACTCGCTGCGCAGCCCGGCACGCTCGGCGATCTCGGCCAGGAACCGGACCTGCGGAGCGCTGGTGATCATCAGAGCATGCACCCGGCCTTCGACTATTCCCCGAACCAACTGCTCGGCGGGACCCAGATCCTCCGGCAGATCCCAGGAGTAGCTTTGCACCTCAATCAATTCTGCCCCGGTCGAGGTTACGGCGCCGGCCAGCTCCGGTACCGGCTCACCGTGCAACTGCAGCGCAACGGTGTCGCCCGGGCTCAGTTTCGGCGTAAGCCACTCAGCTATCTCGTGTGAGGTTTCGCTGTCGGGAACCCAGGCCGGCTTGATCTGCCCCGCAGCCAGCGCCGACTTCGTTTTTTGGCCTCGGGCTATGACCTGCGCCCCCTGGAGCTTGCCGAGCAGCGCGCCCAGCAGGCCAGCCTCCTCGGCTAGATCGAACCACCGCTTGGTGCCTACGCCGGTAAGGTGCACGGACCACTGCAGGGGCGCCTCGATCACCCGATGCGTTGCTTCGATAACCGGACCGGGATCGGCGGCAGTCACCTCGCGCACCGTGGGTCCGACCAGCGCAGAACCTCCCCACCTCTGCACGAGGCGAGCGGTCTCGGTCGCCCGCCGGGCGGCGGGAACCCCAACGGTTAGACCGTCCAGCGAGATCTGTGCACTCATCGAACAACCACACTACCCGCGTGGCGATTGGCGCGTTGTCGCCGCCGCCGCGCTAACTAACTGGAAATCTGACCGCAACCATTTCTTTATTTAACCGTTACTACTCGGACACGGCCCCGTTACTCCCCCGGCCTACCGTGATAGCAACCCCGGCACCCGCGACGAGCGCCGGGCAGCCGCAATTTCGACGATCCCAAGGAGGTGAATTCGATGGCCCCCGATATTCCCGGCGCCAAACGCGCCGGGCTTCCGGTCGATCTCGATCGCCTGACGGTCGACGGCGACTCGTGGCTGAGCCCCGAGGAGAGGTACGCGCTCAAGATGCACGGGGTCTGCCTGCAGGCTCACCCAGGGGTGTTCATGATCCGCACGAGGACGAACGCAAGCATGGACACCGACACCGCACGCGGAATTGCCGATATAGCCGATGAGCTCGCCCGCGGATGGCTTCACCTGACAACCCGCCAGCAGTTGGAATTTCACCACGTCGACGCCCACGATGTCGTAAAGGTCATCGAACGGATCGATAAGATCGGCCTCACGACCCGGTCTACCTGCGGACACACGATGCGCGGCGTGATGTCGTGCCCTCTGGCCGGAGTGGGGCTGGAGGAGCCCTTCGACTGCTCGGTCGACGCCCGGGCCGTCTCGGATTCGGTACTGGCGCTGACCCCCGAGCTCGACACCAAGATGCCTCAGCGCATCAATATCGCCTTTGGGGGCTGTACCAACTGCCGCGACCACGCGCTGGTCAACGATATGGGCTTTGTTTCCAAAATTTCCGACAAAGGCGAACTCGGGTACGAGCTATGGCTGGCCGGCAGCCTCGGGAAGTCATCGCCGACCCTGGGCATCAAGGCGGTCGACTTTCTTCCCCGAGCCGACGTCCTGCCGGCAGTCCATGCATTATTCGAGATGTTCGTCCAGTTCGGGTCCTTCGACCAACCCGGCAAGGCCCGCATCAAGTACCTGCTAAAAAAGCTCGGCGAGCGGGACTTCTTGGACCTGTTTCACGCCGGGCTGGCCGAGACCAAGGAGCGCCGGTGGCCGGAGCCCGCGCCTTTGTCCACGCCGCTGTCGGCGTCGCTCGGCAGCATCCTGGCCTGCGCACCCGAGGGGGGCTGGAGCACCGGGGTCCGGCCCCAGCGGGTCCCGGGTTACGCGCTGGTCACGGTCAAGGCGCCGCTGGGCGACCTCAACGCCGAGGACTGGCGGCACCTTTGCGACCTGGCCGACGAACACGCCGACGGCCATCTGCACCTGACCAAGAATCAAAATGTGATGTTCCGCCACGTTCACCTGGGTGCGATCGGCGCGCTGAAGACCAAGCTCGCCGAAACGTACCTTAGTCTCGAAGGCGCGGACAACGCCCAGGATGTGCGCGCCTGCACCGGCGGGCCCGTCTGCGGCCTGGCCCTGACCCCCGCGCAAAGCGCCGCGGCCGGGCTGCTGGAGCATCCCGCCCTGCTCAGGAACTCAGCTTTGCGAGTCAACGTGTCGGGGTGCCCCAACGCATGCGCCCAACATCAAATTAGCGACATCGGGTTTTCGGGGAGCAAGGTCACGATCGCGGGATCCGGCACGCTCGGGTACCAGGTCTGGCTCGGCGGCGACTTGAGCAAGGGCCTGATCGGCCGGGTCGTAGGCCGGGTGGCCGCCGCCGACATCTACGCGATCACCGGTGCCATCGTAGGCATCTGGGAGGCGATGCGGGAGAGGGGGGAAACATTGACCGATACAGTTCACCGGATGGGTCTGGAGTCCTTCGGCACGCAAATAGCGGCGGTATTCAAGGGCCAGTGGGAGCCGGGACCCGAACCCACCGAAGCGCCCGCAGTTCCCTCGGTTCCCAGCAACCGGCAGTTGAGGATGGTGATGGGCGCGTGAGCGAAGTCTCTGCCGTTGGCAATGCAGTCGGCTACGTTCCGGTCGCCTCGCTTAGCGACATACCGGTGGGCTGGGTCCTCAAGACCACCGCGGGCAGCAAGGAGATTGCCCTGGCCAACTGCGAGGGCACGGTCGAGGCTATGGACAACTCCTGCCCGCACGCGGGCGGGCCGTTGGGCGACAACCGCCTCAAGGACAGCTGTTTTGTCGAATGCCCGTGGCACAACGCGCTGTTCGATGTACGCAGCGGCGAGGCGGTCTCGGGTGCGGCCCGCAAGCCGGTTCGCAAGTACGACGTGAAGGTCGAGGACGGCATCATCTACGTCTGCACCGACCGCTGAGGCCGGAGCCGCTCTCGATACCGGCCACTCTCCCCCAGCGTCACGCCGATCTCCAATACGCGATCATAGAGGCAGGCATTCCGTGGATGCCGGCGAGTCGGTATCCACGGCGATATCAAGGAGAGGCGATGGCTAACTGGGAGTGTAAAGACTGCGGCATGGTCCTGACCGCCGCGGACGAGGGCGAACCCGAGCCCTGCCCGAAGTGCGGGAAGGACATGCAAGCGGTTACCGGAGTCGTCCTGAAAAGCTTTGGCGGCGCGGGCGTGGCCAATATTCGACCCGACTCCAACCCCTGATCTAAGATCCAAGCGTCGATATCCTCTTAGGCTCCGGGAGGCGGCTATGGCAAGCTGGAAATGCGAACAGTGCTTCATTACCATGGATGCCGACGCCTACGGCGAACCCGAGGTCTGCCCCAAATGCGGGGAGGAGATGGCCCTGTTCAAGCGTAAATCGATCCGTATGTTCGGCGGGGGCGGGGTTCAGGACGAGGCCCCGGGTGAGTCCAGCGTGGGCAAGCCCGACGCCGGCCGGTAGTTTTAGATCATCACCTCCGGAGCGAATCCCTGGCGCATGGTGTTCTCCGTCACCGCCCTCGGGTCCATGAACTGCATCAGGTAGTCGGGTCCGCCCGCCTTGGAACCCACCCCGGACAGCCCGCAGCCGCCGAAGGGCTGGCGCCCGACGACGGCGCCGGTGATGGAACGGTTGATGTAGACGTTGCCCGCTCTTAGCTCCAGGGCGGCGCGCCGGATGTGCGACGGGGAACGGGAGTAGATACCTGCGGTCAACCCGAAGTCGGTGTCGTTGGCCAGCGCCAGCGCCTCGTCGAACGAGCCGGCCTTGACCACGGCCAGGACCGGCCCGAAGATCTCCTCCTTTAGCACCGGGGAAGCCGGCTCCAGGTCCGTTACTATCGTGGGTCCCACGAAGTAACCGTCGTGGGGAACATCGGTGCGGCGCAGGGCCAGCTTTCCGTGAGATGCCCCCATGGCGACATAAGCGTTGACCCTCTCGTAAGCATCGGCGTCTATCAACGGGCCTACGCTCACCCCCATGCGCTGCGGGTGGCCGATAAGAATCTGTTTGGAAGCCTTGACCAGTCGGTCCAGGGCCTCGTCGTATACCGACTCCAGCACTATGAGCCGGCTGGCCGCCGAGCACTTCTGACCGGCGTAGCCGAACGCGGAGGCGATGGCGCCGGGAATCGCCTCGTCCAAGTCGGCGTCGGAGTCGATGATCAGCGGGTTCTTACCGCCCATCTCCGCAACCACCCGCTTGGGCTGGCGCTGGCCGGGGTGCACGACGGCAGCCGCCGCCATGATCTCCTTGCCCACCTCAGCCGAACCGGTGAAGGTTATGTTGGCCACGTCGGGGTGCGCCACCAGGTGGGCGCCCACCTGCTCACCGTAGCCGGGGACAAAGCCCAGAACCCCCTCGGGCAACCCCGCGTAACGTAGCGCCCGCACCAGCTGCCAGGCCAGCGCCGGGGTTTGTTCCGCGGGTTTCAAGATCGCGCAGTTCCCGGTCACCAACGCCGAGACCGTCATGCCGGTGGGGATGGCCAGCGGGAAGTTCCACGGCGCGATCACCACCGCTGCGCCCCGGCCGACATAGTTCAACGAGTTGCGCTCGCCGGGGGGTGATTGGACGGCGCCGCCCCGGTCCAGCCGCAGCATCTCCCGCCCGTAGTAGCGGCAAAAATCTATCGCCTCGCACACATCCGCGTCGGATTGGGCCCAGGGTTTGCCGGCCTCGAAAACCATCAGCGCCGCCAGCTCTAACCGGTGCCGGCTCATCCACTCCGCCGCCCTGAACAGCACCGCGGCCCGCTCGGGCGCCGGCGTGCGGCTCCACGCCGGCCACGCCGCCTTGGCCGCAGCAACCGCGGCGTCGGCTTCGGCTTCGGCACACACGGCCGAGCGCGCCACCTCGGTGGCCGGCGCGGCCGGGTCGACCGACGCGATTGAACCAGAGGTTGAGATCTCCTTGCCGTCGATAAGCGCCGGCACCTGAAGCACGGGCCTGCCGCCCTGGGCTCGAACCGCAGCGCCGAAGGCGTCTCTGACCTGTTTTTGCCGGAACTCCGCCACCGGCTCCGGCCGGTACTCGCCCGGCGTTGCCGAATCGGTGGATAGCTCGTCGGGCTCCTCCGGGCCGGCTTCGTCCAGGCCCCGGTCCCCGGTCGGCCGCTCTAAGGGCGGTCGAATCAGCTCCTCCAAGGACCGCCCCTCGGCGTAGCGATGGCGGATGAACGACTCGTTGGAGGTGTTCTCCAGCAGCCGGCGCACCAGGTACGCCATACCCGGAATTAGCTCACCCACCGGACAGTAGACGCGAAGCCGCATGCCCAGCTCCCTAACCGCGTGCTGGATCGGCTCGGCCATGCCGTACAGCATTTGCAGCTCGTACCCGTCGTCGGGGATTCCCCGCTCCCGCGCGCTGACCACGGCGTAAGCCAGCGAGCGCAGGTTGTGGGTCGCAAACGCAGCCCGCACGGCGCCGTGGCGGTCGTGAAGAACCCTGACGCAGGCCTCGTAGTTCAAGTCGGTGTCGGCCTTGCGTTCAAACACCGGAGAGGGCCACCCCTGCGCCCGGGCCACAACCGTCTCGGTGTCCCAGTAGGCTCCCTTGACCAACCGGATGGTGATGGGGCGCTTGCGCCGCGACGACCAGCCGATCAGCTCCTTGAGATCCTGCGGCGAATCCTTGAGGTACGCCTGTACCACCAGCCCGGCCTCCAACTCGGCGAACTCGTTCTCGTCCAGCAGCTCGCGCATGAGTTGAAATCCCATGTCCTTGACGTCGTACCGCTCGCTGTCGAGGTTGATGAAGGCGTTCAGATCCGCGGCCCGGCGCAGAATCGGCCGCAGCCGGTCCTTGGCCGAATCGATGCCTTCCCGGGCGGTCAGCGGCTCGAACAGCGGGCTGAGCGCCGTGGGCTTCACGCTGATGTTGACCCGGGGGATTGAGCCCAGGGCGTCGCGCTCGAGGAGCTCGTCGGGTTCCCAGTCGGCGGCGGCCGCCGCGAGCTCCTCCATCATCTGCACCACCCGCGCAGCGTAGGCGTCCGCCTGCTGGTCGGTAACCGTCTTCTCGCCCAGCAGATCGACCGTGGAGGCGCTGCCCTGCTTCCACAGCCGTCCCAGGGCCGGCTGCGCGCTTTGCGGGGAGTCGCCCACGATGAACTGCTGAGCCATGCGGCGGATGTTGCGCCGGGCCACCATGGCGGAGGTCTGTTTGCCGAACGGGACGTGCTCGGCGGCGTCAAGTCCCAGCTTCAGCGGGGGAGGCACGTCCACGCCGTGAAAGTACTCCTCCAGGTGCTCCAGCACATCCTCATCGTCGCCGGTGGCGGGGAACACGTCTACGAAGCGGAAAAGCTGAGTCTTGAACTGCTCGTGGGACATCGCCCAGTCGAGCATCCGCTCGCTCCACCAGGACATGTCGAACACCCGGGCCCGCTCGCTCGCGCCGACCTCGGCAATGTTGCGAGCCAGCTCAGTGACCTGCCGGTCGATGTTGCTCACCCTTCAAGCATCGACCCCTGCTGCTTAACTGTCCAGCGCTTAGAGCATGGCGGTGAACAGCGTCGCCAGGCCCAAAAAGCTCAGGAAGCCGACCACGTCGGTCACCGTGGTCAAAAAGATGGCCGAGGACTGGGCCGGGTCCTGCCCTACCGCCTTGAGGGTAAGGGGGATGGCGGCGCCGGCCATGCCCGCCGCCACCATCGAGATGACCATAGCGGCGGTGATCACCACACCCAAACCGATTGAGCCGCTCCACACGACCACACCCAAAGCGGTGACAACGCCGATGGCCAAGCTGTTGATGAACCCCACTATCACCTCCTTGGTAGCGAGCTTGCGCCACTGTGATGTGCGCACCTCGCGCAACGCCAGCCCTCGTATGACCACCGCCAGCGCCTGGCT
>JBBDRQ010000072.1:38170-81034 GCA_040905365.1 Actinomycetota bacterium
CGGGCGAGAGCGTTCACCACGACCGGCGGGCGGGCCAAAGAGGCCAGTTCGGCGTCCGGTGCCGCCGAGATCAGCGCCTGCACGGGGACCCGGCCCACCAGCTTGGAGTCTTCGTCGATCACCTGCACGTCCACCCCTACTTCCCTGCCCAGACGCCTGAGTTGGTTCAAAGCGTCGTCGGCGGTCTCGTCCGAGCGGAACACGATCGACCGGGGATCCATCAACGAGCCCGCGGTTTCCGGCGGGTAGGACATGAGCTCGGTTAGCTCCTCCGCAGTCGCCTCACCCAGGGAGTGCAGCTGCGTCTCGCGCGCCTGCTCGTCCATACGGGCCAAAAGCCCGGCCAGCAGCTGCAGGTCGACGAAGTTGGCGATAGCCGACAAGGCGTCTCCGTCGAGCTCTTGCAACAGCTGAACCGCGCGTTCAGGGTTGGTCCTCTCGATCATCCGGGCCGCTACCTGGGGAGAGCTCTGCTGCAAAAACTCGACCGCCTCGGACAACTCCACATCTTCGAGAACCTGAGCCGCCTCGGTCGCGTGGCGGGCGATGAAATCTGCGCTCAACGCCTCCTGAAGCTGGGCAACGCTTTGCTCAACGGGCATCTTCGGCGCCTCCATCTTCTTTCCCTCGCACTTGGTCCCTTCGACCGGCCGTGGCCACCGCTTGGCCCATACCCTGCAGGATTCCCGACAGCCCCACCCAGTACAGCTCGCCCAGGGATGTGGCCAGGTCTGCAGCCGGTCCCTCCGCCAGCACCTGACCCTCCAGGCGCCTGAGCGTCTCGTATCGAAGCGCACCGACAAAACGGCCGTCGGAGTCCACCACCGGCAGCGCGTGGTACTCGGTCCAACCCGGGTGCCCCACTATGGCCAGCTGATCCGCGGTGGCCGGCAGGCGCTCCACGTCGGCGGCCATGATCTGGGTCAAAGGGGTCGTCGGATCGGCCAGCATCAGCTCCCGCAGGTTAATAACGCCGCTTAGCCGGGATGATTCGTCGACCAGGTACAGGTAGTACAGCGCCAGCTGAGGCGCGGCCCGCACCTTTTCCAGGGCTTGGCCCGCGGTGAGCGAGGTGGACACGGCCAGAACCTTGGGGTCCATCAAGGAGCCTGCCGATCCGGAGGGGAAAGCCAGGATCCTGCCGATATGCTCCGACTCCTCGTCGGGCAATGCGTCGAGCAGGCGCTGCTGATCGGGCTCGTCCATGCGCCTAAGCAGTGCCGCGGCCTCATCCAAGTCCAACGCCGCCAGCACCTTGGCTCCCAAACCCGACTCGAACCCGGCCACGCAGTCCGACGCCACATCGTCGGCCAGCACCTCGGCGACCGCCGCTATCTGATCGACCGGGTAGTCCTTGAGGAGGGCGGCCGCCGAGGCGCCTCCAAATGGCTCCAGTACCCGGGCTGCATCCACCGGGTGGTACTCGATGAAGCTGCGGGCCAGGATGCCGGCGGCACGAGGCAGGGCGAGATCGCTCATTTACTTAGAACTACGGCCACCTGCTCGCTGAACTGGCTAGCCGGGATGACGGTGCGACCCTGCCCAGCGTCTACGATGACCGACGTCGGCGTTATCTCCAAAATCTTGCCCTCGATGTCGCCGATCCGTATCTGGTGGCCGACCCTGAACGTGCGGTGCAGGTAGTGGGTGGCCAGGATGTTGGCGACCGAGGTCTTGGCGCCCAGGCCAAAGGCCAGTGCGGCGCCGCCCAGCATGGCGCCGGAGATCACCGCCGCCATCACGATCAAGAAGTCGACCTGTAGCCCGACCTGGTCGAACGCAACTATCACCGACACCATCAAGATGCCCAAGCGCGCCATCTGGCCCAGCATTTGCGGGTACGCGAAGCCGGCAGAGCCCGCGGCTGCCGAGACCGCCGTTCGCACCGGGTTTCCGACGAGCGCGCCGAGCAGAATCACCAGCAGGGCTCCCAGGATGCTCGGCAGGTACTCCACCAACTTGTTCAGCCATTCCGAAACCACGTTCAGCCCAAGGGCCTCGGTGGCGATGGTGGCCGCAATCAGCAGGACGACCCAAAACACCAGAGCTTGTACCGCCCGAGTCACCGAGTCCCGGGTGGAGGAGCGCTGCAGGCGGGACTCGACTTCGCCGGACCCAAAGACCTTGGAAATCTTGAGCGTCACCTGCCGCGACCAGGAGCCGAACATCTTGCCGGTGAGGCTTCGCAGCATGCGAGCTACGATCCAGCCCAAGACGAGTATGGCCACGGCAAACAGGATGCGAGGCCCCCACTCGGCTATCTGCTGCCCCATGTCGTTAACCGATTGGTTCGGAAACTCTGCACCAGCCAGGACGACCTCCTCCTGCTTGATTCACCCTGCTTGATTCACCGTCCCACAATGTCGATCCGACAACTTGCTCAGTCTTTCATGAAATTGCCGTTGGGTTAACGCCAAGTTGGTTTTCTCGCCGGCTCAGTTCTGCGGCCGGGGCTGGCCGCCGACGATCCGGATCGGCTGCTGCGCAACCACAAGCTGCCCGCCCGGGCGCCATCCAATCCGCAAAATCATACTGGTCTGCTCCAGGCTCGGCGCCGTGAAAACGAAATTGCCGAGCGAGTAGGCGATCACCGCCCCCCGGTACCGTGCCACCGGCTGCAGAACATGCGGGTGGTGGCCGAGCACCACCGACGCACCGGCTTCCACCAGGGCACGGCCCAGGTTCACCTGGTACGGCTCCGGGCTCGCCGACCGCTCCACACCCCAATGCACCGATACCACCACCACCGCACCGGTGGCTTTGGCCGCGGCAACCTCATCCAACAGCCGTTGTTGCTGATAGGCACTGGCCACGCCTGCGGTCTGTGCGGTAGCCGCCCAGCCCGACGGCAAGACCCGGGAGGCCGCTACAAAGGCAAAGCGCATTCCGCCGGCCTCAACGACCGCCGGACTCCACGCCTCCACCTCGTTGGCGCCGCCGCCTACCGGCTGTATGCCCACCCGCCGAAGGTTGGACACGGTGTCCATCAAAGCCTCGGGTCCGTAATCCAGCGCGTGGTTGTTGGCCACCGACACCACGTCCACCCCGGCTCGGGCCATCGGGTCCAGCGACGCCGGGTCCGACCGGAAGGTGTACGCCTTGGGGGCCGGGGACCCCCGGACTGACGCCGTGCTTTCGAAGTTCGCAAACGCTATGTCGGCGCTTTGCAGCAACGGCGCCACCCGCTCCCACGGGTAGTCGGCCCCCCGGCCCCGGATCACCTCCCCGAGAGTGCCTCCCAGGTTGACGTCGCCCACCGCGGCAATCTCGATAGCGTCCGGCGGCAGCTCGGCCCGGTAAACCGCAAGCTGCTCGTCGTCTGCAGGCAAGGCCGGCGGGAGCGGGGGTGCGGGGAGCGGGGGTGCGGGCGACGGACCGGGGCTCGCCGGTAACCACGGCGGGGCGGGGGAAGGATCCACCGGGGCTCGAGCGACCGGCGCGAGCACCAGGTCCATAGACGACGGCGAAGGTTCCGGCGCCGGCCCGCGGCCGGGCGAGGCGTCGTAGGCGCGCGCATAGGCGATGGTCACTCCCGCCAGCAGGACCGCCGTCATAACCAGTCCCGCCAGCGCCCTTGCCGGTCCCTGCTCGGACATCGAAGTCCCCTCTACCTCGAGAAGCGCCTAGCGGACTTATGGAAGATCCTAGGGCCTTGGCCCACAACCCCGGCGGATTCCGCCGGCCCGAGGTTCGAGGGACGCGGCGACCTTGTCTAAGCGCGGTTAGGATAGTGCGGACAACAACTGCGGGCGTGGAGCAGCACGGTGAGCTCGCCACCCTGTCAAGGTGGAGGTCGCGGGATCGAAGCCCGTCGCCCGCGCAGGTCAATCCGAAAGGCGCCTACGGCTAGTTTCCTGCCGTAGGCGCCTTTTTTGGTTTCGAGGGCACTCCGGCGACATAACTAGGACCTAGTGCACTCCAAGATGCGCAACACCCTAAAAGGCGTACCGTGAGCGGGCTAGGCACCCTCATGGTTGCGGTGGCGATACTTATACTTCTTGGGGTCATCGCCAGCAAGATCTCGTCCCGCCTCGGAATACCGGCGCTGTTGCTCTTTTTGCTCCTCGGCATGCTGGCGGGCAGTGAGGGCCCCGGCGCCATCGACTTCGCCGATTTGGGGCTCGCCCAAAACATCGGGGTGATGGCCCTTTCTTTCATCTTGTTCGCCGGCGGATTCGATACACAGTGGGAGGAAGTCCGCCCGGTGCTGGGACGGGGCATTTTGCTCGCGACCCTGGGCGTGCTCATCACTGCGCTCGTAGCCGGCGCCGTCGCAGCATGGGTCCTCGACATCTCGATGACGGCCGGGCTGCTGCTCGGAGCGATCATCTCCTCCACCGACGCCGCGGCGGTCTTCTCGGTCTTACGTTCCCGGGGCATCGGCCTACGGGGAAAGCTGCGCCCCCTGCTGGAGCTGGAGTCCGGTAGCAACGATCCGATGGCGGTCTTCTTGACGCTGGGGTTCCTGGAGTTGCTGACGGAGCCGGGTGCCGGGGTGGCGGAGCTTATTCCCGTCTTCTTCGCGCAGATGGCGGTCGGCGGGCTGCTCGGCTTTGCGCTGGCCCGCGCCGCCGTCTTCGCGATCAATCGGGTGCAGCTCGAATACGAGGGCCTGTACCCGGTCGTGATGATCGCGCTGGTACTGCTCGTATACGGGTCGGCGGCGTCACTGGGCGGCAGTGGATTCCTGGCCGTATTCGTCGCAGGGCTGGTCATGAGCCAGCGCCGGATCCTGCACAAACAAAGTCTCATGCGGTTCGCCGACGGTCTCGCCTGGCTAATGCAGATCGCCATGTTCCTTGTGCTTGGACTGCTGGTCTTTCCATCGGATGTGGTCACGGTGGCGAGCAGCGCCCTGCTGGTTTCTCTGGTCCTTATCTTCGTAGCCCGACCACTGGCCACGGCCGTAGTGCTGTTGCCGACCCGCCTCGGGGCCCGTGAGACGGCCCTGGTATCGTGGGTCGGGTTGCGCGGCGCCGTACCGATTGTCCTGGCCACATTCCCGTTTGCCGTAGGTATTCCCCAAGCCAACCTCATCTTCAACGTGGTCTTCTTCATCGTCATTACGTCGGTGCTCCTGCAGGGCACGACGATCCCGCTCGTAGCGCGCTGGCTGCACGTCGATGCACCGCTGGTGCGACGGCGCAACTACATACTCGATGTCGGCGAGACCGAAAACGAAACGGTGGACCTGCACGAGCTGGTTGTAGACGAAGAGTCGGCGGCAGCGGGGCGGCCGCTGGTGGACCTGCGCCTGCCGGCAAAGTTGACCGTGGTGCTGGTCCGGCGCGACGGCGAGTTCATCGTGCCGCGCGGGTCGACGGTGCTGCGGACAGGAGACCACGTACTACTGCTGGCCGACGAGGCCACCGTGGCCAACGCCCGGGCAATGATCACAGGCAGCGGGCGGTCTTGATCCATGGTCGGCACCCTCCCGAACGCTAAGCGCGGTGCCCGCAGCCCGCAAATCGGAATATTGGCACCCCACAGGCTAGCCCCAGTGGATTTCCGTCAACAGTCGGTGGCGGCCCGAATGGCATCGCACATCCGCACCAAATCGAGCTCCGACAGTTCGCCTATGCGACGCGCCAGCATCGATTTGGGGAAGGTGAGCAGGTTATCCATCGTGGCTACCGATTCGAACTCAAGGCCGTGCTCCGGGCCGAGAGGTATCTCAGTTGGAATGCCACGTACTGTCCGCGTCACCGGCGCCACCAACAAAGTCCGAAGCACCGGAATCGCTGCGCTCCGGGTGAGGATCACGTACGGCCGGCCCTTCTGATCGGGCGATTCACCCCACCAGATCTCACCCCGGACCAAGCGTCCTACCAGGGTTCCTCAGCGATGGATCTGATGGCAGCTATCTCGGCGGCGGCCACTTCGTCGTTGGTCTGCGGGTGGCGTGTGTAGCCAGCAACGATCGCCGCATCTATCTGTTCTTTCCGCCACTGTTCCGTCAGCCGGTCCACAGCGGCTCTGACGCCCTCCGCTCGGGAAGCGAAGCTGCCTGAACGCACCAGCTCGTCGAGTTGCTTCAGCGCCGACGATGGAAGACGAATGGTAATTTGTTCCGACATGAAAGGATGATACCAGAATGGGATGGATACTGGGATGTGCGTGGGGTTACAGATCGCCGGTTGGCCAAAGCACCAATGCGCACTTGTCGGCGAACGCTAACCGCTTCAGGCGATATCGTAAGCGGATCGTAGTATTGTCGAGTAGCGGGATGAGCGTCGGGAATAGGCGCGCCCCGGTAGCCCGTTAGGGCGAGTGAAGGCCAGATAGCTCAGTCGGTAGAGCACGCGGCTGAAAACCGCGGTGTCGCTGGTTCGATTCCGGCTCTGGCCACCAGGAAGAATGGCGCGCGCAGCACCTGCGCTACGCCCAAATCACGGGTTCGTCGGGACCCTCCGGGTCCTTGGCCGCTACCTCTCCGATAAGGTGTGCCGCCCAGCCGGCCTTGCCCAGCAACTCCAGCGCCCGGTCCGCTTTGTCCGCCTCCACCACCGCCACCATGCCGATGCCCATATTGAAGGTGCGAAACATCTCCTGCTCCGCCACCCCCTCGGACTGCAGCAGCCGAAAGATGCCCGGAGGTTCCCAGGTCGAGCGGTCGATGACCGCCTGGAACCCCGGCGGCATCACCCGCACCACGTTGCCGGCCAGCCCTCCGCCGGTTATATGCGCGAAGCCCCGCGCCAACGACTCGGACTGAAGCTCGGCGACCGCATCCCAGTAAATTGCGGTCGGTTTCAGCAGCTCCTCGCCCAGCGAGCAGTCGAGCTCGATCGGTTGCTCGTCGAGTTTGAGCCAGCTGTCGCTTACGATGCGGCGCACCAGCGAGAAACCGTTGGAGTGCAAACCCGACGACTCCAGCCCGATCAGCAGATCGCCGGGGATGATTGAGGAGCCGGTGAGCACCTTCCCCTCGTCCACCGCGCCTACGCAAAAACCCGACAGATCGTAGTCGCCCTCGGCCATGTGGCCCGGATGCTCGGCGATCTCACCGCCGAGCAGAGCGCATCCGGCCCGCCGGCACCCCTCGGCCACTCCGGAGACTATGCTCTCGATGAGCTCGGGTTTCACCTTGCCGGTCACCACGTAGTCGAGAAAGAACAGCGGCTCGGCCCCCTGCACCGCCACATCGTTGGCCGACATCGCCACCAGATCTATCCCTATGGTGTGGTGCACGCCCAACTGCTGAGCAAGCATCAGCTTGGTGCCTACACCGTCGGTGGAGGCGACCAGCAGCGGTTGGCTGTACTTGGAGCGCCCCAGGGAAAACAGCCCGGCGAACCCGCCGATCCCGCCCAGTACCTCGGGCCGTGCCGTAGAGCGCACGTGGTCGGATATGCGCCTTACGGCCTCCTCGCCGGCATCGATATCCACCCCGGCGGAGGCGTAGGTGGGTGCACTGGAGCGTCGGTTGGAACTTTGACCGACGGCTGTCGCGTGGTTTGGAGCGCCTGAAGGTTGGTCAGGCAAGGTTGCTGGGGTCTCCGGCGGTCACGACGGAGCCTCGATCTCTTCGAGCATGTTCTTGGTGACCTTGACCTCATCGGGGATCGGTATGGGGTAGTTGCGCGAGAAGCATGCGGTGCACAGCTTCGACTCCGGGACCTCGGTTGCCTCGATCATTGCCTCTTCGGAAAGGTAGGCCAGCGAGTCGGTTCCCAGGTGCCGGCTGATCTCCTCGACCGTGTGGTTGCCCGCTATCAGCTCATCCCGGTTGGCGGTATCGATGCCGTAGAAGCATGGCCACTTGATCGGCGGCGACGAGATCCGCATATGCACCTCGAGGGCGCCCGCCCTGCGCAGCATGCCCACTATCTGCTGGGTCGTGTTGCCCCGGACGATCGAGTCGTCGACCACCACCAGCCGTTTGCCCTCGATGAGGTGGGCGATGGGGTTGAGCTTGGCGCCGATACGCTGCTTTCGGTCAGCCTGGGTGGGCTGGATAAAGGTTCGCCCCACGTAGGAGTTCTTCACAAAGGCATCGACGTAGGGCAGACCGGACGCCTGGCTGTACCCGGCGGCGGCGCCGCGGCCGCTGTCGGGGACCGGGATGACCATGTCCGCCTCCACCGGCTGCTCCAGAGCCAGCTTCTTGCCCATCTCGTAACGGGCCTTCTGAACACTCTTGCCGTACAAAATGGAGTCGGGGCGGGCAAAGTAAACGTACTCGAAGACACACAGGGCGGGGGTAGCTTCGGCGAAGCGGTGTGAGCGCACCCCCTGGCTGTCTATGGCCACCATCTCGCCGGGCTCGACGTCGCGCTCAAAAGCGGCTCCGATGGTATCCAAGGCCGCCGTCTCCGACGCCAGCACGTAGTTGCCGGGTCCCAGTGAGCCCAGCACCAGGGGACGCAGACCGTGCGGGTCCCGCACTCCGAACACAGTGTGCTCGTCCATGATCACCAGGCTGAACGCCCCCTCGAGCCTGGGCAGGGTACTCAAAATTCCCTGCTCCACCGTAGGCTTGCCACTGCGCACGATCATCTCGGCGATCAGATCGGAGTCGCTGGACACCTGCCGGGCGATGCCGGCGCCCCCGTCGAGCTCCTCGGCCAGCTTGGCCGTGTTGACCAGGTTGCCGTTGTGACCCAGAGCCACCTGCAAGCGGCCCTCATGACGGAAGATCGGCTGCGCGTTCTCCCACAGGCTGGAGCCGGTGGTCGAGTACCGCACATGGCCGATGGACAGGTTGCCGGTCAGCGAGTTGAGGGTGTTTTCGTTGAAGACCTGAGCCACCAGGCCCATCTCCTTGAAGGCGATGATCCGGCCGTCCTCGGCAACCGCGATGCCGGCGGACTCCTGGCCCCGGTGCTGCAGGGCGAGCAAAGCATTGTAGGTGATCTTGGATACCTCGTGGCCCGGTGCGTAGCAACCTACGACACCGCAAGCTTCTTTGGGCTTATCCGAGCTTGGATCCAATGGCATCTCCTTGCCTCCACCTTAGCGCAAACCGGAGTTCGCAAAAGGCCTTGCAGCGCCGGTCGGGGAAGAAAATTAAGGGATTGCCGCGGTGGATCACTGCCCCATCAAGCGAGCGAACCCGGTCTCGTGAGCTTCGGTCAGATCCCCGACCTTGACGTTGATCACATCCTGCACGAACAGCGACCTGCCTTTGACCCAGCCCAGCTCCTGCACGCTCACCCCTAAGTTCTGGGCGAGGTCGCGCAGCTCGGCCATATCCTGGAAGGCCAGGCCGACCACCACCCGAGAGGCCGATTCGGAGAACAGCCAGCTGGGGGCGTCGAGCTCGCAGCCGTGCGTGAGCTCCACTCCCCAACCGTCGTGTATGCACATCTCGGCCAGCGTCACCCCCAGACCCCCCTCGGAAACGTCGTGGGCGGCGGAGATCAAACCTCGAGCGATGGCTTCGCGCATCAGCCACCCGACGTTGGACTCCGCCTGCAGATCCAGCGCCGGCGGCGTGCCTGCAACCCGCCCCAGCACCGTGCGCTCGTACTCGCTCCCCCCGAGCTCCTGTGCGGTCACGCCCAATACGGCCACTGCGTCATCCTCTCGGACAAATCCCGGCGCCGGCGAGGTCACCCCGGCCGGGACGACTCCGACCATGCCGATGACCGGGGTCGGGTAGATGGCCTCATCCATCGTCTGGTTATAAAAGGAGACGTTGCCGCCGATAATCGGGGTCTCCAGCGTGCGGCACGCCTCGCCCATACCCTTGACCGCCTCGACGAACTGCCACATAACCTCGGGGATCTCGGGGTTGCCGAAGTTCAGGCAGTTGGTTACCGCCACCGGCTCGGCCCCCATGGTACTCAGGTTCCTGTAGGCCTCCGCCACCGAGTGCCGCGCGCCCAGGTTCGGATCCAGCTCGCAGTAGCGGCCGTTGCCGTCGGCGACCACGGCGACCCGGGCGTCGGTACCGGGAATCCGCAGTACCGCCGCGTCGCGCCCGGGGCCCACGACGGTGCCCAGCTGCACCTGGTAGTCGTACTGTTCCCACACCCAGCGTTTGGAGGCGATGTTGGCCGAGCCCATCAACCTCAACAGCGCCTCCTGCGGCGAGGGCGCCGAGCCGGCAGGCGGGCCGGGGTCCGGGCGGGCCGCGGGTGCGGCGTACGGCCGGTCGTACACCGGCCCGTCGCCCAACGACTCCGCCGGTACATCGGCCACGACTTCGCCTCCCATGGTCGCCACCAGGCGTCCGGTGTCGGTAACCTCGCCTATCCGGGTGGCTCTAAGCCCCAGCCGTTCACACTCTTCGACGGCCGTCTTGACCAGATCGGGCTTGACGATGACCAGCATGCGCTCCTGCGACTCCGATGTGAGGATCTCGAACGGCTGCATGCCGGTTTCCCGCAGCGGCACTTTGTCTAAATCGACCTGCATGCCGGTACCGGCCCGCGCGGCCGACTCGGAGGCGGCGCAGCACAGCCCGGCGCCGCCGAGGTCCTGGATTCCCACGATCAGGCCCTTGTCGATCAAAGACAAGGACCCCTCGATCAGCAGCTTCTCGGTGAACGGGTCCCCCACCTGTACGCTGGGGCGCTTGGTCTCGGCCGACTCGTCAAACGATGCCGACGCCAGCACCGACACCCCGCCGATGCCGTCCCTGCCGGTGGTCGATCCCAGCAGGAGCACGGCGTTGCCCGGTCCCGGCGCGCGGGCGAGCATGATTTTGCCGTCGGGCACCACTCCCACGCACATGACGTTGACCAATGGGTTGCCAGAGTAGGACCGTTCAAACTTGGTCTCCCCGCCGACCGTCGGCACCCCAATGCAGTTTCCGTAGGATGAGATCCCGGAGACGACCCCGGCGGTTAGCCACCGGTTGCGCTCGGCACTTGCATCCGCTTCGGCGTCGCCGGGCAGCGGACCGAAGCGCAGCGGATCGAGCAAGGCGATGGGACGGGCCCCCATAGACACGACATCGCGCACCACCCCGCCGATGCCGGTGGACGCCCCCTGCACCGGCTCGACGAAGGAGGGGTGATTGTGGGACTCGATCCGAAAAGCAACCGCCACCCCGTCGACATCGATGACACCGGCCCCCTCCCCGGGGCCGACCATGACGTGCGGGCCTTCCGACGGCAGGTTCTTCAGATGGATGCGGCTGGACTTGTAGGAGCAGTGCTCGGACCACATGACCGAGTACATGGCCAGCTCGGCCCGGTTGGGCTCGCGCCCTAGGATCTGCTGGATCCGCTCATACTCCTGGTCGGTCAGACCGAGCGATATATGCAGGGGCTGCCCATCGGAGACCTGCGTCACGGGCTGGGCACCCGGGAGGCGGCCGACGCGATAGACGACAGCAGCGAGGTCAGGATAAGCCGGCCGTCCGTGCCCCCCACCACCGGGTCAACCGCCCGTTCCGGGTGAGGCATCATGCCCAGAACGTTGCGGTGCTCGTTGAAAACCCCCGCTATGTGGCCTACCGATCCGTTGGGGTTGGACTCCTCGGTGAGCTCTCCCTCCCGGTCGCAGTACCGAAAGGCTACGCGGCGCTCCGCCTCCAGCTGCTCCACGCACTCCTGCGTGCAGTAGTAGTTGCCATCGAAGTGGGCGATCGGGATGGCCAGCACCTGACCCGGCCACATGCCGGTGGTAAAGGCCGTGTCCTGGGTCTCGACCCGAACGCGCACCGGCATGCACCTGAATCGCAAAGTGTCGTTGCGCCGCAGCGCCCCTGGAAGCAAGCCCGCCTCGCACAGGACCTGAAATCCGTTGCACACGCCGAGCACAAACTTGCCGGAGGCCGCAAACTCCTTAACCGCCTCCATCACCGGCGAGTACGCGGCCATGGCGCCCACCCTGAGGTAGTCGCCGTAGGCAAACCCGCCCGGCAGCACCACTGCGTCCAGCTCCGACAGGTCGGTCTCCAGATGCCACAGGTAGCGGACCTTGGCCCCCATGAGGCCGAACGACCAGTGAGCGTCGCGGTCGCAATTGGACCCGGGAAAAACCACTACTCCGACGTTGGGCGTCATTCGATCGGAGCCAGCTCCAGCCCGTAGTCCTCAATGACCGGGTTGGCCAGCACCTTCTCGCAGGCCGCGGCCAAGGTCGCGCGGGCCGCCGCCTCGTCGGGGGCCTCGATGGTGCACGTGATGCGCTTGCCGACGCGCACCGCGGAGATGGCCTCAAAGCCCAGTTGAGGCATGGCGCGCTCGACGGTCTGGCCCTGAGGATCGGAGATCTCAGCTCTGGGCATGACGTCGATGCTGGCGGCGAACTTCACGAGCCCGCGGCCGCCACATAGCCGGAAAAAGATTCGCCGGTGATCTTCTCGTAGGCCTCGATGTACCGCCCGCGGGTCCCCTCGATCACCTCAGCCGGCAGGGGCGGGGGCGGGGGCTGCTTGTTCCAGTCCAGGCCGCTTAGCCAGTCACGCAGGAACTGCTTGTCGAACGACGGCGGGTTGGACCCGGGGCTCCACTGTTCCGCAGGCCAAAAGCGCGACGAATCCGGGGTCAGCACCTCGTCGGCCAGCGTTACCTCCCGGCCGGCCAGGCCGAACTCGAACTTGGTGTCGGCAAGAATGATTCCCCGCTGTTTAGCGTACTCAGCGGCCGCTTCGTACAGGGCTATGGCCCGGTCGCGGGCAGCCTGCATACGGTCGGCGCCGACGATCTCGCCGGCCTGCTCCTCGGAGATGTTCTCGTCGTGGCCGGTCGTGGCCTTGGTGGCCGGTGTAAATATCGGCTCCGGCAGCTTGTCGGCTTCGCGCAGTCCCTCCGGAAGCTTCAGACCGGCGATGGTGCCGTTTTGCCGGTACTCCTTCCACCCCGAGCCCACCAGGTAGCCGCGGATGACGAACTCCACCGGCATCATGTTCAGCCGGCGCACGATCATGAACCGGCCCGCCAGCTGGTCGGCGAACTGCTGGATGCCCTCGGGCAGGTCGCCCAACCGCATCGAGAGCAGGTGGTTGGGGCAAAGATCGCTGAAGCGCTCCAGCCAAAAGCGGGTCATGCCGGTGAGCACCCGGCCCTTCTCCGGGATGCCCTGATCCATGACCACGTCGTAGGCGCTGATCCGGTCGGTGGCCACCAGCAGCAACCGCTCGTCGTCCAGCTCGAAGATTTCGCGCACCTTGCCCGAGCCCAGCCGTTTGAGCGGCAGGTCCAGGGAGGTGACCGCGGCGGCGCTCGGGCTCATGCCGGCCCCCCCTCGATCTCGGCAAGGCGGTTGATTATGTGGTCCACATGCTCAAGATAACGCTCCTCGTCAAAAACGTCGTCCAACTCCGCCGGGCTGAGCCGGGTGGTCACCTCCGGGATGGAGCTTAGCGTGGTCCTAAGGTGCATCTGCGCCTGCCACGCCCCCGAGGAAGCCTTCTGCACCACCCGGTACGCCTCGTCGCGCTGCATGCCCCGGTCGATCAGCTTCAGCAGCAGGTTGTGCGAGAACATCAAACCGTACGAGGCCTCCATGTTGTCGACCATCCGCTTGGTGTCGACGACCAGGCCCTCCAGCAGGACGGTGGCCTCGGCCAGCATGAAGTCCAGCGCCATGCAGGCGTCGGGCAGCATCACCCGCTCCACCGAGGAGTGCGAGATGTCCCGCTCGTGCCACAGCGCCATGTTCTCCATCGCCGGCGTAGCCCCGGCGCGCACGATGCGGGCCATGCCGCTAAGACGCTCGCACCGCCACGGGTTGCGCTTGTGGGGCATGGCCGAGGATCCCTTCTGCTCGCCGGACGCGAACGGCTCGGCCACCTCGGCCACCTCGGTGCGGGCCAGGTGGCGGATCTCGGTGGCGATGCGGTCCAGGGTCCCGGCCAGGATCGCCATGGCCGAGGCCAGCTCGGCGTGGCGGTCCCGGGCTATCACCTGCGTCGAGGCGGGGTCCGGCTCCAACCCCAGCCGCTCACACACCTGCTTCTCGATGTCCGGACCCAAAACGCTGAAGGTCCCCACCACGCCGGAGAGCTTACCGGCGGAGACCGACCGGCGGGCCCGGCGCAGCCGCTGACGATCCCGATCCAGCTCAAAGGCCCAGCCCGCCATCTTCAAGCCGAAGGTCGTGGGCTCGGCGTGGATGCCGTGGGTTCTGCCCGCCATAAAAGCGCGGGCGTAGCGGCGGGCTCCGGCTACCGTCACCTCGATCAAGCCGTCCAGGCCCTCGAGCAGCAGCTTTGCCGCGTCGCGCATCTGCAGCGCCAGGGCGGTATCGAGCACGTCGGAGGAAGTCATCCCGTAGTGCAGGTGCTTGGCGGCCGGACCGATCGTCTCGGCCAGGTTGTCCAAGAAGGCCGCGACGTCGTGGCGCGTCTTGCGCTCGATCTGCTTAACCCGCTCGATATCGAAGGCCGCCTTTTGCTTAATGGTCTCCAGGTCCTCGGCGGGGACCTCGCCCCGCTCGGCTCTGACCTGCGTAGCCAGGATCTCTATCTGCAGCCAGTGCTCCAGCTTGGTCTGCTCACTGAACACCGCGGCCATCTGCGGCCGCGTATACCGGTCGATCAAACCTTCAACCCCTGGGCCAGCTCCTTTTTGAAGTTGCGCAGCTTGTCGCGCAGCTCGCTGTGCCGGCAGGCGATTATCTGCACCGCCAGGATCGCCGCGTTCGTGGCCTGGTCCAACCCCACGGTAGCCACCGGTACGCCCGAGGGCATCTGCACTGTTGAGTACAAAGCGTCCGCCCCGCCCAGATGGCCGCCGTGGATGGGCACGCCGATCACCGGCAGGATCGTGTTGGCGGCCATGACACCGGCCAGGTGGGCGGCGCGGCCGGCCGCCGCGATGATTACCTCCAGGCCCCGGTCCTCGGCAAGCTTCGCGTACTCGTGCGCCTGCTCGGGCATGCGGTGGGCGCTGATCACGTTCAACTCGTACGGCACACCGAACCGGTCCAAGATTATCTCGCCCGACTGCATCTTGGGCTGGTCGGACGCGCTTCCCAACACAATTCCCACCGTGGGAGTCTCCATTGCCATTTTTACCTCCGATTCTGCTGTCACTAAAGTTCGCCCGCCGCGGCCGCGCCGATATCGGTGCGGCAGCGCATGCCGTCGAATCTGACCTTGTCCATCGCCTCGTAGGCAAGCCGCCGGGCGGCGGCTACATCGTCGCCGAGCGCGCTGACCGACAAAACCCTGCCCCCGGCGGTCGTTAGGCGGCCGTCGACCGTCCGGGTGGCCGCGTGAAACACCTCGATGCCCGGCATGGCCTGGGCATCGGCGACGCCGGTGATCTCGTAGCCGGTGGGCAACGGGCTGGCCTCGGGATAGCCGCCGGAGGCGGCCACCACGCATACGCAGGCCTGCTCACTGCACTCCAGCCGCTCACCCGCCAAATCCCCGCTGGTGCACGCCAGCATCGCACGGCCCAAATCCGCCTGCATCCTCGGCAGCACCGCCTGTATCTCCGGATCGCCGAAACGGCAGTTGAACTCCACCACCTTAAGCCCCTCCCCGGTCAGCATCAGCCCCGCATAGACGACGCCGACGTAGGGCTCCGGCAGCTCGGCCAGCCCCGCGACCAAGGGACCGAAGACCCTGTCCATGGCCTCGTCGACCACCTCCGGCGTACCCGAGGGAACCGGTGAGTACGAACCCATGCCGCCGGTGTTGGGACCCTTGCCGCCGTCGAACGCCCGCTTGTAGTCTTGGGCGGCCGGAAGCGGCAGCACCGTCTTGCCGTCACACAGCGCCAGTATGGACAGCTCCTCGCCCTCCATGCGCTCCTCGATGAGCACGGTGGACCCGGCGTCGCCAAACCTCCTGGACTCCATCGCCTCCACCACCGCGCTCCGGGCGTCGTCGGGACCCTCGCACACGGTGACCCCCTTGCCGGCGGCCAGCCCGTCCGCCTTTACGACCAGGGGCCCGTTTTGCTCTCGCACATAAGCCAGCGCCGCATCCGGGTCGCTAAACACCTGCGACGCTGCGGTGGGAATCCCGTAGCGGGCCATCAGCTGCTTGGCGTAGGCCTTGCTGGACTCCAACCGGGCACCGGCCGCGCGCGGGCCGAACACCGGTATCCCCTCGGCGGCGACCCGGTCGGCCAGGCCGGCAGCCAGGGGCGCCTCCGGGCCCACGACGACCAGGCCGGCCCCCAGACGTTTCGCCAGCCGCGCCACGCCTTCGAGGTCGTCCACGGCCACCGGGTGACACTCAGAGACCGCCGCCATCCCCGGGTTGCCGGGGGCCGAATGGACCTCGCTGACCGAGGGACTGTTGGCCAGCGCCCACGCCAGCGCGTGCTCGCGGCCCCCGCCGCCTACGACCAACACCCTCACAGCTCACCCCGCGGACGAAGCCCTTTGCCTGCCCGTCGCGGGCCGTCGCACCCAGCCACTACCTGCGCGATACCGTTTCGGTTGCCTCCGGGCCCACCGATATATCCAGAATCGGCACCCCCATCAGGTTCTCGAGGCGCCGGACGTAGTTCTGGGCGTTGGCCGGCAGCTCCTCCCAGGTACGAGCGGCGCTGATGTCGGTTCGCCAGCCGGCGATCTCCTCGTAGATGGGCACCGCCTTGTGGAAGATCGTCTGGTGCGGAGGGAACTTCTCGTACTTGCGCCCCTCGTGCTCGTACCCGACGCAGATCTTGATCACGTCGAAGGAGCTCAACACGTCGAGCTTCGTCAAAAAGACCTCGGTCAGCGAGTTGAGGCAGGCGGCGTAGCGGGCGACCACCGCGTCGAACCACCCGCACCGGCGCTGCCGGCCGGTCGTGGCCCCGTACTCCTTGCCCCGGTTGACCATCTCCAGCCCATCGGGGCCCAGGTCCTCGGACGGGAACGGGCCTTCGCCGACCCGGGTTATGTACGCCTTGGTTACGCCGATCACTTGATCCACCGCCTTGGGCCCCACACCGGCGCCCGCGCACAACCCGCCGGCCACCGGGTTGGACGAGGTAACGAACGGGTAGGTGCCGTGGTCCAGGTCGAGCAAGGTGCCCTGCGCCCCTTCGAACAGGACATTCTTACCCCCATCCAGGGCTTCGTGGACCACCGCCACCGAGTCGGTGATGTGCTTGGACAGCCGGTCTGCGAACCCCAGATACTCCTCGAGGATCTTGTCCATCTTCATCGGCAGCCGGCCGTAGATCTTGGTAAGGATCAAGTTCTTCTCCCGCAGGTTGATCTGCAGCTTGGCGGAAAAGATCTTGGGATCCAGCAGGTCCTGCACCCGAATGCCGATCCGGGCCGCCTTGTCCGAGTAGGCAGGACCGATCCCACGCTTGGTCGTGCCCAGCTTCATCTTGCCCAGCCGCCGCTCGCTGAGCGCGTCCAGCTCCCGGTGGTAAGGCATGATCACGTGCGCGTTGCCCGATAACACCAGCTTGTCGGTGGAGACATC
Source organism: Actinomycetota bacterium (assembly GCA_040905365.1). GTDB lineage: Bacteria > Actinomycetota > CADDZG01 > JAHWKV01 > JAHWKV01 > JAHWKV01. The sequence goes on from JBBDRQ010000072.1 coordinate 55,452, forward strand.
CCGGGCGTTTAGAGCATCCATCTCGTCCAGCAGCACCTTGGGGTCCACCACCACGCCGGGGCCGATGACCGGCACTATATGCGAGTAGAGCACCCCGGCCGGCAACAGATGCAGCTTGAAGGTCTCCTCCCCCACGATGACCGTGTGACCAGCGTTGTTGCCGCCCGAATACCTGACCACCATGTCCATGTCGTCGGCCATGAGGTGGGTGACCTTGCCCTTGCCTTCGTCACCCCACTGGGTCCCGACGAGCGCGATTCCCGGCATCGTTATCCTTCCTTCGGGTCTACGGAGCCCGCCCGGCTCCGTAAGGTTGGCCTAGCGGTCGAGCCTGAACTTGATGCGAACGTGGGTCTTGTACTCGGTGATCTCGCTGCCCTCGACGTTGCACGAGGTGTCCAAGATGTCCATGGACTCAATTCCGCGCAGCGAGCGCGCGGCTTCCTTCAAGGCCTCCTGGGCCGCATCACGCCAACTGGTAGGAGAAACACCAACCAGGTCTATCGTCTTAACGACGGCCATCCAGCAATCCTCTCGTCGAAATCTCCGGGTCCGCAGGGGTGGGGTAAGGCATGACGGACCAAACCCCCCAGTCGAGCCCGCTGTCGATTAATTCTATTGTGACCTACCGAAGGCCTCAAGGCATCGGCGCCCGCAGACCGATACCCACTAATCTCCGCGGTGATATAGCGTGTGAGCATGTCCGAGGAATCCAGTGCGCCCAAACGCGCCAACCGGCTCGCCGAGGAGACCAGCCCGTACCTGCTGCAGCACGCCCACAACCCGGTGGACTGGTTTCCCTGGGGACAGGAGGCGCTGCAGCTGGCCCAGGAGCAGAACAAACCGCTTTTCATATCCATCGGCTACTCCGCCTGCCATTGGTGCCACGTAATGGAGCGGGAGTCGTTCGAGGACTCCGAGGTGGCCGAGCAGATGAACCAGGACTTCGTCTGCGTCAAGGTGGACCGGGAGGAGCGTCCCGATCTCGACGCCATTTACATGGACGCGGTCCAGGGTCTTACGGGACAGGGCGGCTGGCCGATGAGCGTGTTCGCCTCGCCCGAGGGCATCCCCTTCTTCGGGGGCACCTACTTCCCGCCCAGCGACCGGCACGGCTTGCCGTCGTTTCGCAAGGTGCTGGGCGGCGTGGCCAGGGCCTGGGAGGAAAACCGCGAGCGCATGGTCGAGGGCGGCCAGCAGCTCGTAGCCAGGATCGTGGAGCTCAACGCGCCGCCCAAGGTCGACGAGGAGCTGTCCGCGCAACTGCTCGACGAAGCGGTGAGCAGCATGGAGCGGGTCTACGACCCCACGCACGGCGGCTTCGGCTCGGCGCCCAAGTTCCCGCAACCTCCCGTGCTGGAGATGCTGCTGCGCAGGGCGCCCTTTCTCCCGGCGGCCGCCGAGATGGTGGAGACCACGCTGCGGCGCATGGCGTTGGGAGGTATCTACGACCAGTTGGGGGGCGGCTTTTGCCGATACAGCGTCGACTCCCGGTGGCTGGTGCCGCACTTTGAGAAGATGCTCTACGACAACGCCCAGCTGGCCCGGGTGTACACGCGGGCGTGGCAGTTCTACTCCTCGCCGCTGTTCAAGCGTGTCGCAATCGAAACTCTTGAGTACGTCCTGCGCGATCTGACCGACGAGTCCGGCCACTTCTACGCCAGCGAGGACGCCGACTCCGAGGGAGTGGAGGGCAAATTCTACGTGTGGGACTACCACGAGTTCGTCGGTATCGCCCCGGAAGCCGCTCGGTACTACGGGGTCACCGAGGCGGGCAACTTTGAGCGCTACAACATCCTGACCGCCGCCTCCGACGATCCGCCGGTTGAGGCCAGATACAAGCTTTTCAAGGTGCGGGAGCAAAGGGTGCGCCCGGGCCTGGACACCAAGGCACTCACCTCCTGGAACGCGCTGACCATCACCGCGCTGGCCGAAGCCGGCGCGGTTTTCGACCGCAGCGACTTCGTCGAGGCCGCCGAGAAGGCCGCCGGGTTCATCCTGGACAACGCCAAAGATTCCGGCGGCCGCCTGCAGCACTCCTACAAGGACGGCCGGGCCCGGGTACTGGGCATGCTGGAGGACTACGCATACCTGGCCGAGGCACTGTTCACCCTGTGGGAGGTCACCTTTGAACCTCGATGGCTCGAGCAGTGCCGCCGGCTCTCGGACGAGATGTTGAGCCTGTTCTGGGACGAGGAAGAGGGCGCCCTGTTTTCAACCGGCTCCGATCACGAGCAATTGATCATGCGCCAAAAGGAGATCGTCGAAAGCGTTACGCCCTCGCCCAACGCGGTGGCCGCCCAGGTGCTGTTGAAGCTTGCCGAGCTTACCGGCGACGAGCAGCAGACCGACCGGGCCGCAACCATCCTAAAGACCGCCCAAGCCTACATGGCCAAGGCGCCGCAAGCCTGCGCCACCTTCCTTTGCGCTCTTGACTTTTACCTGTCCACCCCGAAGGCGATCGCCATCGTCGGCGAGCGGCCGGGGGCTGCACCGCTGATCAACGAGGTCTGGGGCCGCTTCGTCCCCAACAAAGTGTTGGCCGGATCCCCGCCGGGCATCGACTCGCCGCTGCTGGAGGGCAAGACCGCCATCGACGGCAAGGCCACGGCCTACGTCTGCGAGAACTTCTCCTGCCGGGCGCCGACCTCGGATCCCAAAGAGCTGGCCGAGCAGCTGGGCTAGGGACCGCCCTTCAAGCCAAAGACGCCCTCAGTCTAGCTGCTCTTCGTCTTCGGGCAACAACCGGTGTACCTCGTCGGTGATCAGCCGGGCCTGCTTTTCATAGGTGAAGTACGACCGGGCCCACTCCATCATCACCACGAAACGATTTCGGAAGCCGATCAGAAACCAGATGTGTACCGACAGCCAGGCCAGCCACGCCGGCATGCCCCACAGCCTCAGGCCCTTTACCTCGGCCACCGCAGCTGCGCGGCCGATGGTAGCCAGCGTGCCTTTGTCGCGAAAGACGAACGGCTCCACCGGTTCGTCGGCGATGCGTTTGCAAATCGACTCCGCAACGTAGCGTCCCTGCTGTAGCGCAGCCTGGGCCACTCCCGGGACCGGCTTGCCGTCCTGCTGGAGACTGGCCAGATCCCCGATCACGTAACACCGGTCGTCGCCGTCAACGCTCAAGTCCGGTTTCACCAGAACCCGGCCGGCCTTGTCCAGCGAGGTGTTCAGACTCTTGGCGATCGGCGATGCCTCTACCCCGGCAGCCCAGAACACGGTGCGGGCCGGGATGTGCTCGCCGGCCGCGTAAACCCCCGACGCGTCGATCCCGGTCACCTGCGCCTTGGTTCTCACCTGGACACCGATCTTCTCCAACTGGCGCTGGGCCTTGGGTGAAAGGCGCTCGTGCATGGCGGGCAGGACCCGGTCGTCCCCCTCCACCAGGATGATGCGCGACCGGTGGGGATCGATGCGGCGAAAGTCCTCTCGAATGGAGTGCCGGGCGATCTCGGCCAAGGATCCGGCCAGCTCCACGCCGGTAGGACCGGCGCCGACCACAACGAAGGTCATCCACGCGTCGCGCCCGGGTCCGGGCGTTTCCCGTTCCGCCGCTTCGAACGCCACCAGCAGGCGGCGGCGCATTTGCAGGGCGTCGGAGAGGCTCTTGAGCCCAGGGGCGTAGGGACCCCACTCGTCGTGGCCGAAGTAGGAGTGGGTAACGCCCGTGGCCAGGATCAGATAGTCGTAGGGGATCTCACCGTCGGTCAGGATCACCTTGTGCTGCCCGGTGTCGACGCTTTGAGCCTCGGCCAGCACCACCTGGGCGTTGGACTGGTTCCTGAGGATGCGGCGGATGGGTGCGGCGATCTCGCTGGGGTTCAGCCCCGCGGTGGCCACCTGGTACAAGAGCGGCTGGAACACATGGTGGTTGCGCCGGTCCACGACGGTGACGTCCACCGGCGCGTCGGCCAGTTCCTGGGCGGCAGTCAGACCGCCGAATCCGGCTCCGATTATTACGACCTTCGGCCTCGTACTCGCTTGCCACCTCCTCGCCGACTGCTGTGAAGTACAGGCTAACGCTGCCCGATCCCCTAGGCCAGGGACAGCTTCTGCGGGTTGTAGCCGGCGGCCTTCAGTTGCTCGATCACGCTTTGGACATGATCGAAGCCCCGGGTCTCGGCCTGGATGGTGATCTCGACGTCACCGAGCAGCCGTTTGGAGACCCCCTCGCGCCGGTGCTCCACCCCTATAACGTTGGCGCCGGTGGTGGCGATTACGCCCGACAGGCGGTGCAGCTCACCCGGGCGGTCGGGAAGCATGGTGGAGAACGACACAAACCGCCCGGCCGAGCCCATACCGAAGCGGATCACCCGCAGCAGCAGCAGCGGGTCGATGTTCCCGCCGGAGAGCACCACGACCGCGGGGTAGGTGATGTCTAGGTTCTCGCAGCTCATCAGCGCCGCCACACCGGCCGCCCCGGCCGGCTCCACCACCATCTTGGCCCGCTCGGCGGTTAGCAGCAGGCCCTCGGCGATCTGCTCGTCGTTGACGGTCACCAGCTGGTCCACAAACTTTTGAACGTGCTGCAGCCCCAGGGCGCCCGCCTTCTTGGCGGCCAGCCCGTCGGCTACCGTCGACATCACCTCCAGCGGCACCAGCTCGCCGCTCTCCAGGGCGAGGGCCACACTGGCGGCGCCTTGAGGCTCCACCCCTATGATCTTGATCGATGGCTTCAGCGCCTTGGCGGTAGCCGCAATCCCGGATATGAGACCGCCGCCGCCCACCGGCACCACGATGGTGTTTACCTCGGGGAGCTGCTCGAGGATCTCCAAGGCGATGGTGCCCTGGCCGGCGATCACGTCGAGGTGGTCGAACGGGTGCACCATCACTGCGCCGGTCTCCTCGGCAAATTTGGTTGCGGCTGTGGAGGCGTCGTCGTAGACGATGCCCTCCAGCCTCACATCAGCCCCGTACCGGGTGGTCGCCTCAACCTTGGGGATCGCGGCCCCCTGCGGCATGAACACCGTCGATTTAACGCCCAGAAGCTGGGCGGCCAGAGCCACGCCCTGCGCGTGGTTGCCGGCGCTGGAGGTAACTACCCCGCGCGCCCGCTCTTCGTCGCTCAGGCGGTAAATCCGGTTGTAGGCGCCGCGGATCTTGAACGCGCCGGTACGCTGCAGGTTCTCGCACTTTAGATGGGTCGCGCCGCCGCACCGCTCGGACAATGCCCGGGAGGGCTCGAGCAGAGTCACCTCGGAGACGCCCTCGAGCACCCGAGCCGCGGCCCGGACCTGTTCGATTCCCAGCAATTCCATCGACATTTACCCCTTGGATCTCGCTCACCTGGGAATATGGTTCTATGAACCGACTCATTATCGCCGCAACGGCGTTGGCGGCCGCGCTGCTGATGTCCGCCCAGGCGCCCGCTGTTGCGCAGGAGGACCCTGCGCCGGAACCTCCCGGTCCCATCCGGCTCATCCCAAATGACCCGGATTCCTCCATCAGGATAAACGGTAAGCATCCGCCCAACCCGGATGTCTGTCCGGCCCGGCAGCCCAGGGACCTGCACGCGGCCTACGACGGGGTTTTGGAAATCGGGCTGAGATCCAACGGACAACTGTATCTGGTGGCGGAGTTGACCTTCCCAGAATACCTGAACGGGATAGCGGAGGTTCCCCGCGACTGGCCGCTGGAGTCGCTCAAAGCCCAGGTGGTGACCGCCCGAACCTACGCCGTCAGTAACCTCGGGGCTTCCGACGCCCTGGCCAGGAAGATCGGCTACGACCTGTGCTCTACCGACGCGTGCCAGGTCTACCGGGGGTTGCAGGTCAAAGACGGCCCGTGGGGAGATCGATGGCAGCAGGCGGTTGCCGAGACCGCGGGAGAGATACTCGAGTACCAGGGCCGGCCGGCCAGCACCGTGTATTTCTCCACGTCCAACGGGCAGACCTACTCCAACGCCGATGTGTTCGGCTCGGACCCGCTCCCCTACCTGCAGTCGGTGCCGGAGGAAGACGACGGTGAGTCTCCGGTATCCAGCTGGGAAGTGCGGATGCCCTTGGAGGATCTGACCGGAGCGCTCAGCCTGGGCGGCTGGTGGGACGGACCGCAGATCGAGACCGTGGAGCAACAAGGTGAGACCGTGACGCTGATTGGCGGCGGGCAGAGCGAGTCCATGAGTCTCGAACAACTCAGGCTGCGCCTGAACGCCCAGGCGGTGTGCCTGACTCCCAAGCGTTACCCGACCGCCGGAGCCGGGGGCAACTCCTACCCGCAGGTCATCCCGTCCAAGTGGATGAGCGTCGAGCAGCAAGATGGCGAGGTGGTGTTCACCGGCCGGGGCTGGGGCCACGGCGCCGGAATGGTGCAGTGGGGCGCCAAAGGCAAGGCGGACAAGGGCATGGACTACACCGAGATCCTCGGCTTCTACTATGGAGGCCTGCAGCCGGTCGCGCGCGAGGATCCGGGTCGGATCCGGGTCGGACTGGCCACCAACCTCGACGAGATCACCGTCGAGCGGGTGGGAGGAGTGAGCGCGGAGGGGGCCGAGATCCCCGCCGGAACATTCAAGATCGCCGGCGGCGAGACCTTGACGGTACAGCCCAGCGACCCGATTACGCCGCGCCTGGACTTGAAGGCAGTGAAGGCTCCGGGCGAAGTAGCGACGACGGGGGAGGTGCCGTTCAGCTTCGAGTTGTCGTCGCCGGCCACCGTCCAGATCTCCTACCAATCGGCCGACCAAGAACCTCAGCTGAGCGAGCCGCGGCCGCTCAACGCCGGGCTCCAGCAGTACGAGTGGCCGCTGGCGCAGGACCTGGAGGAGCCGGGCGACTATGAAGTGCGCGTCGTAGCGGACGACGGCGTGGATCGGGTTACGTCACAGCCCCTTTTGCTGTCGATCGCCGCCGCGCCCTCGCCTTCGCCCGAGTCGAGCCCGGCGACGGCGACGCAGGCGGCCGGGGGCGACTTTACCCCCATCCTGCCGCTGGCTCTGGGGGCGGGAAGCGTGTTGCTGGTTGCGGGCGCCGCGCTCGGCCTCTACGTCAGACGCCAACCGCGCGGGCGCCGGTCCATCGACTGATCGGTGACCCTGCTTGCCCTGGTAACCGGCTTGGGGCTGGTGCTCTACAACAACGCACTCAATCGCTGGCCCCCGTTTCACGGCCGCCTCTACGTGCCGCTCAATCTGGCGCTGTCACACCCCACCCATATATTGCCATGTAGGTGCGCTTCCCCTTGAGTTTCACAAGGAGGCTTAGATCATGGCAACGTGCAGAACCTGTGGAGAATCGATCCGGATCCCCGAAGGCTGGGCAGTCGGACCGGCAGTCAGGCGTCACTACTGGGAATCGCATCCCGACCGGATGCAGCAGACCCGGCAGGATCGCAAAGCCGAGCGGCTCATCCCGGAGCCGAAGGAGCGCTGATCCGGGGGCGAAGCCCCTGGACTGGACCCTACAAGTACAGACCGGTGGTTCCCTCGGTGCGGCCGGAGGCAACCGCGTGCACATCTCGCTCCTTGAGCACCACGTAATCCTCGCCGCGGATCTGCACCTCGTAGGCGGTCTCCGGGCCGAACAGAACCAGGTCCTCGATCTCTGCGCTGCGCACCAGCGGCCCCACGGCCACCACCTCGCCCCACAGCGCCTTCTTGGCCTCGGAGTCGACCGTGGCCGGTATCACGATGCCGCCGCGGCTTCTGCGCTCTGCGTGGTTCGGGGCGGCCACCAGTATCCGGTCCGCGGTCATGCGGATCGAGTGGCGCTGCGGATCGGCGTCAATCTTGCGAACGGTGCTCTCCCCGGAATCACCCATGGGCTGTATCTTCTCAGAAACATCTCGGTGGATGCCGCCCCACCGCAAAAGCAAGACCGGCGCCCCGGGGGGGCCGGGGGGCCGGTCTTGTATGTGAGGAAGATTTTGCTGGAACCGAGCATTCTAGACCGCCGCCTGAGCCTACGCCGGCTCTTCCTCCCCGTCCACCACCGCAGTGAACGTCAGCTCGTTGCGGTCGTAGTCGACCTCTACTGTGTCTCCCTCCGAGAAGGTGCCCTGCAGCAGCTCCAGCGCCAGCTTGTCGGCCAGCTCCCTGGCAAGGAGTCTGCGCATAGGCCGGGCGCCGAACGCAGGGTCGAAGCCTTTCTCCGCCAGGTACTCGAGCGCCGCGTCGGTGAGATCCAGAGTCAGGTTCTTATCCCGCAGACGCCGAGCCAGCGCCTCCACCTGCAGCTTGACGATCTCGGCGATGTGCTCCCGACTCAACCGGTGGAACACCACGATCTCGTCCACCCGGTTGATGAATTCGGGTTTGAAGGTGGCGCCGACCGCCTCCATGACCTTGGCGCGCATGATTTGCTCGTCGGATTCGCCGAGGATCACGTCGCTGCCCACATTGGAGGTCATGATGATCACCGCGTTGCGGAAGTCCACAGTGCGGCCCTGCCCGTCGGTCATGTGCCCGTCGTCCATGATCTGCAGCAGCGAGTTGAACACGTCGGGGTGGGCCTTTTCGATCTCGTCCAGCAACACCACCGAGTACGGGCGGCGCCGCACAGCCTCGGTCAGCTGGCCGCCCTCCTCGTAGCCGACGTAGCCGGGGGGCGCCCCGTAGAGACGGGACACCGCGTGCTTCTCCATGTACTCGCTCATATCCAGGCGCAGAATCGCCCGCTCATCGTCGAACAGGAACTCCGCAAGAGCTCGCGCCAGCTCGGTCTTGCCGACGCCGGTGGGGCCCAGGAAGATGAAGCTGCCGATGGGGCGCAGCGGATCCGCCAGCCCGGAGCGGGACCGGCGGATGGCGTTGGCGACCGCGCCGACCGCCTCGTCCTGCCCGACGACACGCCGGTGCAGACCCTCCTCCATGTGGATCAGTTTCTCGATCTCGCCCTCCAGAAGGCGGGACACCGGAATGCCCACCCACTTGCTGACCACCTCGGCGACGTCCTGCTCGTCGACTTCCTCCTTGAGCATCACTCCTTCGGCCTGCAGTTCGGCAAGCTTGCGGTTGGCTTCCTCCAACTCCTTGCCCAGATCCACCAGGCGTCCGTACCGAAGCTCGGCGGCGGCGTTGAGGTCGCCGTCGCGCTCGGCCCGCTCCGCCCGAGTGCGCGTTTGGTCGATCTCGGCCTTTAGGCTGCGAATGTTGTCGATGGCCTCCTTCTCGAGATTCCACCGGGCCTTGAGGCCGGTGGCCTCCTCGTTGAGGCGGGCCAGCTCCCCGTCCAGCTTGTCCAGCCGGGACTTGGAGGCTGCATCCTTTTCCTTCTTCAAAGCGGTGCGCTCGATCTCCAGCTGCTTGATCCGTCGCTCCACGACATCGATCTCGACCGGCATCGAATCGATCTCGATTCGAAGGCGGCTGGCTGCCTCGTCCACCAGGTCTATGGCCTTGTCCGGGAGGAAGCGCGCCGTGATGTACCGGTCGGAAAGCACCGCCGCCGCCACCAGCGCGGCGTCCTGAATCCGCACACCGTGATGGACCTCGTAGCGCTCCTTGAGCCCGCGCAAGATCGCAATTGCGTCCTCCACCGACGGCTGCTCCACCATCACCGGTTGGAATCGCCGCTCCAGGGCCGCGTCCTTCTCGACGTGCTTGGTGTACTCGTCCAAGGTGGTGGCGCCGATCATGCGCAGCTCACCCCTGGCCAGCATCGGCTTGATGAGGTTGGCGGCGTCGACCGCGCCCTCGGCGGCGCCGGCGCCGACGATCGTGTGCATCTCGTCGACGAAGGTGATGATCTCGCCCGCGCTCTCGGTAATCTCTTTGAGGAAGGCCTTGAAGCGCTCCTCGAACTCGCCCCGGTACTTGGCGCCGGCGACCATGGCGCCCATGTCCAGCGCTATCACGCGCTTGGACTTGAGGCCCTCCGGGACGTCGCCGTCGACGATCCGGTTGGCGATGCCTTCGACTATCGCGGTCTTGCCGACCCCCGGCTCGCCGATCAACACAGGGTTGTTCTTGGTCCGCCGGGACAGCACCTGGATGACCCGGCGGATCTCCTCGTCACGCCCGATGACCGGGTCCAGCTTCCCCTGGCGGGCGTCCTGGGTAAGGTCACGACCGAACTTCTCCAGCGCCTGGTAGGTCTCCTCCGGGTTTTGCGACTGGACCCTTTGGCTGCCGCGAATCTCCACCAGGGCGCTGAGTATCGCGTCCCGGGTGATGTTGAACTCGGAGAAGATCGCCTTGAGCGACGGGGCCTCGGCCACCAATCCCAGCAGCAGGTGCTCGGTTGAGACGTAGTCGTCCTTGAGCTGTTCGGCCTCCTTGAAAGCCTTGTCGAGCACCCGGCTCAGTTCCTGCGACATATGCGCCTGCCCGCCGGAGGTGTACACCTTGGGGATACGCTCCAGCGCATCGTCGATCCGATTTAGCACCACCCGCGGAGTGGCGCCGAGCTTTTGCAGGACGCCGAACACCACACCGGAGGGCTCGGCGAGCAAGGCCTTGAACAGGTGCTCGGGCCCGGTCGACTGATGGTTGTTGTCCGTGGCGATTTGACCGGAGGCGGCCAGGGCCTCCTGAGATTTGATGGTCAGCTTGTTTGCGTCCATGTCACTTCCTCGTCATTTACGTTTGGTGCCCGCTTCCAGGTCCTCGAAAATGCTGGCCACGTCGCTCATGCGCACCAACACCCCCCGGGGCCGGGACCGGCGACGTTTCTCCAGCTCCAGCCGCTGCTCGGTCTCCGCCAGCTGACGGCTAAGCTTCTCCACCTTCGATTGCAGGCGTTCGACCTTGGTCTCAAGGTCCATGACGATCCGCACGCCGGCCAGGTTCAGGCCGTCTCGCTGAGTCAGCTCCTGAATTCGCTTGAGGCGTTCCACATCCTGCTGGGAGTACCGGCGGCTGTTGCCCGTGGTGCGCTTGGGCTCGATGAGTCCCCGGCGCTCGTACATACGCAGGGTCTGCGGATGCATGCCGGACAGGTCGGCAACCACGCTTATCACGTATACGCCTCGCTCCGTGGGCTTGGGCCCTCGATCACTCACGACTGCTCCTCTTGGTTGGCCAATCCAGCTCGGTCATTGCAGATCAACTCACATCCGGAACAGATGGGCGCGCGGAGACTCTTTGTCGAGCTCGGCCGCCAATTGCTCCACCAACTCCTTGCCCTTCTTGCTCAACTTGGCGGGCACGGCCACCTGCACCGTCACCAAAAGGTCGCCGCCCGCACCGCCTTTGCCCCTGACCCGCAAGGTCTTACCGGAGGAGGTGCCGACCGGAATCTTCAGCTTCACGGAGCTGCCGGTCAGGGTGGGAACCTCGATTTCCGCCCCCAGCGCAGCCTCCGCAAAGGTGACGGGCACGGCAATGGTCAGGTCTTTGCCTTTGCGGCCGAAGATCTTGTGGGGGCGAACCTGGATCTTGATGAACAGGTCTCCCGCAGGACCGCCGTTCATGCCCGGGGATCCTTTGCCGGCCAGCCGGATACGGGAACCGTCCCGCACCCCCGCGGGGATGCGGGCCTTCACGGTGCGCGGCCGGCCGCCGCCCGGTTCGGACAGCTGAACGTCGACCATGGTCCCGTTGACCGCATCCTCAAACGACAAGGTGGCCTCGGTCTCCAGATCCGACCCGTGCGAGGGTGCAGCCCGAAAACCCGGGCCCCCGCCGCCTCCGAACAGACCCGAGAACAGGTCTTCGAAGCCGGCGCCGCCGCCGCCGGAGAACATATCGCCCAGGTCCTCCACCCGCACCCGCTGGCCGCCCCCCGAGCCGAAGCCGCCGAAGCCGGGGCCGCCCGGTCCGGCCTGCCGGAAACCCCCGGCGGCCACCATCTGGCGAATACGGTCGTACTCGGCGCGCTGCTTATCGTCGGAGAGCACCCGGTAGGCCTCGGAGATCTCCTTGAACTTGTCCTCGGCCTTGGGGTCGTCCGGGTTGTTGTCCGGGTGGTGCTTTTGCGCGAGCTTGCGATAGGCCTTCTTGATGTCCGCGCCGGACGCTTTGCCATCCACGCCCAGCACGGAATAATAGTCCTTGTCTATCCATTCCTTCTGGCTCATCGCACTCTCGTCTCACTCAACCCTGTGACCTCAGGCGTCGGGATCCTCCGCCTGGGCGTCCTGGGTAACTTTGACCAGCGCCGGCCGCAGCACGACGCCCTTGAACATGTATCCGTCACGCAGTATGTCCTGCACCGCCGTCACGCCCGAGCCGTCACCTTCGGTCTCCTCGACCGCCTCGTGCATATTGGGGTCGAAGAGCCGGCCCCGGGCGTTGATCGGCTCCAGGCCGATGTCCTCCAGCGCGCCTCTGAGCTCCCGGTAGACCATCTGCACGCCCTTGTTCATGGCGTCGAAGTCCCGAGTGTCCTCGGCCGCAGCAACCGCCAGCTGGAAATTGTCCAGCACGCCCAGCAGCCGCCCGACGATCTCGCCCGCCACGTACTCGCGCAGCTCGCCCTGCTCCCTGGCGGTGCGGCGCCGGAAGTTGTCGAACTCCGCCTTCAGCCGCTGCAGGTCCTCGAGATAGGCCTGCGCCTTGGCCTCGGCGTCGCGCACCTGCGAAGAGGAATCCGCTCCTGCGTCCTCCTCGGGTGACCGGTCCGCCGCGGCCGCCTCAGCGGCCTCGGCGGCGTCGGTTTCAGGGCTTTGCTCGTACAGCTTCCTACGGTCGCGAATCGGTATCTTCACCCTTTCCGGCTCTTCGTCGTCACCCGGGGGCCCCAGCGGGGGCACCTCGTGATCGCGGTACTCCAACTAGGACTTCCCTTCGTCGTCGACAATCTCTGCATCCACTACGTCGTCGTCCGAGGAATCTTCCGGCTCCGACGAACCGGCGGCCTCGGCAGACTCCTGTTGACTTGCGGCATAGATCTGCTCCGCCAGCTTGTGCGAAGCCTCGGTCAGCTTCTCGGTCGCGGACTTGATTTCGTCCAGGTCCTCGCCGGCCAGGGCCTTCTTCAGGTCCTCGACACCGGACTCGATGGCGCTGCGGTCGTCATCGGAGAGCTTGTCCCCGTGCTCCTTTAGGCTCTTTTCGGTCTGGTAGACGAGGTTGTCACCCAGGTTGCGGGCCTCGGCCAGCTCCCGCCGGGCTTCGTCCTCGTTGGCGAACTGCTCGGCCTCCTTCATCATCCGGTCGATTTCGTCCTTCGGAAGCGCCGAGCCGCCCGTAATGGTCATGGCCTGCTCCTTGCCGGTGCCGGTGTCTTTGGCCGAGACGTGGACTATGCCGTTGGCGTCGATGTCAAAGCTGACCTCGATCTGTGGCATGCCCCGCGGCGCCGGCGGGATACCGACCAGGTCGAACTGACCCAGCGACCTCACGCCCGGTGAGTTGACCATCTTGCCTTCGCCCTGCACGACGTTGACCGTAACCGACGGCTGGTTGTCCTCCGCGGTGGAGAACGTCTCGCTCTTGCGGGTCGGGATCGTCGTGTTGCGCTCGATCATCTTGGTAAATATGCCGCCGCGGGTCTCGATGCCCATGGTCAGAGGCGTCACGTCCAGCAGCAGGACGTCTTTGACCTCACCACGCAGCACGCCGGCCTGCAACGCGGCACCGATGGCGACCACCTCGTCCGGGTTGACTCCCTTGTGCGGATCCTTGCCTCCCGCCAGGGACTTGACCAGTTCCTGAATCATCGGCATCCGGGTGGAGCCTCCGACCATGACGATGTGGTCGATCTTGCCGACCCCTTTGCCCCAGTCCTTGACCGCTTGGTTGAAAGGACCCTTGACCCGGTCGATCAGGTCTTCGCTCATCTGCTCGAACTGCGCACGCTTGAGCGTGGATTCCAGGTGGATCGGCCCCGAGTCGGTCGCGGTCAAAAACGGCAGGTTGATGCTGCTCTGTGTGGCCTGCGACAGCTCGATCTTGCCCTTCTCGGCCGCTTCCTGCAGGCGCTGCAGAGCCATGCGGTCCTTGGACAGGTCGACCCCGTGGTTGTTTTTGACCTCCTTGAGCAGGAAGTCGACGATCTTCTGATCCCAGTCGTCGCCACCGAGGTGGGAGTCGCCGTTGGTGGCCTTTACGTCGAAGACGCCCTCGGCGATTTCCAGGATCGACACGTCGAAAGTGCCGCCGCCGAGGTCGAACACCAAAATCGTCTGCTCGTCCTCTTTGTCCAAGCCGTACGCCAGCGAGGCCGAGGTCGGCTCCGCTACCAGCCGCAGGACCTCGAGACCCGCGATCTCGCCGGCCTCCTTGGTGGCCTGACGCTGCGCGTCGCCGAAGTAAGCGGGAACCGTCACCACGGCCTGGTTGACCTTGTCGCCCAGGTAAGCCTCTGCGTCGCGCTTTAGCTTCATGAGGATCTGGGCGGAAATTTCCTGCGGGGTCCACTTCTTGGAGTCGATGTCGATACTCCAATCGGTGCCCATATGGCGCTTGACCGAGCGGACCGTGCGGTCCGGGTTGGTGATCGCTTGGCGCTTGGCCACCTCGCCGACGAGAATCTCGCCGGACTTGGAGAATGCGACCACCGACGGAGTGGTCCGCTGCCCCTCCGCGTTGGGGATAACCACCGACTCGCCACCTTCGAGCACGCTGACGACCGAGTTGGTGGTCCCTAGATCGATTCCTACTGCTTTGGGCATCTGCTAAATCCTTTCGACAAACTTGCTTTGAGCACTACAACTTCCCAACCGGTGGATATATTCCAAAAGTTTAGCTTTCACCGATAGTAAAAGTTGAGTATGTATATGTCAACGTTAGAACGCCGGCAACCCTGCCGTGCCGCACACGAAAGGCCCGCAGCCAGGGGCTTACAGCGCCAAACGCCCGAAGGTTGGTAGGCAGGGTACTAAGTTGCGGTGCTGGGTGGGTCCGGGGTGAGTTGGCCGCCGGCCGCGTCTAACGGAGCTCGAACGCCTCGGCCAGCTGCGTCAGGCGCTTCATGCGGTCGGAGGCTTCCAGGCCGCCGGGGTCGGGCGTGAGAATCAACTCGTCCGGCTTGATGTCCGACACGATGGCCCGCAGTTGTTTTACCAGCGACTCTGCAGTACCCGCGATCACATTCATCTTCGCCAAGGCCTGCTTGGGATCGTCGGGCAGCCCCGCTCTTCCCCGGGCTTTCATCGCCTTGTCGTACCGCTCTAGCCCCTCCATCAGCTCGGCATCTTCGAGTGTTCCCACCCAGGCGCTGCGCGCGGTGACCACGCGTCCGTTCGGGTTCGCCTCACGGTAGGCCTCGGCCGCGCGCACCTGCGAGACCGTCGGGTCCAGGCTGTTGGGCTCGGAGCGCCCCTGCAGCAAACCGACCCCTTGGGACGCGGCCCAAGAAGCGCCGCGCGCCGACTGGGCCCCCAGCGCCACCTTGGATGCGCCATCCCTCACCTGCGGATACAGGCTCACGTTGCCCTCCAGATCGGCGCCGTCGAGCACCTCCAGCAGGTGCGGCAGAAGCTTGGACAGCATCCCGGCCCGCTCATCGAACTCCACTCCCAAAGCCTTGAAGGACGGTGGGTCGTCACCACTGCCGACCCCCAACCGGCCCCGGCCGCTCGATATGGCGTCCAGCGTGGCGAAGTCCTCGGCTATACGCTCCACCTTCTCCAGGGGAAGGGAGACAACGCAGGTGCCGAGCTTGATCTTGCTCGTGCGGGCCGCGGCCGCCGCCAGCAGAACCAGCGGCGAGGGCAGCGCCGCGTAGTGCGGCGAAAAGTGCCGGGAGGCCAGCCACAGCGAGCTGTAACCCAGCTCCTCGCACTGCTGAGCCAGATCTATCAACTCTGCGTAATCCTGCTCGGCCGCCCGCTCGTGCGGCTCCATGGCCAAAAAAACACCGACGTCCATACGCCTCATCGTAATAGCAACCCGCTCCTTTGCGTAGTCGGCCAGGGTACTAGGTGAAGTTTTCCCAGTAGCGCGAGGGGGTTGGGCCCCGCTGTCCCTGGTACTTGCTACGCCGCTCGCCGGAACCGTAGCCGCTGCGGGCCGGGGAGGACAGACCGAAGAAGGCGATCTGCCCAATGGGCATCGAAGGGTACAGGGTGATGGGCAGGTTGGCCAGGTTGGACAGCTCCAGGGTGAGGTGGCCTTCAAACGACGGGTCGATGAATCCGGCGGTGGAGTGCGTGACCAGCCCCAGCCGGCCGAGCGACGATTTCCCCTCCAACCGGCCCGCCACGTCGTCGGGTAGTCGCACCCACTCGCGGGTCGATCCCAGCACAAACTCGCCGGGGTGGAGAATGAACGGCTCGTCATCCTTCACCTCGACCAGTTCGGTCAGATCGTCCATACGCTTCATGACATCGATGACCCGGTAACGATGGTTGTGGAACACCCGGAACCGGTTGTCCAAACGCACATCGATCGACGAGGGCTGCACGTTAGCCGGATCAAACGGCTCGATCACGATCCGGCCGTGTTCGATCTGGGCATTTAGGTCGCCGTCGGAGAGAATCATCCCCGGATTCTAACTGCCCGCCGTGCCCGACCTTGGGACTCGCCTTATGGGCTAGGATTGTGGTACCGGCGGGTGTAGTTCAATGGTAGAACGGAAGCTTCCCAAGCTTCAGGCGGGAGTTCGATTCTCCTCACCCGCTCTTACTTTCCTTCGGATCCTCGTCTGCCGTCACTTGCACCTCCCGACGCGTGGCCCCACGCCGGCCGGTGAGCCGGTAGGCGCCGAATACCAGGGCCCCCAACAAAGCCAACGGCGCCAGCCAACCCAACGAAATGATTGCCCCGGCTACGACGGTTTGGAAGCCGTCGACGGCTCGCGCCCACGCCTGCGCTAAGCCCTCGACGGGTCGATCGTCCTCGGCCCCGGGCTCGTAGATGCGCGCGGTGATGGTCGAGAACTCGGTTTGATCCTCCATGTAGTTGAGCTGTCCCTGCAGCTGCTCAATCCTAAGCTGCACGTCGGAGAGCTGACTCTGAATCTGGATCAAATCAGAGATCGACTCCGCCTCGTCCAACAGCCGCACAAAGAAACCCTCCTCGGTTTGCGCCTGCCGCAGCCGAGCCTGTAGATCGACAAACTCCCGGGTAACGTCCCGGCCGCTGCGCTCCTCGGCGGTGACCTGGCCGAGCTCCCTCAGCCGCTCAACGGCCGCGTCGAATCGGTCGGAGGGGACCCGTATGGTCACGCTGCCCGAATGCAACTCGTCGTCATCCTCGCTTACTCGGGAACTGCTCACGAAGCCGCCGAAATCCTCGGCAACGGCCGTGGCCCTGGAAAACTGCCGTTGAAAATCGCCTTCTTGGACCTCGACCTGCAGGTTGGCGTTTTTGATGACTCGCGTAGAACCGGGCACCGGGACCGCCGAAAGTGCGGGGCCTTCGCCAACCGCGTCGGTGGCACTGGCATAACTCCCGGAGCCACCGGCGGCCGGGCCGCCGGCGCCGTCGCCACCTGCTCCACCTGATCCCGCCCGGCCATCATCGGCCTGGGCTACCTCGCGATTCATTTGTTGAGCCGGCAGCGAGCTGGAGTCGCCGGAGCCGTTTGACGTTGCGAACTTGCCCACCGCCCCAGCGGCTAGGACCAGGCCCACCACCAAAACAGCCGCCCCTATTACCTTGCGCTTCGTCATTGAACCTCCCGGTGATCTACCGTTTGATCTCACAACTTTGACGGCTGCATTCATCCCAAAAGTTCCCGTGAGTCTTAGGAATTTCCTCCACTCTCAGCGGTCTTTACATCACCATCCGCATAAACTTAGCCAAATATTATTTAAGGTTTTAGCAAAACGGCCGATAAGTTAGAGCAGCAAGCGACCGGCAATCGAGTCGGGTATTGGTCGAAAAGACCCCCGCCCCCGCAGACCGATAAACCTCGGCTCGATTGTCCGGCGCTGCTGAATCTCCCCGCAGCGGGCCTCTCCCCACGCTTATTGCCTGTGCTCTGCTACGAGCACGCGCAGCTCTTGGGCTACCCGTTCGGGGTCCGCTTGCGTTCTCCGGCCCGTGTCCACCGCGTACACCGGGCCGGGTAGATCCAGTACCGCCCCCGTCGACAGCAGGTGCTCCAAATCGCCCAGCGTCTCCCGGTCGGCGTGGCCCGGGTGGCGCACCTCGCGCTCGGCGCGGTCTTTTAGCCGATCCACCAGCGTTTGCTTGGCAGCGGTGCACCGAACCTGAATGCAGACCGCCCGCTGCGCCTGTATTGCGGGCCGCAGCCGTTCGGCTGCCGAAGGGCGGAAGTTGGCCTCCAGCATGAGCGAACCGCCGGTCGACAACTGGATCTGCGCCATGTGGAACATCAACTCGTACGCCGCGTCGCTGGTAGCCCGGTCCTGCTTGCGCCCTCCCCAGCCCAGGGCGTCGTACATGATGACCTTCAAATCGTCCTTGGTGAGCAGACCCAGGCCCAGCCGGGGGGCCAGTTGCCGCGCCAAGGTCGTCTTCCCGCTGCCCGGAGGTCCCGTGACCACTACAAGCAAACCCCGGGGAGGCCGCCGATCATCGGCTGTAGCGGACACGATCCTGGATTCTCGCCGCCGCCGCCTGTTTTCCCAAGACCGAGCCCCGGGTTATACGTTGCGCGCCAGGTTGGCGAATTTGGTGTAGTGCTGCAGGAACGCCAGATCCACCTTGCCGATGGGGCCGCTGCGGTGCTTGGCCACGATGATCTCGGCAATCCCCTTCTGCGGTGAGTCGGGGTTGTAGACCTCGTCGCGGTAGATGAACATCACGATGTCGGCGTCCTGCTCGATGCTACCGGAGTCCCTAAGATCCGCCAGCATCGGGCGCTTGTCGGTGCGGTGCTCGACGTTTCTGGACAGCTGCGACACCGCTATCACCGGCAGATCCAGCTCGCGGGCCAGGATCTTAAGCGACCGGGAGATGTCGCCGATCTCCTGCACCCGGTTGTCGCCCCGGGACCTGGTCGGCGGCTGCATGAGCTGTAGATAGTCCACGATCACCAGGCCCAAGCCGTGCTTGGCCTTTAGTCTGCGGCACTTGGCCCGCATCTCCATAATCGACACGCTGGCGGTGTCGTCGATGAAGATCGGCGCCTCCGCCAGGCGCCCCAAGGCGTGCGAGAGCTTGGGCCAGTCCGAGTCCTGCAGCGAGCCCCGGCGCAGGCGGTTGGAGTCCACCCGCGCCTCGGCGCACATTAGCCGCTGCACGAGCTCCATCTTGGACATCTCCAAAGAGAAGACAACCACCGGGGTCGACTGCTCCACCGCCACGTGCTGGGCGATGGACACCGCAAACGCCGACTTGCCCATAGCGGGACGGGCGGCGATGACCACCAGGTTGGAGGTCTGCAGCCCCGCGGTGATGCTGTCGAGCTCGGCAAAGCCGGTGGGCAGCCCCGTGATGGACGAACCCCGCTCGTACAGGTGCTCGACCACCTCCATGTTCTCCGCCAAAAGATCGCGCAAGGGCTGGAAGTCCTGCTGGTCGCGGCGCTGGGAGACCTGGTAGATGAGATTCTCGGAAAAATCGATGGCGTCGGCGACGTCTTCGGGCACGCTGTAGCCCATCTCCGAGATATTGTGCGCGGCCTCGATCAGGCGCCGCAGCAGCGCACTCTCCTCGACGATGCGCGCGTAGTAGACGGCCGAGCTCGCGGTCGGAACCGTCTGCTGCAGGGTGAACAGGTACGGGTTGCCGCCCATCGACTCCAGCGTTCCCCGGCGCTTTAGCTCCTCAGCCAGGGTGACGACGTCGATGGGGTCGCCGCGGCTGTACAGCTCCAGCATGGCTTTGAATATCTCGCCGTGCGCCGGCTTGTAAAAGTCTTCGGATTTGACGATCTCCAGCACCCCAGCGACGGCTTCGCGCGAGAGCATGCAGGCGCCGAGTACCGATTCCTCCGCCTCGAGGTTGTGGGGCGGCACCTTGCCGGCCATGTCCCTGGCCGGAGCGGTCTTGCTGTCCAGCCGGGAAACTTTGAACTCTTTGGTGCTCACTGGCTAGTCCTCGCCAAGGTAATCGAACATTAGTTCGTTAGTGTACGCATCCGCGCCGACCGGCCGATGGATTTGTCGAGCCCGTACCGTCCGAAATCCCCAGCTTTTCTCGCACCGAGTCCACAGATTCAACAGACAATCCACAGAGTTTCCACAACCTTTCCATAGACTTATCCACAATATGTTGTGGATAAGTCACTACTGACTACAACATGTAGCGCTTTCGCTTTGGCGCCGGTCAGACTATGGGGGTCCCGGGAACCGGGTCAATTCAAAAGTGTCGAGAGCGCGAACATTTGTTTTCGAGGCGCGAACCCGAACTTTTGGGCGCGCCGAAAGCGCCGGAGAAGGCGGTAAAAGCGCGGCTGGGCTGCGGGGACTTCGGGTTAACCCTCGGAAGCTACTTCGGCCTCTGCAACCACCTCGACGACGCCTTCGGCCTCGACCTCGGCGCCAAGGTGCACGGCGTAAGAGTGACTGCCCAAGGACTTGATCGGCTCCGGCAGAACCACCTTGCGCTTGTCGATGCTCTCCCCGAGCGCCTCAGACAACAGCCCAGCCACATCGGCGTTGGTGACCGAACCAAAAAGCTGGCCCTCGTCCCCGGCCTTGGCGGTGGCCTGAAGCTTGGCAGCCTTGATCCGCTCGGCAAACGCCAGCAGCTCCTCGCGCTCCTTGGCCGCCAGTTCGGACCGGCGCTTGCGCATGACCTCGGCCTGCCGGAGCGACCCCTTGGTGGCCAGGAAGGCCCGGTTCGTGGGCAGCAGATAGTTGCGAGCGTAGCCGTTGGCTACGTCGACGATGTCGCCCTTGTGGCCCAGGTTGCTCATGTCCTGGCTGAGTACGACCTTCATCGGATCACGTAGGGCAGCAACGCCACTTCGCGCGCGTTCTTCACGGCGGTGGCTACTTCGTGCTGGTGTCTTACGCAGTTGCCCGTCACCCGCCGGGCTCGAATCTTCCCGCGGTCGGAGACGAACTTGCGCATGGTTGCGACATCCTTGAAGTCGATGTACTCGATCTTCTCTTTGCAGAAATGGCAAATCTTCTTCCGCTGCGGACGACCGGTCTTCTTGTCGCCCCTACGTGAGTCGGAGCCGGAGCTCCGAGAATCCTTACGCCCCAGTTGGTACCTCCTCTTCCTGGCCTCCGGACTGGCTCTGCCAGTCGCCCGGACCTCCTCTAGATGTCTTGGTCACCGCAGCCGTGGCCCACCGAAGCGAGGGCCCGACCTCATCGGCGACGATAAAGATCTTGGATCGCTTTTCACCGGCATCGTTCTCCCACCGGTCTTGCTGCAGCCGCCCGGTAACCACGACCCGGCTGCCGGTGGACAGGGATTCGGCGATGTTTTCGCCGAGTTCACGCCAGGCCGTGACGTCGAAAAAGTCCGTTTGCTCGACGCGCTCGCCGTTGCGATTGTTGTAGCTGCGGTTTACCGCCACACCGAACTTGGTTACCGCCGCGCCCGAGGGCGTATACCTGAGCTCCGGTTCTCTGGTCAGGTTTCCTACAACCGTCACGTTGTTTGTCACGACACACCTCCCGAAGGGCTGAGCCCTTACTTTTTAGGGCACCCGGACAATCTTGTGCCGGATGTACTGCTCCCCTAGTCTCAAGGTGCGGTCGAGCTCATCGATCAGGTCCGTCTCCGCCGAAAACGCGGCAACCACGTAGTGGCCTTCGGTGAGGTGGTTGATCTCGTAGGCAAGCTTGCGCCGGCCCCAGGTATCGAGTTTGGCCATCTCCCCGGTCGTTTGAATGACCTTCGTGAACTTGTCGACCGCCTTCTGGATTTCCGCTTCTTCCAGGGTCGGGTCAACGATGACCACTGCTTCGTAGTTGCGCATTGTGTATCTCCCTCTGGACAACCGGCTTACCCGGAAGGCCCCGTTTGGTCATCGAAACCCGATGGGCGGGGGCAGGTGAACTACAAACTCTCTGAACAAACTCTTTCGAAAGCGTAGCAGTGCCCGTAAGAAGCGTCCATCGGTCTCCACTATAGGCACCGCCGCTGACAGGCTCATGGTCGAGCAGCCGAGGGTGGGAAAGAATCTTCAAATCGCCTGCTCAGAGCCTGCTTCGGTCGCCGGCTCCAGCCGTGTTGCATGTACGGATACCGCCAGCAGGGCCACCAAAATTGCCGCCCTGATCCACACCGCCGTCTCCAAGACGCCCTGCCAGGCCGGAGCCGGTTCGTCGAACACCGTAAACCACCGGAAACCGGCAATCAACACCGCGACCTCGCTGAACACGTAGGCGGCAACCAACCGCCAGGGAACCGTCAACAGCACCAGGAAGGGAACCATCCACAGCGCGTACTGGGGCGAGTACACCTTGGAGGTGAGCAAAAACGCCGCGACCGTTCCCATGCCGACCGCGGCCACCGGATAACCTCCCGGCTCGGCGCGCCGGCGCCAGCCGCGCCACAGCACCCACAGGCAAAGGCCTGCGAAAATAACCAGGCTGGCAATGCTCACGAAGTTTCGGTAGCCGGTTGCCCCTACTCCCCACCAGCCGGCCGGGTAGAGGTTGGACCCGTACTTGGCGATCCAGTACCAAACGGTCCAAAAGTCCGGGTAACGGTCGGCGTGAAACAACCACACGCTCAGCCATCCGTTGGTTCCCGGTTCTCTTAGTTGAACCCCGCTCACCTGCTTGGCCGCCTCGGACACCGGCCCGGAGGAGGCGATGATCCAAGGCACGTTGACGGCCGCGTAAATACCCACGAACCCGCCGACCAGCCGGATCAGGCCGCGCCGGTCCTTAGCAGCCAGCCGGGCTAGCAGCGCCCCGGGCAGCAAGAACAACGGGTACAGCTTGGCGGCGGCGCCGGCGGCCAGTGCCGCCCCGCCGGCGGCCATCCGCTGACGCTCCAGCGTGACCAAACCCAAGACGGCGCCGGCGACCGCCAGAACGTCCCAGTTGTGAAACGTGTACAGGATCGTCAGCGGTCCCAGGGCCCAGAGCAACAGGCGGCCTCTGGTCACCAGGCGACGGAGCAGCAGCGTGACGCTCAGCGCGAAGGGGCTCAGCAGGGCCGACGACACCGCCAGGTAACCGCCGCTGCTGTTGGACTCGACGAGCCCCAAATGAACCAAGCCCCTCAGCAACCGGCCGGCCAGGTCCATAAACATGGCGGTAAGCACCGGATACTCGAAGGCGGTATCCACGTAGGGGATCAGCCCCGACTGGATACCCCTGCTTGCGAACAGCGCCTGAATCTCGTTGTAGCAAAGGTGCGTGTACTGAAAGCCGTCCGACCATGGGTTCACCGCACACTGGCGCTTGATCAGGTAGCCGGCCAACAGGCCTACGGCGGTTGCTCCCACCGCCAGAGCCAAACCGGCCGGCCTTCTTTGCGCGCCGGGCGGCGTCAACGCCTGCCTTTCGCAGAGCCGACCCGGTAGAAGGCGACCTCCCCTTCGATCCGTTGGGTGAGTCCGAGCCCGTCGATGCTGCGCGCGTGGGCTGCCTCCCACGGGGTCCCCTGCGCTCGGTCGAGGTGAATTACGACGGATTCTATTCCCAACGACCGCAGCAGGCGCACACTGTCGGGACTGGGAAACGACTCCATCCGGCGGCGAATCTGGGCGTACGAGTTGGGAACAAACCCGGAATAGCCGTTAAAAATCTGCGGGAAGCCGGCCGTCGACAAAAACACGTAGGCCGGGTCGTTGTGCTGATCGGACGGCAGGTGCATTTGGGGGTCCGCTACCGCTACGCGTTCGGAGTCGGCCTCCAGGCTCCCGATCTCCAAGTCCTGCCTGCCCTCAAAAAGAATCGCCAGGGTGAGCAGCCCGCACAGGACCACCGGCGCCACTCTCGGTCCGCGCGCAGGCCGTCTTCGCAGCCAGCTCACCCAGGCCTGCGCCCCGGCGGCCGCCAGCAGGGCCAGCGCCAGCGTGGTGATCGTAAACAGGCGACCGGGCGTCCTGCTGGCCTGCCATCCGGGCAGGAACCGGTAAAGCAGATCGTAGATCTGCCGCCCGCCGGCGACCGAGTAGCCCATTGACAAAAGCGCGGTCAGGGCCGCCAGAGCCCCGAGCACCATCCGGTTACGTCCGGACAGAGCCGGCCGCAGCAGCCCCACCAGCGCCAGCAACACTACGGTCACGCCGGGAAACAGGGCCATCTCGGGCGACCAGTCCAGCGTGGAGCGGATCGGCTCGGTGACACGGGCCCACGTGGCACTCTGCTGGGGTGCGGCCAGCAGCGACCGGGGTGGCGGCGAGTAAAAGGCGACGTACTCTCGCAGCCGCTGCGCCTCCGGGTACTGCTCCAGCACCCGTAGGTACGGCGCGGCCTGCCACGCAGCCCAGCCGCCGAAAACCGCCAACCCGGCTGCGGTGGCCAGAGCCAGCGACCGGGGTGGGCGCGGCCTGCCGTGGCTGAGCCACCACAACCCCAGCAACCCGCCCAGCAGTGCTAGCAGGTAGGCTAGAGGCAGCCCGAGAGCAAACCCGATGCTCATCTGCCAAGCCGCCGCGATCCAGCCGGCGACCACCATGGCCGGCTTACCGAGGCGATACCCGCGGTGCAGTAGCGTCAGGGCCAGCGGGATGCCCCCGCTGGATAAGACGTGCAGATGGTTGTAATGGGAGAGACGAAACGGCGCATACGCGAACGCGGCACCCGCAACCACGGCAGCCGGCCACGACAGCCCCAACTCCCGAGCGAGCATTGCGGCAGCCGCAAAGGCCAGGGCGTACGACAACAGCGCCAGCACGTTGTACCGGACCATAGCGGCCTGCGGACCCGACCCAATGAGGCCGGCGGGTGCATAGCCGATAAGACCGTCGGTGAAGGCTAGGTCGTTGTCCAACGGATAGAACGTGTTCGTATCGAAAACCGCGCCCGGCTGGTTGGCCAGGGCGTGGCCGTTCCAGGCCACCTGCCAGCTTTGCAGCATACGGTCCGCCGCGTCCTGCGGCGTCCCGCCTAGATTGGCGGCCAAGGGCCACTGCATAGCCACCGCTACAACGGCGGCCCCCGCGAACAAGGCCCCAACCCGAACCAGACGCCGTACTAGCTGCAAAGAAGGTCCAACAGGGCGCAGTCCGGGTCCGCCGGTGGTCTTGGGGTTCGCCGGATCGGAGAGATCTTCTCCTCGTCGAGCGGGCTGGCGGACGGGGTAGGGGTGGGTTCTTCCGGCGAGGGAGTGGGTTCCGGCGAGGGCTCGATGCACACCCGGTTCAGCGGCGTCGGCTCCCCCTCGGGCACCGGCGAAGGCTCGGTCTGATCCGTGGCCTCGGGCCCCGGCGACGAATTCGGTTCGGAACACCGCGGCGGCTCCAGCACCTGGCCGCCGAAGGAGTCCGGCTCCACGAAATCGCTGTGCTGGACCCCGTCCAGCGCCCGCACCATGAACTCTCGCCAGACCGTGGCGGGGAAGCTCCCGCCGGTGACGCTGCGGCCCCGGACATTCTCCATCGTGGGAATAACTCCGGTAGCCGGATCGGGCGCGAAGCCCATCCACACCACCGCAATCAGCTCGGGGGTGGCGCCGGCGAAAGACGCGTCGCTGAAGTTCTGCGCGGTTCCCGTCTTGCCCATCGCCGGCCAGGGGAGCTTCGCCCCCGTCCCGGTGCCCCGCTGAATGTTCTGCTTGAGAATGTGGTTAACCACGTCCGCCACATCTTGGCTAAGCGTCTGCTCGGTACGCGGGGCGCGCTCAAATATCGTCTCGCCGCTGCCGGTCTCAACCTTGAGCACCGTCAGGGGCTCGGGCCGGCGGCCGCGCGCTGCAAAGGTAGCGTAGGCCCGGGCCATCTCCAGCGGGGTCACGTCGGTGGTGCCCAGCGCAAGAG
>JBBDRQ010000073.1:0-17514 GCA_040905365.1 Actinomycetota bacterium
CTGGGTGACCGGGCGGAAGGGCTCCGAACGGCAACGCAACGGGGAAGTCTTCATGGACCGCAACAGCTTTAAAGAGTTGATCGAGGCCGGCCCGATCCTGGGTGACGGGGGGATCGGAACGACATTGCTCGCCGGTGAGGCGGAGGTGACTTCCACCTTCGACGCGCTCAACTTGACGGATCCCGAGGCGGTTCTCAGTCTTCATCGCAGCTTCGTAGCGGCAGGCGCCCGGTTTATCGAGACCAACACATTTGGCGCCAACCGCTACAAGTTGGGGGAGTACGGGTCGGGCGGTCTGGTCGCCGAGATCAACGCCGCCGGAGTGCGGCTGGCCCGGGAGGCCGGGGCCGAGATAGTATCCGGCTCGGTCGGGCCGCTGGGGGTCCGGCTGGTTCCGTACGGGCGTGTGCGCACGAACGAAGCCGCCGACGCGTTCGGCCAGCAGATTGCCGCACTGGCCGACGCAGGCGCCGATTTGCTCTTTATCGAGACTCAAACCGATGTTGCCGAGGCCGAGCAGGCGATTCTAGCCGCTCGCTCGGTGTGTTCGCTCCCGGTGATCGTCTCCTTCGCCTTCACCCGCGACGACCATACTTTGCTCGGGGAAAGCGCCGAAGTGGTCGCCGAGCGCGCGGGACAACTTGACGTTGACGCTATCGGGGTCAACTGCTCCGAGGGTCCGGCTCAGGTGCTGCGACTGATCGATGCTATTCATAAACGCCGGCCCGAGCTGAGTTTGGTGGCGATGCCCAACGCGGGGCAACCGTACCGCGTGGGCGGGCGGCTCATCTACCGGGCGTCGCGCAGCTACATGGCCGACTACGCGGTTCGATTCGCGCAGATGGGCGTGAGCATCATCGGCGGGTGCTGCGGGACCGGTCCCGAGCATATCCGGGCGATGGGCGAGGCGCTGGCGCAGGTAAAGGCTCAGCCGCATACGCAGCGGGAGGCAAGGTCCGCCGAGCCGGGCGTCGCAGATGCGGGATTGCGGATCGAGTCCGACCAGACGCTGGAGATCGGAGCGTTTGCAGAGGCGCTGCGCAGCGTCGAGCCTACGTTCGTGGTCGAGATGGCACCGCCGCGTTCGGCCTCGGCGTCGAAGTTGGTGGCGGCGGCCGGTACTCTGGCCGGCGCCGGCGCCCACGCGGTAAGCGTCGCCGACAGCCCGATGGCGCGCATGCGGATGAGTCCGTGGGCAGCGTGTCATCTGATCCAGCAGGAGGCGTCGATCTCCACGGTCCTGCACTTTCCGACCCGCGGCCGCAACCTGTTGCGCATACAGGGGGATTTGCTCGCCGCCCACGCGCTCGGCATCCGCAACGTCTTCGTGTGCATGGGCGACCCTACGGCTATAGGTGACTACCCTCAGGCCGCGGATCACGCCGACGTCAGCCCGTCCGGTCTGATCCGCCTGATCACCAAGAACTTAAACCAGGGCGTCGACCGCTCGGGTGCATCGATCGGTGAGGCTACCCGGTTCACGGTGGGGTGCTCGGTAAACCTCGGCGCGCAGGATCTGGATCGAGAGCTCAAGGTGCTCAACCGCAAGATCCGGGCCGGGGCCAGCTTTGCGTACTCGCAGCCGCTGTTCTCCGGGGATCCGTTGCAGCACTTTAGGCAGCGGTACGAGGAGCGTTTCGGCGAGCTCAATGTAGCGATAATGGTCGGGTTACTCCCGCTGGTATCTCGCCGCCATGCAGAGTTCATGCACAACGAAGTCCCCGGCATTTCCGTTCCCGACCGCGTGCTCAAGCAAATGGCCGCGGCCGGCGACGGCGGCGAGCGGGAGGGCCTGCATCTGGCCCTGCAGACCGGCAAGGAGCTCCAGGGGATGGCCGCCGGCTTCTACCTGATACCGCCGTTCGGTCGCTACCACCTGGCCGCCGAGCTCATCGAGCGATTCCGAGCTCTCGATGAGCCGGCTGGGGCAAGCCTGGACGGCGCCGGCCTGGACGGCGCCGGCCTGCGGTAGCAACCGTTTCCGGGCGGGAACCGGCGCCCTATCCGGTTGCGTCCTCGCGGTTTTCGGGCAGGCCGGGGCTCTCTTCGCCTATCCCACCCAGCTTGGCTGCCACTACGACCGCAACCAGCCCGGCCAAAGCGAGTAGGGACGGGATCAAGACGTCGCCCAGAGGGGCGCCCAGCTCGTTGGTCAACGGACCCCCCGGCCAGGGCCATAAGATGCGTACCGAACCCAGCATCAGCCCGATCATCGCCGCTACCACCGGGTCGTGGTGACGCTCGATCAGCCAAAACAACAAGCGACTGAACAGCGCCAGGCCCAGAACGCACCCGGCGACAAACAGCAGGAGCGGCAGCACCGATCGGTTGTTCACGGCGGCGAGCACCGTGTCGTACATACCCACTACCAGCAGCATGAACGATCCGGAGACCCCGGGAAGGATCATGGCGCAAATCGCCAGGGCGCCGGCCGCCGGATACGCCCAAAGGGCCACATCCGCGGTGCCGGGTGCGGGCGCGTGGGTCACCGTCACGAGCCCTAAGCCCGCAAATACGGCGAGCGCAGAGACGGCGATTATGAGCAGTATCCCGGGGCGCATCCTGCGGATCATGCCGGTAGCCACGATTACCGATCCAAGCACCAGGCCCAAAAAGAGCCCACCCATGCGCACCGGCACGGTCTTCAGCAGATGCTCGACCGCCGAGGCCAGGGCGATTACCGCCAGCAATATGCCTGTGAGCAGGGGGATGAGCAGTGCCCAGTCCAGGCGGCGCAGGGCAGCTATCGCCGGCGCCGGGCGTCCAGCACCCAAGCTGACCAGAACCCCGGTCGCTCGCCGGATCGCCCTAATAAGCCGGGGGTAGATGCCGCAGGCCAGCGCCACCGTACCCCCCGACACGCCGGGAACGAGGTCGGCCGATCCCATGAGGAAGCCGAAAATGAGGTGCCGTCCAATGCGTCGTTGCGGCTTTGAGTCGGGGATCTCCTCGGATGCGGGCGCGACTTTGCTGCGAGGTGCCTCCATCGAGCTAACGCGCCCTGCTCACTTTAGGAAGCGGCCCGCGCGGCTTTGCGCCGGGCCACCTCTTTGCGCACCGCCGGCGCAACCACGGTGGCGTACAGCTCGATCGAGCGCATGATCTTGTCGTGAGGCATGGTTCCCACACTGAACTGCACCAGGAAGCGCTCATGGCCGAAGATGTCGTACTGAAACAAAATCTTGTCGATAACCTGCTGAGGGGTGCCGACGAAGTTGGCTCCCGCAAGCTCGGCGCTGGCTTCGTACTGCGCTTTGGTCATCGGCGCCCAGCCTCGCTCTCGCCCGATTCGGTTCATCGTGTCCGCCACGTAGGGGAAGGAATCGTCGATGGCCTCCCGGGCGGATTCGGCGATGTAGCCGTGAGAGTTGATGCTAAGCGGCGGGGCGGGATCCCATCCGGCGTGGGTCGCCGCCTCAGTGTGGATCTCGGCAAACGGAGCGAACCTCTCCGGCTCCCCGCCGATTATCGCCAGCGCCATCGGCAGTCCGAGCGCTCCGGCGCGGGCTGCAGACCTGGGGTTGCCGCCCACCGCCACCCAGATCGGCAGCGGCTGTTGCAGCGGCCGTGGGTAGACTCCGCGCTCGTCGATGGAGGTCCGGTGCCTGCCCTGCCAGGTGATTCGCTCCGACTCCCTGAGCTCCATCAACATCAGGAGCTTCTCCTCGAACAGCGAGTCGTAGTCCTCGAGGTCGTATCCGAACAGGGGGAACGACTCGATGAACGAGCCGCGCCCGGCCATGATCTCGGCTCGTCCGCCGGTCAGCAGGTCCAGGATGGCGAAGTCCTGGAAGACCCTTACCGGATCGTCGGAGCTGATCACGTTGACCGCGCTGGTCAGCCGGATCCTTTCGGTCTGCTCGCCGGCCGCGGCAAGCACAATCGCGGGCGCAGATACCACGAAGTCGGGACGGTGGTGCTCGCCCACGCCGAAGACGTCCAAGCCCAGGCGGTCGGCCAGCTCGACCTCTTCGATCAGGTCGCGCAGGCGCTGTCGCGCACTGACCGTTTCACCGGTGTTCGGATCGGTGGTCCGTTCCGCAAAGGTGTAGATCCCCAGTTCCATGTATTACACATTACCGGTGCGGTGCCCTTAAGGGCACCGCACCGGCGGTGATCGTCGCTACGCGCCATCCGAGCTCTTGGCTGCGGGCGGCGGAGGAGGCGGCGGGGCTTTGCTGCCCAGCTTGTCGTAGACGGCGGGCCAGAAACGGTCCCGAGCTGCCCAGATGCCGCCGACCCCGAACTTGATGACGAGGATTAGCGCCAGGCTGCCGGTGACGATCGTGAACAGCGAGTTGACTATGTCCTCGGCTATCTCCACCTGGCTCAACGCGGCGAAAATGCCGGTGATCCATATGGCTGCGGACGCCACCTTGGCCAGGGTATCCCCGTAGGCGAGCCCGCCGGCCGACCCGGCAACTATCTCCTTGACGCGCGAGGCGATTGCCCCGGCAATCAGAATTATCACGACGGCAACGAAGAGCCTGGGAATCAGCGCCACCACCGCGTCCAACGCGTTTTGTATGGCCGAGTCCCCGAATACACCGGTAGCGATCTGCAGAGTTAGCAGCAAGATCCCGTAGTAGACGATCTTGGCCAGCAGGAGCCCCGAGTCGGGGAAGCCGGCACGCTCTACGGCTGCGCCTACGCCGCTTCGATCCACCAGAGCGTCGAAGCGTACCTTGGTTAGGATGGTGTGGGTCAGTTTCTGGATTGCCCGTGCTACCAGCCAGCCGATAATCAGGACCAGGATGGCACCGAGCAGCTTGGGAACGAAACTAGCTACATCGGAAAGTGCATTCTCGACCGGCTGACGAACGTTAATGTCGTCAAGCATCGTTAATCCTCCCCTCTCGGGGTCGGTTCGCTCGGCCGAAGGTCTTCCTAAGACTGCGTCCGCCCGTTAAGCCCTCGGTCGTAGCCGACCCCCCTTTTGGTGGCCGGACGCGTGCTCAGCCTACGCTCGCCGCAGTTCACATCGCAACATTCGGCAGGGAGGGTTAACCACTGGGAAACGCAGCATGACAACATAACCATATAATCATGTTGTAAACTCTCAGTGCCTTGGGCTCCTCTCGCACGCCCAGGATGGGGCCGCACCGGGCGGCTCCAGAGCCAAAGGGTCGCTACGCCATGGCGGCCCTTTGGTGTTTTTAGGGGTCGTTTCAAAGCGACCCCGCGGGGAACTATGGGGCGGGTCAGTCGTTTGACTGGCGCTGTATCTGGCTGAGGATCCAGCTATCGATCCGCTCCCACCAGCCGTACAGCCAATCGATCAACTCGTCCGGGTCGTCGGGCACCTCGGAGTTGGGTATCCGCCAGTAGCGGGCCGCGACCGGCCGGGTGAACGGTATCCGGTTAAACAACTCCCCGAACGAGCCCACGTCCTCCAGCACCGTGTGGGCTACAAATACCACATCCGCCTCGGGTGCCGCGCCCACTGCGGCGGCCACGCCTCCGTGGCGGGGCGGCAGCACCCTCATCATGCGTTCTGCCTTGTCCGCCCTGTCCAGGTGACCCCTGGTTCGCAGGTGGGCGATAGCCCTGAGGCGCAGCTTGTCGGTGAAGTCCCGGCCCTCGGGAAACAGTATGAAGGCGCTGTCGTCCGTAGTGTCGGCGGCCAGCTCGGCAACCACCTGCCGTGACTGCTCGCTGTGGGCGGGTCCGTGGTGGATAAAACGGTTGGGCAGGCGGTTGCCGACGATGTCGATCAGCGGATCCCACTGCAGCTTGGAGAGCATGACGATGCGCGGCAGGCGCCGGTACTCCAGCATCAAGGTGCCCACCAGCATCAGCGAGTTGCCGGGTCCCGCGTGGCGGCTGAATACCAGGACCGGTCCCCAGCGGGGCTGCGGTGGATCGTGGATCTCGATGCGCAGCCTAAACAACCGCGCGGCGGCTCCGCGCAGGCGGCGCAGCCACCAGCGCATGTAGGCATAATGCGCCCGTTGCATCAGCTGTGACTTCAGCTTGAAGCCGGTCCCGCCGGCCAGCCACAGCAGCGCCAGGTACACGATCCCCACTATCTCCAGCACCAGGTAGTACGCGAAGAACAGCACCGCGCGGGTTGCCCGCAGGTTGCTCCTGGTGAGCAGATCGTAGATCAACGCCGCGGTCAGCCCGACCGGGGAGGCGGCGATCAAGGCGGCGCATACGATCAGCACCACCGGCGCCACGACCAGCCGCCTTACGATGCGGGGAGGTATCAACTGCCCGGCTCTGCTCCGCCGGCCGCCTTAGTAAGATAGCGGGTGGTGGCTTCGTAGGCTGTTTGCATCCGCTCGTCGACGTGAGTGAAGTCCTTGTACTTGAGCTGCGCCAGCGGGCTGGAGGCCGGGTCCTCCTCACCTGTGGGCAGGACGTGCCCCACGATCCCATCGGGCAGACCGGCCATGTCTTTAGCGAAGCGGTGCCGGCGGGCGATTTCAAACGCCACGTTCGCTACCTGGATCAGGTTGCGGGGAGGTTTCAACGGCTGCTCGATCCGCCCCACGTGCAGGATGTACAGCTCGGTTGCTCCCAGCTGTAAGGCTCGCTCTATGGGGATGCTGTTGACCACGCCCCCGTCGTAGAAGTGCTCCCCGTCGATGCGCACCGGGGGCAGCAGCCCCGGCACCGCCGAGGACGCCAGGACGGCCGGAATCAACGGGCCCCGGCTGAACCAGCGCTCGGCGGCCTGCTCGATGCTGGCCGCCACGCACTGAAAGGGGACCTGCAGCTCCTCGAAGCTGTGCACCGGCAGCAGCCGCCGGATGAGTTTCTCGAGGTCCGAGTTGTCGTGAAGGTAGATGCCCTTGTTGCGCATGAGGGTGCCGGCGCCGCCCAGCGCCGAGGAGAAGATCTTTTCGCGCCCAAGGTCGACCCAGGCCTGCCACAGCTTGCTCACGGCCTCCAGATCGGGCTGAGCGGCTATCGTGACGCCGTTGAGGGCGCCGACCGAGGTGCCGACGATCAGGTCGGGCCTTATGCCGGCGGTGAGCAGGGCCTGCAGCATACCGACCTCGTTGGCACCCAGGTGACCGCCTCCGCCCAGCACAAAGGCGACCTTACTGCCGGACTTCGATTGCGCATTGGTCACCGCGCCATGTTAGCCAACCATCCTGGCTGGGGCGTGAGAGCTCAATTCCGGTACTATTCAAAGCCATGGATCCCGTAGAGATCGGCATCTTCGGCGGTTCGGGTTTTTACTCGTTGCTGCCGGATTTCGAGCAGCGTAAGATCGACACCCCCTACGGAGCCCCGTCGGATCCGCCCGCGGTGGGCGAGATCGACGGTCGCCGGGTTGCCTTCATGGCTCGCCACGGCTCGGACCACAGCATCCCCGCCCACCAGATCAACTACCGGGCCAATATGTGGGCCTTCAAGTCGCTCGGGGTCAAACGGGTGGTAGCGCCTTGTGCGGCCGGGTCGCTGAGCCCCAACGTTCACCCCGGCGAGTTCGTCGTGTGCGACCAAGTGGTGGACCGGACCAAGTCGCGTGAAGAGAGCTACTATCACGGGCCGGTTACGACCCATGTGAGCCTGGCTGAGCCCTACTGCTCCCAGCTACGGTCGGTGGCGATCAGGGCGGGCCAGGAGCAGGGGCTGACCATGCATCCAGAGGGGACCATGCTGGTCATAGAGGGTCCGCGCTTTTCTACCCGGGCCGAGAGCGCATATCACTCCGCACAGGGTTGGTCGGCGGTCAGCATGACCCAGTACCCGGAGGTGGTTCTGGCCCGGGAACTGGAGCTGTGCTACACCGGAATCGCCCTGATTACCGACTACGACGCCGGTATCGAGGGCGTGGATCCCGTGCAGGCATCCGAGGTGATTAGGGTGTTCAAAGAGTCCAACGAGAAGCTGCGCGAGCTGCTACTGCGAATGGTTCGCAGCATCCCGCCCGAGCGCGCGTGCTCGTGCGGGAATGCCCTTGACGGAGCGGTGCTCTAAAAGCCGCGCCGCGGACGACGCCGCATCATGTTCTTGCGTCCCTTGCCGCTGGTGTAAGCGAGCCTGGGCGGCGCCACCGTCATGCCTGCGGCCTCGAACTGCTCCTTGAGCTTGAGGATCGATGCGATCCGGCTGACGTCGCCTTGCTGGTCGGCCATCACAAAGGTGATCCCGATCCCGCTGCGGCCGGCGCGAGCCGTGCGCCCTACCCGGTGGATGTATGACTTGTGGTCGTCCGGCGGGTCGTAGTTGATCACGTGGGAGATGTCGTCTAGGTCGATGCCGCGGGCGGCCACGTCGGTGGCCACCAGAGTGTCGATCTGCCCGGCGGTAAACGCACGCAGCGCCTTCTCTCGGGCTCCTTGCGTCATGTCGCCGTGCATGGCCGCCGCCTTGATTCCCCTGGTTTTGAGTTTGCCGGCCAAGCGGTCGGCGCCCCGCTTGGTCCTTACGAATACGAGCCTGCGACCTTCCTCGTCGGCCAGGTGCTTTAGCAGCTCTTCGGTCTTCTCCCGATGGTTGACGCTGATGAACCGGTGTTCGGCCTCGTCAACGGTGGGGGCGGGGGACTCGACGTTGTGACGCTTGGGATCCTTGGTGTAGCTGCGGGCCAGCCGTCCGATGTCGCCATCGAGGGTGGCCGAGAAGAACATGGTCTGGCGCTCGGTGGGTAGCCTGCGCACGATCGCCTGGATCTGGGGTTGGAAGCCCATGTCGAGCATGCGGTCCGCTTCATCCAGAACCAGCACCTCTACCTGGTTCAAGGAGATCAGCTTCTGGTTCGCCAGGTCTTCCAGGCGTCCGGGAGTGGCCACCAGGATGTGGGCCTTGGCGGCCCGCTTGGCCTGGGCCGGGATGCTGACACCGCCGTAGACGGCGGCTACGCGCAACCCGCGGGCTTTGCCGATGATCTCGAATTCGGTGGCGACCTGTGAGGCGAGCTCGCGGGTGGGTACCAGGACCAGGGCCGAAACCCGGTTGTTGGTGTGCATGAGACGTTCGACTATGGGAATGGCAAAGGCTAGCGTCTTGCCGGAGCCGGTCCGGCTGCTGGCCAGGATGTCGGCGCCGGCCAGGGCATCCTGCATGACCATGGCCTGGATGTCGAAGGGCGATGAGATATTTCGGCTGGCTAGGGCGCCCGCGACGGATTCTGATACGCCGAGTTCGGCGAAGGTGGTTGGCACTTATGTCACTCCTTGTGGGGTGTTGTTGTGGGCCGTGTTGCCCGACCTCAAAGTTCTGGTCGCTCGAAACCCACACGGTGCAAGGAGGAAACAAGCGAATAAACCTGGAGAGGGAGTTTCTTCATCCCTACACCGAGATTAGCACGGAAGCGGCTTGTTCGAGGTGAATTGTCTGTATGTACCCGGTCCGGTGCACAATATGGGGACGCGAAATTGGGAGGTAGGGATGGAGCAGGCGTTAAAGGAAAGAGTCAAGGCCTACGCTTTGTTCGGGGCCTTTTCGGTGCTTGCAGTTATCTACGGGCGCATTGCCGCGCCGGTCCTCGAGGAAATGATGGGTACCGCCACCCTGCCGGCTACACCGCTGGCCGCCGCCGCCGTGGTGATATCGCTCGGCTCTATCGTTCCGTTGGTGGTGTCCTTTAGACCCTCTGCCGCCCGCCAGCTGCTGGAGAACATGCGGGAAAGGGCGCGCAAGCGCGGCAAGCAGGTGACCCTGCAAAGCGCCGGACGCACCCTCAGCTTCTACGTAGCGGCTTTGGCCTCCACGCCGATCATGTACGGAATTGTTCTGGTGTTCTTGACGGCCAACTTCACCCTCATGCTGCTTTTGATCCCAGCAGCGCTGATCCTCGCCGTGGTTGGCTGGGTGATCCTGGGTAAGCTCCTAAACGAGATAAGCGGCCTCTTCCTGCGCTAGGAGACCGGCCACCAACCTTCGGGGCGTTTGGCGGCGCGTCTTTCGGCGCGATTTCGCCCGATGTCCGGCTGGAGTGGAAATAACCATTATTTCTAGTCACTATTAGGATGGTTTTGTTTTAGAAGGAAACCGTCTCTCCAGTCAAAGGAGTCAAAGCTCATGCTGGTACAGGTCCGGACGCCGATTCTCGCCCTGTTGTCCGCCTTGGCGTTGGTGGCCGGCGCTTGCGCCTCCGGGGACGCATCCGGTGGTGAGGGCGCGGCGGACGCGGGTGAGGGTATAACCATAGGGGCCATACCCGACCAGGACCCCGAACAGCTGCAGCGCCTCTACGGAACCCTGGCCGGCTACCTGAGCGAGGAGCTGGGTGTGCCCGTCACCTACCAGCCGGTTACCGACTACAACGCTGCGGTCAACCTGTTTCGCAGCGGGGACCTGGACATGGTCTGGTTCGGCGGCCTCACCGGAGTGCAGGCCCGTCTGCAGGTAGACGGCGCTGAGGCGATTTTGCAACGGGGGATCGACGAGGAGTTCCATAGCGTCTTTATCGCCCATCGCGATGCCGGCGTCGAACCCTTCGAGGACCTTGCGGGGCTGTCGTCTCTGGCCGGCAAGCGGTTCACCTTCGGCAGTGAATCCTCCACCTCGGGCCGGCTGATGCCCCAGTACTTTCTCGGCGAGGCCGGCGTGACGCCCGAGGATTTCCAGGGCCAGCCCGGGTTCTCCGGATCCCACGACGCCACCATCGAGCTGGTGGAGGCCGGAACTTTCGAGGCCGGAGTGCTCAACGAGCAGGTTTGGCAGGCGCGATCCGGCGCCGGCGAGGTAGACGCCGACGCGGTGGAGGTGGTGTTCCGCACTCCCGGCTATCACGACTATCACTGGGTGGTGCGCCCCGAGCTGGTTGAGCGCGACGGCGGCGACTTCGTCGGCCAAATCCAGCAGGCGTTCACGGGGCTGGACTCCTCCGACGAAACCCAGGCGCAGATTCTCGAGCTGTTCGGGGCCGACGAGTTCATCTCAACCTCCAACGAGAACTACGCGCAGATCGAGCAGATCGGGCGTGCGACCGGGCTGATCAACTAGTCGGGATGAGCGCAATGCCGGAGGCGATTGTCACCCTGAGCGGCGCCGGGGTTAGGTTCGGCGACCAGTGGGCGCTGCGCGATGTGGAGTTTCGCCTGTTCCCCGGCGAGCGGGTGGCGCTCGTCGGGCCCAGCGGGGCGGGCAAGAGCACCTTCCTGTCGCTGCTCAACGGCACGGTGACCCCCACCGCCGGCGAGGTCCGGGTATTCGGGCGGGACCTGGCCGCGCTCAAGCCTGCCCAGTTGAGGCGCACCCAGGCCAGACTGGGCACGATCCACCAGCAGTTCGATCTGGTGGGGCCGCTAAGGGTGATCCACAACGTCAACGCCGGACGGCTGGCCGACTGGTCGGTGGGCAGGGCGCTGCTGTCTTTGGCGTCCCCGCGCGAGGCGCGCCGGGTGCAGGAGGCGCTCGGGCGGGTTGGGCTGGCTGACAAGGTGTACGAGCGCACCGACCATTTGTCGGGAGGAGAGCGGCAGCGGGTCGCTCTGGCCCGGGTACTGGCGCAGGACCCGGCGGCCATCCTGGCCGACGAGCCCATCTCCAGCCTGGACCCCGTTCGCGGCGCGGAGGTGATGGACCTGCTCCGGGATCTTTGTATCGAGCTGAACAAGACGCTGGTGACCAGCCTGCACGTTTTTGAGTATGCGCTCAGCCACTGTGACCGGGTGGTCGGGCTGCGCCAGGGCCGGGTGATCTTCGACCGGCCGGCCGGCCAGGTAACCAAGACCATGGCCGCCGATCTGTACCGGATCCCCCAAGCCGAGCCCGCGCCGTGACCGTCGAAGCGCCTCCCAGGGGCATCGATGTCCTGGAGCTGGAGAAGCTCCCCGCCCCCCGCTCACCGAAGAAGCGCCGGCGCCCGGCGACCGCCCGCCGCTTTTGGATGACAGCCGTCGTCGTGGCGGTCGTCGCCTCGGCGCTAAGCCTGGGGGTGGGCAGGCAGGAGCTGTTGAACTCCGGCGGCTGGCCGATGGTGCGGCGGTTCTTTGCCGCCGCTCTGAACCCGGTTTTGACTCCGGAGTTCTTGCGTCTGACCTGGGATGCGTCGCTTACGACCGTCGCCTACGCCAGCGTTGGTACCGCGCTGAGCGTGGCGTTCGGGCTGGTGTTCGGGGTGTTGGTGTCGCAGACCTGGTGGGGGTTGGATTCGGGCGGCCGGCGCACCCTGTGGTCCCGGGGCGGATGGCTGGGCGCCCGCGGCCTGCTGGGACTGCCCAGGGGCGTTCACGAGGTGGTGTGGGGTTTGTTCTTGGTCAGCGTCTTGGGTCTGGATCCGCTGGTGGGGGTGTTGGCGATCGGGATTCCCTTCGGTGCGGTGACCGCCAAGGTGTTCTCCGAGCTACTGGATGAGGCTCCCGGCCATGCCTTTAGGGCGCTACGGGCCTCGGGGGCCGGCCGGATCAAGGCGTTTGCCTACGCGCTCGGGCCCGAGGCGTTTCCCGATCTGCTCTCGTACTCGTTCTACCGGTTCGAGTGTGCCGTGCGGGCGGCCGCCATTTTGGGGTTGATCGGCGCCGGCGGGCTCGGTTACCAGATCTCGCTCAGCTTCTACTCGCTGAACTACGAGGAGGTGTGGACGCTGATCTACGCCTTGGTGATCATCAGCGGGCTGGTGGATCTGTGGAGCACGTTGCTGCGCCGCCCCAACCGCAACCGTTTCCGGGTCCGTCCGCAGGGCGAGTGCGGCAGCGGTCCGGCGATGCAGCGGGACCGTTTCGTCAACCTGTCGCTGGCCGGCTTTGTGCTGCTGGTCGGGGTCTGCACCTGGCACCTGGGGTTGAGCATCTCGAATCTGTGGTCACCGCGGACCCGGGGCCTGCTGGGCGATATAGCCGTCCAGGCGTTCCCGCCGGATTTCAGCGCGGCGGCCCTCTCGTCGCTGTGGGGGCTGTCGTTGGAAACGGTGGCCATGTCCGTCGTCGCTATTGCCCTCTCCACCGTGCTGTCGGTGGGGATGGCGTTTGTGGCCGCGCGTACGGTGGGCGACGCCGGGGCCGGGCACGGATCGGCCGCGGCGTTGGCGGCGCTGGCTTCCCGGGCGGTGCTGCTATTTTTCCGGGCGATCCCCCCGCCGGTGTGGGCGCTGGTGGTGCTGTTCGTCTTCTTGCCGGGACCGCTGCCGGGGGCGATCGCCCTGGGCCTGTACAACTTCGGCATCCTCGGCCGCCTCATGGCCGAGGTTGTGGAGAACCTGGACTCCAGACCGGTCAAGGCCTTGCAGGCCCAAGGCACCGTGGGCGCTCGATCCTTCGCGTACGGTGTGCTGCCGCTGACCCTGCCCAGGTTCGGCGGCTTCTCGCTGTACCGGTGGGAGGTCACCATGCGCGAGGTGGTGGTGGTGGGGGTGGTCGGCGCCGGCGGGCTGGGCCGGCTGCTGTCCGCGCAGCTAAATGCATTCGACTACCGTGGCCTGGTATCCACGTTGCTGGCTTTGGTGGCGCTGACTCTGTTCGCCGACGTGGTGGGAGCGTCGGTTCGCCGGGCCATTCGTTAAACTCGGCTACCGCTGCCTTTAGATCCGCTGGTCCTACAGAGGCAGCCCAACCACGTCCAAAGGAAGGATTCGATGCCTGCAATCACGATCAAGGGCCTTACCAAGTCCTACGGATCGCTGCAGGCGGTGCGCGGCATCGATCTGGAGGTTGCCGAGGGTGAAGTGTTTGCGCTGCTGGGACCCAACGGCGCCGGCAAGACGACCACGGTGGAGATTCTGGAGGGTTTTCGCAAGCGCGATGCCGGTGAGGTGCTGGTGCTGGGCACGGACCCGCAGAACGCCGGGCGCCGGTTCCGCGAGGACGTCGGGGTGGTGCTGCAGCAAACCGGGCTGGACCCCTATCTCACCGTAGCCGAGACCTTGGAGATGTTCGGCGGTTACTACCCGCACCCTAGACCGACGCGGGAGGTAATCGATGTCGTGGGCCTGGGGGAGAAGAGCGACGTCAGGGTGACCAAGCTCTCGGGCGGTCAGCGCCGGCGGCTGGATGTGGGCATCGCCTTGGTCGGAGATCCCGACCTGTTGTTCTTGGACGAGCCCACGACCGGCTTTGACCCCGGAGCCCGCCGCAACGCCTGGGACATGGTGCGCAACCTGGCGTCTTTCGGCAAGACGGTGTTTTTGACCACCCACTACATGGACGAGGCGCAGGCGCTGGCGGATCGGGTGGCGATCATCTCCCGGGGTGAGATCGTTGTGGAAGGCTCACCCGACACGCTGGCCGGACGGGACCTGGAGGCCACGGTCGTGACGTTTCGCCTGAAGCGGCCCGAAGCGCTGCCGCAGGATTTGCAGGCGATGGTTGATCAGCACAACGACGGGTTCAAGCACGCCGCGTCCGACCCCACCGAGTTCTTGCACCGGTTGACCGGTTGGGCGATGGAGTCCGCCGAGCAGCTGCTCGCCCTGCACGTTACCAAACCCAGCCTGGAGGACGTCTACCTGGAGCTGACCAAGGATGCCGAGACCGGGGAGGCGCAGTGAGGATCGTCTCGCTCGTTATACGCCAGCTGCGCTACACCAACCGCGCCTTTTGGAGAAACCCGGCCGCGGCCTTCTTCACGATAGCGTTTCCACTGATGTTCCTGGTCATATTCACCACCTTGTTCGGCCGGGGGGAGCTGGACATCAACGGCAACCTGGTCAGCCCGGCTACCTTTTACGTGCCGGCCATCGCGGTGTTCTCGGCGATCTCGGCCTGCTACTCCAACGTGGCCATGAGTCTGATCGTCGCCCGTGAGCGGGGCGTGCTCAAACGTATCAAGGCCACCCCTTTGCCCGGCGGCGCGTACCTGGCGTCGCGGATCCTGCACGCGGTGCTCATCGCCTTGGTGCTGGTGGGAGTCTGTGCGCTGTTCGGCGCCGTCTTCTACGATGCGACTCTGCCGGTGCGGTCACTGCCGGCTTTCCTGGTGACGTTGAGCATCGGGTCGGCGTGCTTTTGCGCATTGGGCACCGCGGTCACCACCATCGTGCCCAACGCGGATGCGGCGCCGGCAATCGTCAACGCCACTTTCCTGCCCCTGCTGTTTGTCTCCGATATTTTCATCCCACTGCAGGACCCGGCGCCGTGGGTGGCCTTCATCGGCGACGTGTTTCCCTTCAAGCACTTCTCCACCGCCATGCAGCACGCCTTTTTCCCGGTCGACGGGTCGCTGGGATTTACGCCGAGCAGCCTGGCCGTGATGGGAGCTTGGGGTCTCGGCGGCCTGCTGGTGGCCGTTCGTCGTTTTACTTGGGAGCCCAGGCGCTGAGCGGCTGGCGGCCACCAACCTTCGGGGCGTTTGGCGGCGTGAGCCACTCGCCCCAAACCTCGCAACAGTTAGTGGCCAGCGTGCTAGCGGTTGCGTTCCTTGCGCACGAACATGGCGGTACCGATCGACAGGAAGACCGCAAACAGCGCCGCGATGATTATCAAATTGGTGACCGGGCTCAGCAGCACGACCCGGTCGTACTCCTCACTGCCCGCGTAGTACGCCGAGCGCATCAGATCGACCGCGTAGCGCATCGGCGCCATGGCGGACAGGAAGCCCAGCACCGGCGGTAGGTCGGCGATCGGGTTGAAGACCCCGGCCAGGAAGAACTGCGGCAGGATCAAAAACGGGAACACCTGATTGGCGGAGCGCTGGTTGCGCAGGTTGGACAGGACGACCACGCCGAAGGCCGCCCCCAGCAGGCAGGCGACGATGGCAAAGGGCACCAGCGCCAGCGCGCGGGGAAAGGTCATCCCGACCCCGAGAGCGAAGGCAAGCATAACCAAGGCGAAGCCCTGAGGTAGCGCCACCATGGTCTCGCCGGCGGTCTTGCCGAAGATGATCGAGTATCGGGAGATCGGGGTGATGAACATTTCCTGGCTAAAGTCCTCCTCCCGGTCGGAGATCAGCGAGATCACGCCGGTGGCCGAGGACTGAAACAGGGTTTGGGCCAGCACCCCGGTGAAGGTATAGGTCAAAAGGTTGAAGTCCGCGCTGCCGAAGCTGGCCTGCAGCGAGCCGCCCAGCACCGTGATGAAGATCAACGGGAAGATCAGCGACGAAACCAACCGGGCTGGGTCCCGCAGCAGCTTCATGAAGTCACGCTGGGCGATGGCCAGCACCGCGTTAACCTGGTGCATCGGTCTTGGCCAGGGTGGCGATATAGGCGTCCTCCAGGGTGGGCAGGTGTGTGCGGACGCTGAGCAGCGGCGTGTCGATGGCCTTTAGCACCGAATGCACGTCGGCCCTGTCCACCGACACCTGGAACTCGTGGTCCTGTGTGTAGGCAAGCCCGAGGGAGTCCAGCTCTTTTTTCAGCGCTTTGGGGTCCGAAGGCACCATGAGCAGATAGTCCTCGACCAGGTCTTGCTTGATGGCGCCGGGCGTCCCGTAGGAGACTATTCTGCCGCCGTCGATGATGCAGATCGTATCGGCGCCCTCGGCTTCCTCCAGGTAGTGGGTGGTGAGAAAGACGGTGGTTCCGGTTGCGTCGCGTATCTGCTTTAGGTAGTTCCACAGACTCCGCCTGGAGTCGGCGTCCAAGCCGGCGGTCGGCTCGTCCAAGAACAGCACCCTCGGCCGGTGCATCAGGCTGCGTACGATCTCCAGCTTGCGCTTCATCCCGCCGGAGAAGCGCTTGACCGGCTTGAACATCTCGGCCTCCAGGCCCAGGACCTCGGACAGCTCGTTGAACCGCTGGCGGTAGGCGGCGGGCATCATCCGGTAGGCGGGCCGCCACGGGTACAGCCCGTACAAGATGGCATGAAAACGCACGTTCTCCTCGGCGGTCAGGTTCAGGTCCAGACTGGGTTGCTGAAAGACGATGCCCACCTGCTGTCGAACCTGGTTGGACTGCGACTTGATGTCGAAACCGCCGATGCGGACGTGCCCGGAGGTGGGCAGCAGCGTAGTGGTCAAAATCGAGATGGTGGTGGTCTTGCCGGCGCCGTTGGGACCGAGCAGGGCGAAGAACTCGCCCTCGCCCACCTCGAAGCTGATGCCGTCGACGGCGTTGACGCTGGACTTCTTGTAGCGCTTGGTGAGGCCGTCTACCTCGATGACCGGTTTGCGGAGCGCGCCGGGTTGGTGGGGATCGGCCGGCGTCTGGGTGTTGTCGAGGTGGGGTGCGGTAGCGGGGGAGTGCTTACTGTTCAGCGCCCAATTCCCCGCCACACTTGGGGCACTGTGTCGAGAACTTCATCGCTTGAAACTCGCAGTCCACGCACACCTTGTACGGAAGATCGATCATGGAGTTGAAGCCTGGGATCTTGAAGCCGTTGGTGAACGTCTTGCCGCCCCGGCTGGCCCGGGGGTTCAGCGTATCGCGGTTGGGGTCGTTGAAGTCGATGTCGGGAATCTTGATGTTGCGGGCAAGTGCTTCGGCTGCCTGTGCGTTGGTCTTAGGCGCCTTGCCTTCCAGCTCTTCATCCTCGAGCTCGGCCTCGGCCTCAACTCGAGTCGACACCTCGTCAGCCATGGTTCCTCCCAGAAGAATGTGGACCGAAAACTCTGGCTACATCCTACCAGTCGACAGCCCGGATCCGGTCGCCGCCGGACGCGGGGCTAGGCTACCTCGACCAGCAGGTGGTGCGAGTCGCTGGAGTCGATGGCCTTCTCGCAGGCGCCGGCCGCGCA
>JBBDRQ010000074.1:0-2833 GCA_040905365.1 Actinomycetota bacterium
CAGGATGAGCACCGGCGCCGATCGTTCGTTCATGGGTCTTCCTCCCGTCATAGCGCTGGTCCGACTCCGACGGGACAACGATGCAGCGCAGGCACGGCCGGCGACAGAGTAAGCACTACCCTTTCTTAGGTAGCCGGCCCGCCGAGGCGCTAAAATCTGGTTGTCGACCCTCCCTTAGGTTCGACCGGTCAGCCCTGGGGTTGGGAGGATTGCCGGTGAAGGCTAGTTGGCCGCTGGTAGGCCGCGAGACCGAGCTGGATGCGATCGCCTCCGCTATGAGCTCCGGCGCAGGCGGCGTGGTCATCGCCGGCCCCGCGGGGGTCGGCAAGACGCGCCTGGCTGCGGAGAGCCTGGCCCTGGCGGCATCGCAGGGCTTGACTACGGTGCAGGTAGCCGCCACCTCGGGAGCCGGCAGCCTCCCCTTCGGGGCGTTCGTCCATCTGCTGCCCGACATCCAAGACCCCACCAATCCAACCGGGGTGCTGCGACAGATCGCGCAGGCAGTGCGTGAGCGCGGGAATGGCCGTTCCGTGGCGATCATGATCGACGACGCCCACCTTCTCGACGACTCGTCGGCAGCGCTTACCTACCGGCTGATCGAGGGTGCCGACACTTTCGTCATCGCGACATTGCGGGCCGGCGAACCCGCTCCCGAGGCGATCCTGTCTTCGTGGAAGGACGGCCTGGCGGAGCGGCTGGACCTTCATCCGCTCTCCGGTCCCCAAATCGACGAACTCCTTCACCGCGCTCTAGGCGGACCCATCGACGGGGCCACCCTCGAGATTTTCAAAGAGCGCGCCCGCGGAAACGCCCTGTTCTTGCGGGAGCTGGTCCTAGGAGCGCTCGATCTGGCAACGCTGGCGGAGCGGGAGGGTGTATGGCGGCTGACCGGCGGCCTCCAGGTGCCCGACAGGCTCGTAGAGATCATCGAAACCCGTTTTGCCGCACTGAAGGCTTCCGATCGCAGGGCAGTCCAAACCCTCGCCTGCGGCGAGCCCTTGGGGGCTGAGATGTTTCTGGCTCTGGCGCCCGGAGTGAGCCTGGAGCGCTTGGAAGGATCGGGGCTGCTCGGCGTGGAGCAGGCTGAGCGCCGCACCACTTTGCGCCTACACCATCCCCTGCAGGCAGAGGTCCTTAGGTCCAAGTTGCCCCCTGTGGCCCATCGCCATACCGCCCGACGAATCGCGCAGGCGATCGAGAGCACCGGCGCCCGGCGCAAAACCGACGTGCTGCTCGTCGCCATCCAAAGGCTGGAGGGCGGAGTCCCGTCCAACCCGCAGGTGATGTTGCAGGCCGCGCGCATGGCGCGACTGGGCAATGATCTGCAACTCGCGGAGCGGCTGGCGCGCGCTGCCGGACGGGCGGAGGTGGGGTTCGATGCCGGGTTA
Source organism: Actinomycetota bacterium (assembly GCA_040905365.1). GTDB lineage: Bacteria > Actinomycetota > CADDZG01 > JAHWKV01 > JAHWKV01 > JAHWKV01. The sequence continues at coordinate 1,389 of JBBDRQ010000074.1, forward strand.
CTGCTGGGTCAGCTCTGCTGGCACCAGGGCCGGGCAACCGAGGCTGCGCAGCTGCTGCGGGAGCTGGCTCCAACCGCCGAAACCGATCAGCAGCGAGCCGTTCTCGCCAGCGCGCACGCCGACGTGCTGCATCTGGGTCTAGGCGATTCCCAAGCAGCTCTCGAGGTGGCCCAAAAGGCCGAAGCCAGCATCAACGACGACGCCTTGCGCGACGAGCTGGTCGCCGCGCGCGCCCGGATTCTGGGTCGCATGGGCAATACCGCCCAGGCCGCGGCCTTGGTCGAGCCGCTGCTGGATCGAGCGACCGGCGTGGCTTTGCTAAACGCCTGCTTTGCCGCCGGCACCTCCGCGCCGGTAACCGGACGGTTCTCCCAGGCCTTGAAGGCAACCGAGTTGGGCTATAAAGCCCACTCCGACGATACAAGCGGCGCAAAGGTCGGCTTTAGCCCCTACGTCCATCAGGCCTTTCGCTGCTACGCCCTGGCCCAGGCCGGATATATGACAAGGGCTTGGGAGTTCGGGTCGGCACAGTACGCGCAAGCCGTGCACGCACGGTCGCTAGATGGGCAGGGGTTTCTTTGCGTTTCTCTCGCCTCGACCCTGTTGGCCCAGGGCCGGCCCGCCACCGGCGAGCGCTTTGCCGGGGAAGCCGTGGGAGTGTTTCGTCAGCTTGGATGGGGGTTCATGGAGCGACTGGGCCTTATCGAGCTGGTAATGGCGCGAGCGCAAAGAGGGAAGGTGGACGAAGCTTTGGCGACGCTGCGCGAGCTGGACCGGCTCGGCATCGCAGAGACCGACCTGTGGGGACCACGGTTACTTCAAGCTCGCGCCTGGGTTGAGGTGGCCGGCAACAACCTAGCCTGGGCGTGCAACCTGCTGTGGCGGTCGGTCGAGATGGCGCGCTCCGGCGGGGCGTACGCAACCGCTTGCGCAGCGCTTTACGATCTGGCACGCCTGGGCAAGGCGGTCGATGCCGCCAAAGCGCTGCAGCAGGAAATAATCGGGGTCGAGGGTCTCTTGGCGCCGCTGCAAGTCGCCTCCGCGGGGGCATTGGTCGCGCGCGATCCGGTCAGGCTGGAGCAAGTTTCGGCCTCGTGGGAGGGTATCGGCGCCCTGCTGCTCGCGGCGGAATCTTCGATGGAAGCCGCCGTGGCGTGGCGGCGCAGGGGGGATAAGCGAAGGGCAACCCGGGCCGAGTTACGCTCCGCCGACCTGCAAAGCGCCTGCGAGGGGGCGACCACCCCAATCCTCGCCACCGATCTACCGGCAAGCGTTGCTTTGACCCCAAGGGAGCTGGAGGTCGCCCGGATGGCAGCAGCCGGACTCACCGACAAACAGGTGGCCGAGCAGCTCTTCTTGTCGCCCCGCACGGTGGGCAATGCACTTTACTCGGCATACCAAAAGCTCGGCGTACGGGGCCGGGACGAACTGGCCGCGCTACTCGA
>JBBDRQ010000075.1:0-17094 GCA_040905365.1 Actinomycetota bacterium
CCCCCCCCCCCCCCCCCCCCCCCCCCCCCCCCCCCCCCCCCCCCCCCCCCGACTCCCTCAGGGTGGCGAAACAGCGCGGACCCCACGACGAAGTGGTCTGCCCCGGCGTTGGCCGCCCCGGCGATGGTGTCCTTGGTGACCCCGCCGTCAACCTCCAAAGCGATCTGGCGTCCGGTTGATTCGATGAGAGACCGGGCCTCTTTGACCTTTTGCTCCATCTCCGTGATGTAGCTTTGCCCCCCGAACCCCGGGTTGACGGTCATGATCAACAGGTGGTCGATTGAACCGATAACGTGCCTTATGGCCTCCAGCGGGGTGGACGGGTTCAAGGCAACGCCTGCTTTGGCGCCGTGAGTCCGGATCTGCTCCAGGCAACGGTGGAGGTGGACGATCGCCTCGGGATGGACGATTACCGTTTCGCACCCGGCTTCCACGTACCCCTCGACCCACTGCTCACCGTTTTCAATCATCAGGTGGACCTCATAGGGGATGGCCGTAATCTCGCGGCATGCCTTTATGACGTCGGCACCAAAAGTGAGGTTGGGGACGAAATGCCCGTCCATGACATCCCACTGAATAGCGTCTGCTCCGCCTTCGTCCAAGGCGACCACCTCCTCGCCCAGGCGCGACAAGTTGGCGTTCAATACTGACGGAACTATTTTACCTTCGGTCACTGCGTCCTCTTTTCGGTAAGCCTTCAGATTTGTAGGGCGCGGCTTCCGGCGCCTCGGGTGGGAGCGCCGGTAGCGCCGGGTAATGGACGGTATCACTTCCCGCTGAGCTCGCCCAAGCACGGCACGCCGGATTGTGTAAACTACGGCATGGCCAATCGAAATTCATCCCTAGTCAACCGCGCACCGGACGGTGATCGCGGTCCAATCATGTTGGGCGTCGTCGGGGATTCCGCCACGGGGAAGACCACGCTTACGGCCGGCATTGCGAAAATCGTTGGGCAAGATCGCGTTACGACGATCTGCACCGACGATTACCACAAGTACGACCGCCAGGAGCGCAAGGGAATGAACATCACTCCCTTGCATCCGGACTGCAACTACATGGAGATCATCGAGCAGCATCTTCAGTTGTTGTGTGAGGGTCAGCCGATCCTCAAGCCCATTTACAACCACTCCCACGGGACTTTGGACCGGCCCGAGCTGGTCGTGCCGAAGGACTACATGGTGGTCGAGGGTCTGCACGGATTTCACACCAAACGGATGCAAGATTGCTACGACGTCAAGGTTTTCCTGGACCCGCCGGAGGATGTTCGCCGGGCGTGGAAGATCAAACGGGACGTGGGAAAGCGCAACTATACGGCGGACCAGGTGGACGCCGACCTCGCCAAGCGCGAACCGGATTCTGAGGCTCACATCCGGCCGCAGCGCGCCTACGCGGACATAGTTGTTCGCTTCTACCCGCCCGGTCCGGACGTGGACGTGGACGCCAGCCACTACAACGTCAAGCTGGTGCTCCGGCCCACTCTTCCGCACCCGTATCTGGCCGAGATCGCGTCGGCGACCCGCACCTCCAAGTACGAGCCCATCCGCTTTGCTCTGGCCCGCGACCGCGGCCAGCCGGTGGACGTCCTGGAGATCGACGGCACCGTGCCTATGGAAGTGGCGGCGGAGGCGGAAGGGATCATCTGGGACCGCATGCACCATGACGGCCAACTGGACCCCAACGCCATCGGTCTGTTTGCCGAGGGCGACGAGCGACGGGTCTCCGGCCCGTTGGGCCTAACGCAATTGTTGATTGTCTTCCAACTCCAGTCGGCGCGGGTGGGCTCTCCGGTTCACTTCGGCTAGATAGGTGCGTTTCGGCGCAGCCTGAGCCCGGGTTGAGCTGGGCATCAGGTGTGCCGGGTTCGTCATGCGCATCAGCCAGGCCTCCCGTGTAGGGGGTGCGGGCCTGCTGGCACTGGTGGCGACGTATGGCATCGGCCGGCAGGCGTACGGTTTGTTCGTGCCGACTTTCCGCCGGGAGTTCGGCCTGTCCCTGGATGTGCTGGGCTTCTACGCGAGCGCAGCCCAGGCCGGCTACCTGGTGGCCACCGTGGTCACCGGTGTCCTCACTGCCCGTTTCGGGCCTCGCGTGCCGGTGGTGTCCGGGTGCCTGCTGCTGGCGGTCGGCGCGGCCATGACCGCGTCTGCGCCGGGCCCGCTGCTGCTGGCCGTGGGGATCGCCGCCGCGGGCACGAGCGCCGGCGGGGCGTGGGGGCCGTTCTCGGATGCGGTCGACAACCAGGTCCCGTTGTCCGGCAGTCGGCGTGCCCTGGCGCTGGTCAATGCCGGCTCTCCGGTTGGCCTGGTGATCGCCAGCGGCCTCGTGCTGATGGCCGGGGACCGATGGCGGGCCGTGTGGTGGGCGTTCGCAACGATCGGGCTGGTGGCAGCCGCGGTGGCCTGGAGGGTGCTGTCGCCGGGCGCGGCGGGACCGGCCCTCGACCGTGCACGGCCCCGGCTTGGGTGGTTCCTCCACGCCCGGTCGGCGCGGCTGTTCGTCGTCACATTGGGAGTGTCGATCACCTCGGGTGCCTACTTCGCGTACGCACCTGACACGGTGCAGGACGCCGGTCTGGCCAGCTGGACCGGTCCGGCGATGTGGGCGGCCCTGGGAATCGCCGGGGCCGCGGTGGGCGTGTTCAGCGGCGGGATCGCCAACCGGTATGGCTTACGCGGGCCGATCGCCGTGATGCTCGTCCTGGTAGGTGGATCTACCCTGGTGCTGCTGGTCGCGCCCGGCTCCGTGGTCGCTACCCTAGGATCGGCCGCCCTGTTCGGGGTGGGCTTCACCACGGGGTTTGCCCTCGTGGTGATGTGGAGCCAGCAGGTCTTCAACGACCGCCCCACCACCGGATTCACACTGGCCATTGTGTTCATCGCGGCCGGGTTCATCATCGGGCCGAGCCTGTTCGGCGTGCTGGCCACCCGGGTCGGCCGCCCCGCGGCGCTGCTGGCCGCGGCCGCCCCTGCCCTGCTGGTCGCGCTGGTGCCACCGTCGCGCGAGGACCGCCGCCCCGGCGGGGCCCACGACCCGGACAGGCATGGCGATGCTGCGTCCTTGTAAGCCGTCCGACGTCGGCTGGGGCGTCTCCGTGTTCGAATCACTGGTATCGACAAGCCCGAGACACTGCCGGCCGGCGTTATGCTAAATAGGTCTTGGATGCCCCGAACCAGTCGGAGACTGCCTGCTCGGTGGTGGGCGCCCGAAGCAGCTCGAGAAACGCTTCGGTACTGTCCGAGTGGTCGTTGCCGGAGCGGTAAAGGACGTGCCAGAAACGCTTGAGGGGGGTCCCCTCGATGTTCAAGCGGCTTACGATGCCGCCGGCCAGCTCCTTGGCTACGGCGTGGGTGGATATAAGAGTGATGCCGAGCCCGGCGGAGGCGGCCTGCTTCACCGCACCGTTGCTGCCTAGGGTCATGAACGAGCGGGGCTCGACGCCGGATTCCTGAAAGAACTCCTCCGTGTTGTTCCGGGTTCCTGAGCCGGACTCTCTTAGCAGCCAGGTTTCGCCGCCGAGCTCGCTTGCTTTGTGCCTACCCTTGGCGAGGGGGTGGTTCGGCGCCCCCACAACTGCGAGGTGGTTTTCCAGGAACGGTTCGCCGGTGATGTCCCCTTCATTGGGCGGCCTGCCTCCGATCGCGATATCAGCCTGGTACGAGAGCAGGCTGTCGAACACGGTCTGGCGGTTGCCGACCTCCATCCACAGCTGGACGTCGGGTTGTTTGCGTTGAAACAATTTGAGTATTGGGGCCATTAGAGATTCGCCGGCGGTGGTCACGGCGGCGATCCTCAGCTGCGCCGCTTGGCCCGCCTTCTCGCGGGCCCGCCGGCCGGCCTTCTCGGCCAGCCCCAGCATTTGCGAGGCGTAGGAGGCGAACTCCTCGCCGGCTGGAGTGACCCGGATGCCCCGGCCGTGGCGTTCCAGGAGGGCAACGCCCAGCTCCCGTTGCAGTGAAGAGACGCCGGCCGATACCGAAGGCTCGGTAACGGACAAGCTGGCGGCCGCGGCTCGGATCGAACCCTGACGGACCACCTCCAGGAAGGTTTTTAGCTGGCCGAAAGTCATATTCCGACGATCTTAAACAGAAATCTAACTAAAGTCAATAAAACTTAAGTTGCTCTCTTGTTTATACTCGTCTATCCTGGTACATGGATCCGGTTTCAGGTATGGCCGGACGAGGTTTACGAGATGGAGGATTATATGGCCGGAACAAGCGATGGCGAGAGGCCGCGTTGGCTAGCAGGGGTAATGCCCTACAAAGAGATGGGTTACTGGAAGCCCGACTATGTTCCGGAAGACAGCGATATAATCGCAGCGTTTCGGATCACTCCCCAGCCTCAGGTGGAGCCCGAGGAAGCTGCTGCCGCCGTAGCCGGTGAATCTTCGACGGCAACGTGGACCGTGGTGTGGACGGACCGCCTCACTGCGCACGACAACTACCAGGCCAAGGCTTACAAGGTCATCCCGGTCCCTAACTCGGACCCTCCCCAGTGGATTGCCTACATCGCCTACAAGCACGACCTGTTCGAGGAAGGGTCGATCCCGAACCTAACCTCCTCGATCATCGGCAACGTGTTCGGGTTCAAGGCGCTCAAGGCTCTGCGCCTGGAAGACATGCACATCCCCCGGGAGTACATCAAGACCTTCCAGGGGCCCCCGCACGGCATCATCACCGAGCGGGAAATGATCAACAAGTACGGACGCCCGCTGCTGGGTGCGACCACCAAACCCAAGTTGGGTCTGTCGCCCCGCAACTACGGACGGGTCGTCTACGAGGCTCTGCGCGGCGGTCTGGATTTCGTCAAGGACGACGAGAACATCAACTCCCAGAACTTCAACCGCTGGCGGGATCGGTACCTGTACTGCATGGAAGCTGTACATCGCGCCGAAGAGGTTACCGGCGAAACCAAGGGCCACTACCTGAACGTTACCGCTGCCACCATGGAGGACATGTACGAGCGGGCCGAGTTCGCCAAGGAGTTGGGAAGCGTCATCATCATGATCGACCTGACCATCGGATTTACCGCGATGACTTCCATGTCGCACTGGGCCCGTGACAACGGTTTGATCCTGCACCTACATAGGGCCGGATACGCCACCTACGCACGCCAGAAGAACCACGGCGTCAACTTCCGGGTGCTGTCGAAGTGGTGCCGTCTGCTGGGTGTGGATCACATCCACTCCGGAACGGTTGTCGGCAAGCTCGAGGGCGACCCGAATGCCATCCGCGGCTACTACAACACCTTGCGGGAAGACAAGCTCGAGGCCAACCCGGTCCAGGGTTTGTACTTCGATCAGGACTGGGCTCACATGCCGGGTGTAATGCCGGTCGCATCGGGCGGCATTCACGCCGGACAGATGCATCAGCTCCTGCACTACCTGGGCGAGGATTGTGTTCTGCAGTTCGGTGGTGGAACCATCGGCCACCCGATGGGTGTCGCCGCCGGCGCAACCGCCAACCGGGTTGCGGTGGAAGCCATGATTCAGGCTCGTAACGAGGGTCGCGACTACTACAAGGAAGGCCCCGACATTCTGAAGAAGGCTGCCAAGACCTGTCCGGAGTTGGCTTCTGCGCTGGAAGTCTGGGGCGACATCACCTTCGACTTCGAGTCGACGGATGTCCCGGACGTTCTCGAGACGCCGACCAAGACCAGCTAGGGCACGATTTTCAGGGAGAAACAGACATGGGTACAGGACTAAAGATCAACCAGGGCACGTTTTCGTTCCTGCCGGATCTGACCGATGAGCAAATCAGGGCGCAGATCCAGTACGGCATCGACAACGGCTGGGCGGTAGCCATCGAACACACCGATGACCCGCACCCGCGTAACGTCTACTGGGACATGTGGGGTATGCCGATGTTCGACCTCGAGGACGCGGCCGGCGGCCTTCACGAAGTCAAGCGGTGCCGGGAAGCGTTTCCCAACCAGTACATAAAGGTCAACCTCTACAACCCGAAGCTGACTAAGCAGACCATTGCGCTGCAGTTCATCGTCAACCGTCCCAAGCACGAGCCGGGCTTCCGGCTGGTTAGGACCGAGACGAACGACCGGCATATCCAGTACACGATGGAGCCGTACGCGGCCGGCAAGCCGCACGGCGATCGTTACTCGGACTAAAAAAGGGGTAATGCTAATCGAGCGGGCGGGGCCGGCGGTGGTCCCGCCCGCTCGACCCAATCTCTAGGGACTAGACCAACCATTACCGAAGGGAGCGTGTGAGGCTGTGGCTGAAGGTGTTTCCGGCGAAAATCTGATTCGACCCCCATCACAGGGAACCGGCATGGCGCGGCCGGGCAACATAGACTCCAGATTCGGCGTTGACGCGCCGGAGGAGGAGTTCGCTGAGTTGGCGGACCCGATGAACGAGATCCCCGACGACCGCGTCGTCGACGCCGAGAAGTTGTTCTCCGATTCGAAGGTCAAAGAGGTGCTGGAGCAGCTCGATACCGAGCTGATTGCGTTGCACGTCGTCAAGGAGCGCATCAAGGAAATTGCCCACCTATTGTTGATCGACCGGCTGCGCCGCAGCATCGGCCTGGAGGCCGAGCCCCCCACCCTCCACATGAGCTTTACGGGCAATCCCGGAACCGGCAAAACCACCGTTGCCAGACGTATGGGCCAGATCCTTTGGAGGCTGGGCTACGTTCGCAAAGGGCACGTGGTGACCGCCAGCCGCGACGACCTGGTCGGGCAGTACGTCGGCCACACCGCTCCCAAGACCCGTGAGGTGATCAAGCGCGCGATGGGCGGCGTGCTCTTTATCGACGAGGCTTACAACATCTACCGCCTGGACAACGAGCGTGACTACGGCCAGGAGACCGTGGAGATGTTGCTCGAGGTCATGGAGAACGACCGGCAGGACCTGGTTGTGATCATGGCCGGTTATAAGGACAAGATGGAGCGGTTCTTCTCCGACGTTCCGGGCATCTCGTCCCGAATCGCCCATCACGTGGATTTCCCGGACTACGCGGCCGGCGAGCTGTTGGACATCGGCAAGATGATGCTCAAGGATCAGCGTTACCGGCTATCGCCGGAGGCGGAGGAGACTTTTCAGGAATACTTGGATCTTCGCCTCACCCGGCCCCACTTTGCCAACGGGCGCAGCGTCCGCAACGCACTGGACCGGGCAAGGATGCGGCAAGCCATCCGCCTTTTCAATGCCGCCGAAGCGGGGCAAAAGCTGACAAAGAGAGACTTGGTCACCATTGAGGCCGAGGACATAAGGGCCAGCCGGGTGTTCGACGATATGCACCAAGTCCCCGACGATGCGCAGGACCGGTCCAAGGGCGAGTCGAAGAAGCAAAAGGAGCCCGCCGGTGGATGAGTGGGGGAGCGCAGCCAGTCAGCGGGTTGTGCTCGGACGTAAGGATGACACGGGCTGGGTCGGCTTCCACTGGACCGGGGAAGAGCCCGAGGGCATGAACGATCCCGCAGTGGCGCTTGCCCTGGGCGCTCAGTGGGATGGCGACGAGCTGGTCGTATACAACATGGAGGCGCTGGAGCACGATTTTTCACATCTGGACCAAGGCTGGATGGAGGACTCTGATTAATGGCCTCCTGGGGAGGCCTCGTCGAGCCGGGCCGCTCCTGAACGCCGACCAACGCAGCCGCCCGGCCGCCCGGCAATATCTCCAAAGCCGAGCTACTTAGGCTTATGGACTTTGAAGTAGAACGTCGGCTGCAGTGGGCCGAGCAGACCGCCGTCGAGGTCGGCAGGCTCCTCATGAAGGGATTTCGCGCCGGGATCGAGTCCACCGACAAGGCGGCCGGTATCGTTACCGAGCTCGACCGGCAGGCCGAGGAACTCGTCGTCAACGAGCTAGGGGCAGCGTTTCCAGAGGATGGACTGGTTTCCGAAGAGGGGGCAGCCATCCAAAGCTCCAACGGTTGGAGATGGATCGTGGACCCGCTGGACGGGACCACCAACTACGTTGCCGGGCTACCGCACTTCGCCACCTCCTACGGATGCCTGCGCGGTGACCGGGTAGAGCTGGGCGTGGTTCATGCGCCTGCTATGAGCGAGACCTTTACGGCCACCCGCGGGGGAGGGGCATTCGGGCCGGACGGCCCTTTGAGGGCAAAGTCGACAGCCCGGCTCAGGGATGCGGTGTTTCTTCTCAACAAGTGCTACCTGCCGCCTGATGTGTTGTGGGACACCTGCCGCGGTTTGTTGGACAACCTTCGAGCGTTCCGCTATTTGGGCTGCATCAGCCTGGATATCACTTACGTGGCCGCAGGCCGGGTGGACGGCTTGGTTCTCCTGCCGTCCGAACCCTGGGACATAGCGGCCGGAGTCGCGATGCTGCAAGAATCGGGCGCCGGGTACACCGATCTGTTCGGCGATCCCCTGTCCGCCGGTGAGCGATCCGGCATGGTCGCGGCCCCCTGGGCTTTGCTGGACGAGGTGCGGTCACTGTTGAGGTTCCCGCAATGATGGGTAGAGGCGGTTGGAATCCTCCAGGGTCTGCGAGGAACTTGTGGCTCATGGATGGGAGGTTGGCATAATTGGCATAAGATTCTCACGCGGTTGGGCTCAAGCGATGCACACTCCGGCCAGGGTCGGCCAAATCCGTAGCCCCCATGCCCGGCCGGCGAAGGTTCCGTGGAACCGTCGCCCGAGCGGTTTGGGAAGAAGGAGGTAGTAATTGTCCACGGTTGAACAAACCATGCGCCGCAGCGTTCTGACGGTTAGACCCGAAGAGTCTCTGGAGCAGGCCGCGCAGGCCATGATCGAAAGAAGGACCGGATCGGCCGTTGTCGTGACGGGGCCTATCGGCGGTAAGTACATCGGGATAGTCACCGAGCGCGACGTTTTAAGGGCGGTGGCTCAGGGGCGTATCCCGTGGTCCACCAAGATCACGGAAGTCATGACGGCCGATCCTGTTTGCGTCTCTCCGGACGTGGAAACGGCAGAGGCTATCAAGATCATGATCGAAGGAGGCTTCAGGCACCTGCCTATAGCAAAAGACGGCAAGCTGGTAGGCCTTGTTAGTCTGAGGGAAATGTTGCGGGCCACAGCCCTGCCTCAGATGGGCCTCGAGAACGCCGAGGAGAAAGGCCAATAGGTAAGCGCCTACGTAAGCAGGTACACCCCCGAGTGGAAGGTAGCAGTAAATGGTCAGTCCAGGAACGTATGAATTTGGTCCGAACAACGGGCGTTTGCTCGTCCATGTAAACCGCGAAGGTTTCGCCAAAAAGGCGGGCCACGACTTGATTACCGAGATCAAGAACTGGAGCGCCAAGGCCACTATCGCCGAGAACCCGGCGGAGTCAACGTTCACCGCTACCGCAGACATGAGCTCATTTTCGGTCGTCGAAGGCGTAGGCGGGGTCAAGCCTCTTTCAGAGGGAGACAAGGCCGACATCAAGAAGAATGCCACGCAAAAGGTTGTGACCAAACACGACATCACCTTTGAGTCGAGCGCAGTACAGCCGCAAGGCGACAACGCCGCCACGGTGTCCGGCGATCTGCAGCTCATGGGCAAGAAGAATCCCGTGCAGATCAAGCTGTCGGAGTCCAATGGCAAGGTCACGGCTAAGTTCACCGTGGTTCAGTCCAAATGGGGCATAAAGCCCTTCTCGGCCATGATGGGCGCCTTGAAGGTCAAAGACGAGATTCCGGTTGAGATCGAGGCCACCCTGCCGGAGTAGTTCTGGTCAGTCCAGCAAAAAGCAGCGCCCCTAATTATTAGGGGCGCTGCTTTTTGCATTGGGCCGCTTTCCGTACCCCTACTTCGGCTGGGGTGTTGCAGGCTTGAGGTCCGAGAACGAGTCTGTGGTCTGGCGTGGGTGGCCGGCCGGGACGTAGTCCTGTTGCCTTGCGTGCCACCGGCTGCCGAGGACTCCTCCCCAGATTGCAGCCGCGAAAAGGGCAACCAGCATCACGACGGTTGCCACGATGCCCATGGGAGTCAAGTTGAAGTCGAGCGGGATGGTGCCGATATCCGCCCCCAGGGTGACCCGTTCAAGTTGCCGTACTGTAACCAGGTACAGCCCGGTGCCGCCGACTACAAAGACAGTCAGCAGGGCCACGCTCAATCCGTTGCCGACGCCGGCCCTGACCCCCATACGCCCGGCCGTGTAGCCGCCCCAAAGGTAAGCGACAAACAGCCCGATAGTCAGTGCCGCCGCGGTGCCGATGCTGGCCCAGGTCGATTCACCACGGACTACTGAGTGGATGTCGTGGTTCTGGTAGTCGAGGCCGAACCAAGTGATCCAGGCGAACGCAGCCGTCGCGGCCACAGCTACGACCAGGCCGGTCAGGATGCTGAGTAAAGAAAATCCCCCTCGTTGCGAATAGCTACTTGCTGAATGCCCCATTTTTCAGCTCCTCAGTTACAGTGCGGTCCATGAATCCGTGGCTCCAGTCTATTAGACCGACCCCGGGCCCCGTCGAAACGGCGCGGACCCAGAGCGTCCAGGTGCCCCGAGTGCAAAGCGGAAGGGAGCGCTAGGCGTGCGCCAGCTGCGGTACGGCGTGGCCGGGCTGAAGGATTCCCGGGACTTGCAAGCCTCGATCGACTACCTGGTGCGGACCGGCTTTGCGGCGTGCGAGGTGCAGTTTGTAAAGGAGTTCACCCTCAAAGAATCCGAAGCCCGCAAGCTGGGCGACCTAGCGAGGGACGAGGGGATTTCGCTGTCGGTGCACGCCCCCTACTTTGCTCAGCTAGCTACAACCGATCCGGATCGACGTAAACAGCACCTGGGTGCCTTGCACCACTGTTGCAAGCTGGCTGCGGCGATGGGGGCCACGGTTGTGGTGTGTCACCCGGGCAGGCACGACAACCGGTCCGGGGAACAGCTGCACGAAACGGTCGACGCCGCGCTCGAAACCCTCGGTCCCAAAGTGGTGGATTTGGGCGTGAAGCTGGGCATGGAGACCTGCGGTAAGCGTTCGCAGTTCGGATCGTTGGGAGACCTGGCGTTGCTGGTGCCCAGACACTCCTTCACCACGGTGGTAATCGACTACGCGCATATCCATGCGCTTTCCAACGGATCCCTCAACAGCGCGGAGGCTTTGCGAGCTCTTTTTGCCTACATCACGCAGCAGTTCGCCTACGAGCATCTGTGGCCTTTGCATACCCACTTCAGCGACAACGAGTTTGGAGCCGGCGGCGAGATCCGCCACGTTCCCTACGGCGAGGGGAGCCTGCGAATCGCCAACGTGGTCGAGGGAGCGGCCGCCTTTGACCTGGCTCTGACCGTGATCTCAGAAGAGAAGTGGGAAAAGTCGCATTTGCAGATACTCCGGGAGCTCAAGAGTACCGGTGCTCCCTTGGCTAAAGCCGCGGCACCCGCAAAGCTGCCGCAGGGTCGGGTGTGGTTTCCCAGCCCGCTGCCCGTTGAGCCAAAGGCCGACTTTCACGTATTCCGGCACGGCCCCAGGGAGGTCCGTATCACCAACATCGACAAAGTCTACTTTCCGGACGACGGCCTCACTAAAGGTGATCTGGTCTCTTACTATTACAACGTGGCGCGCATGATGCTGCCCTTTCTCAAGGACCGTCCCGTCACCATGCAAAGAGTGCCCGACGGCATTTACGGGCAGGCGTTTTACGAGAAGCAAATACCCAAGGGAGCTCCGGGTTGGATCAAGACGGTGCCGGTGCCGGCGGAGGGAGGGTCGCGCACCATCGACTTCATTGTGGTCGAGGACGTAGCTACTTTGGTCTGGATGGCCCAGATCGGAAGCGTTGAATGTCACGCATGGACCGGCCGCTGGCCTAACGTCGAAGAGCCGGATTTTGCGGTGTTGGACCTCGATCCCCACGAGCCGATCTCCTTCGACGACGTCAGAGCGGTCGGCCGGTTGGTCAAGGTCGTTTTGGACGGTTTGGGTCTGGCCGCCTTCCCCAAGACTTCGGGCGGGTCGGGCCTGCAGATTTTCGTTCCCATCACCCCGGGCCATTCGTACAAGGAGGTACGGGAGTTTTGTGCAGGGGTCGGCGCCTTGCTGCGGTCCGCCTATCCGGAGAAAGTCACGATGGAGGCCGCCAAGGCCAAGCGGGCGGGCAAGGTGTACGTGGATGTGGGGCAAAACGCCAAGGGGCAGACGCTGGTTGCTCCATACTCCGTGCGACCGTACCCGGGGGCTCCGGTCTCCACCCCGTTGGCGTGGAAGGAGCTGGACCAGGTGATCTATCCGGAGCAGTTCCGCATATCGACCCTGTTCGAGCGCATCGAGCGGGTGGGGGACCTTTTCGCGGATGCCGTGAGGTCGCGGCAGGATCTGGGCCCGACTCTTCAACGCCTGCGTGGATAGGCCGGGGTCTGCGCGCGGTGGGCTGCTAATCCAGTATCTTGCCACTCAGCAGGTCGACGGCCGAAGCGTCGGGCGCCGTCACACCCAGTTACTTGGCCGGCAGGAGGAGTTGAAGCGATGGTGCGAATCTTATGACGGACAGCTGGTCGGAGGTATTGGGGGCGGTCTTTTCCGGCCGGCTTCTCAGCCGGAGCGAGGCTGCCTGGGCGATGGAGCAGATCATGACCGGCGAGGCAACTCCCGCCCGCCTGGGAGCCCTCCTGGCGGGACTCAGGGTCAGGGGTGAGTCGACTGAGGAGATGGTGGGGCTTGTTCAGACCATGCGGGAGTTCTCCCAAAAAGTTGAGGTCGATTACGAGGTCGTCGACACCTGCGGTACCGGAGGGGACCGCTCCGGTTCCATCAACGTGTCGACCATGGCGGCCTTCGTGGTGGCCGGCGCCGGTGCGAAGGTAGCCAAGCACGGAAACCGGGCGGCATCGAGCCGGTGCGGATCGGCGGACGTTCTGGAGGCGCTCGGCGTAAAGGTGGATCTGGGCCCGGAGGGAGTCAAGCGGTGCCTGGACGAGGCGGGGATCGGGTTTTGCTTTGCTCCCACCTTTCACCCGTCCATGCGTCACGCGGGACCCATACGCAAGGAGCTGGGAGTACCGACGGTGTTCAATTTTCTCGGCCCGTTGACCAACCCGGCAGGCGCCAAACGCCAGGCTGTAGGCATCTCCGATCTCAATATGGCGCCCAAAATGGTTGAGGTGCTCAAGATCCTGGGGAGCGAGAGGGTCCTGGCCTTCCGGGGTCACGACGGGCTCGACGAGCTGTCCACCGCGGCACCCTCGGACCTGTGGGAATTGGTAGATGGACAGATAACGCAGTCGGTGATCGACCCGCTGGAGCTGGGCATTCGCCGCGCTCCTTCTTCGGCGCTTGAGGGCGGCACTGCTGAAGAGAATGCACGAGTGGTGAAGCAGGTTCTCGACGGAGGTACCGGACCCGACCGGGACGTGGTGGTGCTAAACGCGGCCGCGGCCGTGGTGGCGGCGGGCATCGCCCACGACCTGCCTGCCGCATTGTTGGTGGCAGCAGAATCCGTGGACTCGGGCAAAGCACGCCGGGCGCTGGAACAGCTGATCGACGTATCGAACCGGTATTAGGTCTCGGCAGGAGACGGTGCCCGCCGGTCGTGCAAAACAGGTATCGTGATTGTTATGAAATGGCTGATGAGGTTGCTTGGTCTGGACAGGTTTCAAGGTGAGGAAACCGTCGGCGTTCCCGCGAAGCAGGCATCCGATACCCCCATCACCGAGAGACGAGCTACTCCGGACCCCGAAGCGCTAGCTGAAGCATCCAATCCGCAGGCCCCCCGGCCCGGTTTGGACTTGGACCGGCTAAAGTCGCTACCATCCGCCCAGTATCAGCCGCTTACTGAGTACCTGAGCTATATCCAGGTCAAGCGCGGCGAAACCGAGAGTCTGGTGTTCGTCCGCCAGAGCGATATCGACGCGCTGGCGGACATGACCGGGGAGAGTCGAGACAACTTTCTAAAAGAGTTCAAGCGCCTTGGCGTGTTGATTTCCATGAATTAGTGCGTGCTCCATAGCGCAAGTATCGTGGCGTAGACGTCCCGGCAAGTCGTTTCTTCTGGTTCGGCATTAGCGCGTTTTCGATGCGCATTGCCGTTGAAGGCCCTGATTGTCACACCCCGCCCCTATTGTCGTCTGTGAGCTTCGCGACCGAAGCCCCTTAACCGAAGGGAGGTCACAGATGGACAGATTCGAATCCGCCTCCGGCAACGGACTGGAGGTCACGCAGGAAGAGGCGCGTGCCTGGGGAGACCGTTTGGCGTCCGAGCTGGATCCGAGACTCGCCGATGTTTGGTCTTGTGTTTTCGGAGTTGAATCGGACCCGACACTCGAGCAGCTGGCGTGGTTTCTGAGAATGGCTTACCTGAACGGTTACGAGGATGGATTGACGGAGGTTCGCCGGGGGGCCCTGTTTGAGGACCTGGGCCTCGGGGTGCCCACTCGCAGCGACGGCAGCAGGGGGGTAGGGGCATGATTGTCGATTGCACCGACTGTGAGATGTATCGCAGCGAGCACTGCCAGGACTGCTTTGTAATGGCCGTGTTGAACCGGCGCAATGACGCGCCGCTGGAGATAGACGACACGCACAAACAGGCTATCGACCGTTTGCAGCAGGCCGGGCTGGCGCCGACGTTGAGGTTCACGAAGAAGGCGGGGTAGAACCTGCCGGTGCGACTCTATTAGATCCATGGTCGCTGAATTCGGAAAGGTAAGGTCGGAATACTTTAAGCTTTGAGCCCAAAGGCCGCTGTAAACGATGTCCGATTACGGGCTTGAGGATCAATGATCAGACTGCACCTGGTGGGATTCACCACCGACCTGAAAAACCTTATCTTCGCCGACCGTCGAGACGCGAGAAGCGGAGGCTTCGTGGTCAGTCTCGACGCGCGCCTCAGGCGCACTCTCGAGGAGATCGAGCGTCTCGAACAAGACCCCGAAGAGGTTTTGGAATCTCGACCTGGCCGTGAGCCTGACGGAGAGAGCAGAAGCAGGTCGGCCGCAAGCGCCGATCGTCGCGAGCCCGCTGAGGAGCCTGAGGCCGAGGATTTTGAGGACGAGGACCGGGAGGAGGCCGAGCCGCCGGAGCCGGCCCAGCCGCCGAGGCCGCGGGTTGCCTCAAAGCTAACCCCCAAGCAAATCCAGAGCCTGCTGCGTCAGGGCAAGAGCGAGGAAGAGGTGGCTCTCGAAGCCGGTACCGACGTCGAGTGGGTGCAGCGTTTCTCGTTTGCTATTCTTGCCGAACGGGCCGGCGTGATAGACGCGGTGCGGTCGGCTCAGTTGACCAAGCCGCGACTGGGCTTGTCGGCAAAGACCATCGGGGACGCGGTTCGGGCCAGTGTCGAGGCCAAGAGTCTCCAGATGTCCCGGGAGGACATCGACGCGGCCTGGAAGGCAGTCCGCACCAATGGCTCGTGGGTCGTGAGCTTCGAATACTTCTCCAGAGGGCAAAGGCGCGTAGCGGAGTACTCCTTCGATCCCACCAGCCGGACCGTGGAGCCGCTGAACGACCTGGCGATGGACATCGGCTGGCGGTCCGGCCAGCAGGCTAAACCTGCGGGACCCAAGGTTTCGACCGCCTCCCCCAGAGTGGTTTCCGGGGTCAGCGCCCGCACCGCGCGCACCGCTAACGCGGCACGGGCGGCGGGCGCCGCCAAGAACAAGAAGCGTCCCGCCAAGCCCGGTTCGTCCCGGGTTCCCCCGCCCAGGCAGTCGGCGCCTGAGGGGCCGCGGCCGCAGGCCGGGTCGATCCGGCCCCCGTCCTCGGAACCCGACTACGAACTGAGGAACGATCCGCTGCGTCGAGCTCCGGGCGAACCCGCTTCGGGCCTAGGGTCCAGGATGGATGTGGGCGGGGGTGAGGAGGACGACGAATTCATCATCCGCAAGCCCAAATCCGGCCCGTCAGAGTACTCGTCGCTGCCCAAGGTATGGCGGCCTCGCCGCGGCGTTTGAAGGCCGTCTTGTGCGGTTGAAATAGTCGCTGGAACGTAGGGTGAGACTTGCGGTATGTTGGGCAGCAAGTATTCTGAAATTAACCAAGTTCCCCAAACGGTCCGCCCATCCAGGCGTCGCAGATTTGGGTGAGACACCAAGCAAGGAGGGCTTGAGCTAATGACTACCCGTATAGCCATTAACGGCTTCGGCAGGATCGGTCGTCAGGTTCTGCGGCAGATCTCGGTGGGCGAACCCGAACTCGAAGTGGTGGTCGTCAACTCCTCGCGTACGACGCCCCAAGCTGCAGAGCATATGTTCAAGTACGACTCGGTGTTTGGCCGCTATCAAGGCAAGGTCGAGCACGACAAGCAGAACCTGATAGTCGATGGGCATCCCATACGAATTACCGAGCAACGGGATCCACTGCTGTGTCCCTGGCACGCCTTCGGGGTGGATGTAGTCGTTGAAGCTACCGGCCACTTCAACCACCGGGAGTCGGCGTCCAAGCACCTCAAAGCCGGCGCCGACAAGGTGGTTCTAACGGCGCCCGGGCAGTACGAGGACTGTACTATCGTCATGGGGGTAAACGACGAAATCTACGACCACTCCCGGCACCGGGTGGTCTCCGCTTCGTCCTGTACGACAAACTGCCTGGCTCCGATGCTCAAAGTTCTGCATCAGGAGTTCGGTGTTCATGGTGCCCTTATGACCACGATTCACGCATTCACCCGGGACCAGCAGTTGCTCGATGGAACCCACAGCGACCCTCGTCGAGCCCGGGCGGCAACCTTGAACATGACGCCGACCAAGACCGGTGCCGCCAAGTCCATCGACAAGGTCATGCCCGAGCTGGCCGGCCGGGTGGTGGGAATCGCGGTACGTGTTCCGGTCCCCGACGTGTCGCTGACGGACCTGAGCGTTACGTTGGAGCAGCAAACCACCATGGAGCAGATCAACGCCGCTTTTCGTGAGTACGCCTCGGGTCGCATGGCCAAGGTGCTGGACGTTACCGACGAGCCTTTGGTCTCAAGCGATTTCCACGGCGACACTCACTCGGCTGTTATCGATCTCGCTTCGACCAGGCGCGGTCCAGGCACCCAGGCCAAGGTCCTCGCGTGGTACGACAACGAGGCCGGCTACTCGGCTCGCGTGGTCGATGTCTGCAGGATGATTGCCCAGAACTACGCCAGCTCCCGTGACCTGGCAGACGGCGAGGCGGTCGAAGCTGCGACGGCCGAGCCGGACAAGCCGAAGGCGCGCGCCGGCAAGAGCTGATAACCGGCCGGTAGGTTCCGGGCGGGGCTAGGTCTCGTC
>JBBDRQ010000076.1:0-2799 GCA_040905365.1 Actinomycetota bacterium
GTGGAGCGGATTCGGGTCGACGCCGAGTTCGCTTCGCTCGTCGCCCAACAGCTTGGCGTCACCGGCGCCGCCGCCTTCCGCACCGTCGCCGAGATCGTCGACAACGACGAGGACTTCGCCGTCGAGTTCAAGTCCACCGCCCGCTGGGACCTGCGGGAGAACCAGCCGAGCAAGGCGATGGAGGACGCAATCGTCAAGACGGTCGCAGCATTTTTGAACACGGACGGCGGGACGCTGCTGATCGGAGTGGGGCCGGACCGCCAGGTGGTTGGGCTGGAGCACGACTACGCGCGGGTCAAGCCGCCCAACGGAGACGGATTCGTGAACTGGTTGACGACCCACCTAATCAATGCACTTGGGCGCGCCACGGTGATGCGCACCCGGGCACGGATTGCCGTCCACGAAGGGCGGGAGATCTGCCGGGTGGACGTTGCGCGTTCGGCTCAGCCGGTGTGGGCGAAGACCAGCAAGCAGGAGCGGGTGTTCTTCATACGGATGAACAACTCCAGCCGCGCCATGCCGGAGGAGGAGGTTGAGGCGTACTTGCGTTCCAGAGCCGCGCCGCCTAAGCCGCCGCACCGCGTCCAGCCGTTCGAGCTGGTGACGCCGGCGGAGGAGGATCGATACGTAACCTGCGTTCCGCTGCTCAGCCTGAAGGCGGCGGCGGGGGGCTTTGGTGAGGCCCAGGAGGTCGAGCCCGAGGGGTGGGTGAGGTTCGACTCAAGGACCAAATTCCGGCCGGGAATGTTCGTGGCGCAGGTCGCGGGCCGCTCCATGGAGCCTCGGATTCCCGACGAATCGTTTTGCTTGTTCTCGGGTCCCGTCGCCGGTAGCCGCCAGGGCAAGATCCTGCTGGTACAGCACCGTGAGATCTGGGATCCCGATAACAGCGGGACCTACACCGTGAAGCGCTACTCCAGCACTAAGGAGCAAGGCGGAGACTCCTGGCGTCACACCGAGATTCGCCTGGAACCCATGAACCCGGACTTCGAGCCCATCATCCTGGAGGACGTGCCGGATAAGGAGTTTCAGGTCCTCGCCGAGGTGATCGAGGTTCTTGACTGATCGGCCCGATGACCGTTGCTAGGTCATCCCGGTTTCCTCTCATCAGTGGCCTGCCGAGCTTTCGAACCTCAAGGGCCCGACCAAGGTGCGGCCGAGTCGGAGGGGTCGATCCGGTCCAGTCGGGGACGGGTTAGAACGTGTATCACAGTAACTGTGATCCTGTGATAAGTTGGTCGGGATGAAAAACATAACTGTCTCGGTTCCGGAAGAGGTGTATCGGCAGGCCCGGATAAAGGCGGCCGAGCGGGGGAGTTCGGTCAGTTCCCTGGTGGCTGAGTATCTGCGTTCGCTCTCCGAGCGGGAGTCTGAGTTTTCCCGACTGAAGGCTCAACAGCATAGGATCCAAGGCGAGATCGCCCGTTTCAGTGCGGGGAACCGGGTTGAGCGTGATCGGGCTCACGACCGTGCGCTTCGTTGACACCAATGTGCTGCTCTACGCCATCTCCCAGGACGCGGAGGAGACCCAGAAGGCCGAGCGAGCAAACCAGATTCTGAACTCCAACGACCTGGCGTTGTCGATCCAGGTTTTGCAGGAGTTCTACGTTCAAGCGACGCGTGGGAGCCGGCCCGATCGACTATCCCACGAGCATGCATTCGGCCTTGTCGAGTCCTTTGCGCGCTTTGAGGTCCAGCTGGTTACGGACGAGGTGATGCTGGCAGCAATGAGTTTGAGTAATCGGTTCGGCATTTCTTACTGGGACGCTGCGATTTTGGAGGCGGCAAAGACCATCGGCTGCGAAATCGTTCTTTCGGAAGACTTGAGTGACGGGGTTGATTACTCGGGGGTCCGAGTATTCAACCCGTTCGTCGGCCCTTGACCGATTTTGCACCAAAAGCGCCTGCATAGCAGCGCAGCACCCTGCGGCGCCCGGTGATCGGCATGAGGTTGGATGCGCTCGTCGATCTCCCGGCGCTGGGCCTCACTGATCGCGACCGCGAGCTCGCAAACACGAACGTTCTCGACGTTGAACCGCTCGGATCGCGTGATGGCGAGCGAGTGGTGCGGGATCATCGCTGCGAAGCGCAAGGCCTTGAGCTGTGGGGTGGTACCAGCCGATTCGGTGGTATCGAGGACCTCGGCGCGTACTACCGGCACGGCGTAACCTGGTCCCGATGGGACGTTTGACCGGGGGATGGTGAGTGGACTCGGCGGCAAGCCTTGTCCGCTGCGGCTGGGCGGCCGGCGGCGGGCCGCTGGAGATCGAATACCACGATCACGAGTGGGGTGTGCCCAACCGCGACGACCGTCATTTGTTCGAGATGCTGGTGCTGGAGGGTGCGCAGGCGGGCCTTAGCTGGAGCACCATCTTGCGTAAGCGCCAGGGCTACCGGGACGTCTTCGCCGGGTTCGATCCCGTAAAGGTGGCCGCCTTCGACGAGGATGATATCGAGCGGCTGTTGGCCGAGCCGGGTATTGTGCGCAACCGCCGCAAGATCGAATCCGCCGTCAGCAATGCCCGGGCGGCCCTAAAGGTCGTCGACGAGCGGGGGAGCCTGGCGGAGTTCCTGTGGGCCTTCGTGGGCGGCCGACCGGTGGTTAACCGGCGGAGGAGTCTGGGGGAGCTGCCTGCCGAGACGCCCGAATCGCAAGCCATGAGCAATGCCCTGCGCGAACGGGGTTTCGGCTTTGCGGGCCCGACGATCTGCTATGCCTTCATGCAGGCCGTGGGCATGGTCAACGACCACGAAGTCGGCTGTTTTCGCTATCCACTTCTCGGCGGACAGCCCGACTAA
>JBBDRQ010000077.1:0-17934 GCA_040905365.1 Actinomycetota bacterium
CCGTAGAAAACGACGTATTGACCCTGACCGGCGAACGGCAGTTCAGCGAACCCGCGGGGCAGGATTCGTTCCGCAGAGTAGAGCGGCAGTACGGACCGTTTGGAAGGCGAATCGCCATCCCGCCCAAGTGCGACTCGAGCAAGATCGAAGCCAGCATGGACAACGGCCTTTTGACCATCAGCGTACCCAAGGCGGAGCAGGCCAAGCCTCACCGTATCGAGGTAAAAGCTGTCCAGTAACACCCATACCTAGCGAAGGACCCGGCGGACGCCGGGTCCTTCGCTAGGCGGCCGGCGACAAAGCAGTCATGGCGTGCTTAAGGGAATCCACACCCAACACCTGCAGGTCCGAGTTGGCTGCGGAGGCTTCGCTGCGGGGCACCACCAACACCGAAGCGTCCGCCTCACTCGCGGTTATAGCCTTTTGGCGCAGCCCGCCGACCGCTCCCACCTCGCCCTCGAGCCCGATGGTCCCCGAGGCTGCGATCCGGCGTTCGGCCGCCAGGTCACGGGGGTCCAGCATGTCCGCGATGACCAGACCGTAGGCCAAGCCGGCCGAAGGCCCGCCGATCCGGCGCTCGGCGAACTCGATCTCAAAGGGCAGCTCGACATCGAGCTTGTCCGTGGTGGTAATCACGCCGATGCCCCGACCGGTCGAAGTGAAACCCTCCAGCGCGCGGCTGAACACAGTTACCTCGACAGTCTCCCGACCCCGCTGCACGGTCAGGTCGAACGCGGTGCCGGCGGGACGGCTCTTGGTCTCGTCGCTGAGCTCGGCGGCCAGCGACAGCGCAACGCCGTCGACTTGCTTGACCACGTCGCCGGCACGAAGCTTGCCCTGCGCAGGAGAGCCGGCCAGGACCTCCTCTATCCGCGCCCCTTCCCCGCTGAGCTCTACAGGGAGTCCGGCAGCCGACGCCGCAGCGGCGGCAGCGGCTATTCGGCTCTCCTCGAAAACAGCCAGCTGCGCTTGGAAGTACTCCTCCTCGGAAACCCCGGCCGGCAGGAAAGTCGACCGCGGCACCACGTCCACTTCCGGATTTAGCGCCGACAGCCCCGCCCGCAGGGCGTTGGGCCGGCTCAAGTGGATCGAAACCAACAGGTAACTGCCGGTGGGCTTTTCCGAGGGCACACCGGTGATGGTTACGTCCCCCGACAGGTCGGTGGCGCTTCCGGCCGATACCAGCAACACCGGAGGCCGGTACAAGGAACCCGCGACGGGCAGCGCGACGGCCAGGACCAAAAACACAGTGCTCCACGAGAAGCGCCGGGCGCGGGAGCCGGTGGAAGCCGGCCCATTAGCCTTCAAAAAGCGCGCCACGTTAGCTCGGGATACCTGTCCGACTACCGCACCCTCCTGCACGACCGCCAAGGGACCCGGCCGCTCGAGGACGAGGTCCAGCACCTCCGACGCCGGCCGGTGGGCAGCCACTGCCCCGCCTTCGGATCCCAGCGCCACGTAGCCGTCGTTGTCGACCGAGCCCATCAGGTCGCTGGCGAGGCGTCCCTCGAAACTCTGTCTGAGCTGCGCGTGCCTCAGTTCCGCCAGGGCCGCCCGCCACAAAAAGATGCCCAACAGAACGAACCAGATCCCCTGCAAGGTTGACCAGAACACCAGGCTCACCGCGCCCAGCGCCATCAAGGCGTAGGCGAACGCGCGGCCGGCGCCGGAGGCCAGCCTGGTCGCTTTCACGAAACTGCCGCTGGTCCTCCAAAGCCAAGCCCGCAGAATTCGGCCGCCGTCGAGCGGAAGCGCCGGAATCAAATTGAACAGCGCCAGCAGCAGGTTGATCCTGGCCAGGTAGTCGACCACGCCGGCGATCTCCACGGCCCACGCGGCCGATCCAAGCGCCACGCGCGCCGCCGCAAACAGCCCGGCCAGGAGCAGCGAAACCACCGGGCCGGCCACCGCGATCCGTAGCTCCGCGGCGGCGGTTGGAAACATACCTTGAAAGCGGGCCACGCCCCCGAACAGCCACAGGGTGATGTCGTGAATCCGCATACCTTCCTTGGCGGCTTGGAGGGCGTGGCCTAGCTCGTGCAGAGCAATGGACGCAAAAAAAACCAGTGCCGAGACCCCCGCCATCAGCCAGTAGGTCCGCGGCGGCAGACCCGGGTACGCGAAGGGAAACAGCTGGACGGCCAGCGACCAGGTGACCAGCGCGAAAACGACCAGCCAGGACCAATGGATCGACAGGCGGATACCCCGCACGCGCAGTAAGACGATGCTGGGCGTCAGCAGACTCTTCAAGCTGTTTAGAGGTCCTGCAGGACCGGCTCGATCTCTGCTCGGGTGGCTACGTTGTCCCAGCGGTGAGAAATGATGCCCTGTTCATCAATCAAGAAGACCCAGGGCTCAAAGATGTTCTGGTCGCGCATTACCCACTCGGCCGCAGCCTCGTTAACCACTGAGTTGTCGAAATCTCTCCAGACCTCGATGTGAATGAAGTTGGCCGCTGCGGAGTAATCGTGGGCCAACTGCGCCACCATGTCCGTAATCGGCCCGCAAAAGCGGCTGAGGCAGTACACGGGCGTGGAGACGATCAGCAGAGTCGGCTTGCCGCCGGCGATCGAGGAGGCCACAGTAGTGGTGTGCAGGTGCTCATCGGGGATCCCGCTCTCCTGGCCGGCGCGTGAATCGATCGCCTCTCGGGGAACGTCGGTAGAGTCCAGCGTCAAGTTCTCGGTGCGCGGCGCCTCGTCGCCGACCGCCGGGTACCGGTGCTCGTCAAAGACCTCGAAAGTGGCAGTGCCGGCTTGAACGTCACCGTCCAGATCGGCGGTCACCTCGACTCCCCAGAATCCCGCCCGGTCGAAATCGACCTCAGCCGCGTAGACCCCGCTTCCCTCGGCTCCGGGGACGACGGTGGGGCCCTGACCGGCCTGCGGACCTTGACCGGATGAATTGGGAATCGGCAGGTAGCGCCCGGTGGCTTCGGACACCACTTCGCCCCGAACCTGCTCCTCGCGAGTGCCAAGGTACGCAAACCTAAGGTCAACATCTCCCCAGCCGACCAATTCCTGCTCGGACGTGATCAGGCCGACCATGAATCTTTGGCTGCCTACCGCCAAGTCGTAGCTGGCCACCTGGACGTTAAGCCCGCCTGTAGCCTCGGGCGACGGCTCGGCCTGCGTCTGGGTGCCGGAGCTGCAAGAGGCCAGCACAACCAACAGCAGCGCCGCGGCCAAAGATCGAAATAGCGCCGCGGCCAAAGATCGAAATAGCGCCGCGGCCAAAGATCGAAATAGCGCCGCGGCCAACGATCGAAATGAGGCTTGGGTCATGACGTTAGATACTGCAAAGTGGATAAGGCGCACCCAACGATTCTAGTGCCATCTGCGAAACCCGCAGAAGCTCGTCCCAGTGTGACGCCAACCGGCCGACGTTTGAGGAGTCGAGCGCCCTCTCCACCGCGTTCTTGCTGCGCAGCAGGTCGGCGGCCAGCGGCCTGTCTACCTCGGCCAGCTCCTCGGCAATCGAGTGCAAACCGGCGTGCACCTCGCCGTAAAACGCATCCCCGACCTGAGTTGGATTACCGGCCCGTACGGCCGGACCCGCGTCGCACAGCGCCTCATAGACGCGCCCATAATCCTCGGGTTGCACCGGCCCGGCCTGCTGCTGGCCGCCGGCCCGCAGCAAAGCGACCCCGCCCATCGCCACGGCCAGCAGCGCCAGCACGGCGGCGATCTTCGCGGATACGAGAGCTCTGCCTGAGAACCGGCTGCGGCCGCCTTCGCTCACAGGGACACCAGCCTCTGCAGGCGGTCCAACTGCTCGCTTATGGAGGAGGCGGCGCCGGGTGCCACCTCGCCCTCCTCCTGATACTCCTGCAGCTCTTCGCGGGCCTTGGCAACGTGCTCGACCGCATCCCCGTAATCCTGATCCTCGTACTCAGAGCGCGCCTTGGACACCTCGCCGAGAATCTCCTCGCCCGCCTCGACGCTCAACTCACCGGAGGTGATGGATGCCTCAACAAACGACCACAGCGAGTCAACGGCTTGGTTCACCGCGGCCGGGCCCGACGCGGCGGGAACCTCGGCTTCGGTCGGTCGGGAAGACGGGGTCTCGTCGACGACCTGCGCCGGCGTAGCCGAGGACTCCGCCCCGGTCTCGGACCCGGTGAGCGCCGACACCAGCAACCGGCCGCCGACGATCAACGCCACCAGTCCCAACAGGCCGAGGCCGGCTACCCTTCCCCAGGACCGAGACTTCTCACGGGATGCCGGTCCCGCCAAGACGGCAGTCTTTGGATCGGCCATACCCGAGCGCGCCGGCGGCGCCGGCCGGGCAGAGGGCGGAGATGCAGCCGCGTGCAGCGCCCGAGCCATCTGCGCGGCGCTGTCGAATCTGCGGTCCGGATCCTTCTCCAAGGCCTTCATGACCACCGCGTCGAGCTCTGCCGCTACAGCGGAGTTGAGCTCCGACGGGGGGCGGGGCCGCTCAGCGGCCAGGCGGTTGGCCACCTCCAGCAGGGTTTCCCCGGGCAAAGGGGCCCGGCCGGTCAGCATCTGGTACAAGACACAACCCAGCGAGTAGATGTCGCTGCGCAGATCCACGCCATCACCGCGGGCCTGCTCCGGTGACAGGTACGCAGCTGTGCCCAGCACGTCGCCCACCTGAGTCAAGTTCCCCATAGCCGTCTTCGCGATACCGAAGTCCATGACCTTCACGGTCCCGGAGCCTTCCTCGAGCATGATGTTCCCCGGCTTGACGTCGCGATGGACGATGCCCAGTCGGTGAGCTGCCCCGAGTGCATCGCAGACTCGCGCCGCCACATCTACCGCGACGGAGGGGTCAAGCGTGCCGTCACGGGCCACAACCTGGGCCAGCGTCGAGCCCCGGATGTACTCCATTACAATGTAGTAGCGCTCACCGTCGGCGCCGGTATCGAATATGCGAACGACGTTGCGGTGGTCCAACGAGGCTGCCGCCTTGGCTTCGGCTTCAAACCTGGCCACGAACTGCGCGTTCGCCGCCAGGTCAGCGCACAGCACCTTGATAGCCACCGTCCGACCCAACCGCTCGTCGGTGCCCCGGTAGACCTTGGCCATCCCACCTTCGGCGATCAACACCTCGATCCGGTACCGCCCGGCGATCACGTCGTCGTTCATTGGCCAAGACTAGTCCACGAACCTTCGCCCCCGGATCCCCCTCCCCCCCGGGGGAAGTGGAGCGCAGTCGATCGGCGTTCAGGTGGTTACTGGAGCCACGGGGGCCGCGCCGGGCCCCCCTGGGGCGACGCTGCCTCCCCAGGGGGCCGCTAAATCGGCGGCCACGGGATCGGGCGGCCCGGACCCGGTTCCGGGAAAACCGCAGCATCGAGCAGCTGCTCGGCCCGGACCGCCAGCGCTTGAACTTCCTCGGGGCTCAGCAGCTCGCTCAGCCCGCCGGCAGCTTCACTCTCCAGCGCGTCTCGCAGACGGACTACGTGGCGCACCTCCTGTTCACTCAAGGGCTCTCCCACGAAGTGCCACAAAACCGTTCTCAATTTCGGCTCTGCGTGAAAGCACAGGCCGTGATCGATACCCCACAGCAATCCCTGCCGGTCCACCAGCACGTGACCGGCTTTGCGGTCCGCATTGTTGGCCACCACATCGAACAAGGCGATGGAGCGCAGATCCTGCAGGTGCGTTGACAGCAGGTCGAACGCGGTGACCGAGGGGTCGTGATCTACAAACAACTGCACCGCCCCCTCCCCCAGCGGCCCGTCTCGCAAGATGGTCGGCGGCACGTGATCCCAACCTGCGTCCCGGCTCAGCAAAAACGCCGCCGCCTCACGCCGGCAAAGCGTGCCGCCCGGAAAGTCCCACAGCGGGGTCTCCCCTTTACGGGGCTTGTAAACCACCAGGACGCCGTCGGGCAACTGCGCCAAGAACGTGTAGTTCGACGAGCCCGGCAGCAGACCCAGAACCTCAATATCCCCGGACAGAGCCTCAGGCTGGGCTGTGGGTCGCCGATCCGACAAACTGTCTTCCGTTGGGCTACCTATGCCTGGGATTGTGGCCGTTGGAGCCGGGGCATTGGTGGCCTTCGGGCTCCATCGGGTGACCGCACAACGGGCAGATCGGACGGCCCTGCCCCACAACCTTCATGCCCTGGACGCCAAACGCGGCCAGCTGCCTGGGCGACACCCAGATCTTTACCTCTGCCGGATCCGCCAAGGCGGACTCCCCGTACTCGGCGAAAACCAGCTGCACTAGGTCGCGCTCTTGCTCGTAGCGCAAGGTGATGGTGGTGGGATCGACCCGGAAAGCCGGCTCGTCGGGGACCAGAGACATCATCTGATCGAACTCCGGCCGGGACGCTCCCAGCGGTCCCTTGCCCAGCAGCTCCTTGGTCATCTCGTGCTGCCCGACCTGCGACAACAGCTCATACGCACCGCGCGCCAGAGCCACCACCTGTTCCTTCTCCAGCACCCACGTGTACGCGACGGATTCGGCCACAACCTGGATCATGAAAACGCGATTGCCTGGCTCACCGACCGTGCCGGCCGTGAGACGGTCGACCTGCTCGAACTCCACGTCGTCGCTCAACGGCCTTCTTTCGATTTCTCGGGCGTGGCTTTCAACATATTCTGCAACCCATCGTAGTCTCCGGTGTCGTTCAAGCTGAGCAGCGCAGGGGTGCCTTCGCCTACCGAAACCGCGGTAATCGAGCCCGGTGCTACGTTAATCCGATCGTACAGGTCGATCCCAAGTCCCAGATAGGCGGCCACCAGCAGCCGGATCATGTCCGAATGGGAGCACGCCACGACGGCCCCGGCACTTTCCTCGGGGTGGCGGGTGCGCAACTCCTCCACCCCCAGCACCCCTCGGGTCTGCGCCTCCCGGATGGTCTCGCCGCCCGGAAACCTAAAGTCGGCGGGGCGGGCCCTGAGCTTCTTCCACCCGGGGTTTTTGTACAGGGTCTTGAAGCTCTTGCCCTGCCACCGCCCGTAGTCGATCTCGCTGAGCTTATCCACCGTCACCACCGGCTTGCCGTGCATCGCCGCTATTGCCTCCGCGGTTTGCGTGCAACGCTGCATGGGGCTGGAGTAGATGGCTTGCAGCGGTACCGACGCCAAGCGGTTAGCGGCGGCTTGGGCCTGCCGTTGACCCTGGTCCGACAAGCCGAAGCCCGGCAGCCGGCCGGTCAGTTTCTGACCGGTCACCGAAGTCAGGCCGTGGCGCACCAGCAGAAGGATCATGCCCTGATGTATACCTCATCCCTGGGCTGCCTCCCACGCCCCGGCGCCCGCCTAAGTATTCGCGCCCGAGCAATACGGCCCGGTTGGTGCGTCCGGCCGGCCGCATTAGTATCAACGGGTGAGCGATTTTCGGGTAGAGACCGACAGTATGGGATCGGTCGAGGTGCCGGCGGGTGCCTACTACGGCGCCCAGACGCAGCGCGCCGTCGACAACTTCGGCCTGTCCGGTTGGCGATTCGGCCGTCGCTTCATCTCGTCGGTGGGCTTGATCAAGTGGGCTGCGGCCAACATCAACCGGCGGCTCGGCCTGCTGGACCCGTCGCTGGCCGACGCCATCGCAGAGGCGGCCGATGAAGTCGTCGCCGGACTTCACGACCAGCAGTTTCCCGTCGACGTGTTCCAGACCGGGTCCGGCACGTCCACCAATATGAACGCCAACGAGGTTATAGCCAACCGCGCCAACCAGTTGCTGGGCTTCCAGCTGGGGGCCAAGGAACCGGTCCACCCCAACGACCATGTAAACCTGTGCCAGTCGTCCAACGACGTCGTCCCCACAGCTACCCACCTGGCGGGCCTGAGCGCCCTGGAACAGGACCTGGTGCCGGCGCTTCGCCAACTCGGCGCTTCGCTCGACGCCAAGGCCGCCGAGTTCGACCACGTGGTCAAATCCGGCCGAACCCACCTGATGGATGCCACACCGGTGCGCCTGGGCCAGGAGTTCTCGGCCTTCGGCGCGCAGATCGAACGTTCGATCCGGCGAGTCCACAACTCAACCGCGCATCTCAAGGAGCTTGCTCTGGGCGGGACGGCGGTCGGCACCGGGATCAACGCACACCCGGAATTTGCCTCCCGGGCCATCGCCTTAATGGCCGACCGGCTGGACATGGAGCTGATCGAAGCACCAAACCACTTCGAAGCACAAAGCGCTCGGGACGCGGTGGTGGAGGCGTCTGGGGCGCTCAAGAGCACGGCCATTTCCATGGCACGGATCGCCAACGACCTACGCTGGCTTGCGTCCGGGCCCTCCTGCGGGATCGGGGAGATCCTACTGCCCGAGCTGCAGCCCGGGTCCAGCATCATGCCCGGGAAGGTGAACCCGGTGATTCCCGAGGCGGTCATCCAGGTGGCTGCCCAGGTGATCGGCAACGACCAGGCCATCGCGCTGGGAGGGCTGGGCAGCATGTTTGAGCTCAACACGATGATGCCGCTGATGGCCCACGACCTGGTTTTTTCAGCGGAGACCCTGGCATCGGCAGCCCGGGCGCTGGCCGTCAAGTGCGTTGACGGCATAGAGGCGGACGAGAAGCGCTGCGCTCAGCTGCTGGAGCACAACCTTTCTTTGGTGACCGCTCTGGCTCCGAAGATCGGTTATGACGCCGCCGCCAAGGTTGCCAAGACCGCCTACACGACGGGCAAGTCACTTCGGGAAGTAGTCTTGGAGGCGAAGCTTATGCCCGAAGCCGCCCTTGAGGAAGCGTTGGACGTTTATGCGATGACGCAGGGCGGTTTGGGCAGGAACGAAGAGAGGACCCATGATTAAGATCGGCTCCGCAATATCCACCAGCGACGACCCGGCCCAGGCAGTCGATGAGGTCATCGCCCAATCCCTGGGCGAATTGGAAGGCCTGGAAGCGGGACTGGCTTTTGCCTTCATATCCGCCGACCACGGCGACGCGACCGACGAGATAGTCAAGCGCCTGGCCGCGCGGCTGGAGGGCGTGCCGCTGATCGGCTGCACGACCCAGGCCACGATCGGCAACGGGTCGGAGGTGGAGCAGGGTCCTGCGCTCGCCTTGTGGGTGGCCCACCTCGCCGGTGCCACGGTGCAACCCTTCTCGGCTGCGATCGAGCAGACCGCCGACGGCGCTGCCCTGATGGGCTTTCCGTTGATCGAGGAACCGGTGCAGGCGGCGTTTTTGCTGGCGGACCCGTACACTTTCCCGACTCAGGTACTCCTTCAGACGCTCAACGAGGACTACCCGCAACTGCCCGTATTCGGAGGTCAGGCCAGCGGCGCCGGCGCCGGTCAGGTGGCTCTGGTACTCAACGACACGATACTGCGAGAAGGTGCTGTGGGGATACTGCTGTCCGGCAGCGTGGAGGTAACGCCCCTGGTATCGCAGGGGTGCCGGCCCATCGGCGAGCCTTACGTAGTAACCGCGGCCAAGGGAAACATAATCCACCAACTCGGCGGTAAACCCCCGCTGGGGCGCCTCCGGGACATCATGTCCAAGCTGTCGCGAGCCGAGCGGGCCCAAGCGGCGCACAACCTACACATAGGGGTTGTTATCGACGAGCGCAAGTCAGACCCGGAACCCGGAGACTTCTTGATCCGGCCGGTCCTGCAGGCCGACCCGGAAACCGGGGCGGTATCCGTCGGAGAAGTGCTTAACGTCGGCCAGACCGTGCAGTTCCAGGTCCGTGACGCCGAGACCGCGGATGCGGATCTCAAGCACATGCTTCAGACGCATCTTGATAGTGCTCCCGAACCCGAGGTAAACGGAGCACTGCTTTTCACGTGCAACGGGCGGGGGTCGCCCCTGTTCGGCGTACCCGACCACGACGTTTCGGTGCTACGCGACGCCATCCCCAACATCCCAGTGGCCGGGATGTTCTGCGGGGGCGAGATCGGACCAATCGGAGGGGTGAACTTCCTGCACGGCTTCACCGCCAGCATCGCCTTGTTCAGGGAAAATCAATAGCACGCGCAATCGATCGGCGTTCAGGTGCCTGGGCAACTAGGCCTCCCCGGGGGAGGACTCATCGTCAGGGTGCCCTATTAACTCGCCGATGCGGTCGAGCATGCGGGTTGGCTCGAAGGGCTTGGGGAAAATGTTCTGCTCCCCCACACGGTCCTTGAGGGTCTCCAAAGAGTCGTACTTGCCGCTGACCACGAGCACGGGCACCGATCGCAGCTTGGGATTCTCATTTAGAGCCTTCAATACGGCCTCTCCGTCCATTCCCGGCATCATCAGATCCAGGATCATCAGGTCCGGCAACTCCTGCTCCGCTTTGGCGATGCCGTCATAACCGTCGACCGCCTCGATGATCCCGTAACCTTCGGTTTCCAATAGAACCCTCAGCAGCTCCCGAACGGAGCGGTCATCTTCGAGCAGCAGCACGGTTCTGGTCTCCATGGCGCTAGCGTACCTCCCCAGCGTCACGGTTGGTTACTCGGGTAGCATCATCATAGGAAGCGACCACCGACCCTAGTGAGAGAAGGCTTGACCTCTAGTAAGTACACGGCCCCAAAGGCTCTCGGCAAAACGCTCGAAGACCTTCGGCAGCACGCTTCCACGACGTTCGGCGCCGCGGCCTTGATCAGTTTGCCGGTGCCGTTCGTAGCGGTATACGCAGCCGTTAGGCCGACCTACCTCAGCACTACCGCACAAACCGTGATCAACACCATGGTGGCGTGGTGGGTGGCCTACGCCATCATTCTCGCCACGAAGGCCTACGCATCCGACTCCGACCCGGGTGTCTCGGCAATAGTCGGGCAAAGCCGGTCGGGGTTGATCACCTACGGGCTCACGCGGATCCTGCTGGGCCTACTTCTGATCGTGGCCGCCGTTTGCGCCGTCGTGGTGGGGGGGATCATTTTAGGCGTTGCGGCCCCGGGTCTGCTCAGCGGGCCACCGTCGATAGAAGCGATGGCCGGCCTTTTTCTGGTAATGGGACCCCTGGTCATACTGGCTCTGCTGTTTGTCTACCTGCTGTTCGGCCTGGCCCCCGTAGCCGCCGCCATCGACAGGCGCCGCGCCGGAGCGAGCCTGGGACGAAGCCGGGAGGTCACCAAGGGACACCGGCGGGACTTCCTGCTGCTGCTGTTCATCGTCTGGGTCTTCACCGTCATAATCCAGATCCTGGTCCAGGGGCCTGCGCAGATGGTCGCCGCGCAGAATATGCCGATAGGCAATGTCGACCCGCAAAACCTCTCTTTCGACGCGTTGGTGGAGCAGGCGATGCAGCTACCGCCGCCCGCCAGCCCACCCCAGGCGCTGGTGATAGCGGTGTCCACCTACCTGAGCCTGCTGATCCTCGAAGCATTCATCGCAGGGTTCTTCGCACGCTTTTACCTTGGCCTGACCCAGCCCGACGAGCCCACGCCGGGACGGGACCCCGACTCCGACGCGAGCGGCCGGGCCTCCATCGATTCCGGGTCTTCGGCCGGGTCCGGCGCCGGTCTCCCGGACCAACCCCCACCCGGCTAGCCCGGGCGAGCACTTTCCAAGTTGATCGTCCTGGGGGTATCAGCCGTCATTCGCGCAGCCGACAGGATCCTGTTCGTAAAGCGCGGCCGGGATCCTTTTGCCGGTTGCTGGGCTCTTCCAGGGGGCAAGGTCTGCGCCTACGAGCCGCACACGCAAGCCCTGAGCCGAGAAGTCCGGGAGGAAACCGGGCTGGTCGTGGTACCCGGGGCGCTGGCCGGCGTAGCCGAGGTGATCGATCGGCAAGCCGAGTACCACTACGTGATAATCGTCTCCTTCGCTTCGGTTACCGGCGGTGACCTGACCCCCGGCGACGATGCCGACGAGGTTGCCTGGTACTCTCGGTCCGACATACACGACCTCCCGCTGACCCCAAGGCTGGAGCAATATCTGATCGAGTTTCAGGCCTTCGCTTAAGTCCTTGCTCACACCGACCCCCTTCACATAGCCTTGTGCCGCCGATGAGAAAGACACTCCGCCTGGCCTTGCTAACGGCCCTGACCTTGCCCTGGCTGGCGTCCGCTACGGCCCTGGCCGGCACCCACTCCACCCCTGCCCCGCCGCGGACGGCGATGTCCGCCGGGATCCTCGTCGACGTCTCCACCGGCAAGGTCCTGTGGTCCAAGAACTCTACGCAAGTAAGGTCTCCCGCCAGCCTCACCAAGGTTCTCACCGCCCTGACCGTGCTCGAATACTCGGCGCTGGACGGATACACGACCATCTCCAAAGCGGCGCGCGCCGTCGACGGAGGCCGGACCTACGCAGAGGAAGGCTGGAGATTCACGATGCGGGATCTGCTGTGGGGTCTGCTGCTGCAATCCGGCAACGATGCCGCAATCGCCCTAGCGGAAAATGCCAGCCCGGACGGCTCCGTAGAAGGGTTCATGTCGATGGCCAACGCTCTGGCGGCGCGCTTGGGGGCCGGCGACTCCAACTTCGTCAACCCTCACGGGCTGGACGCACCCGGCCAGGTTTCCACCGCCCGGGACTTGGCTATCATCACGACGGCGGCCCTGGAGGATCCTCGTTTTGTGGAGATGGTTTCATCCAAGACCCACATCGTCCCCTGGGGTGACCGCGACTCGCACATGTTTATCAACCACAACAAACTCCTTTGGCGGTACGAGGGCACGATCGGGGTCAAGACCGGGTTCACCAATCAGGCCGGACCATCGCTCATCTCGGCCGTGCAGCGCGACGGATCCACCTTGATGGCCGTAGTGCTCGGCTCCGGCGACCACTACGGGGACTCCACCGCCCTCTACGACTGGGGGTTCGCCAACCTGCATGAGCTGAGAGCGGCTTCCCAGGACCGGATAAGCCCCAACCCCTCCGGTGACGACGTAGCCCTGCAGACCAGTTCCTCCTTGGATCAGGCCGGACTCTCAAACAGCCCGATCGATCAAAGGATTCCGGTCCCACTGTTGGCTGCAGTCATCAGCGCCGCTTTGGTAACCGCAGCGCTGCTTCGCCGGGTCGGCTATTACCAACGCAACCTGTAAACGCCGACCGAAGCGGGCAAGTCCTCAACCTACGTAGAGAGTAGCCTCGTCCCCTGCGGTTCTGTGGCTCTCGGGCAGCGGGTCCTGCTCCAGTACCGGACCGCCCGCACAATCGGCCGCACCGCCGCCGGCCGATTGGACGTTCACCGTCATACCGAGCCCCTCGAGCTGGCCTTTGGCGTCGGAGCACGCCTTGCCCTTCACGTCGGGCACGGCAAACGGCTCCTGACCCTTGCTGACCTGAAGGATCACCTCGGTGCCCTGGGGCAGCTCCTCGGTGGGTACCGGATCCTGGCTTACAACTGTTCCAGGTGCCGCCGCGTGGAACACTTCCTGCTTGGAGACGACAAAACCCAGGTCGCCGAGCAGCTTCTGGGCCTCGGCCGCCGACCGGTTCACGACCTCTGGCACGGCCAGAATAGCCGGGCCGCTCGACACGATCATGCTCACCGGCTCGCCGCTGCGCCGCCGTCCAGGACCCGGCTCTTGGCTGAGCACTTTGTCGACCGGCTCCAGGCTGTGTTCCCGGGCGATCTCCCCCAGGGTCAGATCCTGCTCCAGAATCATCTCCTCAGCCTGCTCCAGCTGCAATCCAACGACGCTGGGCACGTCGGTCTGCCTGGGCCCCCGGCTGACTTCGACGGCCACATCCTCCCCGCGCCGGGTCCAAGATCCCCCTGCGGGGTCGGTGGAGACCACGGTTCCTACCGCCTCGTCGGAGAACACCGGCTGCACCACCGGATCCAAGCCCAGGGCGCCGATGCGTTCCTCGGCGCCAGCTTGCTCCAGACCCGCAAGCTCGGGTACCCGGGTCGGGCCCGCCGCGTAGAGGCCGCCACCGACAATTGCCGTCGCCAGCAGGGCTAGCATCCAGGGTCGAAACCTTCTTTTGCGTTTAGGCTCCGGTCGGGGCACCAGAGTCTGCATCGCTTCCTCGGCCGCCTCCGATGTCGTCTCGCTCGTCAAGTCTGTAAGCGGTGGAGCGGCGGGCAGAGCTCCCATAACCCTAGCCAGCTCTTTGCGCATTGCACCAGCCGAGGGGTAGCGGCCGTCCGGCGCCGGCGCCGTCGCCCTGCTCACAATGCGGTCCAAACCGGATCCGACCGCCGGAACCAACTTGGAAGGAGCGGGTACCCGGCCGTGCAGATGCTGGTGCAGCACCTTGGCAGCATCGCCCTCGAACGGCAGCGACCCGGTAAGCAACTCGTAGAGCATGCAGCCGGTGGAGTAGATGTCCGCTCGAGCATCGGTAGCTTCTCCACTGGCCTGCTCCGGTGCCACATAGGCAACCGTTCCCATAAGCCCGGACGTCACCGCCGAACGCTCCAGGGCGCGGGCAATTCCGAAGTCCATGACCTTGACCCGGCCGTCGGTGGCGACCACCACATTCTCAGGCTTTACGTCCCGGTGGATGACGCCATTGTCATGAGCTGCGGCCAGCGCCCCCAAAACCTGCCCGGTTATTTGGGCGGCCTGCTTGGGATGCAGCAGCCCCACCGTCGATAAGACCTGGCGCAGGTTCTTGCCCCGGACGTACTCCATGACCATGTAGTACGTCTCGTCTTCCTGGCCCCAGTCGTGAACCTGGACGACGTTGGGGTGAGAGATCTTGGCGATGGCTTGGGCCTCCGCCCGAAAGCGGTCCACAAAGCCGGGTTGGACGGCAAGATCAAACGGCAGCATCTTAAGCGCGACTATTCGACCCAGCACCGAATCACGGGCCTTGAAAACATCGCCCATCCCGCCCGAGCCGATGCGGCCCGAAATTACGTAACGCCCGGCGACGTGCGTGGGTGCTTCGGTTCTGTTCATCAACCGCCGTGGTACTTGCGCAGGTGGTCGTTGTACCGCGTCTCGAGCAGGGATATTTTCTGCTCGAGCCCGCTGAGCTTGCTCGACACCGAATCCACCTGTCCCGCCACGCCATCCAACTTCTCGCCGATCTCGGCGCTGGCGCCTGCCGACGCGCTTACCCGGCCCGACAAGTCCTCAAGACTAGACTGAATAGCGGCCACCGACTCGTTGATGCCGGCAAGCTGGGCATCGATCCCTTCGGTAGAGCCCTCCAGCGACTCCACGCGGTCGGCGAGCGACGCGACATCCTCAATAGATGTCTCGATACTGGCTATGCGCCTGATGGTCCCGTCGTCGCTGGGCTGCGTTAGGTAGACGGCGACGACCGCCAGCAACGCCGCAGGCAAGGCGAACGTCACCACGCGCTTAACAAACGACCTGCGAGCAAATCTCATATGAAAACGTTAACCCCGGCTACGCGAAAAACGGCGGCAATCCGCCTCGCTGAATTTGGCACAGCTGCGTCCGGGGGGTGGCAGCGTCACCCCAAGGGACCCGTAGCGGTGCCCGGGGGTGGCAGCGTCGCATCCAGGGCGCTCCTGGTGTTTGAGCGCAAGGCGCGAGGAGGGCGCATAGCCGGAGGCTATGTGTCCGAGCGAGCAACGCAGTCGATCGGACACCAGGTGTGTCCTGGGGCAACGCCGTCACCCCCGGGCACCGCTCACTAAAAGCCCAGGCCTCCGTCGTCGACCAGACGGCGGTGGTCCTCGGAGGAGACCTCCATCGCGCCGGGGGTAATCAAATAGATACGGCGGGACAGCTTCTGCAGGTTGCCGTCCAGACCGTACACAAGACCGGAGGCGAAGGCGATGATCCGTTTGGCCAGATCGTTCTCGGCCTCCTCCAGGTTTACGATCACCGGAAGGCCGTTGCGCATGCGGTCGCCGATCTGCTGCGCGTCGCCGTAGGACTCGGGGCGAACGATGTGTACGCTGCCTACGGGACCGGGACTGGCGGCGGGGTTCTGATGGAGCTGGCGAACCGGGGCCAGCTGTTGAACCCGCCTGGGTTCGGGTTCCTGGTAGGCAGCCATCCGCTGGGTGGGAACTTGCCGGCCCGACTGGTGGTCATAGGCGGCCATGTCGTCGGTCAAGTCGTCCTCGACGAACCCCAGGTAGACCATTGCGTTCCTTACGACACCCAAATTAACCTCGCCTCTAATAGCCTTAACAGTTAGTCACTATAACCCCAGAGTGGGAAAAATAGCCTTCACTGGGGACCGAAAATTTCAGCTAGCCCCTCTTTGATAACAGCCGAACCGCGCGAATTGACGGTTTCAAAGCCAAAAAGTTTCGATCCCTTGCCCGCCTCTGCCACGGACCACGCCCGGGTCGTGATCGTCTGCCCTGGAAATACCGGCCGGGAAAACTGGACGCTCAAACGGCGCAGCCGGCCGGGGTCGCCTCCTGCCAGGTTGTCCAGCAGCACCTTGGACGCGAACGCCATGGTGCACATGCCGTGAACAATGACTCCGGGAAAACCGGACTGCCGAGCCGCCTGCCGGTCCAGGTGGATAGGATTGTCGTCGCCGGAAGCCTCGGCGTACCGCTGTGTCTGGTCCTCGTCCACCTGCTGAGCTACCTCGACTAGGTACTCCGGCGCCTCGCCCGACTCCTGCTTGGGCGCCTTTGCACCGGTTCCGGTCTTGCGTATAAACATCTTGCTGCGTGCCTCGGCCGCCAACCGGCCGTCCTGGTTGGCGAGAGAGGCCGCGACCGTGAAGGTGTGCCCGGTCGGCGCCAAGTCCACTTCCTCCAGTTTGGTTTCCACCCGCAGCCGGTCCCCAGCCCGGATCGGCAGGAAGTAGCGATGGTCCTGCTCGGCGTGAACCAGCATGGCCATGTCGGCCCCCAAGTCGGGGTCGAGCATCACATCCCTCAGGCCGGGGGTGGCAACGACAAAGGCAAACGCGGGCGGAGCAACCGGCCGTTCGGAGTTGAAAGCGGGGTTGTCTTCGTTGGTCGCCTCGGCGTAACGGCGAATGCCGTCCGCGGTAACCTCGAACCCCCGAGATTCATAAGTCTTGCCAGCCAGTTCGGCGTTGAGCCCTGCCACGCTTTACCTCCCTCGTCGCTACGATTCCCAGTCGCCGCCCTGCCGGACTGAATCGGCGCCCGCGTTGCAGTCCACGGCAGCCGCTTTGCGCCCGCAGCACGTGCAAGCGTGATTTCCCCCAATTTTGCACTTGGGGTAGATTATTTGCAGGTTCGCTTTGACGCGCACAAGCGGGGGTTGCGGTCATATCGCGGCAGCGGACCGGAGGTTTCTTATGTCTCAAGGGGCATGTAAGGAAGCAGCCCGCCAACAGTAAGGGAGCCACTGAGAATGGGAAAGTACACTCTGCCCGACCTGCCCTATGCGTACGACGCGCTTGAGCCCTACATCGACGCCGAAACCATGAAGATCCACCACACCAAGCACCACCAGACCTACATCGACAAGCTCAACGCCGCCATGGAGGGCGAGAGCTTGTCGGACAAGTCGGTGGAGGAGCTACTGGAGGACTTCCCCAACTTGCCCGAGCGCCTCCAAAAAGCGGTACGCAACCAAGGTGGAGGTCACGCCAACCACAGCCTGTTCTGGCAGATCATGGGCGGCCAGAACGTGGGGGGCGAGCCGACCGCTTCCTTGGGCAGCGCCATCGACGACCAGTTCGGCTCCTTCAAGCAATTCCAGGAGATCTTCACCACCACCGGCATCAGCCACTTCGGCAGCGGCTGGGTCTGGCTGATGATCGCGGCCGGCGAGCGCAAGCGCAAGGACCAAAAGAAGCTCCTGATCCTGAGCACTCCCAATCAGGACTCGCCGCTGATGGGCGGTCACACCCCGATCCTGGGGTTGGATCTGTGGGAGCACGCGTACTACCTCAAGTACGAGAACAAGCGGCCGGCGTACATCGAGGCGTTCTGGAACGTCATCAACTGGGAAGAGGTACAGAAGCGCTTCGGCGAGGTGGACACGGTTTCGGTGCAGCCCGGCATGTTCAAGGGCAAGACCCTGGAGCGCTAACGCACCGCACCCGCGACTACGGCGCCGTTTCCAACAGGTCGGCCAGTCCCTGCTCATCCAGCAGAGGTGCACCCAGCGTCTCGGCACGGGCCAGCTTAGAGCCCGGGTTCTCCCCGACCACTACGTAGCTGGTCTTGCGGGACACGTTGGACACGACTTTGCCGCCGGCCGCCTC
>JBBDRQ010000077.1:17944-75574 GCA_040905365.1 Actinomycetota bacterium
TTGGCGGGGCCCGGCTTCGTCCCGGCTCCAGCGCCCAAGCCCTCCGGTCAGTACGAAGCTCATGCCGGTAAGCGGCCCGCCGGCGGTCTCGGAGTGCTCCTGCTTCATTACCACACCCGCCTCCCGCATCTTGTCGATGATCGTCTTGGCAGCCCTGGAGGCAAAAAACTGACGAATCCGCTCGGCTACAACCGGACCGACACCCTCCACGGCGGTCAACTCCTCCTGCGACGCCGCCACGATCCGGTCCATTGACCCGAACTCCTCGGCCAGCAGCCGGGCGGTGGGCGGTCCCACATCACGGATGCCCAGGGCCACCAGAACCCGCGCCAGACCCGCCTGCTTGGAGCGTTCGATTGAATCCAATAGCTGGCCGGCCTTCTTCTCGCCGAACAGGGGCAGTTGCAACAACTGGTCCTTGGTCAGCGAGTAGAGATCTCCCGGGTCGCTGACGAAGCCCATCTCGCGCAGCCAGATGGCAGCTTTGTAGCCTAAGCCCTCTATATCCATGGCGGAGCGGCTGCCGAAGTGGAACAATTGCTCGACTCCCCGAGAGGGGCACTGCTCGTTGGGGCACCGCCACACCGCCTCACCCTCTGCGCGCTGCAGCTTGCTGGCGCACACCGGACAATCGGAGGGCATCTCAAACTTACGCTCGGCGCCGGTACGCTTGGAGAGGATGGGCGCGATCACCTGCGGGATGACCTCGCCGGCTCTGCGCACCAGGACGGTATCGCCTATGCGAACGTCCTTGCGCTCCACCTCGTCGGCGTTGTGCAGCGTGGCCTGGGACACCATCGCGCCGGACAGCCGCACCGGCTCAAGCAAAGCGAAGGGCGTAACGGCGCCGGTACGGCCCACGTTGACGACGATGTCCTTGAGAAGGGTGGTCTTCTCCTCGGGCGGGAACTTGTAGGCGATGGCCCAGCGGGGACTCTTAGACGTGTACCCAAGCTCTTCCCGTGCGTCGAGGTCGTTGACCTTCACCACAACACCGTCGACCTCGAAGCTCAGATCGTGCCGGTGCGCCTCCCAGTACTTGCAGAACTCGTAAGCCGCCTGGAGGGTCTCAAAGGCGCGGTTTTGATCCATAACCGCAAACCCCAGCTCGCTCAGATAGCCCAGAGCCTGGGAGTGTCTGCGAAATCGCCTACCTTCGACCAGCCCGGTGCTGTGACAGAAGATCTCCAGATGGCGGCGGGCGGTAACCTTCGGATCCTTCTGCCGCAAAGAACCCGCCGCGGAGTTGCGCGCGTTGGCAAACGGACGCAACCCCTCGTCCACCAACGCACGGTTGAGTGCCTCGAACGCCTTGGTGGGCATAAAGATCTCCCCTCGAACCTCCATGTGCTTGGGCGCACCAGCGGGCAGCTCGGTCGGGATCGAGCCGATGGTACGTACGTTGGGGGTAATGTCCTCGCCGACGCGCCCGTCGCCCCGGGTGGCGGCGCTCGCCAGCTCGCCCTGCTCGTAAACGAGGTTGACCGCCAGCCCGTCGACCTTGAGCTCGCAGTAGAAATCCGCCGCTGAGCCCAGGATTCGGTTGACCCGCTTGCCCCATGCCAGCAGTTCCTCGAGACTGAACGCGTTGTCCAGCGACCACATCGGGGTGGGGTGCTCGGCCGCCGCAAACAGCTCCGACGGCGGGCTGCCCACCTTCCGGGTGGGCGATTCATCTGAAGCCAGCTCCGGGTGGGCTTCTTCCAGCTCCGCCAGCTCCCGTACCATCGCGTCGTACTCGACGTCGGCGATCTCGGGGTCGTCCAGGACGTGGTAGCGGTGCGAGTGGTACTCGATTTTGCGGCGAAGCTGCTCGGCCTGCTTGAGAACTTCCGAGGACGTCACGCGGGATCCCCGCTATTCGGCGGGGCGGATGGTACCGCCGCCCAAGACCTCGTCCCCGTCGTAAAAGACCGCGGCTTGGCCGGGTGCCGGACGCGGCTGCGGTTCGTCGAAGTCGACCCGCGCGCTCCCTCCGTCCGCCCTAACCGTGGCCGGCACCTCAGCCCCTCGGTAGCGGGTCATGACCGAGGCTCGGAATTCGCCGGGAGCGCCGGCCACAAAGCTGACCTGGTCGAGATCCATGCCGTCGACTCTCAGATGCTCCGCGTCGGCCACCACGACGGTGTTGTCGCCGGCACGTATCTCCTTGACATAAAGGGGCAAACCGGCGGAGACACCCAGGCCCTTGCGCTGGCCGATCGTGTAGTGCGCGAAACCCTTGTGGGTCCCCAGCCGCCTGCCGTCGGCAGTGACGATCGGACCCGACACCGAACCCTGGGGCACGTTTTGGGAGACGAAGGCGTGGGAGTCGCCTCCCGGGACGAAGCACAGGTCCTGCGATTCAGGCTTGTTGGCGGTGCGCAGATCCAGCGACTCCGCGATCTGCCTTATCTCCTCCTTGGGATAACTCCCAACGGGAAAACGCGCCATCTGCAGCTGCTGCTGGCCGAGCATGTACAGAACGTAGCTCTGGTCCTTGCCGGCTTGCACCGCACGCTGCAGCCGGTACCTGCCGTCACGCAGGAGGGTGCGGGCATAGTGCCCGGTCGCCAGCACGTGGGCGCCGTATGCATGGGCACGTTCCAGTAGAGCCTCAAACTTGATGCTGCGGTTGCACACCACGCAGGGGTTAGGAGTCATACCCCGACCGTACTGCTGCTTGAAGTCCTCGATGACGGTGCGCGAGAACTGGTCGGCAAAGTTCAGCACGTAGAAGGGGATGTCCAGCACCTGGGCCACCCTCCGTGCGTCCTCCGCCGCGTCCACCGAGCAGCAACCGCTGTCGTTGTTAGCCGCAGCTCCCTTCCACAGCTTCAACATGATCCCGGTTACGTCGTAGCCGTCCTCCTTCATCAGCGCCGCAGCCACCGAGGAGTCGACGCCGCCCGACATCGCCACGACGGCCTTGGGCTTGCTCATGCGCTCCTCCCGGCAAACTTGGGCGCAATGGAGCGCAGGCGCTCCACGGTCTGCTTCAGCGCCTCCACCGCCGCGGGTACATCCTGTTCCGTGCTGTTGCGGCCCAGAGAGAAGCGCAAAGATCCGTGCGCACGCTCCGGGGGAACGCCCATGGCCAGCAAAACGTGGGACGGATCCAGCGAACCCGAGGCGCAGGCCGATCCGCTGGAAGCCGCGACCCCTTTGGAGTCGAGCAGCAACAGCACCGACTCGCCCTCTACGCCCCGGATGCACAGGCTCGTAGTCCCCGGCACCCGTTCGGCGCCGCCGGCGTTGACATCGACATCGTCGATCGCCTCCAAAACGCCGCCCTGCAGCCGGTCCCGCAGCGACGCCAGCCGCTCGGCTTCGCTTGCCTGCTCCGCTGCCGCAATCTCGGCGGCGACACCGAAACCTACGATCCCCGCCACGTTGGGAGTACCGCTGCGAAGTCCTCGCTCCTGACCTCCGCCGTGCACAATAGGCTCCACCGGAGTATTGCGTCTCATGTACAGGGCCCCCACGCCCTTGGGTCCGCCGAGCTTATGGGCCGAGAAAGCTGCCAGATCGACGCCCAGAGACGCTACGTTCACCGGAATCTTACCCAGCGCCTGGACGGCGTCGGTGTGCACCAGCGCCCGGCTGTTCTGCTTTACTATCTCGACCACGTCGCTCAGCGGCTGCACCACGCCCACCTCGTTGTTGGCCAGCATCACCGAGACCAGGCAGGTCTGCGCCGACAATGCTTTCTTCAGGGCATCGAGATCGACCACTCCATCCGCACCGACCGGCAGGAACGTCACCCGGTAGTCCCGGCTCTCCAGCGACTCGGCCGCGTGAAGTACCGCGTGATGCTCTACCGACGTGGTGATTATGTGGTTGCGCTTGGGGTCCGCTTTGGCCACCGCCCCCTTGATAGCCAGGTTGTCGGCCTCGGTTCCCCCGGCCGTGAACACGATCTCGGCCGGCTGGGCGCCGACCGCCTCTGCAACCTTCTCCCGCGCCTCTTCCAAGCCCTTCTTGGCCTCCCGCCCGGCTGCATATACGCTGGAGGGGTTGCCGAAGTGCTCCTGCAGGTAGGGCAGCATCGCCTCCAGGGCCTCGTCCATCATGGGCGTCGTCGCTGCGTAATCAACGTAGATCATGGTCCAATGATAAAGGCCCGACCGAAAACCGGTCGGGCCCACCACCAGGCTAAAAGGTTCGTGAGACGCTCTAGTGCCGTGCCCTCCCGACCGCGATGCGCTCTACAACCACGGAAGGGGTAAACGACTCAGGTCTCAGGTTGCCGTCAAGCTCGAACGACTGACCAGCGCCGCAGGCGCCAGCCGCGCGACCTGGTCGCTCACGCTGCCCAGCGCCAGTCTTCCTGCGGGACCCAGGCCCCTGGAGCCCACCACGACCAAGTCAGCAGATTTGGCCAGTTCGACAATTAGGCGGGCGGGGTTCCCAATCGGGATATCTACAGTCACCGCGAACCCTGCATCGACCAAAGGTTGAGCCGCGCGGTCGGCGGCCAGTACCGCCTGGCTGTGCAAATGGCTCACCACCTCGTCCGTCGCAATCCAATCGTCGTACTGAGTTGCGCTCAGCGGCACCAGGTCCGCGACCGATATGACCCGGACCTCAACTTTGGCCGGATCGGCCAACTCCAGAAGAGTCTTAACCGCCAGCTCGGCGTCGGGGGAGCCATCGGTAGCCAGCAGGACCTGGATCGTGTCCCCAACGCCGGCGAATTGGTGCACGATCAAAACCGACGACTCCGACCCGCGCAACACCCGCGTAGAGGTGCTGCCCAACAGAAGATTCCCTAGCCAGCTGGAGCTGCCGGCCCCCATAGCGGTCAGATCGTACGAGCCCGATTTGACCTTCTGGAGAATCTGCTCGGCGGGAACGCCGACGCCCAGGTGGTAGTCGGCCTCGAACCCCTCCTGCTCAAAGCGCTCTATCTCCTCGGCCACCACCTCCTCGGGCTGGGGCCTGGGCTTGAGATCCCCCTCGGGGTACCGCAATGGAT
The DNA here is from genome assembly GCA_040905365.1 of Actinomycetota bacterium. Classification (GTDB taxonomy): domain Bacteria; phylum Actinomycetota; class CADDZG01; order JAHWKV01; family JAHWKV01; genus JAHWKV01. Next base: position 22,902 of record JBBDRQ010000077.1, read on the forward strand.
AGCTGAACTCGACCGAGTCGCAAACGTTGACCGTAACCGCCGTCCTTGAGGCATCGGCGATACCTCTCAGTAGGAGGCCGGCATCCGCTGCCGGCGCGCCGCCGTTGGTAGCGTACAGAACACGCGTGGACAAGAGACCTCCTTCGCCGTCAACTGCTGGTGTTCTATCGCAGGTCCGGCCCGATTACACGCGCTCCACCGGCAGATATGCAGAGACATCGTTACGCATCTCCCGGATTAGATCTCCAGCCGATATCATCCCTACCAGTTTGGCGCCCCGCGCGACGGGCAGGTACCGTGAATGCGATGCACCCATCGCCAACGCAGCCTGGCACGCGGTTACGTCCTCCTCGACGGTCACCGGGTTGCGCGTCATGATCAAACCTACCCGCGTATCCGCCGGATCCCGATCGTCCGCGACCGCCCGGACAATGTCGGATTCGGTCACGATACCCTCGATCCTCCCCAGTTGGTCGACCACGGGCAGGGAGCCCAAACCATGGAGCGCCATCTTGCGAGAGGCATCCCTCACTGAAAGCTGAGAACCTACGGTAACCAGGTATCGGCGAACCAGTTGGCCGGTCTGCACTGAGCCCTCCTCGGTCGGCTGCAGGTCCTAGCCTCCCTCAGGGCACACCGACCCGCTAGGGCTGAAGGTCCCGCTTCACCCGGGACCTGCACCGACCGCCTAACCTTCGCTTGAAGCTCTGGGATACAATCCATCTTGGTTAAGTCTGGTCGAAATGTCGGTATCCATGAAATCCACATCATCAAAAGTTCACAGCAAACTGCTCGAAGCCATCCTGGCCCTGGAGTCGGAGCATTCACCCCAAATAGTCCTGCAGCGCGTCGTCGAGTTTGCCGCGGAGTTGACCTCGGCCCAGTACGGAGCCCTAGGTATTATCGGCGCCGGCGGCGGGATTCAGGAGTTCCTCACCACGGGGATCACCCAGGCCGAACGTGACGCCATAGGCCCGCTCCCCAAGGGCCTCGGCCTGCTGGGTGCGCTGATCGAGGATCCCCGTCCTCTGCGCCTGAGCTCGATATCGCACGACCCCCGCTCGGTGGGCTTTCCCCCCAACCACCCTCCGATGGAATCTTTTCTCGGCGCACCGGTGCTTGCCGACGGGGTGGCCCTGGGCAACATCTACCTGACCAACAAACAAGGATCCGATGAATTCACCCTGGTCGACGAGGAGATTCTTCGGGCCCTGGCCAAACAGGCCGGCGCCGCGGTCGAAAATGCCCGGCTCATAGAATCGGCACGAGAGCGCCAGCGACTGCTGGAAGAGTTGCGGGAAATCTCGGTCGCGGCTTTGCGCGAGACCAGCTCCGCCGACATTCTCGAAATAGTAGCCGCAAGCGCCAAGAAGCTCATCGAGTGCGACGGCGTTTCGGTCACGGTCCCTGGCGAACAAAGCGGAACGCTCATCGTCGCCGCCACCAAAGGACACGGGGAAGCCGATCGAAAGGGCTGCGTGCTTCCCATGGATAATTCTCTGTTCGATCAGGTCGTAACCTCCGGCCGGTCGGCACTCATCGAGGACCTCGACAACGACCCTCGGGGATTCAAGCCCTTGGTCCAGGCACCGGAGGCTGTCTCCGTCATAGTCGCCCCACTCTCGGCCCGAGATCAGGTGTTTGGAACTCTGGCGGCCTGGAACCTCAGAGGCAGTCCCGCACTCAACCCAAACGACCTGAGCGTGCTCGAGAACCTCGGCACCCAAGGGGCCTTGGGACTGCAGTACTCCCGCTCCCAGGAGCGGCTCAGGACCCATGCGGTCCTGGAAGACCGGGAACGCATCGCTCGCGAGCTGCACGACGGGGTCATTCAGGCGCTGTTCGCCGTGGGGATGAGCCTCGAGGCCACCACCGCGCTGATCGATGACTCCCGGGCGAAAGATCGCGTCTCCTCGGCGGTGAACGAGTTAGATCAGGTAATTCGGGAACTGCGCAGTTACATTTTTGGGCTTCACACCGAGCTGGGAGGTGCGTCGATTGCCGAAGCCCTATCCACACTGGCGTCGGAGTTCGAGCGCAACACCGGTGTGGTTACCGTCGCCGACATTGACCCCGCCGCGCCGAGGATGCTAACCGGCCGCTCGGAACAGGTGGTTCAACTGGCCAGGGAGGCGCTTTCCAACGTGCGCCGGCACGCGCGGGCCTCGACGTGCCGGATCAGCCTTTTTTCCGACGGGGCCGACTTAGTCTTGGAGATCGACGACGACGGTCGGGGATTCGACCTTTCGGTCGCCTCCTCGGGGCTCGGAATCAGAAACATGGAGCAGCGCGCAGCGAAAGTCGGCGGCGAGGTAGAGATCAATGCCGTGCCGGGCGGGGGTACCCTGGTACGGGTGCGCCTGGGCAACGCCGCGGCTTCCGGCTAGCCGTCAGCCGCTCACCGGCGATACGCAGCGCTAATCGCGCGCAACCGATGTCAGCGTATTCACGAGGTTGTCCAAGAACCGGGCCACGGCAACCTCCATGACCATTTGAAACTCACGGTTGTTCACCAGGGAGCGGGCCCACTTGCGTGATGTCGAACTGCGGATGGACAGGTGGCACAGCGACGGACTGAGCTTGCTCAAGATGATATCGGCTTCCATGGCCGTCAGAGAGTTGCGTTGCGAACAACAGGTGGTAGATACGATTACGCGGGTACCGTCGACCAGTGGCATTCGGTATTCGAAGACAATTTCGCCAGCGGATTTCTCGTTGGTCAAGCCCATTTGGCACAGCGTGCGCCAGCCCTGTCTCTCTGCGGCACTGATGAGCTCTTCACAGACACCGAGCGACTCGATCAAGGCGGGTCCCGCAACCTCGAAGGGAAGCTCCACCGGCACGAAGCAGTAGGTGAGCATATACGTAGTCTCGGCCCCGCCACCGCTAAAGGTAAGTGACCAAGGACCCCGTTAACTCAGGACCTTCGCGCCCCTGCTGCGCCGCCCATCCCGTTTACACTTTCTTTGGTCCTGCGGCAAAGATGGGAGTTAACTAATGGCAGGTTCGGTAGCGGTTGTCGGAAGTGGAATCATCGGCACCACGACGGCATGGAAGCTTCAGATGCACGGCGCACAGACAACGCTCATCGGCGAGCCGCTGGGAGCCTCCTTTGCCTCGTTTGCCTCGCTTACCGCATTCGACGAGCCCCTGACCGAGGTCTACTCGCTCAAATGCCTGGGTATGAGCTACTGGCGAAGGTGGGACCGGGAGTTCGACAACAAGCTCGGTCTGTCGTGGGATGGAGAGATCCGGTGGGCAGAAACCCCCGAATCGGCCCAGGCGCTGTCCAACAAGATCGCGCAGGCAGTTCGCCGTGGATACTCGGTACGCTCAATGTCTACCGAGGAGCTCTCGGAACGACTTCCGAACAGCCGCCCGGGTCAGGTGCTGGAAGCCTCCTTGGCACCCGACGACGGACAGGCCGATCCGGCTAAGTCCATTGCTCAGCTGCGCAAGGCTTTTCAAGATGCCGGAGGGCGAATCGTTCCCGGCCTCGCCAAACTGCAGTGCCTTGAACAAGGCGTCCTGGTCAAAATTGGCGACGAAGAGCTGGAGGTGGAAACCGTCGTCGTGGCAGGCGGCGCCAGCACTGCCACCATCTTGAAGAGCGCGGGCACGGAACTACCCATGGACCCCAGTCCCGGTCTGCTGGTCACTACCGAACCCGCAGAGCCGGTTTTAACCGGGACGGTCTACGTATCTCCGGTCACTTGGCCCGCCATTCACCTGCGTCAGCTCCCGGATGGGCGGGTACTGATCGGAGAGCGGTCCCAGGACTACGCAGCTACGAGACCGACGATTAATCACGCCCGCGAGCTTCTGCGCCAAGCACAACGGTCTTTCCCGGCTCTGGGCAGCGCTCAAATCGAAGACTACACGGTGGAGTGGAGGCCGATGCCCAGGGACGGGATGCCGGTCATCGGTCGACTGCCGGGCGTACCTTCAATTTATGTAGCCACCGGCCACTCGGGCGTAACGCTGGCCCCCGCCATAGCGGCGCTGGTCGCCTACGAGATCGTCGACGACCTCCCGGCGATACAGCTGGAGTCCTTTCGGCCAAGTCGGTTCGCCGATCAGCGCACCTACCTGGCCCGCGAGGTTGAGTCCGCTTTCAACGGTGAAGGGTGACCTAGGAATCTGGTTCGCCTCCCTCTCGATCTCGGTGCTGCTGGCATTCGACCGGGCCTCTGTGCCTATTCCGGTCTGCTAACGTTGGGAGTGCGAGTAGTCGCACCCGGCAGGATAGTTACCCGCCGGGCGGCGCACATAACCGGTTCGTCGCCGGATTCCGGCGGACGCTGCTCGCTCATGCTCGTCATCGGGGTGAGGATACAGCGAGGAGAACAGGGTTGGCCTACGTGCAGATCCGGGTGATGTTGGTCGACGACCACGAGGTGGTGCGCCGCGGACTTAAGCAACTACTGGATGTCGAGGAAGACCTCAGCGTCGTAGCGGAGGCGGGCACCGTCCGCGAGGCGGTATCAGAGGCAAATCTTGCGCGCCCCGACGTGATCGTCATGGACGTGAGACTCTCCGGGGGAAGCGGAATCGAAGCCACCCGCGAAATCCGCAGCGCTACTCCCGAAACCAAGGTGCTAATGCTGACCTCGTTCGCAGATGACGAAGCGGTGATGGCCTCCATCCTCGCCGGAGCCTCCGGCTATGTGCTCAAACAGATCCAAGGCGAGGCTTTGGTGAATGCGATACGGGCCGTGGGTAGGGGTGAGAGCCTGCTCGACTCACAGGTGACCAAGCCCATTCTCGAGCGCCTACGCAAGGGCAAGCACCTGTTCGGCGACGAGAAGCTGCAGCGGCTGTCGGGGCAGGAGGAGCGCATCCTGGGCCTGCTTGCCGAAGGCAACACCAACCGGGAGATAGGCGAGGAACTGAGCCTCTCGGAAAAGACCATCAAAAACTACGTGTCGAGCATCCTGGCCAAACTCGAGGTTGCCCGCCGCGCGGAGGCGGCCGCCTACTTTGTACGCCGCACCACGACGCCCGGCGCCTAACCACGTACCGGTGCGACCGCGTCACCACAAGGATCGGGCTGGACCCAATTCGGCTCGCTGGTAGGCTGCAATGACTGTATGCGGCAGCGGCAAAGGATGGAGAATTTGTCCGGCAACCCGGTTGACGACGAGGCGGTCAAGAAGCACTACGAAAATCTCGCCGACGACTACGACGAATTCCTTTACTGGTCGCCGGACTTCGTTGGAAAGCTCACGGACCGGATCGTCGAACTGCTAGAACTTGGGCCTCAGGACCGCTTGCTGGACCTGGGCGGCGGCACCGGCATGTACTCACTGGCCATCCTGGACCGGATCGGCCTGGAAAAGCCCATCACTCTGGTAGACCCCTTTCCCCGGATGTTGGACAAAGTGCCCGAGGACGCCCCGATCGAAACGGCGTGCGCCGGTGCCTTGGATTACTCCGAGCGCGCACCGCGCTTCACAAAGATCTTGATTAAAGAAGCGGTGCACCACGTGGAACGCAAGCGCGACCTGTTCGCCAATCTTTATAGGGCTTTGGAACCCGGTGGAAGGATCGTGCTGGTTCACGTTGATCCAACTGCGGTCGCCTACCCTCTGTACGAGGCGGCGCTGGACAACGCGCGCAACACCTTCGCCGACCCGGACGAGATGGTAGCGCTGCTTAAGGACGCGGGCTTCGAGGCTGAGAAATCCCAGCTCGTATATCACCATGAGGTGCCGACCGACCGCTATCACCGCATGGTCGAGACGGGTTACATGTCGATAATCAGCAACCTAGACGACCGGCAGCGCGAAGCGGGGCTGGCGCAGATGCGCGAGCGTCATGCCGGAATGGGCAAGCTCAGGTTTCCGGAAACCTTCAGCTACGTGCTGGGCGTCAAGCTCTAGACTCGGCAGAAGTACTCGACCCCGTCGTCGTGTACCTCACTCGTCGCCCGCCCGCTGCTCACCAGGACGTCCAGGTGGGCAATTACCTCCGATACGGCCAGGAACCGCTCATACGCCCGCGCTCCCGGATACAACTTCTTGGACACCTCGAAAGCGGTAGTGCCGCCTGGACTAAGGCAATCGCTGATTACGTCCAAACGCCTCGCGTGGTGTTTGCGCATGTAGCAGATGGTTTCGGCGGGATTGGTAATCACCGGTCCGTGGCCGGGATAGACAACCGATAGCTCCATCTCCTGCAGACGATCCAAGGTTTCCAAGTATTGCTTGAGGCTGTGCCGACGTCGGTCGGGTGAGTCCCCCTCAGGCTCGAGGGTTGGCTCCAGGAGGCAATTCGGCTGATCATGCTCCAACAAAGTGTCTCCCGCAAACAACACCCGGGTGTCAGGCTCCAAAAATCCCATGTGACCGTCGGTGTGGCCCGGCAAAGCCACCGCGTGGAGTTCGAACCCTTTGAACTCAAACACGTCCCCGTCCCGAATCGGGTTACAGCTGAGACGGGCCACCTTGTGCACCCTTTGGGTGCGGCGCTCCAGCTTGGTCAGCTGCTTGAGAAGGTCCTCCGGGAACCCGGCCTCCTGCAGTCGGCGTGAGTACTCCCAGGCGGGGCCCGTATCGGCGATTCGCTCGCACTCCTTCTCGCCCATGAAGGCTCGGGTTGTATCGGTGCCGTTGCAGATAAGGGGAACGAGTCCGCAGTGATCGGGGTGCCCATGCGTGATCAGGATGCGCTCCACCGCCTCGAGAAACAGACCCTTGGCCGCGAAGCCCAGTTTTAGGGCGTTTTCGGCGGCCACGGTGTTTACACCCGCGTCCACCATGGTCACCGGATCGACGACGATCGCGTAGGTGTTGACCACCCCCACTCCAAACGGAGTGGGCAGTGAGACCGTTTCTACCGGGAGAAGGTCATGTAACGGCATCCCCGCCAGGATAGCCGCTAAACGTAACCTCCGCTGCCCCTAAACGGCCTTGGTAAGCGGCAAACTCTGGTCGTCCGAATGCGGTAATCTCGGCGGGCCAATGCACCCATCTACTCACCACCCACTACGCACGGCGGTCATTACGATCGCGGCGCTTACGATTGTGATATTTGGTCCGTCGGCGCCGGGTTGGCCGGCACAGTCGGCGACGTTCGCTCGGGCAGCCGAGTCCGCCTCGACACCGGCGCCGGAGATCTCCCCGAGCGCGCCCGCGGCACGCACCACTCAAGACAAACTGATCTCGGCAGCGGCGATCGGATCGATAATCCTGGTGGCCGTGGCCGGCACCTACATCTACGTTCTAATCAGAAGAGGCCTCTAGCTAATCAGAAGAGGCCTCTAGCTAATCAGAAGAGGCCTCTAGCAGCACCATCTTGTCCGTCGAATCGACTATCTCCACGCGGGCTCCAAGCGCCGTCAACTTCCCGGCAAAGTCCTCATAGCCCCGCTGCACGTGGTGAAAGTCATGAATCTCACTCCGTCCCTCGGCAGCGAGCGCCGCAACCACCAAGGCGGCGCCGGCCCGCAGATCCGACCCGGTTACCGGAGCCCCCTGAAGACCACCCACGCCACGTATCACGGCGTGATGCCCTTCGGTGCGAACATCCGCACCCATCCGCACCAGTTCTTGGACGTGCGCGAACCGGGATTCGAACACGTTCTCGGTGACGATGCTGGTTCCGTCGGCAAGCGTTAGGTAGGCCATCATCTGCGGCTGCAGATCTGTAGGGAAGCCAGGATAGGGGAGGGTGGCAAAATCCACCGCCGCGGGCCGTCCCGAAGCGGCTACCGAAATACCACCATCGGTCTCCCTCCACCTGGCCCCCGCGAGCTTGAGCTTCTCCAAGAAGATCTCCATGTCCTGGGGGCGGGCGCCCAGCAACTCCGCGTCGCCGTTGGTCGCCAGGACCGCCAAGGCGAAGGTCCCCCCCTCTATGGGGTCGGCGGAAACCTGGTAGGAGGTCGGCACGAGCTCAGAAACGCCTACCACCTCGATCGTGGAGGTGCCGGCGCCGAAAACCTGCGCGCCCATGTCGCCGAGAAAGTTGGCCAGATCCAAGATGTCCGGCTCGCGGGCCGCATTCTCGATTACGGTGGCCCCCTTGGCCAGCACCGACGCCGTTAGCACGTTCTCGGTGGCGCCGCGGCTGGGAAAGTCCAAAACCACCCTGCTCCCGGTCAAACCGGTCGCAATACCTTCCAGGTAACCGTGGTCGAAGGTGAAGCTGACGCCCAACTGCGTCAAGCTCCGTTCGTGAATGTCTATGGTCCGGTTCCCGATATTGCAGCCACCAGGCATGGCTACCCGCGCATGGCCCTGCCTGGCCAATAGCGGGCCGAGCACGTTGATAGAAGCGCGCATGCGGCGCACCAGATCGTAAGGAGCGACGGTGCTTATCGGGCCTGAGGTATCGATACGAAGCTCACTGCCTTCGAAGCTCACCTTGGCGCCCAGCCTGGTGAGCACCTCGATCATGGTGAAGACGTCGCTGATACGGGGAACGTTGGTCAGCACCGTCTCACCGCTGGCCAGCAAGGATGCGGCCATCAGTTTCAGTGCCGAGTTCTTGGCTCCTGAGATTTCGACCTTACCGCGAAGCGGGGCGCCGCCCTCGATGCTCAGATAGCCCAAAGTGCTCCATTCCCTCGGTTCCGCTATTCGGGTTCACCGGACTCCGGCTCCGCCAGGATGATCACTTTATTGTCCTTGACGGTCAAAAATCCACCCTCGATGGAGAACTTGTGTTCCTTGCCCTCGGACACCAGCTTGACGTCCGATGCGGGCAGTTGCGCCAGTATTGGTACGTGACCCGGAAGTATCCCAATGGATCCTTCCACCGTCATCGCGGAAATAAACTCCGCGGTACCGCTGAATACCTCGTCTTCGGCGGAAACCACCCGCACATCCATGGTGGTCACTTAACGCACCGTCCTGTAAGGCATCTAGCTCTCGGCTTCCATCTTCTTGGCTTTCTCAATGGCCTGATCGATACCGCCGACCATGTAGAAAGCCTGCTCGGGAATATGGTCACACTCGCCTTCACAGATCATTTTGAAGCCCCGGATCGACTCCTCCACCGGGACGGTCTCACCCGGGATGCCGGTGAACACTTCACCTACGTAGAACGGCTGGGAGAGGAACTTTTGAATTTTGCGGGCCCGATACACGTCCAACTTGTCCTCTTCCGACAGCTCGTCCAGTCCCAAAATAGCGATGATGTCCTGCAGGTCCTTGTACCGCTGCAGGATGCGCTTGACCTCGTTGGCTACGTCGTAGTGCTCCTGGCCGACGAAACGGGGATCCAAAACCCGGGAGAAGGAAGCCAGCGGGTCCACGGCCGGGTAGATACCCAGTGAAAACACCTCGCGAGACAGGGCCGTGAAGGCATCCAAGTGGGCAAAGGTCGAGTGGGGTGCGGGGTCGGTGTAATCGTCCGCCGGCACGTAGATAGCCTGAATCGAGGTGATCGACTTGCCCTTCGTGGACGTGATCCGTTCCTGCATCTCCCCCATTTCGTCCGACAGAGTCGGCTGGTAGCCCACGGCCGAGGGCATCCGCCCCAACAGGGTGGACACCTCGCTTCCCGCCTGCACGAAACGGAAGATGTTGTCGATGAACACCAACACGTCACGACCCTCGACGTCCCGGAAGTACTCGGCGATGGTGAGCGCCGATAGAGCAACTCTCAGACGAACGCCTGGGGGCTCGTCCATCTGGCCGAACACCATAGCCACCTTGGAGAGGACCTCTTCGCCCGATTCGTTGAGCTCCAGCCACAGGTCGTTGCCCTCACGGGTACGTTCACCGACACCCGCGAACACGGAGTAACCGCCGTGCTCCTGGGCAATCCGGTAGATCATCTCCTTGATCAAAACCGTCTTGCCGGTGCCGGCGCCGCCCAGCAGACCGATCTTGCCGCCGTTGACGTACGGCTCCAACAAATCCACGACCTTGATGCCGGTGTTGAGCATCTCGGTCTTGCTCTCCAACTCGTCGAACGGCGGAGGGTCCCGGTGAATTGGCCACCGCTCCTTGATGTCGAGATTCTTCGCTTCCGTGTCCAGTGGCTCCCCCAGCACGTTAAACACGTGGCCCAGCGTCACCTGCCCTACCGGCACGCTGATCGGCGCGCCGGTGTTGGTCACCGGAGTTCCCCGCTTGATGCCGTCGGCGGGCGCCATGCAAATGGCACGCACCAGGCTCTTGCCGATGTGGGCAGCCACCTCAGCGGTCAGCTCCACCATCTCGCCGCCGACCTGGCGCTTCAGAAGAAGAGCATTCCGAATGTCCGGCATGCCTTCGGGAGGAAACTCTACGTCGATCACGGGGCCGATAACCGCTACCACGCGCCCTTCCGGCAGGTCGCCGGACTCCGAAGATGCCTTGATGTCGCCCGCAGCCATAACCATGTTGATCCGCTCCTCTATTTCGTGCTGAGGGCTTCGGTGGCCCCCACGATGTCTGCAATCTCGTTGGTGATCTCGGCCTGGCGGGCCTTGTTTGCCCGCAGCTGATAGGTCTTGATCAGATCCTCCGCCTTGTCGGTAGCACTCTTCATCGCCCGCATCCGAGCGGCGTGCTCCGAGGTGGTTGACTCCAGCAGTGCGCCGTAGAGCTTTACCTCCACGTAGCGCGGAAGCAGGGCGTCGAGCAGCTTTCCCGGTTCGGGTTCGAACTCAAAGTCAGCGGTCGGTTCCTCGGACTTGTCCTCCTGCTCGTCGGGCTGCGGTACCGGCAGGATCTGCTCCACCTTCGCCCGCTGGACGCCGGCCGACAGAAACTCGGTGTAGGCGACCATGACCAGATCCACCCTTTGCGCCAGGTAGTCCTCGATGATGCTAGCCGCGACTTTCTTGGCGTCCTGGTAGGCAGGTTTGTCCGACATGCCCGAATAGGAGGCATCCATGGGAACCTCTCGGAACCGGAAGAAGGTCGCTCCCTTGCGCCCGACCGAGGTCACTTTGACGTCACGGCCGGCCTCACGTTGACGCGCCGCCACCCGCTGCGCCTCCCGCAGGACGTTTGAGTTGTACGCACCGGCCAGGCCGCGATCGCCGGTGATGGTCACCAGAGAAACGTTGCGCACCGTCTCCCGGTCCGCAAGCAGCGGCGAGTCCTTGCTCTGGCTTGCCAGCATCTCGATCATCTCACCGATGGCCTGCGAGAAGGGCCGGGCTTTCTCGGTACGCGCCTGAGCTCTACCGATGCGGCTGGCCGCGATCAACTGCATGGCGTTGGTTATCTTCTTCGTGGACTCCACCGTCTTTATGCGACGGCGGATATCCCGGGCCTTTTCGGACATGTACGATTAGCTTTCGGACTCGTCGCCGGCGCCGGACTCCCCGGTATCCTCGGCCTCCGGCGCGGCTGCCTCGTCCTCCTTGGATGCAGCTTCGGCCGGGGCCGGGGCCTCGCTCTGCTCGGACTTCTTCTCGGGCAGTTTCACCTCGCCGGAGGTGAAGGATGCCTTGAACTCCTCGATCGTGGAGCGCAGCTTGTTCTCGATCTCCTCCGGGAAGTCCCCCACCGTGCGGATATGCTCAAGGACCTCCGGAGCGCGCATCTCGACGTAGTCCAGAAGCTCCTTATCGAAGCGCTGTACATCCGGCATCGGGATGTCGTCCAGGTACTTGTTGGAGCCAGCGTAGATGGAGACACACTGTCTCTCCACCGGGATAGGCGAAAACTGCGGTTGCTTGAGCAACTCGGTGAGCCGGGCGCCTCGAGCCAACTGCGCCTGAGAAGCCTTGTCCAGGTCGGAGCCGAAACCGGCAAACGCCGCCAACTCCCGGTACTGAGCCAACTCGATCTTAAGAGGCCCGGCAATCTTCTTCAACGCCTTGATCTGGGCCGCACCGCCGACTCGGGACACCGAGGTGCCGACGTTGATGGCCGGGCGGAACCCCTGGTAGAAAAGGTCGGTTTCGAAGAAGATCTGACCGTCGGTGATCGAGATCACGTTGGTGGGGATGTAAGCGGACAGGTCGCCCTCTTTGGTCTCGATGACCGGCAACGCCGTCAACGATCCGCCGCCCAACTCATCCGACAACTTCGCCGAACGCTCCAGCAGACGGGAGTGCAGGTAGAAAACGTCGCCGGGGAACGCCTCGCGGCCCGGGGGGCGCCTCAGCAACAGCGAAATCTGCCGGTAGGCGTCGGCCTGCTTGGTCAGATCGTCGTAGACGATGAGGACGTGCTCGCCTTTGTACATCCAGTGCTGGCCGATGGCGCAGCCTGCGTACGGAGCCAGATACTTGAAGGCGCCGGGGTCCGCGGCGGGAGCGTTGACTATCGTCGTGTACTCCATCGCGCCGGACTCCTCCAGGCCGCCCATGACCTCGGCCACGGTGGAGTTTTTCTGGCCGATGGCTACGTAGATGCACTTGACCGCTTTGTCGGTGCCCCAGTTCTGCTTCTGGTTAACGATCGTGTCGATGGCCACCGCGGTCTTGCCGGTCTGCCGGTCGCCGATGAGCAGCTCGCGCTGACCTCTGCCGATCGGGATCATGGCGTCGACGCCCTTGATCCCGGTCTGCATCGGCTCGCCAACCGGCTGCCGGTCGATGACCGAAGCCGCCTGCAGCTCCAGCTCGCGGGATCCGTCGATCTTCGAGGAGTCCAGCGGACCTTTGCCGTCAATCGGGTTGCCCAGCGCATCGACCGCGCGGCCGAGGTATGCATCGCCGACCGGAATCGACAAGACCTTGTTGGTCTGGGTCACCGCCATGCCCTCCTGAATGGCATCCGCGTCCCCGAGGATGACCACGCCCAACCGATCGGCCTCCAGGTTCAGCGCGATCCCCACTACGTCGCCAGGAAACTCGAGCATCTCGTTGGCAACCACGTTCGGAAGACCCGAAACGAGGGCGATACCATCGCCGGCCTCGATAACCCGCCCAACTTCATGCTGCACCGTCGAGGGCTTGTAGTTCTCGAAGAGGGTGCTAAGAGCGCTGCGAACCTCTTCCGGATTAATAGTCAGATCGGGCATCTAGAGAATCTCCTTAACACTCGATGCACATGCTTGGCATAAACGCTGCGGGCTCACCCTCACTGCACGCCGAGGTGCTGCTTGAGCTGATCCAGCTTTCCGCGGACAGTGCCGTCGATGACGATGTCTCCCACCTTGGCCAGTACGCCTCCGATTACGGACTTATCGACTATCGCTTTAACCTCCACGTCCTTGCCGGTCGCTGTGTTGAGCGCCTCGGCAAGCTTGGCCTTCTGCTTATCGTCGAGGGAGACGGCGGAGCGCACCTCGGCCACCACCCGGTTGCCCTCGCGGGCCGCCATATCCGCTAGGACGTCGGCGATCTCCACCAGGTCACGCGCGCGGCCCTGACTGATCACGAAACGAAGCGCATTCAGCGTGTGCGGTGACGCCGCCTTGCCGAGCAGCTCCTCCAAGAGTTGCTCCTTGCCGCTGAAGGGGATCGATATGTCGGTCAACGCCCTCTTCAGCTCGTGCTCGGACTCCAGGGAGCGGGCTATACGAAACAGCTCGTCGGATACCCGGTCCAGCCGGCCCTCGGAGCTGGCCATCTCGTACAGCGCCCGGGCATAACCCCCGGCGTCCGACTTGCTGCGCTCTGGGCTGCTCAAGATGTGGCCGCCTCACGCTCTTGGATGTCCTTGATAAAGGACTCAACCAGTTCCCGGTGCGACTCTGCGGACAGCTCTTTTTGCAGGATCTGAGCGGCAATGGTGGTCGACCACTCCGCCAGCTGACCCTCCAAGGCTCCAAGAATCCGCTCCCGCTCCCCAGCCAGCTGTTTGCGAGCCTTGTCCACGATCAAGCGGGCGTCGCCTTCGGCCCGCTCCACCAGCTCATGCCGGACGGTCTCGGCGGACTGCCGCGCCTCCTCGAGCATGGCGCTTGCCTCGTCGCGCGCGGCTGCCACCCGCTCCTTGTAATCGGCCAGTACCGCCTCGGCTTCGGCCTTGGTTGCCTCGGCCTTCTCGATCTCATCTTTTATCTTCGCCTCCCGGTCCGCCAGGCCTTCCTCCAGCTTGGGAAAGACCTTTTTGGCCAGAACGAACAAGACGGTCAAAAACGCAATCGTCGTCCATACGTAGAGACCGGGTTCAACTGAAAGAGGGTTGAATCCCTCCTCTGCTGCCAGAAGTATTCCCATCGTAAGCGCCTCCTAAAGGACGAACAGAAGCAGAATCGTTACGACGAACGCGTAAAGGACCTGGGCTTCGGCAAGCGCAAAACCGAGGAACATAAGTCCCTGTAGTGTGCCCCTGGACTCCGGCTGGCGGCCGATGCCCTCCAAACCTTTAGACCAAAGAATTCCGATACCGACGGCGCCGCCGCCCGCGGCGAGGCCGATAGCCAAACCGCCGCCCAGCAGGCCCAGTCCCGAGTCACTCAACCCGGTGGCGGCCTCTTGGGCCAAAACCAATGCGTCCAACGTGTTCTCCTTTCCTCTACGGCCGGGTTGAAAAGTTAATTAATGACCCGGGTGCAAAGCGTCGTTGATGTAAATGGTCGCCAAGAAGGCGAAAATCACCGCCTGAATGAATGCGATAAAGATCTCGAATGCGGTAAAGCCCGTCTCCAGCACCATCGCCAGCGGAATAACCACTACATGCGCCAGCGCAAAGCTCGAGCCCAACAAGAAGATGAAGCCTACAAAGATGAGCAGAATCACGTGGCCGGCCAGCATGTTGGCAAACAAACGCACCGCCAGCGAGAAGGGCCGCGCTAGCTGAGAGATGATCTCGATGGGCACCATCAGCGGCAGCAGAACCTTGGGTACGTCCGGGGGCACCACGGTCTTGCGCCAAAACGTGAAGGGACCATGCTTGGCCATCCCGATGGCCACGGCCATCAGATACAAGTTTACCGCGAGCGCACCGGTTACCCAGATGTTGGAGGTGGCCGTGAAACCGATCCACGGAATCAGCCCGACAAGGTTCATAAACAGGATGAACAAGAAGGTCGTGGCAATATACGGGAACCAAGCCTTGGCATCCTTGGGCTTCATCACCGCGTAGACGATGTTGCTCTTGATGAAGTCCATCGTCACTTCCACAAAGTTTTGAATACCCGCGGGAACCAACTTTCGCTTGGACGCCGCCACCCAGAACATGCCTAGCACCAACAAGGCCGCCAGCCACATATTGAACACCGCGTTGGTGATCGAAAGGTCCACGCCGCCGATCTCCCAGGTGGGGGCCCAACCGTACTGGTGAGGAACAAGGTGATTGATCAGATCGACAAAAGGTGACGTCTCTTCTTCAGCCTCTGCGGCAAAAAGCAACCTCTACTCCTCCCTAACCGATGATTCCGCGTGCTTTTAGCTGCTTGCTCGCCCGCGGAAACTCCGAAATCAATAGCACCGGGAAACCTACCAAGAACGCCAGCAGATAGGCCTTTACCGCCGGCTCACCCGACACCAAAAACGTCGCCACACCGAGCAGCGACACCAGCATGAGCCTGGAGACCATGTGCCGTGCCACCCGTGCATCGAACATCCGCTCGGCAGACTCCCGGTAAACGTGCGACCGAACGAAGCCTACCGAGTAAAACCCGGCTGCTACGCAGCCGGCTACCGCGCCTGCGGCAGAGCCGAGCGTGGATACCGCCAGCAGGATCGCTCCCGCCAGCAGCCCAAGGCTACCCGCTTTTAGCAGGACGCGAAGCCACAGACTTGACGAGGCGTCGGTCTTCGAGCTCAATGTTTCCATGTTCTGTAAAGTCTCAGCACTCCTCCGGCACCGCCCATGAAGGCCCCGATCAGCAGAAATACCAGGTTGATACCCAACCAGCGGTCCAGCAGCCAGCCCAAATAGGCACCGACCCCCGTCGTTACAACGAGCTCCATAGCCAGGCCCATGGCCCAGCCGACGCCCGTGAACAAAGAAGGGTTCCTGTCTGGGTCATTTGGCATCGAGATATTTGGAACTACTCAGGCGCGGACACGCCTTCCATGGCTACGGACGCAAACGTCCGGTACCATGCGATCTGGCTCATAGTATTACCAGCGTCACACAACGAGCAAGTGACGCTTCTCACGAGGACCGGTTGTCGAGCTTCGGCAGAGCGGTGTAAAGCACCATCCCGAACGCAGCGGCAATGAACGGAACCATGTAGGCCCGCTCAAAAGTCCACGCCAGGGTCATCCCCGCAATCACCGCAGTCCACGCATACATAATCAAAACCGCCTGCTTATGGCCGTGGCCCAGTTCCAGCAGCCGGTGGTGCAGGTGCTCTTTGTCGGCGTGGAACACGTGCCGGCCCTTGCGAGCACGCCGGATGATGGCCAACAGGGTGTCCAGGATCGGGATAGCCAGTACGATCAACGGAATGACCAGGGGCAGGTAAAACACAAACGCCGCCGAGATCTCAGACGGGGTCTGGGTAGCCGAGCGCCCTACGCCCGCCACGGTCGCGGTCGCGAGCAAGAACCCGAGCACCATGCTGCCCGAGTCCCCCATGAAAATCTTTGCGGGGTTGAAGTTGTACTTCAAAAATCCCAACGTCACCCCGACCGTTACCGCGGAGAGCATCGCCGCCGTCGGTTCCGGACCGATCAGGCCCTGCTGGTTGAGTTGATACGTATAGACGAAGAAAGTCCCGGCTGCGATGGCGGATACGCCTGCGGCCAAACCGTCCAAGCCGTCCATCAGGTTCACCGCATTGACGATGATGACTATCCAAGCAATCGTGGCCAGCGCCGAGACGTCCGGCGACATGGACAGGGCCCCGACATCGCGCAGCGGTACCCGAAAATACTCGAGCCGAACTCCGCTTAAGAACACGAAGCCTGCCGCCAGCAGTTGACCCGACAGCTTTACAGGGGCCTGGAGGCCCTTGATGTCATCGACCACCCCCAAAGCAAAGATGATTGCCGCTCCGGCAATGATGGCCAGCACCTCCGGCGCCGGCCATACGAACAACGGCCGGAACGAACCCCGAAACGGCTCGAGCATCGCCGCCGCCATCAGGGCAGCTACAAAGCCGATAAAGATCGCGGCGCCGCCCAGGGTCGGGGTAGGCACGGCATGGACCTTGCGGTCGTTGGGCTGGTCGACTGCGCCGACCTTTCGACTAATATCCAGAATCACCGGAGTCGCCAGATAGGTGGCGGCGGCGCCGACAAAACAAATAGCCAGGTAGTTGATCACGGCGCTTATTCTTCCACGCATTTGACCGCCGCAGGCAAGAGCCATACCGTTCAGCAGATGAGCGAGTTCTTCGAGGTTCTGCGCCGGACCGATCCGGCCATTGCCGAGCTGATCTTGGCCGAGGCCGAGCGGCAGGCAGAGACCATCCGCCTGATCCCTTCGGAAAACTACACGTCCGAAGCCGTACTGGCAGCCACGGGCACAATCCTTACCAACAAGTACTCCGAGGGCTACTCCGGACGCCGCTATTACGAAGGCCAGGAGTTCATCGACCAGATCGAGGACATAGCCAACCAGCGGGCCCGCGACCTGTTCGGCGCCGAGCACGCCAACGTACAGCCCTACTCGGGGTCACCGGCCAACCTCGCCGTGTACCTGGCCTTTGCCGAACCCGGCGACACGATCATGGGCATGGCGCTGCCCGCCGGCGGACACCTGACGCACGGATGGAGCGTTTCGGCCACCGGCCGCTGGTTCCGGGCGGTCCAGTACGGCGTACGCAAGGACGACCACCGCATCGACTACGACGAGATGCGGGACCTGGCCAAGAAGGAAAAGCCCAAGATCATCTGGGCGGGCGGCACCGCAATCCCCCGCCAGATCGACTTCGAGATCTTTGCCGAGGTGGCCAAGGAGGTCGGCGCTATCTTTGCCGCCGACATCGCACACATCGCCGGCCTGGTCGCCGGAGGGGCACACCCTTCCCCGGTCCCGCTGGCCGATGTTGTCACCACCACCACCCACAAGACGCTGCGCGGACCCCGCGGAGCGCTGGCGATGAGCCGCGAAGAGCACGCCAAGAAGCTCAACTTCGCAGTGTTCCCCGGCCTGCAGGGCGGCCCCCACAACCACACGACCGCCGGCATAGCGGTCGCGCTCCGGGAGGCGGCACAAGGGGAGTTCAAGACCTACGCCCACCAGATCGTGGCCAACTCCAAGGCGCTGGCCACAGCCCTGATGGAGAGAGGCTACGATCTGGTCTCGGGCGGTACCGACAACCACCTGATCCTGATCGACCTGACCAACAAGGGCGTCTTCGGAAAGCCGGCCGCCAAGGCACTGGACCGAGCGGGCATAGAGCTCAACTACAACACGGTCCCGTTCGACCCCCGCAAGCCCTTCGACCCCTCAGGCGTGCGTTTGGGTACCCCGTCGGTTACCACCATCGGGATGAAGGAGCCGCAGATGGCTCAGATTGCAGAGTGGATGGACCGGGTGATCTCAGCCCCCGAGGACGAAAACGTGGCGAAGCAGGTCAAGGGCGAGATCAAAGAGCTCTGCAAGAGCTACCCGGCCCCAGGCACGCGGCTGGGGTAAAAACTCCTCGAAATCCGGGGCGAAGGCCCTCAACGGGATCGATAGCAGGAGGTATCGCGACGCCTACCAATGAACCGGTGCTTTGGGTCGAAGGGGAGCTGGTGCCGCTCAGCCGTGCCTACATCCCGGTTACCGACCACTCGTTCATCGCCGGCGACGGAGCCTTTGAGACAATCGGTGTGGTAGCCGGTACACCTATAGGCATAACCCTGCATCTGGTCCGGCTGCGCCGCAGCCTGTCGGGCCTCGGCCTGGATCTTCGCACCGCAGACTCCAAGCTCAAGGAGGCTGTAGCGGAGGTTATTGACGCCAACCGGCAGCGGTGCGACTGGATCCGGCTGACGGTATCGGCGGGGGACGGCCCCATTTCAACGGAGCGTTCTGCGCAGGCGGCGTGCCGGGTCCTGGTGGCACCGGGCACCACTGCCGAGGTCGACTCGGTGTCGGTGGTAACCGCTCCCTGGCCTCGCAACGAACGTGGGGCGCTGACGGGGCTCAAGACGACGTCCTACGCCGAGAACACCCTCGCCCTGGCCCGGGCCAGGGCCTCGGGAGCATCCGAGGCCATTTTCGCCAACACCCGCGGCGAGCTTTGCGAATGCGCGGCCTCCAACATCTTCGTGGTGCTCAATTCCGAACTGATTACGCCGCCGCTTACCTCCGGCTGTCTCGAGGGCGTCACGCGCCACCTGGTGATATCCACTTGCGAGGTAACCGAGCGAACGTTACTCATGGCCGACTTGCTCGATGCGAGCGAGGCGTTTTTGACCTCATCGGTGCGCGGCGCCATGCCGATCACGTGTATAGACGGACGCGACCTGCCGATAGGCGCCTTTACGCAATCGGCCCAAGATGCCTACGCAGCCCTCATCAAGGAAAACCCCGACCCCTAGGTGCCGTGACCACTAACGTTTGCGAGGTTTGGAGCGCGTGAGGTGTTTCCTGGCAAGGCCGCACTGAGCGCCGCTAGCTTCGCCCTAACGGTGCGAGGGAGAACGCAGCCAGGGGACAGCTCACGCCGCCAAACGCCCCGAAGGTTGGTGGTCACGGCACCTAGGAAGCGTTACCGGCCTTCGCACTCCTCGCGCTCTATCTGCGCCACCTTGTCCAGCCTGGGCTGGTGGCGGCCGCCTTCGAACTCGGTCTCCAGGAACAGGTCCAGGATCTGCTGCGCCATGTAGGGCGTAACGATCCGAGCACCCATGGCCAGAGCGTTGGCATCGTTGTGCAGCCGGCACATGCGGGCGGTCCACAGCTCGTTGCACAGCGCGGCCCTTATGCCGTGGACCTTGTTAGCCGATATCTGTTCGCCCTGGCCGCTGCCGCCCAGCACCACCGCACGGTCGGCTTCCCCCTTGGCCACGGCCCGGGCTGCCGCAGCACAAAATTCCGGGTAATCGACCGACTCCTCGGAGTCGGTTCCGCAGTCGATTACCTCGTGGCCCTTCTCAACTACGTAGTCGATCAGGCTCGACTTCAACGGAAAGCCGGCGTGATCTGACCCAAACGCTATTTTCATGGCGGCTACTCTACCCGCTCAACGCGCTGGGCTGCGTCAGGACCGAATGGCCGAAGCGAAGACCCCGAGGCAGTCGTCGAGCTGCTCATCGGTGATCACCGCAGGAACCAGGTGCCTGAGCACGTTTCCGTCCGCGCCGGCGCCGACGGCGATCACGCCGCCGTCGAGGATCGCGGCACGAAAGGAATCCAGGTCCCGCGGGGAGTGGAACTGGGTCCCCACCATGCTTCCGAGTCCCCGCACATTTTCGACCAACCCGGCTTTGACCTGGCGCCGCCAGAAGGTTTTCAGCCGCTGCCCGATGTCCGCGGCCCTCCGGGTGAGCCGCTCCTCCTCGATCACCTCCAGCACGGCCAAAGCAGCGGCTATCGCCACGGGATTGCCGGCATAGGTACCTCCCAGGGACCCTTCCGGCAGGCGGTCCATCAAATCCTCACGCCCTATCACCACCGACAGGGGTAGCCCCGCCGCGATCGACTTGCCCAGCAGGACGATGTCGGGGGCCGCCGCGAAGTGACTCGAGGCGAGAAACTTCCCCGTGCGCCCGTATCCGGTCTGGATCTCGTCGGCTATGAGCAGGGCGTCGTGACTGTGGCAGATTCGCTGCAAGCGCCCCAGAAACCCCCGGGGAGGCACAACAAATCCCCCCTCCCCCAGCATCGGCTCGACTACGGCCGCCGCAATCTGGCCCGTCGCGAACGCCTCGGCGGCCGCCGTCTCGAAGTCCTGCATGGTCGCCTGGTTGTAACCCGGATAGGGCAGCCGCACGATCTCCGCCGAGAACGGGCCGAAACCCCGTTTGTACGGATCCTGACGGTCGGTGAGACTCAGAGCCATATACGTGCGGCCGTGAAACGCCCCCTCGAAGCACACGATTTTCGGTCTGCCCGTGACGTACCGGGCAATTTTGACGCCGTTCTCCACGGCCTCGGCTCCCGAGTTGAACAAAGCAACCTTGCGCTCACCACCGCACAGCCAGCCAAGCCGATCCGCCAGGTCCGCGTAGTTCTCGTAGGACGAGACGCTGTAGTCGGTGTGCACAAAGCGCACGGCCTGCGTCTTTATTGCAGCACTGACGTGCGGATGCGAGTGCCCCACGGTCAGGCACCCCAAACCGGCTGTGAAGTCCGCTAAAACATTGCCGTCCACGTCCTCGACCAGAGCCCCGCGGCCGCGCGACACGAAGACGGTACCGTACGGCTGCACCGCAGCCGCGACCGAGCGTGCCGCGGCTTTGGCAAGCTGCTGCGAACGGGGTCCGGGCACCGGCGTCGTGACTCGGATCGAGCCGTTGACCAACGGGTTGACGGAGCTAGTCACGGCCGCCATCGCCGCCCTCTACCGGCAAGTCGGTATCTCAGTTGGGACATCTGCCCGTCCTGTACCACCTCTGCCGCATCGTGAAACTCGTTGTCCGACGCATCGATTTCCAGCTTACAAGCGATTTACCCACCCGGGCCGACGGCCCGGGTACTAGGGACGCAGCGTTCGGGCCTCCCCGATCAGCGAGATCACCTCGGACGGCTCCGACTCCAACGTGCCGCCGTCGACATACAGATCGGGCCCGTTTCCCAGCTCGGCCAGCACCTCCGCCAGCGTGTGTCCCGTGGCCTTGCCGGCGGGGTTGGCGCTGGTGCCGGCCAACGGACCGGTCTGCCGCAGCAACTCCAGCGCAAATGGGTGGTCGGGGATCCTAAGACCAACGGTGGTCCCGTCGCCGCCGACGTCGGGCAGATCGTGCAGAACTTCCAATACGAGCGTCACCGCACCCGGCCACCGGCTCACCGCCGTCTCCAGAGCGTAAGTGGAGAAATCCGCGAAGGTCCGGGCTGTCTTGATGTCGCCGACCAGTATCGGCAGGGGCTTAGAGCGCGGCCGCTGCTTGATCTTGAAGATCCGGTCGACGGCCTGCGGTCGGTCCAACCTGGCCACCAAGCCGTAAACGGTGTCGGTCGGAACCACGAGGACGCCTCCGTCCGCGAGCATCCGCACCGCTTTGGGCAGAGTCGCCTTGGAAGTGCTCGACAGGATGGTGGCTATTGCTTGCTCCCTTCGATGATTCTGGCTCGACCCGCTAAATCCTTTGTGATCGTAACGCCTTGAAAACACTGTTCCACGGCAAGTTTGAGCCTTTCGGCCTGGGCGGGTCCGCTTTCTACGACCAGTGCTCCGTTGGGGCGCAGCCAATCGAGGGCCTCGGCTATCAGCCGGATTGAAACCTCCAGCCCGTCGTTACCGCACACCAGGGCATCGGCCGGCTCGTGGTCCCGCACATCGGCAGGGGCTTGCGCGTACTCGGCCTCGGACAGGTAAGGAGGATTCGAGACGACCAGGTCGCAGCGGCCCCGCAGCTCGTCGGGCAGTCCCGCCAACAGGTCGCATTCAACAAGATTCACATTCGCGGCTTTCAGCCCGTCGACATTGCGGCGGGCCCACTCGAGGGCCTCGGCGCTGACGTCGGTGGCCCAGATCCGCCCGTCGCTGCGGTGAGAGGCCAGGTACAGGGCAATGGCCCCGGAGCCGGTGCCTACGTCCACCACAACCGGGTCCGAAACCCCGTCCAGACGCCGCAGGCAGCGCTGGGCCACCAACTCGGTCTCGGGCCGCGGCACCAGGACGCCCGGACCGACCACAAGCTCCAGATCGCAGAAAGCCTGGGTACCGGTCACGTACTGCAAAGGTGCGCCGGCTCGGCGTGATGACGCCGCCCGCTGTAAAGCGGAGGCCTGCCCATAGCTCAGCTCCGCACTTAGGTCTGCGTACAGCTCAACTCGGCTGCAGCCGAGCACGTGTCGCAACAGCAGCTCGGCTTCGACCCGGGCGCTGGGCGTACCCAGGTTCTGCGCCAACCGCTCCAGGGCCCGGCCGCGGGTGTAGGACACCGGACGGAGCTACTCCTGCTCGGAAGAGAGCTGTTCGGCCCTGAGCTTGGTGATAAGGGCGTCGATAAACGGGTCCAGCCCGCCGCCCATGACCTCGGGAACATTGTGCACCGAAACCTTCACGCGGTGGTCCGTCACCCGGTTCTGCGGAAAGTTGTAGGTGCGCACCTTCTCGGACCGGTCCACGCTGCGCACCTGGCTCCTACGTGCGGCCGAATCCTCGCTCGCCCGGCGGTCGAGCTCGGCCTGCAGCATCCGCGACCGCATGATCCGCTTGGCCTTCTCCCGGTTCTGCAGCTGCGACTTCTCATCCTGGCAGGTCACCACGATCCCGGTAGGCACATGGGTCAACCGCACCGCTGAATCGGTGGTGTTTACCGACTGTCCGCCCGGGCCCGACGAGCGAAAGACGTCCCATTTGAGGTCGTTATCGTCGATCTCGACGTCCACTTCCTCGGCCTCCGGCATGACCAGGACCCCAACCGCAGAGGTGTGCAGCCGGCCCTGGGACTCGGTTTCGGGCACCCGCTGCACCCGGTGCACACCGGCCTCGTGCTTCATCCGCGAGTACGCGCCCTTGCCCTTGATCGCAAATGTGATCTCCCGGTATCCGCCGAGAGTGGATGGGGTCGATGACAGAATTTCGGTCCGCCAGCCGTGGTGCTGCGCATAGCTCTCGTACATACGGAACAGCTCGCCGGCGAACAGAGCCGACTCGTCGCCGCCCTCCCCCGCCTTGATCTCCACCAAGACGTCTTTGGAATCGTTGGGGTCGGTGGGGACCAGCAGCGCCTTGAGCTCCTCCTCGTACTTGGCCGCCAGCCCCTGTTGGTGCTCGATCTCCAACTCCGCCAGCTCCCGCATGTCCGGATCGGACGACTCGGCCAGCAGCTTCTTGGCCGACGCCACCTCGTCCTGCGCAGCTTTGTACTTGCGAAAGGTGAGCACGGTGGGTTCGAGCTCGGCATTTTGCTTACCCAGCTCGCGCAGCTTCTCCGGCTTCGAAGTCACCTCGGGATCCATGAGCTGAGCCTGTATCTGCTCGTACGTGGACTCCAGCTCGCTCAATTTTTCAAACATAGATGTCAGTATCCAACCGAATCAAAGGGCGCGAAGACATCAACAGTGTTGCAGATCGCGACGCCGTCTAGGCGGGCTCTATACCAGGCTCTCGGCCCAGAAACCCACCGGACTCCGCCGGCCGCACCTCGTAGTTACGAGCCTGCTCTGCGGCATCGGCCTCCACCCGGGCGATTACAGCCTCCATCGCCTTGATGGCCACCTCTATCTGATCGTGGGTCGGAGGGCGGGTGGTGATCTTTTGCATGGCCAGTCCGGGAAGGCTCGCCGCCTTGAAGAACCAGGACTTCTCGTTCTTACCTGCGGCCCGGATTACTTCATAAGCGGTTCCGGCCACCAGCGGGATCATCAGGATGCGGGCGCCGAGCTTTACGGCGAGCGGGCTGCCCATCAGTAAGATGTCGGCCGCCAGGTGACCCACCACGCTGACCGCCATGACGATAAACAGAAAGTTGGTGCCGCACCTGACGTGCAACGTCGAGTAGGTGTCGATGACCTTGGGATCCATCGGATCGTCGTTCTCGTAGGCGTAGATGGTCTTGTGCTCGGCCCCGTGAAATTGAAAGACCCTGCGTACGTCGGGGATCAAGGAGATCATCAGAATGTAGCCGAGAAAAAAGGATATGCGGATCAAGCCCTCGACCAGGTTGTGCGCGACGTCGCCTTCGATCCCAAGTTGGTTTCCGCCCCACTTGGACAGGAACGCCGGAATGATGATGAAAGCCGCCAAGATAACCGGCAGCCCGAATCCCAGGGTGTAGTTGAGAACCTTCTCCGCGGACTCGACGTCCTCCTCGGAGTCCTCCTCCTCCTCGAGGGAGTAGGCCGCCGACATCTTGAGCGCCTTGGCGCCTATGAGCAGCGATTCGAGCAACACCCAAACGCCGCGCATGAAGGGCCGCCTGGTCCAACCGTGACTTTGGGGGTAAATGGGCAGCGGATAATCGTGGACGACTATCTCTTTGTTGGGTTTGCGTACCGCAACGGCCCAGGTCTTGGGTCCGCGCATCATTACCCCCTCTATGACGGCTTGGCCGCCAATCGAGGGCTTAGAGGCCATGATCAGGCGTTGGCGCGTTTGCCGTACTTACGCTCAAACCGCTCGATCCGGCCTCCGGTGTCCACCATCTTCTGCTTGCCGGTGTAGAACGGATGGCACTGCGAGCACAGCTCGGTGTGAAGCTCTTTTTGGGTTGAACGGGTCTCAAAAGTGTTCCCGCAAGAACAGTGAACCGTCGCCAGCACATAGTCTGGGTGGATTCCCGCTTTCATAATTTCTCCTTGAATTGCGTCCGTTCGAGAGTAGCACAGGGACAAAACGCAAAAGTTTCGCCTGGGTTCGGAACACATTAAACGCAGCGGCGGAGTTAGGATCATAGGTATGGATGCGCAATCGATTCGCGAGGATTTCCCGGTCCTGAATCAACAGGTCAACGGTCATCCCCTCGTTTACCTGGACAACGGGGCTACTTCTCAACGTCCGCGCGCCGTTACCGAGGCGGTCAGCAGATTTGACGAGCACGACAACTCCAACGTACATCGCTCCGTCCACACCCTGGGTCAACGAGCCACCGATCTGTTCGAGGGGGCCCGCACCAAGGTAGCCGAACTGCTCGGCGCGCCCAGCGACCGGTCCGTGATCTTCACCAGATCGGCCACCGAGAGCCTGAACCTCGTCGCCTACGCATGGGGCCGCCACCACCTGACGCCCGGCGATGAGGTGCTGGTAACGGAGATGGAGCATCACTCCAACATCGTGTCGTGGCAGCTCGCCTGCCAGGACACCGGGGCCACCATCCGGGCCATTCCGGTGACCGAGGACGGCTTGCTGGACATGGACGCCTATGAGCGAATGCTGTCCCCGAAGACCAAGGTCGTCGGCGTCACCCACGTCTCCAACGTGCTCGGCACCATCAACCCCGTGGCACAAATCGCGGCCAAGGCGCACGACGTCGGCGCCCTTGTGGTTTGCGACGGCGCCCAAGCCGTGCCGCACATGGAGGTAAAGGTTGCCGAACTGGACTGCGACTTCTACGCGGGCACCGGCCACAAGATGTGCGGTCCAACCGGAATCGGGTTCCTATGGGGACGCGAGCAGGTGCTGGAGGACATGCACCCGTTCCACGGCGGCGGAGAGATGATCCTGGACGTGTGGATAGACGGCGCCACCTACAACGAGGTGCCCTACAAATTTGAAGCCGGCACCCCGCCCATCGCCCAAGCGGTCGGGTTGGGCGCGGCGATCGACTACCTGAACGCCATCGGGATGAAGGCGGTACGCGACCACGAGGTCGAAATCACCCGCTACGCTCTACAGCGCTTGGGCGAGCTCCCGGGCATGAAGATTTACGGGCCGACCGACGCCGAGCACAAGGCGGGCCTGGTCTCTTTCAACATCGGCGACATCCACCCCCACGACGTAGGTACGATACTGGACGGCGAAGGAGTGGCGATCCGGGCCGGTCACCACTGCGCCAAGCCCTTGATGAGAAAGTTGGGGGTCAGCGCGACCAACCGTGCTTCTTTTTACATCTACAACACTCAGAGTGATGTCGACGCCCTCGTTGACGCCCTGCGGAGTTGCAACCGGATGTTCGGCTAAGGAGGGCAGCCTTTTTGAGCGATCTTGAAGACCTATACAAAGAAGTGATTCTCGACCATTACCGGTCGCCGAGGAACCGCAACAAGCTCGAGTCGGCCGACGTCCACCTGCACCGCGACAACCCGCTGTGCGGTGACGAGATAGACCTGTACGTCGAAATCGAAGACGGCAAGGTCACCGGCGTCGGTTTCGAGGGCAGGGGTTGCTCGATTTCCCAAGCCTCGGTGTCGATGATGACCGAGAAGCTCAAGGGCCTGTCGGTGGCTGAGGCCGAGGAGCTGGCCAACACGTTCAAGTCGATGATGCAGGGCGAAGAACCGCAAGACTCCGAATCACTCGGCGACCTGTTGGCGCTGCAAGGAGTGCAGAAATACCCCGTAAGAATCAAGTGCGCGCTGCTCGGATGGAACACGTTCCTCGAAGGCTTGAAGCTGCACAGCGAGAAGCACGGGGAATCCTAGTCGGCTAGTGTACGGTTCGCAGCATTAACTCCCGGGGGCCCGGCTCCAGATACGTCTGCATATGAAACATCGGGTGCTCGGATATCCGTACGTAGTGCCGCAGCAGGGTTACCGGCACGGCCAGAGGCACCACCGACTGACGGTATTCCTGTAGCGAGCGGGCAACTTCCTTCTGCGCAGTGGGTTCCAGGTCTGCCTTAATTGCGGTAAATACCGACTTCATCACCCCCATGTGAGCGACCCGCGTAACGGGGGTGGCTATCGAATCCATGAAGCTCGCCAGGTACTGTTCGCACAGCTCGTCGTACGAGACTTCCCCCGCCTGCTCGAAAACCCGGCCCACCTGGTCGTGGGCATCGGCGGAGTGTGCTTCTAGTTGCAACCTGGCCTGAGCGTGGGACATAACCAGCTGGCCGACGCTACGCGGCTGGCTCATGAACGTCATCTGCCGGTCGTAGGCAAACATGCGCTCGACGAAGTTCTGCAGCTTGGCCTCGTCGGCCAGGTCCGTTTCCTCCACAGCGGGCAGACCGGGCAACGCCTTGATCAGCTCTGCAGCGAAAAGACCTTTCGATGTCGAACCGCCCTCTCCCTGGACCGCTACGTCCAAGCCGCAGCTGGGCGAACGGCTCTTGAGCACGTAGCCCCGAAGCTGCGCATCGGACAGCTCATCCACCCGTTCAATCGCGTAACCCTGCATCGTATCGGTGTAGTCGGCGCCCGACGAAGTTCCGACCATCCGCAGATCTGACTCGGAGGATTCCAACTGCACGGTTTCCCGCGGAACGCCCATACCGGCCTCCACCTCCGGGCAGACCGGCACGAGCTCGAAATGCATCCCTAGACGGTCCACCACGGCGTGGTTGAGCTTGTCGGCCCCGTCGTAGCGGACGGCGTCACCGACGAGGCACTGGGAGACGCCTATCTTCAAAGTTTCTGCTGGCATGGCACCAGATTACCTAAAACAAGCCTTTTGGATGCAAGCCTGTGTCATCCGCGCGGCTGTGGATGGTATACACCGTAGTGATCGATCAGTCGTATCGTTGACGCCACACGGCCGCTCCGGCGGCCTAGAGGAGGCAAGGATGGCTCAAAAGTGCGGACACGAAGGGTGCAAATGCGAGGCTAGGGAGGACGGTTTTTGCAGTGACTACTGCCAACGTCACGGCACTAAAGAAAATCACAAGGCACACGCGTGCGACTGCGGCCACGCCAAATGCACCTAAGGACCGGCCGCGCCCATGTCGAGCCTTGAGGACCGCCCGGTGTTAGGTCTGGCCGAAATCGTCCTGTGGACCCATCACCCCGAGCGGACCCTGGCCTTTTACCGGGACGTCTTCGGCTTGCAACTAATCTCCGAGCCCGACTTCCAGGCCAAGTTTCTAAGCGCCGGCGAGGGACCGGCGGGGGTGCCCGAGATGATCGTGCTCATGCCGCACCCGGACGTCGGGTCCTCGTTTCCCGCCGACAAGCCCTCCCGGGTTCTGCATCACCTGGCGTTTGCCGTGGCTGCGCATCGCTACGCTGAGCTCGAAGAACGGTGCAAGCAGGAGGGTCTTCAGGTTCGACAGGGCGTTCACCCGGTACTAAAGGATGTGCGTACCTTCTACGTCGACGACCCCGAGGGCAACGAGGTGGAAATAATCGCCCGCAACACCTGAGCGCCGAGCCGACAAGGAGGTTACGTGGCTGATTCTGCAGTGCAGTTCGAGGACTGGGAGCTCGAACGTATGAAGGGAGTAGCCGTGCTGAGCACGATCGGCGCCGACGGCTTCCCTCACTCGGCCCCGGTGGGCATGCGCGTCGAAGGCGGTGCGCTGTGGTTCGAGACCCAGGATGGTTCCGTGAAGTTGCGCAATATCAACCGCAACCCGCGGGTGGCCGTGTTGTTCCACGGGCAGCCCAAATGGGGTGTGCTGGTGCACGGCGTGGCCGCGGTCGTCTCCCCGGGTGATGGGAATCGGCAACCACAGATTAGGATTACGCCCAAGCGCAAGGCTTCCTGGAAACGAAAGGAAGGGTAGCCGGCGCCGCCAACCGCGACAAAAACGCGACAAAGCAAGGGGGGCACAGAAATGGGTATCGGAGACTTCATCGCCTTCATCATCGGCGGCCTGATCATCGGTGCGATTGCGCGGGCCATAAAAAAGGGTCCGCAGGATCTCAGCCTGCCGATGACTGCCCTGCTGGGCATGGCCGGATCCTTCGCAGGAGGACTCGTCGCCAGTCTCCTGGGGCTCGGAACCATTATAGCGCTCATCGTGGCGGTAGTAGTGGCGGTACTTCTGATCGGGGCCATGGAAAAACGCGGCCACGCGTAGAGCTTTATTCGGCCGGGTCTTCCTCATGGCCTTTGGCGATTAGGTATCCACGCGCCCGCTCGCACAGCGGGTACCGGTACACAAGTTCCCAGAACTCGCTTGAGTGGTTGGGTACGGCCAGGTGCGCAAGCTCGTGCACGATTACGTAGTCGCGCACCCATACCGGCATATCGGCAACCCAGCTCGATATTCGAATCGTGCCGCTGTCGGGTGAACACGATCCCCAGCGGGAGGACTGGTTGGTGACGTACTCCAACGACTCCCACCTCAGCACTCCGTCGAAATAGCGACGGTTTAGCTCCAGGGCGCGCCGGCGCAAAGCGCCGTCGGAATTTAGCTGCCGACGCTTGTTGCGGGCCTGGAAGCGACGGGTCATCTCGTCAACCCAATGCCGCTCCTCCGCCTGCGACATCCGAGCCGGTAGGTAGACGACGAGCTTGCCGTCGCACATACGGGCGGAGACCGTCTTGTGTCGGCGCGCCGAGCGACGGACCTCAACGGCCGGCTTCTCGGCCTGGTCCCGCTCGTCCTGCGGCCGGGCCGCAGTTGAATTCAGCGCCGTCTCATCGGTCATGCGCCCAGACTAGCCGCTACCTGTGACAGCCGGTAGCTCGGAGCGCGCTACCTGTGCACGAAGGTGGTGGTTACCGCTCCCCGGGCCGACGTGCCGACGGTACGAACATATTTCTCCAGTGCCCCGGTCGGGTAGCGCGCGGGCGGATGGGTGAGCGCCTTGCGCCTGACCTGCAGCTCCTGCTCGTCCACCACCAGATCGATAACGCGGTTGGGGATATCGAGCACGATCTCGTCGCCCTCTTTGACCAGGGCGATCGGCCCGCCGTCGAGTGCCTCGGGCGCGACGTGGCCGATAGAGAACCCGTGCGTCGCCCCGGAGAAGCGGCCGTCGGTCAACAGCGCTACGTCCTTGCCCAAGCCGGCCCCAAAGATTGCTCCGGTCACCGCCAGCATCTCCCGCATGCCGGGGCCGCCCTTGGGTCCCTCGTA
The DNA here is from genome assembly GCA_040905365.1 of Actinomycetota bacterium. GTDB lineage: Bacteria > Actinomycetota > CADDZG01 > JAHWKV01 > JAHWKV01 > JAHWKV01. Next base: position 53,149 of record JBBDRQ010000077.1, read on the forward strand.
ACGGATAACGACCACATCGCCGGCGTGGATCTCGCCGCCTACCACCGCCTCGAACGCCTCGTCCTCGGAGTCGAAGACCCGCGCGCGGCCTTTGAAAACGTCCGCACCGTCCAGCCCGGCCGCCTTGCACACCGAACCTTCCGGAGCCAAAGTTCCCTTGAGAATCACCGTGCCCCCGGTCGGATGGATCGGCTTGGACAGAGGCCGCAGCACCTCGCCGTCCGGGTCCGGCGCTCCTTCGGCGTTCTCGGCCAGAGTCTTGCCGTTGGCCGTCAAGGCATCGCCGTGCAACAGGTCAGCCTCCAGCAGCTGCCGGATAACCACCTGTACCCCGCCGACCCGGTCCCAGTCCGCCATAACGAACCGCCCGCCCGGCCGCAAGTCCGCCACATGCGGTGTGCGCCGGGAGATCTTGTCGAAGTCGTCTATGTCCAGATCGATGCCGGCCTCGTGGGCAATCGCCAGCAGATGCAAGACCGCGTTGGTCGAGCCTCCGGTGGCCATGACGCACACGATGGCGTTCTCGATGGATTGGCGGGTCACGATATCCCGGGCGGTCACTCCCCGCTTTAGCTGCTCCACTACGGCCACGCCGGACTGGAAGGCGAAATCGGCCCGGCGCTCGGAGATGGCCGGGGGCGAGGCGCTTCCCGGCAGCGACAGGCCCATGGCCTCCACCGCCGCCGCCATGGTGTTGGCGGTGTAGTGGCCCGCACACGAGCCGGCGCCCGGGCAGGCGTTGGATTCGAGCTCGTGCAGGTCCTCATCGCTCATACGGCCGGAGGCATGGGCGCCGACGCCTTCGAACACGTCCTGGATGGTCACGTCCTTGCCCCGGAAACGTCCGGGCATAATCGTGCCCCCGTACAGAAACACAGACGGGAGGTCCAGCCGAACCGCCGCCATCACCATGCCCGGCAAGCTCTTGTCGCAACCGGCGATCGTCACAGTGGCGTCCAGTCGCTCCGCATGCACGACTAGCTCCACCGAGTCGGCGATCACCTCCCGGGAGATCAGCGAAGCGCGCATGCCCTCGGTCCCCATCGAGATGCCGTCGGACACCGCGATGGTGGTGAACTCCAGCGGGTAGCCGCCGGCCTCGTGCACACCGGCCTTGGAGCGGTCGGCCAGCTTATCCAGGTGCAGGTTGCAGGGCGTGACCTCGTTCCAGGAGGAGGCCACGCCGACAATGGGCTTGCGAAAATCGTCGTCGCCCATGCCTACCGCGCGCAGCATCGCTCGAGCCGGCGCCCGCTTGGGGCCCTCGGTCACGTCGCTGCTGCGGGGCTTAAGGTTCGGCTGGTCGGTCATTGTCATCTCTCCCTCACGAAAGAAGGCGCAAGAAAACACGAGCATAACGCGGCCCGGAGCGCGGCTCTACGCTTGACAGCCCCCCGGGCGTGGAGGAAGATGATTGACAAGGTAACGAACAGGAGTCTGTCAGTGGCGCGGTACGATTTGGAAAGGAATCCAGCGGGACATCCCGTCCTAGTACTCGTACTGCGGTAGCGCGCGCCTGAAACTTCCGGCGGCGCTACGAAACCTCTCTACCGGAGAGGTTTTTTGTTTCCCGGAACGTCTAAGGTCCTCTACCCGACGAGTCACAGGCCGTTGATTAAGCACCGCGCGCTTATTCGGCCGCTTGGCCGCGGAGTCTGGAACACTTACGAGTTTTGAGAACCGATAGGAGTGAAATAGTCACATGAGCGAGATCACCGGGGCGCAGGCCCTCTTCCAAGCGCTCGAAGCGGTGGGGGTGGAGCATATTTTTGGCATCCCCGGGGGCGCGATCCTTCCTGCATACGATCCCTTGATCGACTCCAAGATCAAGCACATCCTCTGTCGCCACGAGCAGGGGGCCGCCCACGCGGCAGACGGGTACGCACAGGCGTCGGGCAAAGTTGGGGTCTGCATGGCCACCTCCGGCCCCGGTGCCACCAACTTGATTACCGGTTTGGCCTCGTCCCACATGGATTCCATCCCGGTTGTCGCGATCACCGGACAGGTCAACCGGGCCGGCATCGGTTTCGACGCCTTCCAGGAATCCGACATCACCGGCATCGCGACTCCGGTCACCAAGCACACGTTTTTGATCATGGACCCCGACGAGATCGCCCAGACAATTGCCGAAGCCTTCCACATCGCGGGCACCGGCCGCCCCGGCCCGGTCCTGGTGGACATACCCAAGGACGTACTGCAGTCCAAGATCAACTACAAGCCGGCCCAGCGGGTCGATCTGCCCGGTTACCAGCCGGTCACCAAGCCCAATAAACGCCAGATTGCCGAAGCCGCACGGCTCATGAGCCAGGCGACCAAGCCGGTGCTGTATGTCGGCGGGGGCATCATCAAAGCCGGAGCTTCCCAACAGCTCGTCGAGTTGGCCGAGTTAACCGGCATCCCGGTGGTCACCACCTTGATGGCCCGGGGAGTCATACCCGACGACCACGATCTGTGCCTGGGCATGCCGGGCATGCACGGCGGGTACGCCCCGGTTACCGCTCTGCAAAAAGCCGACCTGTTGATCGGCATCGGCCCCCGCTTCGATGACCGGGTTACCGGCAAGCTGTCCCACTTCGCACCGGACGCCAAGGTCATCCACGCGGACATCGACCCGGCCGAGATCGGCAAGAACCGCAAGGCCGACGTCCCCATAGTGGGCGACGCCAAGGCCGTGATCGAGGCGCTGATACCCGCCGTCAAAGAAAGCAACCATAAGCACGGAACCCCCGACTACTCCGCGTGGCGCTCCACGGTCAGCGAGTGGAGGAGCAACTTTCCGTACAAGTACACCCAGAAGCCGGATGGACCGCTCAAGCCCCAGTACGTTATCGAGCGGCTGGCCCAGATCACCGACGGCAACGCCATCTACGCGGCGGGCGTGGGCCAGCACCAGATGTGGGGATCGCAGTTCATACCCTTCAAACGGCCGCGCACCTGGATCAACTCCGGAGGAAGCGGTGCGATGGGATTCGGTACTCCGGCCGCGATGGGGGCCAAGGTCGCCATGCCCGATGACGAGGTCTGGTGCATAGACGGCGACGGCTGCTTCCAGATGACCTGCCAGGAGCTGGCCACCATGGCCGTTGAAAAACTCCCGGTGAAGATCGCGATCATCAACAACGCCTACCTGGGCATGGTCCGCCAATGGCAGGAGCTGTTCTACAACGAGCGCTACTCCGAGGTTGAGTTCGGCTGGGACATCCCCGACTACGTCAAGCTCGCCGAAGCCTACGGCTGCATCGGGCTGCGGGTGGAATCCCCCGGAGAGGTCGACTCGGCCATCGAGAAGGCTCGCGGCGTGACCGATCGCCCCGTGGTCATCGACTTCCGCTGCGACCCCCGGGAGATGTGCTACCCGATGGTCGCCGCCGGCAGCTCCAACGACGACATCATCCTCGGCCCCGAGTACGAATCCGACAACGTCCAGCACGAACAGGGCGACCATCTGTACTCCCAAGACGAGGAGGATGATCTTTAGTGCGCCACACCATGAGCGTTCTCGTCGAGAACAAGCCGGGTGTCCTGGCCCGGGTTTCAGGATTGTTTGCCCGGCGCGGGTTCAACATCCACTCTTTGGCGGTCGGGGTCACCGAGACCCCCAAGATCAGCCGGATGACTATCGTCGTCGACCTGGCCGAACGTCCTTTGGAACACGTGACCAAGCAGCTTTACAAGCTGATCAACGTGCTGAAGGTCATCGAGCTCGACCCGGAGTCCTCGGTCGAGCGCGAGTTGATGCTGGTCAAGGTGCGGGCCCAGGACAAAGTGCGCAGCCGTATCATCGAGCTCGTCGACGTGTTCCGGGCCAAGATCGTCGACGTCGGCTCCGAGAGCCTGACGGTTGAGATCAGCGGAGATCCCAACAAGCTGCGAGCATTTGAGGATCTGGTGGCCGAGTACGGAATAATTGAGCTGGTAAAGACCGGTCGCGTGGCACTGTCCAGGGGCCCCAAGTCGATCAAGGACCGCACCTTGAAGGTCGCGGGTTAAAAGGAGGCAGCAAAGCATGGCCACGATGTACTACGAGAAGGATGCCGACCCACAGGTTCTAAAGGACCACCCCATAGCCATCATCGGGTTCGGCTCGCAAGGCCATGCCCACGCGCTGAACCTAAAAGAGTCGGGCTTCGATGTGCGCGTCGGGCTGCGTGAAGGCTCCTCGTCCTGGGCCAAGGCCGAGCAGGCCGGTTTGAAGGTCATGGAAACCTCGCAAGCGGCCAAGGAGGCCGAGGTCGTCATGATGCTGGTTCCGGACCAGACCGCCAAGGACATCTACGCGGAGTCGGTCGCTCCCCACCTCGGCGACGGCGATTCCCTGGTGTTCGCGCACGGCTTTAGCATTCACTTCGACGCCATAAAGCCTCCCGAGACCGTCGACGTGTTTATGATCGCTCCCAAGGGTCCCGGCCACTTGGTACGGCGGACCTACATGGAGGGCATAGGGACTCCGGCGCTGGTGGCCGTTCAACAAAATGCCTCCGGCCAGGCCCTGGCCAAGGCTCTGGCCTACGCGTACGGGATCGGCGCCACCCGGGCAGGCCTGATCGAGACCACCTTCCGCGAGGAGACCGAGACCGATCTGTTCGGTGAACAGGCAGTGCTCTGCGGCGGACTCACCCGGCTCATCCAAAACGGCTGGCAGACGCTCGTCGACGCCGGTTACCAACCGGAGATCGCCTATTTCGAGTGCGTGCACGAGGTCAAGTTGATCGTCGACCTGATTTACGAGGGCGGCCTGGCCAACATGCGTGACTCCATCTCCGACACGGCCGAGTACGGCGACCTCACGCGCGGCGATCGGGTCATCGGCGACGGGGTCCGGGAAGCGATGGACCAGTTGCTCGTCGATGTGCAAAACGGCAGCTTCGCCCAAGAGTGGATCGCCGAGGCCGACTCCGGCGCGTCCAACTTCGGCAAGCTCAAGCAAGCAGCGGCAACGCATCCGATCGAAGAGGTCGGGCGGAAGCTGCGCTCGATGATGCCCTGGTTGAAAAAAGACTGATGAACGACATCGCCGGGCACCTCTTACCTTTGGAACTGGATCGGTTACTCGCGCTGTGACGGCTCGGGTCGCTGCTGCAAAAGGTGCGACTCAGGGCCGTTAACCACCTCAACCAGTTCAACCTCAAAGGAGCAACCCGATGTCAGATCAAGTACGCATCTTCGATACGACCCTTCGAGACGGCGAGCAATCCCCCGGCATCAACCTCTCCGGCAAGGAGAAGGTGGAAATCGCTCAACAGCTGGCCACCCTCGGAGTAGACGTAATAGAAGCGGGCTTTCCCATTAACTCGCAGTCCGAGTTCGACGCCGTCTCGGCAGTGGCTTCGACCACCAAGGGTCCGGTCGTCTGCGCGCTGGCCCGCATGAGCCCCAAGGACATCGATCGGGCCTGGGAGTCCATCCGGGAGGCACAGAAGCCCCGCATTCACGTATTCATCGCCACCTCCCACATCCACATGGACAAGAAGCTGCACATGAGCCCCGACGAGGTCTACGCAGCGGCGGTAGAGGGAGTTGAGCGCGCGGCCGGGTATACCGGTGACGTCGAGTTTTCTGCGGAGGACGCCACCCGCAGCGAACCCGATTTTCTGGCCAAAATGTACCAGGGGGCAATCAAGGCCGGCGCCACCACCTGCAACGTCCCCGACACCGTAGGCTACGCGCTGCCCCACGAGTACGCCGACCTGTTCCGTTATCTGATCGACAACGTCGAGGGGGCCGACGACGTCGTCTGGTCGACCCACACGCACCAGGATCTCGGGCTGGCCGTCGCCAACGCTCTGGCCGGAATAAGAGCAGGCGCCCGGCAAGTCGAAGGCGCCATGAACGCCATCGGCGAGCGCGCCGGTAACTGCTCGGTGGAAGAGGTCATCATGGCCATCCAGACCCGGGGCGCCTCCATGGGGGACGTCTACACCGGAGTCGACACCCGGCAGATCGTACGCACCTCCCGCCTGGTATCGGCGCTCACCGGATACCAGGTGCCGCCCAACAAGGCGATTGTGGGGGTCAACGCATTTGCGCACGAAGCGGGCATCCATCAACACGGCGTGCTGATGGAGCGCACCACCTACGAGATCATGGACGCCACCTCGGTGGGCTGGGAGTCCAACCGCATCGTGCTCGGCAAGCACTCGGGCCGCCACGCCTTCTCCAAGACGCTCGGCGACCTCGGCTACGACCTGACCGGCGAGGAGCTGGACAGAGCCTGGAAGCGCTTTAGAGACCTGGTAGACCGCAAGATCGAGATGACCGAGGCGGATCTGGTTGCCCTGGTTACCGACGAAATGTCGACGACGCCCGATGCCTACGTCCTGGAGTCGTTCCAGGTCCGCGGCGGCACCCACGCCAGCCCCACGGCCAAGGTCCGGGTGCGCATGGGGGACACGGTCAACGAGGAGTCCGCCGAGGGTGACGGCATGATCGATGCCGCCTGCGGCGCCATAAAGCGTGCCGTCGGGATCAACTGCCGGCTGGTTTCGTTCAAAGTGGCCGCAGTGACTCCGGGCACCGACGCGGTGGGAGACGTCTCCGTGCAGGTCGAGGTGGATGGTGCCATATACACAGGGCGCGGAGTGTCTACCGACGTGGTCGAGGCCTCCGCCCGAGCCTTTCTCAACGCAGTCAACCGCGCCACCAGCGTGGGCACCTACAAGCCGGCCGACATCGCTCCCTCCTTCTAGAGGGAAGAATCCGAGGAAAAATGAGAAACCACAGCCTTGCAGTGATCCCCGGTGACGGCATCGGTCCGGAGGTAACCGAGGGCGCCCTGATGGCCCTGGACGCGGTAGCCGATACCGAAGACTTTGCGCTTGAGGTGACCAACTACGACCTGGGCGCCGAGCGATACCTTCGCTCCGGCGATGTATTGAGCGACGACGACCTGCACAGGCTGTCCGGTCACGAGGCAATACTCCTGGGGGCGGTCGGCGACCCCAGAGTACCGCCCGGGGTCCTGGAGAAAGGCCTGCTGCTCAAACTCAGGCGCGAGCTGGATCTGTACGTAAACCTGCGTCCGGCCCGGCTAATGAGCGGCGTGACCAGTTCGCTCAGCCCCGTCTACTCCGAGGACATCGATGTCGTGGTGGTCCGGGAGAACACCGAGGGCCTGTATTGCGGCCGCGGGGAGTTAACCGGCCAAGGCACCGAACAAGAGGTGGCGACGGAGGTCTCGCTTAACACCGCGGCCGCGGTGCGCCGGATCGTCACCTACGCCTACGAGCTAGCTGCCGAGCGCAAGCAAACCCTGACCTTGGTGCACAAGACCAACGTGCTCGAGAGGGCCGGCGGCCTGTACGCGCGGATGATGAGGGAGGTCGGCGAAAACTACCCGAAGGTTCAAACCGCCTACCAGCACATCGATGCGGCGTGCCTACTGATGGTCACCCAGCCCAAGCGATTCCAGGTCGTGGTTACCGACAACCTGTTCGGCGACATACTCAGCGACCTGCTGGCAGGCTTGGTCGGCGGCATCGGCTACGTGGGCAGCGCCAATCTCCACCCCGGCAAAGTCTCCATGTTCGAGCCGGTCCACGGCTCGGCGCCCGACATCGCCGGCACCGGCCTGGCCAACCCGGTCGGTGCGATCCTGTCGGCGGCGATGCTGCTCAGGCATATCGGCGAGGAATCCGGCGCCAAACGGCTGGAGGGGGCGGTAGAGGCGGTAGCGGCAAAAATCGAGCTGGAGCAGCTGTCGACCCGGGAAGCGGCCGAATTGATCGCAGAGGCAACGGCGTAGGAGCGGCGTTCCAAGTAGGCAGCCAGCCGGCAATCTCTACAAAATCTCAACACCGTCCGCGACCGCAACCTACAAACCTTTCTTAGACTTATCCCATGACTTCGGCAAGCATCGCCGTCATCGAGGACGAGTCGATCATCGCCGCGGCGGTAGCCGCCCGGCTGCGGCGCGAGGGATTCAAGGTTGAGATCGCCCACGACGGCCCATCCGGTGTCGCACTGTGCGACAGAACCCGGCCGGACCTGGTGGTCCTTGACGTCATGCTGCCCGGCTTCGACGGACTCGAAGTCTGCCGGCGCATCCAAAAAGACCGGCCCATACCGGTGCTGATGCTCACCGCCAGGGACGGCGAAACCGACATGCTCGTGGGACTGGGAATGGGCGCCGACGATTACATGACCAAACCGTTCAGCCCTCGCGAGCTGGTGGCGCGGGTGCGGGCGCTGCTGCGAAGGGCACAGCGCTTCACGCCGGCCCCGGACACCGCCTTCCTAATCGGTCAACTAGAGGTCGATCCGGCCCGGCGGCGGGTAAAGCTCGCCGGCGAGGTCATCCACCTCACACCTATAGAGTTCGAGCTGCTGTTCACCATGGCCTCCAAACCGGGGGTGGTGTTCAGCCGGGATCAGCTGCTCAACGAGGTGTGGGGCTACCGGGAAAGCTTTGGAGGGCGCACAGTCGACTCCCACGTCGGGGCCCTGCGGCGCAAGCTCGGCTCGGATCTGTTGCGCACCGTCCACGGCGTCGGATACGCGGTCGAAGCGCCGGTGGATTCCTTAGAATCCAAAGGATCTTGAGACCGCTCGATCCGCTCTCGTCCATAAAAATCAAGCTCGGCGTCGTGATCGTCGCCTCGGTGGCGGTTACCGCCGTTGGTCACACCCTGGGGCTTCGGGCCGGCATGCCCCTGGCTCTGGTGGCGATCGGCTCCGGCGCGCTTTCGTTGCTGATGGTGCAGTTCTTGGCTCACGGCATGACTTCGCCGCTGCGCGAGATGGTCGCAGCGGCCAAGAGTATGGCCAGGGGCGACTATTCCAGCCGGGTGACCGCCACTTCCAGGGACGAGGTGGGCGAGCTCGCCCGAGCCTTCAACACCATGGCTTCCGAGCTGGCCGAGGTCGACCGAATGCGCCGCGACCTCGTGGCCAACGTCTCCCACGAACTGCGCACTCCCATCAGTGCCTTACAGGCGATGTTGGAAAACCTGATCGACGGGGTCGACTCCCCGGATCCGCAGATCTTCGGCACCATGCTGGAGCAGGTTCAACGGTTGGGCCGCTTGGTCAGTCAGCTGCTGGACCTGTCGCGCCTGGAGTCGGGGGCCGTACCGCTGCAACGCAGCGTATTCCCGGTCGCCGATCTGCTGGAGCAGGCGGCGCGGGAGGCGAGGATGCACTCCCAAGACGTCGAGCTGGAAGTGGTGGTCACCCCGCAAGACCTCACTGCAGACGCCGACCCGGAACGCATTCACCAGGTCCTGGCCAACCTTATCGAAAACGCCATACGGCACTCCCCTGCCGGGGCTCTGGTCACAGTGTCGGCCCACCGAAGCGACTTCGGCCTAACGCTTGCCGTGACCGACCAGGGACCGGGCATACCGGAGGCGGATGCCTCCAAGGTTTTCGAGAGGTTCTACAGGTCCGACGCGGCCCGCTCCTCCACCCAAGGGGGAACAGGGTTGGGGCTGGCGATCGCCCGCTGGATAGTGGAGCTGCATCGGGGCAGCATCAAAGTGGATACGGACGCCTCGCACGGTTGCAGGATGGTAGTAGAGCTGCCCGCGTAAGTGCAGGCGCAGCCAAATGGGGGGAGGTGGGGGGGGGCCCCCCCCCCCCCCGACTGTGTAACCTAAACGCATGATTCGCCTCTGCTTGGCTCAGGTAAACCCCACCATCGGGGACCTGGAGGGCAACGCCTCCATGCTCAAGCGCGCCATAGCCGGCGCCAGGGCGCAGGGTGGGGACCTCGTCGCCTTCCCGGAGCTGGTCATAACCGGTTATCCGCCCGACGATCTGCTGCTAAGCGCGGCTTTTGTCGCCGACAGCCGCCGAGCGCTCGAGTCCGTTGCGGAGGCTACCGACGGAATCACCGCCATCGTCGGTTGCGTCGATCGATCGGAGGGACGGCTGTACAGCGCCGCGGCCTTCTTGACCAACGGCCGGGTGCAGGGCGTTTACCACAAGCGGCACCTGCCCAACTACGGGGTATTCGACGAGCGGCGATTTTTCAGCCGAGGCAGCGAGGTCGTGCTGGGCTCCATCGACGCCGTCACCTTCGGCGTCACGGTATGCGAAGACCTGTGGGTACAAAACGGCCCACACCGAGCTTGCGCGGCCGCCGGAGCCTCGCTGGTAGTCAATATCAACGCTTCCCCTTACCACGCCGGAAAGGGTCGCGAGCGGCTGGATATGCTGTCCCGGCGGGCCCGCGAAAACGGTCTCACGATCGCCTACGTGAATTGCGTGGGCGGAGCCGACGAGGTCGTGTTCGACGGCCAGTCCTGCATAGTCAACGCCGACGGGTCGCTCGCGGCCAGAGCAGCGCAGTTTACCGAGGAGCTGCTCACCTTTGATTTCGATCCCGAGAGCGCCCCCGTCCTGGACGCGGAGATCGCCGATCTGGCCCGATTTGAACCCGAAACCGTAGCGGTTATGAACCTTGCTCAGCTTGAACACGCCGACCATGCCCCCTTAGACGTCCGTGTCGCCGAAGTGATGTCCCCGTCAGAAGAGGTCTACTGCGCGCTGGTCACCGGAGTGAGGGACTACCTGCACAAGAACTCGTTTCGCCAGGCGATTGTGGGTCTGTCCGGCGGTATCGACTCCGCCCTAACCGCCGCCATCGCCGTGGACGCCCTGGGGGCGCCAAACGTTCTGGGGATTTCCAACCCCAGCGAGTTCACCTCACCTCAGAGTATCCAGACCACCAAACAGCTGGCCCACAACCTGGGCATCGAGCTGGTGACTATGCCGATAGGGACTGCCCTCGATGCAATGCGCAAGACGCTGGAGGTCGACTTCCCGCAAGATGAGCCCGGGGTGGCCGACCAGAACCTGCAGTCGCGCATTCGCGGCGCCCTGTGGATGGCCGTGTCCAACTTGACCGGCCGCATTGTTCTGTCCACCGGCAACAAATCGGAGTTGGCGGTCGGCTACGCCACCTTGTACGGCGACATGGTCGGCGGCTTCGCCGCGCTAAAGGACGTTCCCAAGACCCTGGTGTACCAGCTGGCCGACTGGCGCAACCGGGACACCGAGCTCATACCTGACGAGATCATTCGCCGGCCCCCGACCGCCGAGCTGGCGCCAAATCAACTGGACACCGACGCGCTGCCTCCCTACGAAGTCCTGGACCCGATCCTCGACGGCCTCATCGCAGGGCACCTGTCGATAGAAGAGCTCGTCGAGCAGGGCTTCGACCGCGATGTGGTGGTTTCGGTCGCCTCTATGGTCGATCGGGCCGAGTTCAAGCGCCGGCAGGCGCCGCCCGGCGTCAAGATCACCAGGCGGGCCTTCGGGCGAGACCGGCGACTGCCGATCACTAACCGCTACCGCAGACGGTAGCTAGATGTCGTAGTACATGTGGAACTCGTAGGGGTGCGGGCGAGTGTTCAGAGCCTGCACCTCGCTTTCCCTTTTGTAATCCAGCCACATGTCGATCAAGTCCTCAGTAAACACCCCGCCGGTGAGCAGGAAGTCGTGGTCTTCCTCCAAAGCGTCCAGCGCGCCCTCCAGCGTGGTCGGAACGGTTGGAACGCCTGCACCGCCCTCGTCGTGCTCGAACATGTCCCGGTTGACCGGCTCGATCGGCTCGATGTTGTTCTTGATACCGTCCAGGCCCGCCATGAGCATCGCGGCAAACGCAAAGTACGGGTTGCAGGACGGGTCCGGACACCGGAACTCGATCCGCTTGCTCTTCGGCGACTTGGAGTACAGGGGAATCCGCACCGCGGCGGAGCGGTTGCGCTGCGAGTACACCAGGTTCACCGGGGCTTCGAAACCGGGCACGAGACGCTTGTACGAGTTGGTGCTCGGAGCGCAGAAGGCCAGTAGCGCCGGGGCATGCTTGAGGATGCCTCCGATGTAGTTGAGCGCCATGGGCGACAGGTTGGCGTACTCCTGCCCGTAGAACAACGGCTCCTGGTCCTTCCACAAGCTCTGGTGAACGTGCATGCCGGAACCGTTGTCCTCGAAGATCGGCTTGGGCATAAACGTCACGCTCTTGCCGTGTGACATAGCGGTACTCTTGACGACGTACTTGTAAAGCATCAGGGCGTCGGCCATCTTCAGAAGCGGACCATAGCCCAAATCGATCTCGGACTGGCCGGCTGTGCCCACCTCGTGGTGGTGGACCTCCACGTTGATCCCCACCTTACGCAGGTTCAGCACCATCTCGGAGCGCAGGTCCTGGTACTGGTCCATCGGGGGAACCGGGAAGTAGCCCTCCTTGTGGCGGGGCTTGTAACCCTTGTTGCCTCCCTCGATCTCGGCGCCCGAGTTCCAAATGCCTTCCACCGAGTCCAAAAAGTAGTAGCCGGAGTTCTGCGTCTGGTCGAAGCGAACATCGTCGAACATGTAGAACTCGGCTTCCGGCCCCCAAAACGAGTGAGTGGCGATACCGCTAGAGGCCAGGTAATCCTCGGCCTTTTTGGCCACAAAGCGCGGGTCGCGGGAGTAGGACTCACCGGTTACCGGGTCTCCGATGAAGCAGTTGATGACCAGGGTCGGCGTCTTGAGAAACGGGTCCAAAAAGGCGGTCGACGGATCCGGGAACAAGATCATGTCGGACTCGTGAATCTTCTGAAAACCCCGGATCGAGGAGCCGTCAAACCCGAAACCTTCTTTAAAGCTCTCCTCGTTTAGCCCCTCGGGAGTCATGCTGAAGTGGTGCATGAGGCCGGGAACGTCGCAGAAGCGGATGTCGACCATCTCGACCCCCGCCTTCTTTACGAGATCAAGGACCCCTTTGGCGTCTTTTTGCTCCACGTGGCTCATGGTTTTCCTCCTCTTCAGGTTTCCTCGCCAATCCTCGTTCCGACGGGCGGTTCGATGTCGCTGCGCAAAACCGAAACCACCGGCTTTTACCGACTGTCGGGACATTAATCCAACAATGTTTCGAGTCGTTTGCCGAATTGTTAAGACCCGGTTACGCGGAGTCCGGTCCGGCCCGAGTTACGCCTCGGCTGTCACTTAAAGGTTATAACTAGACGGCCGCAGCCGGTACCCCCCCCCAACACCGGGTGCTCGCGCAACAAATCCGTAACACGGCGCTGCTAAGCTCGAATTTCAGCTGACCAGAGGGTCCGGCCGTCTCAGGGTCGCACCCAAAACACCGAGGAGAGAAGCGACTTGAGTTATCAGGCCGAATACATTTGGATCGACGGAACGCAACCGACCGCGCTGGTGCGCAACAAGACGCGCATCATCGCCGACGGGAAAACTCCCCAGACTTGGAGCTTTGACGGCTCGAGCACCAACCAGGCGCCCGGAGACAGTTCCGACTGCGTCCTAGAACCGGTTTTCATCTGCCCGGATCCCATCCGCGGCGAGGACAACATCCTGGTGCTTTGCGAGGTATTCCTTCCCGACGGCACGCCGCACCCGACCAACACCCGGCGCGCCTGCGTCGAGACGGCCAACAAGTACGCCGACCAGGAGCCGCTGTTCGGCATCGAGCAGGAGTACACCTTCATGAAGGATGGACGTCCGCTCGGCTGGCCGCTACCCGGCGGCTGGTTCCCGGCGCCGCAGGGGCCCTACTACTGTGGAGTTGGCGGCCAGAAGATGGTGGGCCGCGATATCGTCGAGGCCCACACGCTGGCCTGCATGAAGGCCGGTTTGGCCATCGAAGGCACCAACGCCGAGGTCATGATGGCGCAGTGGGAGTTCCAGATGGGCGTGCTCGGCGCGCCGACCATCGGCGACCACATTTGGATGGGCCGCTGGATGCTCTACCGCATCGCCGAGGCCCACGAGGTCTTCGTCACTCTCGCAGCCAAGCCGGTCCCCGGGGACTGGAACGGCGCCGGAGCCCACACCAACTTCTCGACCAAAGGGACCCGCGAGAGCTGGGATGCGATCGTCACCGCCTGCGAGGCGCTTGGGAAGGACCCGATGAGCCACGTGAGGCACTACGGCGACGGCATCCAGGACCGCCTGACCGGGCTGCATGAGACGCAGAAGTTCGACTCCTTCAGCTACGGAACCTCCGACCGAGGCGCATCGATCAGAATCCCGCACGCGGTGGCCAAGGCGGGGAAGGGATACCTGGAGGACCGCCGGCCCAACGCGAACATGGACCCTTACGTAGTGACTCGCCTGCTCATGGAGACCTGCTGCGGAGCCCTCGCCGAGACGCCGGAAGAGGCATCCTCCATGGCTTATTCGGGAGTATCCAGCTAAGCGGACCAAGTACCAAAGAAAGAGCCGGGACCCGACTGGTCCCGGCTCTTTCTTTTCCGGCCGGCCAGCCGCACCCGCACAGATGCTTCATACTGCGGCAGTGATTTTCGAGCCCGGGGACAAGGCGTTGCTCACCGACAAACGGGGGCGCCGCTACCTGCTGACGCTGCGTGCGGGAGCCTCTTTTCATTTCCATCGAGGCATAGTGCAGCACGACCAGATCCTAGGATTCTCCGACGGCTCCACCGTCACCTCCACCGGAGGTGAGCGGCTGAGCGTCATGCGGCCCACGTACGCGGACTTCGTGCTCAAGATGCCGCGCGGCGCCCAGGTCATCTACCCCAAAGACGTCGCCATGATCCTCATGCAGGCCGACATATACCCCGGAGCGCGGGTGCTGGAAGCGGGAATCGGCTCCGGAGCAACGACCATCGCCTTGTTGAGGGCCGTTGGCGCCGGAGGAAAGGTGACCGCCTACGAGTGGCGCGAAGATTTTGCCGAGCGCGCCCGGCAAAACATCGAGGCATTTTTGGGTCCAACGCCAAACCTGGATCTGAGGATGGGCAGCATCTACGAAACGATCGATACGCTCGAGGTGGACCGGTGCGTGCTAGACCTTCCCGAGCCGCACCGCGCTCTGCCGCAGGTGAAACAGTCGCTGCGGCCCGGCGGGATTTTGGTTTGCTACCTGCCCACGATTCTGCAGGTGCACACACTGACCGAACAGATGAGGGCCGACCCGGCGTGGACGTCGATTTGGACACAGGAAACCCTGACCCGGACCTGGCACGTGGAAGGACCCTCGGTGCGGCCCGACCATCGCATGGTCGCCCACACGGGCTTTTTGACTCTCGCCAGGTTGATGGAGGTACCCGAAACCCCGGTGGACTGACAGCATTTGTAACGGTAAACGATGCGAACAAAGGTGGGTAAGGAGGCCCGAGACCCCTATACTTGGGAGAGTAGCAAATGCTCACCTTTGCCCGGTGCTTTACTTAAGGGATGGGCCTGAATATGCGTGGAACACCTGAGTTTGAGCGCAGGATAGCCGCCTTCGAACAAGAGGTCGGCGAACTCCAGATGCATATCAAGGAACTGGAGCAAGAGTCCTCGGTCTTGAGGTCCAAGCTGCGCGATGCTCCGCTGAAAATCCGCAAGCTCGAGAGCCAGCTACAGCAGGTACGCGGCGAGGCAGATCGCTCCAAGAACCAATCTGAGCGTATGGCTACCCTGCTCACACAGGCACGCGAGCAGTTGGCCACCCTGCAGGAGGAGGTGGACAAGCTGTCCGCTCCCCCCTCCGGTTACGGAGTCTTTTTGAGCCTCTCCGACGACGGCACCGCCGACGTCTTCACCGGCGGGCGCAAACTAAGGGTTAACGTCGCCCCCGACGTGGATCTGAGCTCCGCTCTCAAAGGTCAGGAGGTCATGCTCAACGAAGCCCTCAACGTTGTGAAGGTGACCGGCTACGACCGGCAGGGTGACGTCGCGGTCGTTAAGGAAACTCTGGGCAACGACCGCGCCATCGTGCTGACCCACACCGACGATGAACGGGTGGTTTCGTTGTCCGCAGCTTTGCTGGACACGGGAATTCACGCCGGCGACTCGGTTCTTTTGGATCCGAGGTCCGGCTACCTTCTCGAAAAGCTGCCCAAGTTGGAGGTCGAGGAGCTCATCCTGGAGGAGGTTCCCGACCTCGGCTACGACGCCATCGGCGGTCTTGACGAACAGATCGAGGCGCTGCGCGACGCGGTCGAACTCCCCTTTTTGTACTCGGACCTTTTCGCCGACTACCAGCTGCCGCCGCCCAAGGGCGTGCTGCTGTACGGTCCCCCCGGGTGCGGCAAGACGCTGATCGCCAAAGCCGTCGCCAACTCGCTGGCCAAACGGACCCAAGAGGTCACCGGCCGCCAGGACGTGCGCGCCTACTTCCTAAACGTCAAGGGTCCCGAGCTGCTCAACAAGTACGTCGGCGAGACCGAGCGGCAAATCCGCACTATTTTCCAGCGGGCTAAGGACAAGGCCACTCAGGGCGTCCCGGTGATCGTGTTCTTCGACGAGATGGAGTCGCTGTTTCGCACCCGCGGCTCGGGCATCTCCAGCGACGTGGAGACCACCATCGTTCCCCAGCTGCTCTCGGAGCTCGACGGCGTCGAGCAGCTGCGCAACGTGATAGTCATCGGAGCCTCCAACCGCGAGGACCTGATCGACCCGGCAATCCTGCGGCCGGGCCGCCTGGATGTGAAGGTCAAAGTCGAACGTCCCAACTCGGAAGCGGCGAGGGCCATTTTCGCCAAGTACCTCAAGTCCGACGTTCCGATCAGTCACAAAGAGACCGAGCAGCACGGCGGAATCGACGAGGCCATCACGTCGATGATCGACGCCACCGTGGACGAAATGTACTCGGTTGCCGACGAGAATCGGTTCCTGGAGGTGACCTACGCCAACGGGGACAAGGAGATCTTGTACTTCAAGGACTTCGCCTCCGGTGCGATGATCGAGAACATCGTCCGGCGGTCCAAAAAGATCGCCATCAAGCGCTTCCTCTCCAACGGTGAGCGAGGCATACAGGCCGAGGACCTGATTGAGTCGATCCACCAGGAGTACCGGGAGAACGAGGATCTGCCCAACACCACCAACCCGGACGACTGGGCACGCATCTCGGGCAAGAAGGGCGAGCGTATCGTCTTCGTGCGAACGCTGGTCAGCGATCAGAAGAAGACCGAGATGCGGTCGATCGAACAGATTCAAACCGGTCAGTACCTGTAGTTTCCCGCGCAGACCAGCCCGTACAAAGTTCCCCATACGACCGGTACCCCGGCTAGGCTAGGGGGGTCACGACGCGAAACCAGCCAACTTTAAGAACCCGCACCCAAAGGTGCCGGATTAAGCCAAAGGAACCCAGGTGGCGATACCGAAGGTAATGGGCATCGAAACCGAATACGGCATCATCAGCCGGGGCGGAGAGGATCAAAACCCGATCTTCGCCTCGTCCCTGCTGATCAACTCCTACGTATCCCCGCGACTGAAGCGGGTGCGCTGGGACTACGACCAGGAAACCCCTCTGCGCGATGCACGCGGGCCGTATCCGCGCGCCGACCTGGACCTGCTGGAGGAGGATGGGGGCCTCGTCTCGGTGATCCTGGAAAACGGAGCCCGCTACTACGTGGATCACGCCCATCCCGAGTACTCCACCCCGGAGTGCAGCAACGCCCTGGACCTGGTCATCCACGACAAGGCGGGAGAGAGAATTCTTGCCGACAGCATGGAGGCTGCCGGCCGCAGTCTGCCGCCCGGCAGCCGGATCCTGACCTACAAGAACAACTCCGACGGCAAGGGCAACTCCTACGGCTGCCACGAGAACTACCTGATGGATCGAGCAACTGCGTTCGGCAGCATAGTATCGATGCTTACCCCGTTCTTGGTTACCCGCCAGGTGTTCACCGGCGCCGGAAAAGTGGGGTCGGAAGGAAGCTCGGCCAGTGAGGATGTTGATTACCAGATCTCGCAACGCGCCGACTTCTTCGAGGTCGAGGTGGGGCTGGAGACCACGTTTCGCAGACCGCTGATCAACACCCGTGATGAACCCCACGCCGACGCAGAAAAGTACCGGCGGCTGCACGTGATCATCGGCGACGCGAACATGAGCGAGATCTCTACCTTCCTCAAGACCGGCACCACCGCCCTGGTGCTGTCGATGATCGAGGATGCCTTTATCACGGCCGACCTACGCATCGAGGATCCGGTGAAGGCGCTGAAGAAGATCTCACAGGACCCCACCTGTACCGCCGCCTTCGAACTCGCCGACGGCCGTACCGTCACCGCCATAGACCTGCAGTGGGAGTACCTGTCCTGGGCAAAAAAGTACGTGGCCGACCAGGACACCGCCGACGTAACCTCCAGCGTTCTCTCACGGTGGGAACAGGTGCTGACGGCGCTGGAGCAAGACCCGATGTCGCTGGGCAACCAGCTGGACTGGGTGGCTAAGTACCAGACGATCCAGGACTACCGGCAGAGCAAGGGCCTCAAGTGGTCCGACCCTAAGCTGGCGCTGGTGGACCTTCAGTACCACGACATCCGGCCCGATCGCAGCATCTATTACCGGTTGGTTGACTCCGGCCAAATTGATTTGATCGCCACCGAGGAGCAGGTTCAGCGTGCGGTGAGCTACCCGCCCTCCGACACGCGGGCATTTTTCCGCGGAAGCGCCCTGAGGAAGTTCTCCTCACAGATTACCGCCGCGTCCTGGGATGCGATTATCTTCGACATCGACGGCGATTCGCTGCGGAAGGTGCCGATGCTGGAGCCGCTGAAAGGCACCCGGGCCGGGATCGGCGCTTTGATCGACGAGTCCGCCGATGCGGCGGAGCTGCTGGAGCGCCTACAGTCCTAAAACCCCACAACGCAGCAGTTTGTCGAACACATCGAGCTTGGGACGGCTACAATGGCGTGGAGGTGATGCACTAGATGGCAGAGGAACGCAAGCGGGTCCGCCGGTCCACCGAGCGCGACTCGGAAGAAGCGGTACAAAATCCCCCCAAGTCCCAAGACCGCAGCGCCGAGACGGTTGACCAGCTCATCTCGGACATTGACGAGGTTCTCGAGGAAAACGCCGAGGAGTTCGTTCGTTCCTACGTACAAAAAGGCGGCCAGTAAGTCGTAGGCGGCCTTCACGAGTCCCGCGCCGGGACTCGGCGGTTAGCGGCTACAATGCCTTGATGGACATGCCCAATTTCCCTTTTAATTCAAGTCCACGCGCGGACGTGGACCCATCTTCGTTCAGCGCCTTTCTGCGCAGCAGCAACTCCGAATTACTCCCCAAAATTGAGCAATGCGGGCAACCTGAGGCGCCCCACGGGACGACTATCGTGGCGCTCAAGCACTCCGGAGGGGTAATGATCGCCGGCGACCGGCGCGCCACGGAGGGCTACTCGGTCGCGCACCGCTCCATCGAGAAAGTCTTTAAGACCGATCGCCTCTCTGCGGTCGCCATTGCAGGTTCCGCCGGCCCCGCTATCGAGATGACCAAGCTGTTTCAAACCGAACTGGAGCATTACGAGAAAATCGAGGGCGAGCGCTTGAGCCTGGAAGGCCAGGCCAACAAACTCGGACAGATGATCCGCGCCAACCTGCCGATGGCCATGCAGGGCCTGGCGGTGGTGCCCTTGTTCGCCGGCTTCGACGAGCGGCTCGGGGCCGGGCGCATCTTCAAATACGACATTACCGGCGGCCGGTACGAGGAAAGTGAGTACTGGGCCACCGGCTCGGGAGGAAGGGATGCCCGCGCTTCGGTTAAGAAGCGCTACCGTCCCGACCTCACGGTGGAGCAGGCCACCAAGGTAGCGATCGAGGCACTGTTCGACGCCTCGGAGGAGGATGTCGGCACCGGCGGGCCCGACGTGCTGCGCCACATCTACCCCAACATCGCCTCGATAACAACGGCGGGCTTCAAGGAGATCTCCGACGACCAGATCGCCGCCCGATTCCAGGACCTGCTAGAAGAACGGGCGTCGGCCCCCAGTGCGCTGTCCGAGGAGCACGTGCCGGGTCAGATGGAAGGCAACGGCGGCTGATGTCCCTGCCCTTCTACGTCTCGCCCGAACAGTTCATGAAGGACAAATCGGACTACGCGCGCAAAGGAATCAAGCGCGGCAAGTCCGTGGTAGTGCTCGATTACACGGACGGGATCGCATTCGTCGCGGAGAACCCGTCCACCACTTTGCACAAGATCTCCGAGATCTATGACCGCATGGCCTTCGCCGGCGTCGGCAAATTCAACGAGTTCGAAAGCCTTCGGATGCACGGCATCCGGCAAGCGGACGTGCGGGGCTTCGCCTACTCGCGCGAAGACGTCTCCGCCCGGGGCATGGCCAACTCCTACTCCCAGATACTCGGACAGATCTTCACTGAGGCCATGAAACCGTTCGAGGTGGAGATTCTGGTGGCCGCGATCGGCGAGGGGAACGAACCCAACGAGCTTTATCACATCCTGTACGACGGCTCGGTCGCCGACGAGGACAAATACGTGGCCATGGGAGGCCAGTCCGAGGAACTGACCCGTTACTTCGAGAAGAGCTACCGGTCCGGTATGGACCTTGTCGAGGCGGTGAAAATGGGCGTCGGCTCTTTGACCGAAGTGGAGAACCGGCAGTTGGACCAATCCAACCTGGAGGTGGCTGTCTTGGACCGCAGCCGGGACCGGCGCAAATTCGCACGTCTGGGCAGCGATCGGGTCAAAGAGATACTCCAGAATTAAAAAGGACTCGCCCCCAACCCGCCGAAACCACTTATCCTTGGGTTACCAAATGGGCACCGACGGATCGATCCCGCCCAACACCCGCTGTGGCCTGCACGCGGACCAGCACCGGCCGCCCGGCCGGCAGCCAAACAGGGCGCAATAAGGTGGAACGGCGCATCTTCGGTCTGGAAAACGAGTACGGCGTAACCTGCACGTTTAGAGGCCAGCGCAGGTTGTCCCCCGACGAGGTGGCGCGCTACCTGTTTCGCCGGGTGGTCTCCTGGGGCCGATCCTCCAACGTCTTTTTGGAAAACGGCGCCCGCCTGTACCTGGACGTGGGCTCCCACCCCGAGTACGCCACCCCCGAGTGCGACGACATCCGTGAGCTGATCGCCCACGACAAGGCCGGCGAGCGCATCCTGGAGGCCCTGGTCAACGCCGCGGAGACGCGCCTTAGGGAGGAAGGAATCGCCGGGCAGGTTTACCTGTTCAAGAACAACACCGACTCCGCCGGCAACTCCTACGGTTGCCACGAAAACTACCTGGTCAGCCGCTTCGGGGAGTTCGGCAAGCTCGCCGATCAGCTCATCCCGTTCTTTGTTTCCCGCCAGATCTTCACCGGAGCCGGCAAGGTCCTGCTCACCGCCCGCGGCGCCCGCTACTGCATCTCGCAGCGGGCAGAGCACATATGGGAGGGGGTGTCCTCGGCCACCACCCGGTCCCGCCCGATCATCAACACCCGGGACGAACCGCACGCCGACGCCGAGAAGTACCGCCGGCTGCACGTAATCGTCGGCGATTCCAGCATGAGCGAGTACACCTCCTGGATCAAGATCGCCACCACCGCGGTGCTGCTGCGCATGCTGGAGGAAGGCGTGGTCATGCGGGACCTGTCCCTGGAAAACCCCATTAGGGCGATCCGGGAGATCTCCCACGACATCACCTGCCGCCGCAAGGTGCGGCTGGCCAACGGCAGGGAGGCCTCGGCCATAGAGCTGCAGTGGGAATACCTGCAGAAGGCGTCCGACTACGTCGACCGCCGGGACGACCCGGAGATGAAGGAGGCGGTCCGGGCGTGGGAGGAGTGCCTTGTGTGCCTAGAAGACGACTTCGGCAAGCTCAACACCAAGATCGACTGGGTCATGAAGTACTACTTGCTCCAGGACTACCGGGACAAGCACAGCATCAGCCTCAGCCATCCCAAGATGGCCCTGATGGACCTCGCCTACCATGACGTGAGCCGCCGGCGCGGCCTGTACTACCTGCTGGAGCGAAGCGGCCTGGCCGAGCGCTACGTAACCGATGCCGAGATCGACACCGCCAAGCTGGAGCCGCCGCAG
This sequence comes from Actinomycetota bacterium, assembly GCA_040905365.1. Lineage (GTDB taxonomy): Bacteria > Actinomycetota > CADDZG01 > JAHWKV01 > JAHWKV01 > JAHWKV01. The sequence continues at coordinate 74,869 of JBBDRQ010000077.1, forward strand.
ACCACACGCGCCAAGCTGCGGGGCGAGTTCATCCGCACCGCCAAACGCCGCCGCCGCGACTTCACCGTCGACTGGGTGCATCTGAAACTAAACGACCAGGCGCAGCGAACCCTGCTGTGCAAGGACCCGTTCAAGCACACCGACGAGCGCGTGGAGCGCCTGATCGCGTCGCTGTAGCAGCGATAGCGCACGTTAGAGGTGGCCCAGGTTGCCAGACGCGCGGGCCACGGGAACCACCCCGGTCTCCCGGATACGCTGGTCGACGATTTACGCCGTCAGCTCGGCAGCGCGCGTCGGCTTCACCGCGCTGACCGCCAGGATGGCTACGGGCGGGTAGCGCTGCCATTCGCGCTAGACCGCAAGTACCCCAAGGCGGACCAGTCCTGGGCGTGGCAATGGGTCTTCCCGGCCCGCTCTCGGTACATGGATAGAGAGGCAGGCTTGCATCTACACTCACGTCCTAAATCGCGGAGGCATGGGAGTGCAAAGCCCCCTTGATCGAATGCATGGCCCGTGACCGGAGCTGGTACATTAAGACAGTGTTATACGGACCCAGAGCTGCGTTCCACCAACCCCGCATGCCTACGCCGCGCGCTATCCAGCCACTCCGGCTCACTACACAGTTCTGTATAACGAGTAGTTATGCCGACGGGTCGTCGGGCCTGACTGTCATGGGTGGATTCTACGATTCGTTCCATGAAGGTCG
>JBBDRQ010000078.1:0-16338 GCA_040905365.1 Actinomycetota bacterium
TACCGGTGCGAGAGAGAACGCAGCCAGGGAGTGGCTCACGCCGCCAAACGCCCCGAAGGTTGGTGGCCAGGGTACTAGTGGTCACGAAAAAGCGCCCCCTGCGAAGGGGGCGCTTTGGTCGATTCAATGTTGCCGGGATGACTAGTGCACGGCACTAGCCGCTCAACTGCTTGGCTGCGTCCGCGATCTGCTTGAACGAAATCTTTGCAGCGTCCAGCAACTCATCGGGCTTGCCCGAGGTGGGCATGTCCCGCACCGCCAGGTGCTTGAGCTTGAAGTCGGTGAATCCTATCTCGGCAAACGAGGCCAGCAGGGCATCGCCTATGCCGCCTTCCGGCCAGTGGTCCTCGACGACGACCAAGTTGCCGCCGGTGGCCTTGACGGACTCGGAGATGCCGGCTCCGTCTATCGGCTTGACCGAGTAGGCGTCAACGATGCGGATCTTGGCGCCCTGGTCGGCCGCCTTGACCGCCTCATGCACCGTGATCCCGGCTGCTACCACCGTGGCGACGTCGCCGTCGCCGGAGCGAACGACCTTGCTGCCGCCGACCGGGAACTCTTCGCCGGCGTCGTAAAGCAGTGCGGTCTTCTCGCGGGTGGTGCGCATGTAGCTGATGCCTTCGAGCTCCGCCATGGTACCCACCAGCCGCGCAGCCTGGTTGGCGTCGGACGGGTACAGCACCGTGCTGCCGTACACAGCCCGCATCATAGACAGATCCTCCAGTGCCATCTGCGATGGTCCGTCGGGACCGATCGACACACCGGCGTGGGAGCCGGAGAGCCGGATGTTGGCCTGCGAGACGGCCGCCATACGGATGAAGTCGTAGGCACGGGTCAGGAACGCCGCGAACGTCGAGGCGAACGGAACCAGGTCCATGATCTGCATTCCGACTGCCGCCCCCACCATTTGCTGCTCGGCGATGTACATCTCGAAGAAGCGGTTCTCGTGGGCCGCTTTGAAGTCCTCCGAGTGGGTCGAGTTGCTGACCTCAGCGTCGAGGACTACAACGTCCTCACGGGCGTCGCCGAGGGCGACGAGCGCCTCGCCGTAGGCTTTACGGGTGGCCATCGGCTCCGTGTAGGTCTTGAACTCGGGCTTGCCTATTTTGGGCTTGGGCCGCTTCCATTCCCGGGGAGCCGGTACCGGAAAGGTGCGAGACGGATTATCACCGATCTCGGCCAGCGCTTTGTCCTTGTCTTCGCCGGCCAACGCTTTGCCGTGCCAGCCGTCCTTGTCGGCCAGGAAGGAGACGCCCTGTCCCTTGACGGTGCGGGCGACTATGGCCGTGGGCCGGCCGTCGGCCACCGCGTCGGTGAAGGCGCTGTCGATCTCCTCGATGTTGTGCCCATCGATCACGATTGCCCGCCAGCCAAAAGCTTCGATGCGCTTGGCGTACGCGGCGGTGTCCCACTGCAACTCGGTCGGTCCCCGCTGGCCCAGCCGGTTGACGTCGACGATTGCGGTGATGTTGTCGAGTTTCTCGTGCCCGGCCCGGGCAAAAGCCTCCCAGATAGAGCCCTCTGCGGTCTCGCTGTCGCCTACTACGCACCAGGTGTGAAACGGTGCATCGAGTGGCCGTTTGGCTGCCATGGCCAAGCCGACTGCGGCGGGCAGTCCCTGGCCGAGCGAACCGGTCGCCACATCGACCCACGGGATGATCGGCGTTGGGTGGCCCTGCAGCCGGCTGCCGAATTGCCGGTTGGTCATGAGCTCTTCGTCGTCGATGGCGCCTGCTGCGCGGAACATCGCGTAGATGAGCGGTGACGCATGACCCTTGGAGAAGATCAGGTGGTCATTGCCGGGGTTGTCCGGCTCTTCAAAGCTGTAGCGAAGGTGCCCGGTCAGCAGGACGGCCATGAGGTCGGCCGCCGACAGCGAGGAAGTCGGGTGGCCCGATCCGGCAGCGCTGGACGTACGGATGATGTCTGCACGCAGCTGCTTGGCCAAATCTTCGTACACGTCCAATTGATGGGGACGTTCGGTGGTCATTGCCATAGATCACACTTACCTTAATTGCCGTGGAAACTCGTGTCGAGCCCGTGTCTAAATGATTACCAGAGTGGGCGGGTATACACATTGCTTGTGCTGCGTACATACCGCTGCCCGATAAAACGGAGAGAAAATAAAAGAGGGAACCGAGCCCGGCTCCCTCTTTTGGTTCCGAGTCACCGAAGATACTGGCTTCGGAAAAACCGAGCCCTGTTACATGTTGTCGGGGCGCTTCCTGCGGTTGCCGGGGTTGCCGGTGACCCAGTAGTGGGGCTCACCCGGGCGCCACTTGCCGCCCTTCATCTGCTCCTCGAACGGCATGTGAGCCGCCACCTCGCCGATACCGGTCGAGGGAGTTCCGTAATTCGCCACTGAGGCCTCCTTCAGTTAAGCCAGTGAACCTACCACCAAGGAAACAGATTTCCCAGGTGAAGCCGGAGTAAAGAGTGTGAACATAGATTAGCTTACGGAAATTATTTTTGCACTCCAGGCGGAGCTGGGCGCCTTCAGACGCCCTGCGCCGCAAAGTCTGAGCCCGCGGCGGCGCCGAGGTTCTCACTCCGGCCGCACAAGCATCCCCATCTCCATCAGATCCTCGTAGCCGTAGGAGAGCTTGGCCTGGGCGGTTCGGTACCCCTCCTTCTGGAACCCGACCTTCTCGTAGAAGCGGATGGCTCGGGTGTTGTCCGGCACCACATTTAGGCACAGTTTTTCTACTGCAAAGGCCCGCGCCCACTGCTCGGCGCCTTTAATGAGGGCCTCGCCTATGCCCATTCCCCGGTAGGGCGCGAGCACCGACATACCAATCTCGGCGGTGTGGCGCTGGATGTTGCGGTTGCGGGTGGTGGTCAGCTGGCCGATTACCCGATCCGAAGCCGCCGCCACGATAGCGGCGGATTCGCTGGTCCAGGAGCCGAATCGGAAGATGCGGGCCAGCTCCCGCCGGGAGGTGGTTATTTCCTCTAGCAGGATGTACCGGTCTTCCTGTGAGATCGTGCGGAGCAGGTCGATCCAGCCCCGCGCGTCGGCGGCTCGGGCCGGCCGGATTGCGATCCTCCGACCGTCCGGCAGCTCGACTGCGCCCGTCGTGGGGATCCGCACCCGATCGCTCCTCAGTCGACAGGTACCGGTACTAGCCGGAGTCCTGCGCGGACGCGCCGGACTCGGTATCGCTCCCGCCGGAGGCTTGCGGACCGGCCTTGCGACTGTGTGCCGGGTCCTGGCCGCCGCGGTCGTCGTCACCCGCCGGCTTTTCGCCTTCCGCCTCGTTTTCGTTGTCGAGCTGCTCGTCCAGGAAAAACAGCTCATAGACGGTGGAGGCGATGAGCGCACCGACAATCGGACCCAGGATCCATACGATGGAGTCCGCGGCGAAGGTGTTCGATACGACCGCCGGTCCAAACCAGCGGGCCGGGTTCATGGCGGCTCCGGTGAATGGTGCGCCGGCCAGCATGTCGAAAGTGACGGTCAGTCCGATCGCCAGCGGAGCTATGGCTTTGGGACCTTTGGGATCCACCGCGGTTCCCCAGAACACAAAGGCCAGCATGAAGGCGAGTACTACCTCAATCAGGCCTCCCTGCAGCACCTGGACCCCGTCGCCCAGCCCGGGCACCCCCGCCGACACCGAACTGACCGTGTCCGCAGGAAACAGCTGCGCGACCATCAGCGACGCGGTCAGGCCGCCGAGCAACTGGGCCGCTATGTAACCGGCCAGATCCTTGAGCGACAGGCGACGGGCTACGAAAAAGGCGATGCTGATAGCGGGATTCACGTGCCCTCCCGAGATCCGACCCACCGCCGCGATGGCTAGCGCGAGTGCCAGGCCGTGCGCCAGAGCAACGCCGAGCACCCCGAAGGTGTCCCTCAGTTGGACTACCGCCAAATATTGATCAGTTACTATCGCAGCCGTGCCAACAAATACGAGGAAGAAAACGGCAATAAACTCGGCGGCGTATTTCTTCAAGTAGATCTCCCTTCCTTGCGGCGGAAACGACGGCGGAGCGACGGAATCATATGCGGCTACTGGTGGTCACCAACGATTTCCCTCCGACGGTTGGTGGAATCGAAAACTATATTTACTCGCTGGTTCGGCGCTGGCCCGCCCGCGATGTCGTCGTGCTCACCCGCGCGGTGGACGGAGCCGAGGCTTTCGACGCCCAGCAGAGTTTTGAGATAGTGCGCGAGCCGGTGAACACGCTGCTGCCTACGCCCCGGCTGGTGCAGAAGGCGCGTAAACTGCTCGTCGACCGTGACATCGAAGCCGTCCATTTCCCCTCTGCGTTGCCGCTGGGACTAATGGCCCGTTCGTTGGACGCACCCTACGTCCTAAGCGTCCACGGTGGCGAATTTCTGCTGGCCTCCCGACTGCCGCTTGCAAGAAGGGCGCTGCGCGCGGTTTGCGGGTCCGCCTCGATCATTCTTCCCGAGTCCACGTTTGCCGACCAGCTTGTCGGCCGGGTCCTCGGGGAGGGTGTCGCGCGGCGCCGGCTGACCTGTGGCGTGGACATCGATCGGTACCTGCCGGGGGCCGTGGACGCGGTCGATCTGGGCGTCGGTGGGCCGGTGGTTGCCTGCGTCAGCCGGCTGGTAGCCCGCAAGGGTCCGCGCACACTCCTGCGAGCTCTGCCCCGGGTGAGTGAGCATGTCGAGGACGTTCACCTGCTGATAGTGGGGGACGGGCCGGACCGGGAACCTCTCGAGAAGATGGCGCAGGCGCTGGGGATTGCCGGGTCGGTGACTTTTGCCGGCAAGCAGCCCTGGGAAAGGATTCCCGCTTACCTGGCCGCTGCCGACGTCTTCGCACTGCCCACCCGGACGCGCTTTTTCGGCACTGAAACCGAGGGGCTGCCGCTGGTTTACCTGGAGGCCGCGGCTGCAGGTCTGCCGATGATAGGCGGGGATGCCGGTGGCGTGTCGGACGCCGTCCGGGAGGGGGAAACCGGCTTCATAGTGGACGGCCGCCGGCCCGAACAGGTGGCCGACTCCCTCCTAAGGTTGCTCCGGGATCCGGATCTGGCCGCCGGTATGGGCGCAGCGGCCCGGAAGATGGCCGAAGAAGAGTTCGGCTGGGACGGTCTCTTCCACCAGTACCGCGACGCCGTGCTCACTTACTGTAGGAGGTAACCTGCTCACACAATGAGTTCGGGTGCCTTTCCTTCCACCTTCGCCGGGGTTTCGATGATCATCGGAATCATCTGGATGGTCCAGGGCTTCGGAGTCCTAGGCACCGGCAGCGCCATGGACGGTCAAAGCTTTTGGGGCGTGATGGGCATTGTGATGTTCGCAGTCGGCCTTGCCGGTGTGATCATCAAGCGGCGCCGCAGGGACGCCGGGCCCGACTAGTACCTTGGCCGGGGGCGAAGCCCTCACCGGTGCTCAGCCCAGCACGGCAGCTATCGCCTCGATCTCGAACAGCGCGTTCTTGGGCAGCGTCTTGACCGCCACCGCGCTGCGGGCCGGCACCGATTCACCGAAGTAGCCGGAGTAGATCTCGTTTACCGCAGCGAAGTCGTCCATCGACGCCAAGAACACGGTGGTCTTGACCACCCCGGAGGGTCCGGACCCGGCGGCGCTCAATACTGCGTCGAGGTTCCGCAGCGCCTGCCCAACTTGGGCGTCGAGGCCGTCCGCCAGCTGCCCGGAAGCGGGGTCCAGGCCCAGTTGACCCGAGCAGAAAACGAGATCGCCCGAGCGTATGGCTTGTGAGTAGGGCCCGATGGCCTTGGGTGCAGCATCGGTGTGGACGGCCTGTCTGGTCATTGTGCATCCCCCCTGATCGGCGGCAAGATCGTCGCTAAGTTGACCATAGACGGCCTCCGGATGTCACAGGCACTGGCAGGGCTTGCCGTGTAGATCCCGGTCAGGCGCGTGTGCCTGTGCTAGCGTGGAAATTCATTTGAGACAAATCAACCGGTCGGCGTACCAGCCGCGGATTCACGGAAGGAGCCACAGGTGGCGGACAAGTATGAGGGTTACTGTGTGAAGTGCAGGACCAAGCGCGAGTTCGATGGTGAGAAGAAGTCTCTTCCCAACGGCCGGATGGCTGCACAGGGTGCATGCCCGGTGTGCGGTACCAAGGTCACGCGGATGTTGGGCAAGTCCGCCTAGTCAATCGGCGTATCGTTCGGCCATCGCGCATGCGGTGGCGACGAGTCTTTGTTTGAGCGACTCGGGAGCAACCACCCGGGCCTTGGGTCCGAGTCTAAGCAGCAACCTCTCCAGCCAGGCGAAACCCGAGGTCGTAAGGCTGATCCGAATCCAACCGTCTTCGAGCATTTCTTGTGACACCAACGGGTAGTAGTCGCATACCCACCGCGCGCTTGGCTCAATGTCGAGCGTGACCTCGACGGCCTGTGCGCTCTCAAAGTACACCGACTCGTATCGGGAGAGATCCAGGTCGTCGGGGATCTCGGCGCCGGTGTCGAGAACCTCCACCGAACGTATTCGATCCACCCGGAAAAGCCGCTCGTCGTCGACGCGGTGGCACCACCCAGCCAGATACCATTTTCCGCCGGACAGGGTGATCGCCCAAGGGTCGACGTCTCGTTCGGTCACCTCGTCTTTGGAGTGGGATTGGTAGACGAGGCGGACCCTGCGCCGTTGTTGCAGCGCCTCGTTGATCGGTGACAGCTCCTCAGGGGCCTCCAGACCGACGCTTACCCTTTCCAGTGCTCCGGGTGCCAGAGCCTTGGACAGTTGCTCTACAGCCCTGTTCAGGGCCGGATCCGCGCCGCCGACCGCAGCCAGCGCCTTGGCTCCCGAGTACAACATCAGGCCCTCGGCTGCTGTGAGGCGCATAGGCCGGCAAAAGTAGTCGGCCATCCGGATCCACACCTGGTCTCCGTCGATGAAGGCCTCGATGAGGTCTCCGGGTCCGTAGCCGGGCAGTCCGCACATGAACAGCAGGTTCAGGTCCGACACCAGCTGGCTGCGCTTGATGCCGAAGTGCTCGCAAACCTCGCGCACCGAGGCCCCGTTGTTGCGCAGCACGTAGGGGACCAGCAGCAGCAGGCGCTGCACGCGCTCTTCGAGATTAGCCACAGATGCTCTCCAGCCGCTCCCGGACCAGGTCGCGCAGCCGCTGGGGCTCCAGAACCTCGGCGCCACGGCCAAAGCCAAGCAGCCACGATACGAAACCCGAGTCGTCGGTCACCTCCACGGTCGCCACCGCGCCCTGCTCGTGGGCCTCCAGGCGCAGCCAGGGGGAGGAGCGCTCCACCCACCATGACGTTGAGGAGTCGAATAGAACCTGGGCCCGGGTTGCGTCGTGCTCCCCTTGGGCAAATGGAGGCCGCTCCAGATAGCCCTTGAGGGAAAAATCCTCGGGGATGTCGAACTCGGGGCCGGGCTTGGAGGGATGGGTCATGCGCACCGACCCTTCCACACGGTCGAGCCGGAAGGATCGGATCTGCTCTACCGAGGCGTCTCGGCCCACCAGATACCACCTGCCCCGGCGGTGGGTCAGTCCATAGGGGTCCACGGTCCGGTCGCGGGTGCCGCTGCGGCTGCGGTACCGAAAAGTCAGCGGTTTCCGGTCGGAGAGGGCGTCTAGGGTGACCGACAGGTTAGGTGCGGCCAGCCCCATGTCGGCGGATACCAGCGACAGGCTTCTTTGCTCCTCAGGAAGGGGTGCGTCGCTTAGTTTCATCAAGGCGTTGCGGGCCGGGCCCGGGTCGCCCATCTTCAGCAGGCTGGCCGCCAGCCATAGCGACGCCAGCTCGTCGGGTTCGAGATCGAGTTCGGGCAGGTAGTAGCGGTCTTTGGGGATCCGGTAGCCCTGCTCGGTGTCCCACAAGTCTGTGCCGGACAGCTCCAGCGGGATGCCCATCTCCCTCAGCTCCTCCTTGTCGCGCTCGAACATGCGCTTGAAGCTGTCCCACTGGTCCTGGCCGTATCCGGGGATGGTGCGGTGGATCAGCTCGGCGGTTACGGGCTGCTTGGTTTCCAGCAGCATGACGATGAGGTTTAGGAGTCGTTCGGACTTACGAACCATTTCCGTCCAGCGTTAAGCGATCCACTACCGGTCGGTTTGGTAGAGCAGCTGACCGGCGAACATGCCGGCGGCGCCAGCCGCCTCGAAGAAGCGGAGATCCTTGTCCACTGGTCTGCCCATGGTCGTGACCGACTCCATACCGAACTTCTCCAGCGCCTCGGCCGTCTCCCATGAGTCGACTATCTTGACGTCGTGCATCTCGGTCAACCCGGCTGCGATCAGAGCGTTCATCACGTCCGTAAGTTCCTCGACCGGCAAGTCGGGGACCGCCATGGTGCACCGAGCCACGGCTCCGTAGCGCAAAGCAGCGACGGTTTGCTGGCTGAGGCCGCAGTGCCGGGGCCGTTCGTCGGCAAACGAGATCCGCAGCGCCGCTACCGGCCGTCCGCCCAGCGCCCCGGTGGCGGAGATGAGCTGTCCCTGCTCCATGGCGCTGTGACCCAGGGCGGTGCCGGTGCCGGCGGCGCCCGGGCCCATGGCGGCGATGGTGATGTCGACAGACGCCACGTCGCAGGCGATAGCCAGGCCGCTGAATATGTTGATGGCCTCGTAGTCGCCTCCGAACGCGTGCCCGCAGGTCACCGTGGCGTCGATTAGGCCCTTTTCCTTCATCCTGCGCACCAGGTTGCTTTGGGCTATCGGCAGGCAGCCGGCGTCGGTCATCAGGTAGGCGATGCGCACGTCGGGATCGGCCAGCTTGAGCATCGCCGCGGCGGGCGCGATCTGCGAGTGCAGCCCGCAAGCCACCACCGGCATGCCGTCGATGGAAACGGCGGAAGCCAGGGTGTCGTGGCTGTCGCTCTCGGGGGCCTCGGCCGCCATGACGTCGAGCTGGCCGGGCGTGTAGCGAAGCTTCATGATGTGCCCGCCCGAAGAGCTGCTGTGTGTATCGCGCTCCAGGTTCCACAAGACGAAATCCTGCCCTCCGGTTCCCAGATCCAGGTCGACGGCGGTCGTGTTGACCACTACCCGGTCTCCCGCTTTGACCGAGCCGGTAAGGCCGGGGTAGTTGACCGCTTTGCGGGGCTTGTCCTCGACCGAGACGGTAACCCGGTCCAGTCCGTCGAGTGACTCGTCTACGGTGGAAACGACCCCGCTTTTAAATGTAGGCATCGCTCGATTGTACAGGCGGGGCAGCGGCGAATCAGTTGGTCACCGGGAAAGATCCGAGCACACAGGTGCAAAGTCTGTCATCTCCCCTCACATTTGCTGCCTAACGTCTTGGCCAGTTAGCTCGCCCGTACGCGACCACGGAGCCACTTCGTACCAAGCTCACCTGCCGGCGGGGCATGTAGCGTTTCTGGAGTTCATAGCCCTCCCCGCCCCGTCGGCAGGTGCAGCGCCTGGTTCGGCCTCGGCAGTCGCGCCCAGCGATTCGAGGGTGCGGATCGATTTGTCTGGCACGCGCTGGCTGTCGAGCGGGGCGGACACACTCCGCCGGCCCAGCTCGACGACCGCTCGGGCCTGTTCCAACAGGACGCCCCGCCGCCCCGGCGAAGTCGTCCGGACCGCCAACCTGGCGGTGCGACTCGATGGTGGGCGGCGAAACCGACATACAAGATCTGGGCAGCGCTTGACCGGTGGCGCCTAAGAAGTAGGCGAAGGCTTGGTACCGACCAAGACAACGTATCCCAAAGAGCTTCGTACGCGAAGGATACGCGGCATCATCCAGCTCATCTTCCGCAAATGCGCTAGGCGAGTTGTCATCCGGATCATCATCCGGAGCAGATTGCCTGGTCCTTCATCGCGCCACATTCCGGCGGGAGTCATCATGACGAACGGCCCCGTCGTCGCCTGGAGGTCCGTCAGGCCTGCTCTCCTGTAGAGCTCGAGCCAGTCATCACTCGTACTGAAGCTGATGCCCGGGCACATCTCACCCTCGAAGATTCGCCGCACATCAGGAGTTGGTGGCTCCACGTAGATGAACTCATGATCGAGCACGCGGCCACCGGGAATGCACACGCGTACGACTTCCTTTGCAGCGCGGTGTCGATCCACAAACATCGTTACGGCTTCGATCACCACGCGGTCGAAGCTGTCATCGGCGAACTCGAGCGCCTGCATGTCGGCATGGCCCACGGTGACGCGATCGCCGAGGCCCGCAGCATCCACGTTCGCTCGAGCACGCGCCAGCATCTGCGGGTCGATGTCGACGGCCGTGACTCGGCAGTCAAAGCGCCTGGCCATCTCGAGGGCCGTCGTGCCGACACCGGCGCCGACATCGAGCACGTTGAGCTCAGGACGAAGATCGGCCCACTGCAGGAGCTCATCGGTGGATCGTCTCCCGCCCGGGTGGATGACATTCTTGCCGAGCACTGCCATGAACTGATACGGATCCAGACGCTCCACCTCACGGGCCGATAGGCGCCGCCCGCGAACATCCGGCTGTTCGGTCAAGCGCCCTGCCCCCTCCGGAAGCATCCCCTCATTGGTCGCCGCCTAACGGATGGCCGCTTCAGCGCGGAGCGCCGGACGTACTTCCCACGAATCCCGCCCGAGAAGTCGTATTCGGACCTCATTACGCTCTCTGGCTCATCACTCGGATTCATAGCTCAACCGCGCTCCGTCTTGGTGGCTTGTCTTGCGCTGATAATCCGGACTACACCGTCGCTATAAGTATGAACGACCACCAACAGCCTGCCCACAAAAGCAAGCCCAGCTGAATGACAACGGCCTGCCCGGCACCTAAGTGCTGAAGAATTATGGAGTCCCGCCCAGCCTTCCTGTTGAACCGTGCTCACTTCGTGGCCGACGAGTTCAGCAGCCAATTTTCGCGGTAGTTACTCGTCAAGCAGAATGCGCACGAGCAGTTAACGCTTCGTTGGCGGCTTCAAGCCCCGCAATCGCAAGGTCAAGAGGGACCGTTGGGAAGTCGTCTAAAAACTCGTCGAGGCCATGAGCCCCTCGGGAACGGGCAGCGTTCAGTGATCATGCTCCGCGCCGCCGATCGCTTCCGGTAGGCGCATCCGTCGTAAACGATCGCGACCATCTCGCTGTTCCGGTAAGATCCCCACCCGCCAAATATCTGGCGGACGCGGTCGCCGCCAAGTTGATCCGTGAGGAACGTGGCGAGCTCGGCGGTCACGATCGTGCACGCCCACTGCCGGCGACGAGCTCGCGAGCGACAGCCGCGTCGCCGGAGATTGTAGCGCCGGAGTCCTGAAGCGTCAGGGCGTCCGCGGCGACCGCGAGGAGGATCGGCAGCGGTGCCGCGATGGTGGCGTCCGGACGCCCGTGATGGCCCGCGGTCACCTGCCGACGCCCAGCAGAGCTGCCGACTGTGACTTGGACGCCGTCGACGTCGAGGTGGACGCGGCCCCGACGAGCTGGTTGCCCTTCGAGTAACGCCCGGAGCGCCAGGGGGGCCCACCGGGCGTCGACCCGATCGTCGCCCGGGCCGCTCACCATCCACCTGCTGCCCCAGCGAATCAGCTCGATGATCGCCGGTTGGAGAGATCGGCCGTCGTCGGTGAGGCGGTACTCGACGTGCTTCGAGCGCTGGGGCGCGTCGTTGCGCACGACGAGCCCGTCGTCGGCGAGCTCGTCCAGACGCTTGGTGAGCAGCGACGGGCTGATCCCCGGCAGCGCTGCTGCGAGGTCGCGGAAGCTTTGGTCCCCGAGCGACAGCTCGCGCACGATGAGCAAAGTCCAGCGGTCCCCCACTCGGTCGAGCGCCCGGGCGAGGCCGCAGAACTGACGGTACGACTTGCGTGGCGTCACGTCCCATAGTCTACTATAGAATTACTAGTAGAAGAATTGCTAGTAGAGGGAACGGCGCCATGCTACGAGCGAGCAATGGGATGGCCTACCGACGCGACGGCGACGGTCCGACAGTGGTGTTGGTACATGGCATCCCGGGACAAGGTCGGGCATGGGAGCGGGTGGAGGTTTGCCTGAGCGGATCGTTCGACGTCGTGACGCCCGACCTCGTCGGGTTCGGGGCGAGCGACGGGCCGAACAGGCCGACGATCGACAGTGTCGGGCCTGCGGCCCAGGCAGCCGCGCTGGAGGGCCTGCTCGATGACGTCGGTGTGGTCAGCGCCACCGTGGTGGGCCATGACTTCGGTGCTCCCGTTGGTGTCCTGCTGGCCGCTGCGCGCCCCGACCTCGTGTCCGCCGTATCACTGCTGTCGGGTAACACCTTTCCGGACACGCCGATCCCGTTCCCGCTGTCGCTCACCACCGCACCCGTCATCGGTGGTCTCTTCTCGCGCTTGCTGTTCTCGGGACCTTCGCTCGCCGTCATGCTCCGCCAGGGAACCGGGCCTGGATCGGCGCCACCCGATGCCGGGGTGTACCTCGGCGATCGCCGTCAGCGACGGACCATCGCGGCGATCTTCTCCGGTGCGCTCACGCGCCTCGAGGAGCTGTACGCACCCGTCGCCGCAGCGCTGGAGGACATCGCCGTGCCGGTGCTCGTCGGGTGGGGCGACCGAGATGCCTTCTTCCCGGTGGTCCAGGGAGAGCGGACCGCCACCGTCGCCAACGGGCGCCTGTCTCTCTTCGAGGGCGCTGGTCACTTCCTGCCACACGAGCGCCCCACCGAGGTGGCTCGCGAGATCGCGGACTTCGCGATCTCGCTCAATCAATGACCAGCGCCTCCGGCGACGCCGAGGCGCACCTGAGAACCAGGGGACCAGGTCCTCTAGGCGAGGTCCGTGAAGTCCATCGGCGCGCGGGTCAGTAATCCCGTAGCAGGCGGGGCAGGAGCCACGCCACCCAGGCGGCCGATATCACCCCGCTGGCCGCGGCGAATCCGGCAGCTCGCAGCGGATCCGGTGCCCACAGCGCCTGGGATGCCGGACCGGTGGGCACCAGCGCCAGGATCCAACCGGCGGGCCCGTCGACGAACCACCAGGCCACGGGCAGATATATCGGGAGCGAAATCGCCTTCATCATCGCCATGCCCTGCACCCGGTCCCCGGCCAGCGCCGCCAGTGCCGCCGCGGGAACCGTGGCCACGCCACCGGCTGCGATCGCCGTTGCCAGCACGCCGATCCACCCCGCCGGGTGTCCGGCCCCGGAGGCCATGGACGCGCCTACCGCCAGCGCGGTGACGACGGCGGCCGCGGTTAGGCGGTAGGCGACCAGGGTGGTCACCCCGGCGGGGGTGGCCGCCACCGCCGGCATGAGGCCGGCGTCCCGGTCCTCCAGAAAGAGCAGGGCCGTGAGCGCCCCGAAGATCACCGGAATATGCGCCGCCAGCACAAACGCCTGCAGCGCCGGGACGTGCGGCGTGAAGTCGAATCCGTAGCGCCTCTCGATCCACCCGATGCCAGGGCCCGTGACCCAGCCCAGCACCAGTACTATCAGCGGGATCCCGCCCACCAGCAGCAGCAGGATCCGGTCGCCCAGCAGGGTTCGAAGATCGACTACGGCGAAGGATCGGACCGACCGCAGGGCCGTTCCCTGCGGTCGTAGCCGCAGAGCCGGACCCCGCAGTCCCCGGGAGGGGGCCGGTGGGGCGGGAAGGACGTCGAAGCCGATGCGCGTCGCGCCCGCCCATAGAGCCGCCACACCCACCAGCAGCCAGCCGACGGAGGGGGCCGAGGCCTCGCCGGCCAGCAGTCTCCATCCCGCGGTGGCCGGCGAGAGGTGAAGTAAGACGGAGTTCGACACCCCTGCGGCGTGCAGCAGCGCCGGCGTCAGTAGCGGGATGGCCACCAGGGGAGCCCGGGACAGAAAGGCCGTCAGGGTGCCGGCCCGGCCCACCATCACCAGAGCGGTCAGGCCGAACAGCAGTGCGGTCAGAGCCACTCCCGCGATGACCGATGCTCCGCCGGTTCGCGAAACGGCCATCAGCGGCGCCGATGCCGCCAGGGCGCCGGCCACCAGGATCCCCAACCGCACCGACAGCGCCAGCAGGGGGCGTAGTCCGGTCAGCCTGAGGGCGGCGGTGACCCCGTGGGCCCGCTCCACGACCGCCAGTGCCGGGAGGAAGAAGAACCCGAGGGCAGTGACTTCCAGAAAGAGCACCCACGGCAGTGCGGCGGGGCGAAGGCCGGACGGAACCGCCAGCAGCACCAGGCTCCACCCGACGGCCATTGCGGCCGTACCGGCAAATACCCCGTGGCGCCGGTGCAGCTTCAGCTCGGTGGAGACAACCGAGGCGGCCATCGGTTTCACAGATCCCGGCCGGTCACCCGGGTGAAGACCTCATCGAGGCTGGCTTCGGCGGTGTGAATGGTCTCCACGGAGCCAGATTCCAGCAGTGCCGCCAGCTGCCCGGCCGACCCCTCCAGGGGCAGCTCCGTGGTAACCGGCCCGGCGTCCGTGTTCTGTTCCACCCGGATGCTCGCCTGCCCGTAGCCGAGGCGGAATGCCCGGGGACTGTCGCAGGCGCAGATGCGGCCGTCGACCACGAACGCCACCCGGTCGCAGGCCGCATCGGCCAGCGCCATGTCGTGGGTGGTAACGAACACTGTGCACCCCCGGGCCTGCTCGGCGGCGATGAGCTCCCGTACCACCGCGGCATTGACCGGGTCCAGGCCGGCGGTCGGCTCGTCCAGGAACAGAAGGTCGGGGTTGTGCAGCACGGCGCGGGCCAGATTCAGCCGGATCCGCATGCCCTTGGAAAGGCTGCCCACCGTCTGGTCGGCTGCGCCGTCCAGACCCAACCCCGCCAGGACCTCGCCCGCATCGCGGCATTCCCGGCGGTGCAAGTGGGCAAAGTGGGTCAGATCCTCCCGCGCCGTCAGCCGGGGGTATCCGACCGGCAGCTCGAAGCAGACGCCGATCCGATCGTAAAGGCCGGCGCCCCACTCCCGGCGGTCCCGGCCGAACAGCTCGATGGTTCCGTTCCATCCGTCCACCAGCCCCAGAACCGCTCGCTGGGTGGTGGTCTTTCCGGCGCCGCTGGGACCCAGGAAGCCGAACACCTCGCCGCCCGCCACCTCGAAGGACATCCCGTCCACCGCCGGCTGATCCCGTCCGGGGTAGCGGTAAGCCAGGTTGTCGACGCGAAGGGCTGCGGTCACCGCCCGAACCCCGGACTGCGGGCAGGCGAGACGGACGACAGTGGGATTGGGTGCCCGCTCCGGGTCGCGGGCCGGGCCAATGTGGTGCCGCCCCGCAGACGAAGCACCCGATGCCGTGCTGAAGGTTGCCGATCGTTTGACCGAACGTGATCGACGGATCCTTCGACTGCTCTACTGATCCGCAGCCTCATGAATTAGCACAAGAAACCCGCCATTGACATCCATAGAGTCATCTCTTTTCTTCCATCAGCCCAACCAGGTTGCCATCGGGATCGCGCAGGAATCCTGTCCACAGTTCATGATCGGGCATGTTGGCGGCCATAGCCGGAGCTCGTTCGTTCTTAGCACCCCTTTCAAGAAGCGAAGCGTGGACAGAGGCGATATCTTTGACAGCGAAGTAGAGGATCGAGTTCTTGCCTACCTCTCCCGCTCCTTGGGGAGTACTCAGCATCAACCGGACACCATCCGCGTCCAAGAATGCCAGATTCGGTCCAGGGCTGAATAAGAACGTGATACCCAGAATGTCCCTATAGAACTCTAGAGCCCGTTCAACGTCATCTACGGTGATCGTGATTTGCCGGATTGTCGAGAGCTTTGGATTCACGGTGGATACCTCTTCGCGGTGATACCTAACGTGCAGGCCTAAAGTGTGGCCCAGTCAGCCGCCGCTAGGTTGACATTGGCCCGTTATGCTGTGAACCACGACGCCTCCCCTCTCGGGGCTGCCTGCACAATCGCGGCTAAAGACTCCCTGCGGGATTCGTAGCTGGGCATTGTATTGCGGGCCAGTGGGAGGACGACGACTGCTACGTCGTAGCTGGCCAAATTCTGCTGGGAATCAAGCGCTTGATCCGGTGTGATGAATACGTCATATCCATTTTCCACAGCGAGGCTGAGTAGCTCACCATTCTTGACTGACGCCCAGCCCTTCTCAGGAACTGTCTCCACAACGTCACCGGGGAAGAATGCCCTGAGTCCTCGTGGCGTTGACTCGTCAAGCAGAATCCGCATGCAGTCTGGCGACTACTGCCTCGCCTGCGAGCTCAAGGAATCGAACGGCTTGCTCCCTGGATACCGTTGGAAAGTCGTCAAGGAAGCGCTCAAGCGAGATTCCGGATTCCAGGTGATCGAGCAGAGTTTGGATCGGAACTCTGGTCCCACGAAAGACCGGCGCACCACTCATGAGCTCAGGATCGATAGCCACGACATCGTCAATGCACTGCAATGCGATCATGATTAGATCAGTTTACCTCTACCACTTAATCGGCATAACGGATCGGCCAATCAGCCGCCGCACGCGCAGCGGGCGGTCGGTTGCAGCGGGTAGTTGATACATATCCACCCTGATCCACCACAACCCTGCGGTCCTGTGCGAGTAA
>JBBDRQ010000079.1:0-16112 GCA_040905365.1 Actinomycetota bacterium
TCTCCTCCCCGTGGAAGGAGCCCACCACCTTTCCGTTGACGTCGTACACCTTTGACGACTGTACCGGTGGCGCCGCCTCGGGAAGCGGAACCTCCTCGAACAGCTCCGCGCCGATGACCAGGATCCACGCCGAGACCGCTGCCGCAAGCAGGATCCACCAAGTTCGGGCAATCAGCCGCAACGGTACACACCAGCCTTCGCAGTGTTCAGCACAATGTCCACGGTCGTAGGAACCGGGCCGCTACAAAAACCCGGTCCTTAGCCCTGCCAGAAGCAAACGAACCGCAATGATCATGGCGACTCCAAAAATCCCCCAGGCAACCACCGGAATCAGCCTGTTGACCAGATCGTGAAACTGGGAGAAATGGCTCGGTCTCTCGGGCGGCAGTTTGCCGGGGACGTCATCGCCCACGATCCAGTATGCCACCGACGCGGCGATGCCCAACCCATAGCACAACCACACCGCGTTGATCGCCTCGGCGGGTATCTGGGTGCCGGCGGAGTCCAGATCCAGGTCGACGAATGAGGCCCCTATGGCGACCAGGTATGCCACGACCAGCAGTCCCGAGGTCGGCCCCACCACCAACTTGGCGTCCTGCGGGGGACGGATCCGGCTGACCCGGGCAGTCATCACCGCCCAAGCCGGCGGAAACAACAGAGCCGGCAGAGCCAAATACGCACCGGTGGGCAGCTCGATCGATCCCGCGATGAACGACAGAGGCAAGATGGCAATCGCCCACGGCGCCGCCACGCGCTCTCCCAGCGCCAAACCGGTGCCGGCGAGGCCGATCACCAGAACCGGCAACAGTCCGGGCTCCAAAGCGGCTGCGACCGCCACGGTGCCCCCCGCCAGCGAGAGCGCGGCCAGGTTGGAGCGGGCCAGGTAAGCCCCGGTAGCCCACAGCGCGGCCCCGCCCACCACCAGGACAATCGCCGCCTCGGTACCGGCCCAGTAGGCAAGCATGACCCCCTGCCACCACGCCACCGGCAGCAAACCGCCCTCCCGCGAATGAACCACGTCCGAAGCGGTCCCCAGGCGCAGCACCGCGGCGACCGCTACCAGGGACCCGGCTCCCAAACCCCAGCCCCCCACTTCAGGCAGCGACCAAAGCGAGGTCTTGCTCTGGTACAGCGACAGGGCTGTACCCAGCGCAACGTCGGACAGCGCGATCAACAAAAACGGTATCGGGGAGATCCGGCGCAGCAATGCACCTACGCCCATGACGACGGTGGGCAGCAGGAACAGCCCCAGGAACACCACGGACGGCTCGCGGCCCACCGCTACGGCGAACAGCAGGGTAGCCGGCACCCAGAAAGGCCAATAACGGCGAAAGTCGTCCGTCGACAAAACGGCACAACTGCCCGCAGCCGCCACCGCAAACACGATCATGATCATCATTGGACGAACGCCGCCAACAACATCGCCAGGGCCGCCACGGCTCCTGCGCCGGCCGCCAGCGGCAGCTGTGTGGTGGGTGTGATGAACCGGCGCGCAAACGACACGGCGGCAACCGCCGCGCATGTGACCACAAAGGAAAGGGCCACGAAACCAACGGTTCGCTCGTTGATCGGTCCCGAAACCAGCGCCCCCAACGACGGGCCCCACAGGATGGAGGTGACCGCGGTCGCAGCCAGGGCGCTCTCGCCCCACCGGGCGATCATGTCGGCGGCCGAGTCCTTGGTGCCCATTGTGATAGTGGGCAGGCGAACCTGGTCCTGGGACCAACCGGCCGCCGCGACCAACCCGGCGAGCATAGCCAGCCAAAACGCCGCTGACGGGCCGGCGCCGAAGTACAGGGGGGCGGGGCCCAGGGCGGTCTGCGCGGCCACCACCTGCTGCAGGTCCAGCGAATTCACATGCAGCGGAAGGGCAAGAACACTCCAGCTCAGCACGGCAAACCAGCCGTGCGCCGGGGTCCAGCCGAAGTGCTCGTCGTGGGTCTTGGCCAAGAAATCACGGCCCAGCATGCAAGCGATCATGGCCGAGAGCAGTGCCAGGACGTTGGCGGAGATGAGACCCAACGCGGCGGGAATGCCCAAGGCAACCCCGAAGGGTACGAGCCCGAAAAGCAAGCGTCCCTGAGCCGTGTCGAAGGACACCTTGGGCAGCGCCAGGATCTCGGCGCGCCGCGGCCACTCCGGGGAGGCAATCGCCGCGATCCCCAGCAGCAAAGGGGTTGAGATTAAAGCTAGTAGAAATGCGATGGCTGAACTTTAATCCACCGAGGCCCCCGGAGAGAAAAATTCGGCCGTAGTACCGAGCGCGGTACCGGGGCTACAGCCCGGCGTGCCCGCCTTCGGCGGCCCGGGTGCCGGAAGGCTGGAACCGTCTGCCCATCAGGTAACAGGCTGCGAGGTGATTCCAGTGGCAGCCCAGGCACACCTCGATTACGTAGCAGCGAAACTCGTCGAACTTGTCGCTCAACTCTGCGTCCCAGTTGTCCGGATACACGGGGCGACCGGACAGGTGCTTTAGCTGATCGCCGAACACATATCGCACCTGCCGAAGCGACCCGGCCGAGCACACCGGGCATGGCCGGCGGACCATCGTGCCTATGTTGCGACCGGCCCTGACCAGTTCGGGGTGGGCGTCACAAATATCGTGCCGGTCCAGCGCGCCGCGCTTGTAGCCCTCGACGATGGAGCGCTTGGCCATGGTGTAGTCGACGAAGCCCTGCATGATCTGGCCATTGTAGTTGACCCCGGTCTTTTCAGGTGAGTCCGACCTCGTTGACAGATTATGATTATCGCGCTTAGATATATCGATGCGATATATCGTATCGATACGTTGTAACGATTTGTCGAGGCGATTTCTCGAAGGCGATTTCTCGAAGGCGATTTCTCGAAGATGTCGCAGGGTAAGTGTCGGGCATCCGGCTACGTCTAACCGGAGCACAAGGATGGCGAGGCGGGCATCTAATGATTGAGATGGCGATACTCGGTCTTCTCAAGGACCGGGAGATGCACGGGTACGAGCTCAAGAAGGAGCTCACGGCCCAGCTGGGCCAGTTCTGGCAGGCCTCGTACGGCAGTCTCTACCCCACGGTGCGCCGGCTGGAACGCCGGGGGTTGATCGAGCTGGCTTACCCCAAGGTCGACGTGACGCGGCGCCGCAACATCTATCGGATCACCGAAGAGGGTGAAAAGTTTTTCGAGCAGCGGCTCTGCGAGCGGGCCGCCGTGCTGGACGACACCAAGTTTGGTGTCCGCTTTGCTTTCTCCCGCTATCTGACGGTTGACGACCGGGTCGATCTGCTGGAGCGACGCCGGGCCTATCTGCTGGAGATGGTGGCGGACCTAAGAGAGAAGCTCAAGAGCTACCGGGAGAAGATCGACAAGTACACATACAGGTTGATGGAGCACCGCGTGGACACCACGCGGGCCGACATCGAGTGGATTGACCGGCTGATCGCCGAAGAGAAGCCCAAAACCAAACCGAACGGTTAGCCGGGCGGCGACCTCAAATGACATGCTTCAAAGGAGAGCTCAGATGACTAGCAAGATCAGGGTAGGGATTGTCGGGGCGGGCAACTGTGCTTCGGCCCTGGTGCAGGGCATCGAGTTCTATCGCGACGCCACGCCGCAGGACGACCTACCCGGTCTGATGCACCTGAACATCGGCGACTATCACGTAGGGGACGTGGAGTTCTCATGCGCCTTCGACGTCGACGCACTCAAGGTGGGCACCGACCTATCCAAGGCCTTGCTGGCAGAGCCCAACAATACGATCAAGTTCGCCGAGGTTCCCCACCTCGACGTAACCGTCTGCCGAGGTCCGACTCTAGACGGCCTCGGCCAGTACTACCGGGAAAAGATCACCGAGTCGCCCGAGCCGCCCGTGGACGTGGTCAAGGTACTCAAAGAAACCGGTACCGACATACTTGTCAACTACCTTCCCGTCGGTAGCGAAAGGGCGGCCCATTACTACGCCAGTTGCGCCCTCGAGGCAGGGGTGGGCTTCGTGAACTGCATGCCGGTGTTCATCGCCTCGCAGCCGGCGTGGGCCCAAAAGTTCACCGAACGCGGTGTTCCTATCGTCGGCGACGACATCAAAAGCCAGGTCGGCGCCACAATCATCCACCGCCTCCTGGCCCGGTTGTTCGAGGACCGGGGCGTCAAAATCGACCACACCTACCAGCTCAACTTCGGCGGGAACATGGACTTCATGAACATGCTGGAGCGGGAGCGACTGGTTTCGAAGAAGAAGTCCAAGACCCAGTCGGTGACCTCTCAGGTTTCCCGGACCCTCGACCCCGACGACGTCCACATCGGCCCTTCGGACCACGTGCCTTGGCTGCACGATCGCAAGTGGGCGCACATACGGGTGGAGGGCCGGCAGTTCGGCGACATACCTCTGTCGGTGGACCTCAAGCTTGAGGTATGGGACTCACCCAACTCCGCGGGCATCGTCATCGACGCTATCCGCTGCGTGAAGCTCGCCCTTAACGCCGGCGTAGGGGGACCGCTGCTCGGCCCGAGCGCCTACTTCATGAAGTCGCCGCCCGTACAGCACTCCGACGACGTGGCGCGCCAGATGGTTGAGGAGTTCATTCACTCGGTCGGCCCGCAGACCGATCGGCGTCCGGTTAGCCTGAACCTGACTTCGGCTCCATAGGACCCCGCACCCGCCCACCGCTAACCGACAGGCGGCTTACGAGCCAACAGCAGCAGCTCGGGGTGCTCTGCGGTGGGAGGCTGGCCCCGATAGTCGCCCGGGGTAACCCCGCTCACGAACTGTGGATCCGCGCCGGCGCCGTTTGCGATCCACCCCAGCTCCCGAGGCGTGTAACAGGAGTTGTACATCGTAAGATCCCGTTCGCCGCAGACGCCGGGCACCGCCTTCAAGGTCTTGGTGAGGATCATCGACACCGGGTCCAGCTCGTCGGCCTGCTGCATGTGATTGAGGACGTAGAACAGGTTGGGCGCCCCCACCGCCAAGTGCCCTCCGGGCTTCAGCGCCCTGGTCATAGAACGCAGGATCAACAAATCGTCCAGGCCGAGGCCAAACGCCCCTTCACACATGCTTATCACAGCATCGAACTCGTCTTCGAAAGGCAGGTCCAGCGCGTCCATCTCAAAAAGGGAGACGTTGACGCCGGCGTCGGCAGCCCGCTCACGCGCCAGCGACACAAAGACCGGGGACAGGTCTATGCCTACCACCGAAAGGCCTCGCCGGGCCATCTCCACGCTGTGGCGTCCGGGCCCACAGCCGACATCTAGCACCCGGTCCCCCGGCTTCATGGCGAGGGTGGAGTACAGGAACTCAACCTCCTGGTGGGTGCCTTGGGTGAACTCGTAACCCAGGTACAGCTCGCCCAAGTGCTCCGCCACCTGAAGATACCAATCCCTGGGCGGCGAGGGGGGGTTAGGCACTGCTGCTTTGCTCCTTGTACCAGGCCGTCAAACGGCTAGAGGCCTCCTGCTTGCTCAACTCACCCTCGTCAAGACGCAACTCCATCAAGAAGTCCAGCGCGCGCCCTACGTCGGGGCCGGAGTTCAACTGCAACAGCTCCATCACCTCGTTGCCGTTCAGCGCCGGGCGCAGCTGCGCCAGTTCCTCTCTGGTTCTCAGGTCCGCGATGCGCTCCTCGAGCTGATCCATCCGGGTGGCCAGCTGCTCGGCCTTACGCGGGTTACGGGTAGTGCAGTCGGCGCGGATCAGGGCGTTTAAATTGTCGAGATAGTCGCCGGCGTCGCGAACGTACCGGCGCACCGCACGATCGCTCCAGCCGAGCCGGAAGGTGTGGAGCCTCAGGTGCAGGTAGACCAGTTGAGTTACCTCGTCGATCAGGTGCTTGGAAAACTTCAGTTTCTTCATGCGGGCTTCCGCCATGTGGGCGCCGACGACTTCGTGGTGATGGAAGGTGACTCCCTTGGGCGTTATCTGCCGGGTGGCGGGCTTACCGATGTCGTGCAGCAGCGCACCCAGTCTCAGCCCCAGATCCGCAGGACCCTGCTCTGCCTCAATGGCGTTGGCCAGGACGGCCAGGGTGTGCAAAAAGACATCCTTGTGCCGGTGGATCGGGTCCTGCTCCAGCTTCAAGCCGGGAAGTTCGGGCAGAAACTCGCCGCAGAGGCCGGCGTCGGTGGCATCTTTAAGGGCCTGCGGGACGGCTTGGCCCAACATGAGCTTGGAAAACTCGTCCCTTATGCGCTCGGCGGACACGATCCCGATTCGCCCATGCATTTTCCCGATGGCCTGCCTTGCGGCGGGGTCCACGTCGAAGCCGAGGGCGGAGGCGAACCGGAAAGCCCTGAGCATCCGCAACGGATCGTCCGAGAAAGAGATCTCCGGCGACAGCGGGGTGCGTATTCGCTTGGCGACCAAATCGCTAAGGCCGCCGTACGGGTCCAACACCTGCACGTCGGGAAGGGCGATGGCCATCGTGTTGACCGTGAAATCGCGCCGGGACAGGTCGGTCTCTATGTCGTCACCGTAGACGACTTCGGGGTGACGCGACCCGGGATCGTAGGCCTCCCGCCGCAGGGTGGTCACCTCCAGCTGCAGGTTGTCGTGCTGCACTCCGACGGTGCCGTACTCGATGCCTGCAGTCCACGGCTGGCGGCCGCCGAAGCTGCGGAGAATCTTCAGAGTCTGCTCGGGCCGGGCGTCGGTCGCGAAGTCGAGGTCGGTATGCAGCCGACCCAGCAAGGCGTCGCGCACCCACCCCCCCACCAACCACAGGCGGAAGCCCGCGTCGCTGAATCGTTGCGCCAGCTCAAACGCCGCGCGTGGAATCGCATCTCGAGAAAGGTTGTTCATCTAAAGCAGGATATGGCCCTTTGGCCGATTTGCAGTGAGGCCGGGCGGATCTCTCGGCCCGGGCGGGCGCAGTATCGCATTGTTGCTATCCTCCATGCATGTTCCCTCGGGGCGCGGTCGGCGCGCAGATTCACTGACCGGTTGGACGCTCTCGCCTACCTGCTCTCCGGGCTCGCGTCCGGCCTCTTCTCCGGCGGGCTCGGGCAGGGCGGCGCCGCCGTAGCTACGCCGCTGCTGCGCTTGCTGGGCCTCAGCCCCCACGTGGCGCTCGGCACCCCCGTACCTATGATCTTGCCCGGCGCGGTGACGGGGGCTCTTACCTATCTTAGGGCGGGCATGGTGGACCGGGCGGCGGTAGTCCGAGTCGCCCCTGCCTTCGCCGCCACAACCTACTTCGGTGCTCTTTTGACTCGCCGCGTCGACGGGTCGCTGCTCATGCTCGCCTGCGCCGCGATCCTGTTGTTTCTGGCGATCCGGCTCCTGCCGAGCCAGAGCCCGCCCGCGCCGGATGGGGCGTCCACCAGGCACGCGGCGGCCCTGCCGCTGCTGGGGGCCGGCGTGGGTTTGCTGGCCGGGCTGCTGGGGGTAGGGGGAGGATTCCTGATGGTTCCCGCCTTTATCCACTGGTTCAGGATGCCTACCAAAACCGCGTTGGGCACCTCTTTGGCGGTGATCGCACTCACCGTGGCGATCAACGCCGCCGGTCAGAACCAGGCCGGCAACATCGATTGGGTGGTGGCCCTGCTGCTCACCGTCGGGGTTGTGCCCGGGGCTCGGCTGGGAGCTCTGCTCGCCATTCGAGCCCCCGAGCGCCGTCTTCGCATAGTAATGGCGGTGGCATTGTCGGGTCTGGCCGTCGTCTACGCTTTTTCAGAACTTACGAAACTCGGTGCATGAGCGGGCCCGGAGCCCGGCACACAGCCGCCAACGCCCGGGGGGAGGTTGGGGGCCGAGGGCTTCTCGACTGTATTCTCGTACACGTGAAGCGCGTCCTTAGCACCGCGACCGGGCCGGCGTCCGCTGCCGCCTCAACTCCGGCGAGACGCCTGGCCGCCGCGTGTCTGAGCGCCGCTCTGCTGCTCGGTCCGGCGGCTCCGGCGCTTGGGCAGTCCGGTGCACCCGACGAGGAAACCTCCGAAGAGCAGTTGCAGGCCCGGCTGGTAGGGTTTCCGGTCGGCCTCGGCCCGGGCGACGACCTGGCCGTGACACTGGAGGTGCTAAACCGGTCCTCCTCCGCAGCCGAGGAGATCGAGGTCACGGTGCAGATCTACCAGGGCGTAACCAGCGTCTCAGCCCTTCAGACGACCTATCGAGGCAGATTCGGTTCTTTATTGGCGAGCGACACCATCCGCCTCGACGATGTGGTGGTGGGCGCCGGTGAAGGCCGGATGATCGCCGCATCCAAACCGCTCGAGGAGCTCAGCGCGTTTCGAAACACCACCACCGACCGCGCCTACCCGGTTCGAATCGTGGTTCGATCGTCCGAGAGCACCGCGGAGCCCGTCGACACGCACATGGTCTATTATTCGGAGCCGCCCGAGAAGCCGCTGGGAATCGGTCTCGTAGTGCCTCTGCATTCGCCGTCGATCTACACCGACGGCTCGCAGCCCGACTTGGTAACGAGAGGCTCCCTGTACGAGTCGGTAACCGAGGGACGCCTAAACGCCATACTCACCGCTTTAGAGCAGTTCCCCGAGCTTCCGGTTACGTTGGCGCCAACCGGCCTGCTGCTGAGCATGTTGCAGGACATGGCCAGCGGCTATGCGACGCCGGATGCGCAGGTAGGTCCAGACGATCCGCAGGCCCAGGCAGCCGCGTCCACCCTGGCCCGGCTGCGGGACCTCGCGGCCAGACCGGCTACCCAGGTCATCGCAACCTCCTACTCCCCCACCCCTTTGCCCGCCCTCAACCGCGCGGGCCTCGGGGACCTGGCCCAGACGCAGCTGCGGGAAGGCCGCAACACCCTGCTGGCCGAACCGGTCGGACTGCTAAGAGCTCAACCGCTCGAAGGCTGGCTCCTGCCGGCGGGAGGCGCGCTGGATCAGCCGTCGGTCGACACGGTGCACCGGGCCGGCTCCACCCACGTGATCCTAGCGGCGGACTCGCTTCGGCCGGTTCGCCAGACCTTTACCCGCGGGTTGCCGGCCCGCCTGCAAGGGGGAGGAGGTTCCGCTACCACGGGGGTGACCGGGGCCGAGACGATAGCCGTAATCGCGGATTCCGGTCTGGCCGACACGCTCGTCCCCGCCGACGAGAGCAAGGCCGTAGAATCCCGGCAGCGCTTTGCCGCCGAGACCGCAACCATACATCTGGAAACGCCGGGCCTGACCCGCGCGGTAGCGGCCGTCGCGCCCTGGGATTGGGACCCGGGCCCAGATCTCGCCATAGGGATACTGGCCACTCTGGCCGACTCGGTGTGGCTTAATCCGACCCACCCTCAACAGATCGTCTCCGAGTTGGATCCCCCGGCCGGCGAAGGCCTTCGGCTGGGAGCGACCGAGGATGTCCTGGACGCGTGGCCCGACCTGCCGACCGACAGCTACTTCGATGCGTTGGAGCGGGCGGGTGAAGCTATCGACCGCTACTCGACCCTGTCTCCGCCGGCCCTACAGCTCGGCGCGCTCAGCCGCCGGCTGCTTATAGCTCAAAGTTCCGACTGGTGGTCCACGACTCGCCGGCTGGAGAGGGCCGAGGAGTTTGCTGCCGCCATACCCGAGAGCGTGGACGGCGAACTCAGCAAGATCAGGGGACCCGGCCCCCAGACGATCACGCTGACCTCCAACACCGGTGTCATTCCCCTGTCGATCGGCTCCGGGCTCGACTACCCCGTAAATGTCGTACTGCGACTGGACTCCGACAAGCTTCGCTTCCCCGACGGCAACGACGTCAACGTTCAAGGCCTGCAGCCGCCCAACCAGACCATTAGGGTGCGCGCCAGCACCGACGCCTCCGGCACCTTCCCGATCAAGGTGCAGGTGTTGACCCCGGGAGGACTGCTTATCTCCGACAGCGTCCTGACCGTACGATCCACCGCTTACAACATCGTTGCCCTTTCCATCACCGGAGGGGCTGCACTGTTCCTGGTGGGCTGGTGGATCGTAGGGGCTGTACGCAAGCACAAGCGGCCTCCGCCCGTGGACGCCGCGTGAGCCGGAGAGGGCCCGGGTCTCCCACGGAGAACATGGGGACCATCGGACGCGGCGCCGCACTCGCTACTGCGGGAACCGCGTTCAGCCGAGCAACCGGCCTGATGCGGCTGGCGGCGGCCACCTACGCGCTGGGAGTTACCGAAAGCGCGCTGGCCAGCACATACAACCTGGCCAACACCACCCCGACGATGATTCATGAGCTGATCATCGGCGGCATCTTGTCCTCGGTGCTGCTGCGCGCCTATGTAGAGGTCAAGGCGGAGGCGGGACAGGAGGAGGCGTGGCGATTCATTCGCCGGGTCACCAACGCCAGTTTGGTACTGCTTGCAGCCATCAGCGTCCTGGTCGTGGTGGCTGCACCAATGATCTTCAAGCTGTACGCGCTGCGCGCCGCGGAGGACGCCCGTGAGGCCCAGCAACTGATAGGGACCGTACTGCTGCGGTTGTTTGTTCCCCAGATCCTTTTCTACGGCCTGTCCTACATATCGACCGCCGTGCTCAACGCGCACCGGCGGTTTGGGGTGCCCATGTTTGCGCCGGTGCTGAACAACCTGGCGGTAACCGGGACCTTCATATGGTTCGCGCAAACCGTCCCTGCTTCCCTGCGCACCGACGACATGGTGCCGACCTCGGGGGTGCTGATCCTCGGCATCGGAACCACCGCCGGGGTCGCGTTCCAGGCAATCTGGCCGTTCCTGAGCATGCGCAAAGTCGGGTTCAGCTTGAAAGGGAGGGACGGGCTGTGGGACCCGCGTTTTGGCCGCCTGCTGCGCCTCTCGGTGTTCATGGCAGGCTACGTGGTCACCAACATGGTGGGGCTGTGGGTCGCGCTGTTCCTGGCCAACGGGGTCCAGGGAGGCGTCGCCGCCTACCAGTACGCATTCATCTTCTTTCAGCTTCCCCACGGCCTGCTGGCGGTGTCGATCGTCACGGCCACCTTCCCCTCGCTGACCGAACGCGCAGTGGGCAGGGACATGAGCGGCTTCGCCTACGAGCTGGGCCGCGCCCTGCGGGGGCTCGCTTACTTCGTACTGCCCGCCATAGCGGGCTACCTGGCGATAGCCCCGCAACTGACCGGGCTGCTGCTTCGGCATGGAATCACCACACAGGCCTCCAGCGACCTGGTAGCGGCCATCCTGCGAGCCTGGGCGCCGGGCATCTTTTTCTTCTCCACCTTTTACGCGCTGCTCCGGGGCTTCTACGCCTTAGGCAACACCCGTACCCCGATGCTCATCAACCTGGTCGGGTTCGCCATCCACGTCTCGCTGGATGTGCTGGCCTTCGTGATTTTCGACGACCCCACTTTCCAACTGGCCGGCCTGGCGGTGGGACACGGCGCATCGTACGCAGTGACCTCAGTCGTGGCCTACCGTATCCTCGCCAAAACCGTCGGGCACTCCCCGGCAGCAGGATACGCCTCCGCGCTTACCAAGATGCTGATCCTTTCGGCGGCCACCGGATTGGCCGCGTGGGCTGCGGCCGGCTTCACCGGGACCCAGGTGGATGCGTCCTCCACTATCGGACTGTTCGTGCAGATCGCGGCGGCCACCGGAGCCGGCGTTTTGCTCTACGCTGGTCTTAGCAAGGCTTTGCGTTTGGAGGAGATGGGTTGGATAGTGGCGATAGCCAAACGCCGCCGTTGACAGACAACCCGCCCACGTGTGAACCCGGGATGTCGCTGGGGAACCGGTACCGGCTGGTTGCCCTAGTCAGCCGGGGCGACTTCACCGAGATCTGGCGCGCCAAGGACCGGGTGCTCGGCCGGGCGGTTGCCGCCAAAATTCTACTTCCCGAGCACGTGACCAACCCCGCCGTCAAGCAACTCTTCAGGGTTGAAGCACTGGCCGCCGCCCGCCTCACCCACCCCAACATCATTGCGGTGTTCGACACCGGCGAACACCGGGGGGCCCCCTTCATTGTGATGGAATACCTGGCGGCCGGTAACCTGCGCCGTCTGGTCGACGAGGGACCCCTACCCTGGGCCCGCGCCGCGCAGATGGGCGCTGAGATCTGCGCCGCCCTCGGCCACGCGCACTCGGCCGGGATCATCCACCAGGATCTGCGGCCGGAAAATGTCTTGTTTACCGAGGCGGGTCATCCGAAGGTGTCCGACTTCGGTATCGCCTCCGCGGCGATGGCCGCCCGGCCCAGTGCCGCAAGCGCACGGCGAGCCCGCGATGCCTACACTTCGCCCGAACGAAGCATCGACCTTAAACCCGACATGCGGGCCGACGTCTATTCGGTGGGAGCGCTGCTCTACGAGTGCGTGGTGGGCAAGACGCCTACCGAGGCCGCTCAAGCGCAGTCGGACGGCTCCGCGTCGCCGACCAAGATTCCTCCGCCTTCGAGCCTGGTGGCGGACCTCCCGCGGGCGCTGGACGGCGCGATCATGAAGGCTTTGGCGATAGACCCTGCCGAGCGCTTCCCCACAGCCCGGGCGCTTGGACGGGCACTCGAGGAGCTGTCCCCCTCCGCCCAGGCCGATGCTGTGACCTCCGCCAAAGCGCGGCGGGCCGCTCCCCGGCTTCGCGCGCGGGCGCCGGCGACCGAGCCGGGCGCAACGGCCGGACCTCGGATTCCGCCCCAAGCTCCACCCTCCGAAGCCGAGCCGGCGGGTGCTGCCTCGCCCCGAGCGAGACCAGTACCCGAACACCGCCCCGAATCGTTCCTGCGCAGCGAGGGAAGGTGGCTACTGCCCACACTGCTGATCGTGGTGGTGGCGGCGGCGATCGTCCTGGCCATACCGTCGGTGCGCGACCGGCTCGAGGAGTTCGTCCCCATAACCGGCAACGGGGACCGCGGCACCGAGCCCGTTGCCGTCGCGGACACCAGCGCCTACGATCCGCCGCCCGGCGACGGAGCAGAAAACGACGATACCGTCGCCCTGGCCTTCGACGCAGACTCCGGCACCGCGTGGTCCACCTCTTCATACGCAACCGAGGCTTTCGGGAACCTAAAGCCGGGCGTGGGCATCTACTTCGACCTGGGCGAGCCGAGGGAGCTGGAAGGCATCAGGGTATCGTCGACAGCCGGCGGCTGGGAGGGTTCGATCCGCCACTCCGACAACGGCCGCAGCTGGAGCGAGCCCGGCGAGTCCGAGACCGCGCGAGCGAACCACACGTTTGAAACGGAGGGGTCCCACCGCTACTGGATGGTGTGGATCACCAGCCTGGTGCGTACCCCCGACCAGGGCACCGCCCAGCATCCGTTCGCGGTCGCGATCGAGCAGATCGAGCCGCTCGGCCCCTCCTGATGGCCGGGGCCGGGGTCCATAATCGGTCCATGCGCAGCCAGGAGCCGGCGGACCGGTCCGACGAGGAGCTGGTGTCGGCCTTTGTCGACTCCGGCGACCAGCGGGCGCTGGAAGCGCTGCTGGCCCGCCACGAGGCCTTCGTCTTCGGCCTGGCGTACCGCATCCTGGGCAACCGGGCCGACGCCCTCGATGCCGCCCAGGACGTTTTTCTTACCGTGTTCCGGCGCGCCCATTCCTTTGGGCACCGGTCCGCATTCAAGACCTGGCTGTACAGGCTCACCACCAACGCGTGCTACGACCTGGGCCGGCGCCGGTCTCGTGCGCCGGTGCCTACCGAAACGATGGCCCGACGGCCCGCGCATGACCAGGATCCGGATACCCGGATGGATATCGAACAGGCCCTGCTCAAGTTACCGACCGACCAGCGCGCCGTAGTCGTGCTGCGCGACCTGTACGGTTTGAGCTACCAGGAGATCGCCAAGGTCAGTGGCGCTCGCGCCGGGACGGTCAAAAGCCGTATCGCCCGGGGCCGCAGCGCGCTGGCCCTGCTCCTGGAGCCGGCGGACCGGGCGGAACCGGATCGCAACTCCCGGCGTCTAAGAGGTGAGACCACATGACGGACCACCCCGGACAGCGCCTACTTAACGCCTATCTCGATGGAGAGGTGGAGCGCGCCGACGCGCTCTTGGTCGAGGAGCACCTGTCGGGCTGTTCCGAGTGCTCCGACACGATCAATGTTCTGGCGCGGGCGGCTGCGCGGCTGCGAACGATGTCGCCGGTGGAGCCCACCCCGGACGAACACCGCGAGCTGCGGCAAGCGATTTTGAGTTCCCGGTCGCCGGCGCGGCCGAGTCGGCTTGGATCGCTGCAGTGGGCCCTGGCCGGCGGGATGGTACTGGCGTTGATCGCATCTGTCGGCTTCTTGTTTCTTGCCCGGCCGTCTCCCGAGAGGGCCACCGACGCGGCCTCCGGCGCGGACGGCAGCGGGCTTCCGCAGCTCGATACCGCCGAGGACGTCGAGCGGTTCGTAAGCTCCCTGCCCGCGGTGGCCTCGGCCCGCTCCCAGGGTTCGGGCGGCAGCGGTGGCGGTGGCGAAGCGGCCGGGGACAGCGGCGCCTACTCCGGGGGCACCACGAGCGAATCGGCTGAAAGCGGCCTGGCGGACGACGCCATATCCGAAGAGGCGCCCCGCACCCTCGCACGCGAGGAGGCACAGCCGGACTCCGCGCAAGAAGATGCCGCCGACGGGCGGGACCCTTTGGCGGCAACCGGACCCGAGTCCTGCGCCGACCGGCTGGCAACCTTGCAGGCCGATCCCGTTGACCTGTTGACCCAGACGGACGTGGTTTACCGGGGACGGCCGGCGCTGCTGGTGGTGTACGCGTCCAAGCCGGCTGGCCTAGGGGGAGATTACGACCGCATGCTCAGCCTGATAGTTCCCGAGGACCGCTGCGCCGAGTTGACCGGGCCGGACCTCAGCGGGGCGGTCCTGTTCCGCTCGGAGTCGTCCTTCTAGTACCCGTCCCGATACCCCCGGGCCTTTCGGATAGAAACTTCTGTTAACAAAGCAGAAACAGTTCTCCGGTAGCCTCCCTCCAATCAGGCTCGCAACAGAGCTCGGCGGAGAGGAGAGACATGCCGGAAATCAACTCGGGTGACACTGCCTGGATACTCGCCAGCGCCGCGCTGGTTATGTTCATGACCCCAGGCCTAGCACTGTTCTACGGCGGCCTGGTGCGGTCCAAGAACGTGCTCGGAACCATCATGCAGTCCTTCTTTTCGCTGGGATTGATCTCAATAGTGTTCATGATGGTCGGCTACACATTGGCCTTCGGAACCGACATCGGCAAAGTGGTCGGGGGGCTGGACTTCCTGTTCCTCAAGGACGTGGGCGCCGAGGCGTCGGACATCGCACCGACCATCCCGCACAGCACTTTCATGATCTTTCAGTTGATGTTTGCCGTGATCACCCCCGCTCTGATCACGGGCGCTTTTGCCGAACGGATGAAGTTCAAGGGCTACGTGGTTTTCATCACGCTTTGGTCCATCTTCGTCTACTCGCCGGTGGCCCACTGGGTGTGGGGCGGCGGCTGGCTCGGCGGCGGCGAAGGCAACGTCGGCGCTTTGGACTTTGCCGGCGGCACGGTCGTTCACATCAACGCCGGCGTTGCCGCGCTCGCCGCGGCGATCTACCTGGGCAAACGCAAGGGCTATCCACAGGAGGCGATGCGGCCCCACAACGCGCCCATGGTCGTAACCGGTGCCGCCATCCTGTGGTTCGGCTGGTTCGGGTTCAACGGCGGCAGCGCCTTGGCCGCCGACGGGGTGGCTTCCGGTGCCTTCGTGGCCACCCAGCTCGGCGCGGCGGCCGGCATGCTCGGCTGGCTGCTGCCGGAGTGGATGCAGCACAAGACGCCGACCACGGTCGGCGCGGCAACCGGAGCGGTCGGCGGGCTCGTGGCCATCACTCCCGCAGCCGGTTTCGTGGAGCCATGGGCGGCGGTGGTCATCGGGCTCGTCGCCGGAATGATCTGTTACGCCGCGGTGTCGCTGAAGCCCCGGCTGGGTTATGACGACTCCCTGGACGTCGTAGGCGTTCACTTCGTAGGCGGCTTGGTCGGCGCGCTGCTGACCGGAGTATTCGCCACCACCGCCGTCAACGCCGGGGGTGCCGACGGCCTGCTCTACGGAAACCCGGGGCTGGTAGTCAAGCAGGTCATAGCGGTTGTCGCCACCTCCGTCTACTCGCTGATCGCTTCACTGGCGCTGTTGTTTGTCGCGGACAAGCTCGTAGGGCTAAGAGTGAGCGAGGACGAGGAGCAGGCAGGCCTCGACCTTTCCCAGCACGCCGAGACCGCATACATTCAAGCCGAGGGCGGCGGCACGATGTCGACCCGCTGAACCACCCGGCGGCGCACCGGCAAAAGGGATCCGTGCCGGTGCGCCG
>JBBDRQ010000080.1:0-68930 GCA_040905365.1 Actinomycetota bacterium
CTCATGCTGGTGCTGGCCGCGGTGGCGGCCGTCGCCCCGCTGGCGGCTCCCGACCAGAACCCGCGCCTTCGGGGCGACATTGCAGCCGCGCTGACCTACGTCAGCAACTGGCGATTGATCCTGCAGGAACAGTCCTACTTTGATGCCATCGGCCGGCCCCCAATCCTGCAGCACCTGTGGAGCCTTGCGGTGGAAGAACAGTTCTATCTGCTTTGGCCCCTTCTGCTTGCGTTTGGCCTGAGAAAGGGCCGCAAGCCGCAGAAGATGATCAAGTGGATCGCGGTCGCCGCCGGCGCCTCGGCCGTTGCGATGGCGATGATGTACTCGCCGGAGGCCGACCTCTCCCGGCTTTACTTCGGCACCGACACCCGCATCGCCACGATCCTGTTCGGAGTGGCGCTCGCCTTCATGTGGAGGCCGGGCCAAAAAGCCGTCCGACCCAGATGGTACGTGGGAACCTTCAAGGACGTCGTGGGCGTAGCGGCGCTGGTGCTGCTGGCTGCGTGTATGACCTTGTGGAATGAGTTTGACCCGTTTCTCTACCAGGCAGGGTTCGTCGTCATCGCCGCGCTCGGGGCGGTTAGCGTAGCGATAACCACTCGCCCGGGCCCGGTGGTCGGGTGGTCGCTGGGCAACGGCCTGATGCAGTGGATGGGCAAGCGCTCCTACGCCATCTACCTGTGGCACTGGCCCGTATTCATGCTTACCCGTCCGCAGTTGGACATAGCGCTGGAGGGGGCGCCGCTGTTCGCTCTGCGGCTGGCCATCACCTTCTGGCTGGCCGAAGCCACCTACCAGGCGGTGGAAAAACCCCTGCGAAACGGTGCGCTCGGCCGGAGCTGGACCAAGCTGAAGTCCGGCTTTAAGGGCCGCTCTCCCCGACTGGTCGTTACATCCCTGACCACGTTCAGCTTGCCCGTACTGGTGCTGGGAACGGTGGCGGTCGGGGCCATCGTGGAGTGGGAAACACCCGACTCCGATACTCCTGCCCTGCAAGAGGAACTGGAGGAGGAGGTCGTCGTGTCCACCACGGCCTCGACCGAACAGATCCGCCCGGTCTTTGGTGAAATTGTGATTACGGACACTGCACCACCTCCCGAGACGGAAGCAGCGCCGCCGGCGCCGGCCTCCGGGATGCCGCACCTGCTGACTGCGATCGGCGACTCGGTCATGCTCATAGCCAACGAGCAACTGGCCAACCGCTTCGATAATGCCATCGTCGACGCCGGCAAGGGGCGCCAGGCCGAAGACATCCTGCAAACGGTGCGAGCCCGCAAGGACGCCGGCCAGCTCGGCGATGCGGTGGTAATCCACATGGGCACCAACGGCGTTATCAGGCAGGGCCAGCTGGAAGAGCTCATGGCCATGCTTGCCGACGTCCCGAGGGTATACCTGCTCAACGTGAAGGTGTCCCGGCCCTGGGAAAGCCTTAACAACGAGCTGCTGGCAGCCAACATCGACCGCTGGCCGAATGCCTCGCTGATCGATTGGAAGGCGGTAGCAACCCAGCATCCTGAGATGTTCTACAGCGACGGGGTACACCTGAGGCCGGGTGGATTAGGCCTGTACGTGGAGATGATCGCCGGGCAGGTGCTCGGCTAGCCGAGCACCCCGGGGAATTACTGAGCCTGAGCCGAGCCCTTCGCCCGCCGGCGGCTCCGAGAGGCCACCACCCAGATCGCCACCGCGAAAAGCACCGAGACCATCGCCAGCGCACTGTGCACAGCCTTGAACTGCGTCGAATGGGCTGGATTCTGCAGAATGTTTACGATCCTGGTCACCCAGATGTACACGGTCCACAGCGCCGCGGCGCGCAGGACCACAGCTTCAGCTCGAGTCATCCGATCACTCGGCCACTTCGGAGGTCGGGCCGGGAGACGGCCCACCTTCGAGCACGGGGTTGTCGCTTCGGCACCCCATCAACAGGCTCACCATGCAGGTGAGCATGACCATCAACATATGGCGTCGACGCATCCCGCTTCCTTTCATTGAGCTGCTGCAATTGAACCCGATGATACCGACCGGCGCTACTGACGTTTCTTGGGGTCGAACCTTAGCTTACGGATCTGCGCCAAGACCGCCTTGGAACTCAGGAACTCAAGCAGCGCCTCCGTGGAATTGCGCCGCGGACGTCCCCTCTCCACCGCCACGTACAGGGTCCGCTTAGCGCTCACTCCCGGAACGTTGAGCACGCGCAGCGGCCCGTCTCCGGCCACCTCGGCCGGCTCCAGCGCGTACGAGGAAATGAACGACAAGCCAACGTTGGCCTTGACGGCCCGCTTGACCGATTCGGTGGTCCCCAACTCCAACACCACACCCAGGTTCTCCGGATCCAGGCCCACCCCCGCCATGGCCTCGGTCACCATCGTGCGGGTGCCGGAGCCCTGCTCCCGCAGCACCCAGGGGTGAAAGATCAGATCGTCTCGCTGCACCTTGCGCATTTGGCTCAAGCCGTTTTCCGCGGAGGCGATCAGCACCAGGTCGTCCGTGGCGAGGGGGATCAACTCCAGCTTGTCCACCGCCAGCGGTGCTCCCATTACCGCTATGTCGACCCTACGCAAAAGGATCTGCTGGGCCACATAGGCCGAGTCCCCAACCTGCACACACACCCGCACCGCAGGGTACTTCTCGCAAAAGGGACTAAGGACCCTGGGTAGAAGAAACTCACCCGGCACGGTGCTGGCGCCCACGTTGAGCCTTCCGGCCGGCATGGTCCCGAAGCTTCCCATCGATTCTTCGAGCCGGTCGGCCACCGCACCGAGCTCCCGGGCGTGCTGGTACAGCTGCTCTCCGGCGGCGGTCGGCGTCCAAGACCTGCCCGAGCGCATAACCAGCTTGGTTCCGAAGTGCTCCTCGAGGGTTCGGATCTGCGCGCTGATAGCGGGCTGGGTTACCCCGAGGCGCTTGGCCGCTCCCGAAAAGCTTCCTTCGTCGACAAGCTTAACGAAACCCCTGAGCGCCGGAATCGTCAGTGGTGCCATCTGCCCTCCGGCCGCGAGTCTCTGAATCGTAAGAAACGCAGTATCCCACCTGAGCCTTCCGGCCACCACGTCGCAAAAAGGGGCCCCGCGGGGCCCCTTTTTGCTTGCTACGTCCGGATCAGGCGCGAGTGAGGGTGCCCTGGTTCTCCGACATCTTGATGAGGTAGCGCACGATCGTCTGAGTAGGAGTGCTAACCGCGTGGACTTCCTGCAGGTGCTGGGCGAGCTGCCTGGCCAGATCGGACTTGTCGACTGCGGTGGTCTTGAAACCGCAAGTGTCGGCGCCGGCGGAGGCGCAACTGTAGTGCAGCGTCATCGTTCATCCCTTTCTGGAGCCCTACGACCCCGGAGCCCAATTGCGTTAACTGACACCAAACACCATAACATGTATATTTTATAGCTCCAATAAATATTCC
This sequence comes from Actinomycetota bacterium, assembly GCA_040905365.1. Classification (GTDB taxonomy): domain Bacteria; phylum Actinomycetota; class CADDZG01; order JAHWKV01; family JAHWKV01; genus JAHWKV01. The sequence goes on from JBBDRQ010000080.1 coordinate 3,398, forward strand.
TTATACATGTCACATACGGTGCGGTGCTTCCCGCCTAGAACGTGAGGCGAACAGCCGAGTTGCAGTAGAATGATGACTCTCTTAACCGCGTCGAAGGATCCCAAATCGTGACCATTGCTCAAGTCGACGGCTCGCGCCCAACCAGGCTTGCCCGCCGCAAGGCTGTGGGAATCACGTTCGTGCTTATGGGTATCCTGGCCGCATGCTCTGAGTCGGGTTCCTCCCTGCCCAGCCTGTCCAACACCGAAACCGTCACCAGCGAGGACGGCGGTCTGCAGATGCGCATCCCGAACTCGTGGCAGGCACGCAAAGACCTCAACCCCAGCGCGGCGATGCAGGCGGGAAACCGGGAATCCGACGCCTACACATTGGTCGTCGTGGACCCGAGGGAGTTTTTTGGGAATCTGTCACTGGGCAAGTTCGCCGATATCGAAATTCAGCAGTTCATTGATACGGTCGGCGACCCTACAGTGTCCGGTCCCGAGCTGGTAATCGTCGATGACCGCGAAGCCCTGCAGTACGAGGTAAGGGGCGTGGTTGACGAGCAGAACGTCGTTTATCTGTACACCTTCGCCGAAACGCCGGACCGCTTCCTAAAGATCGTCACGTGGAGCATAGGCTCACGTTTTGAGGAAAACCTCGACGACATGCAGATGGTGACCGAAAGCGTGCATCAATTGGAACCGCTTGGGGACGTGGAGCCCTCGCCCCTGGAATCTGCGGACATCCCTACCGATCCCACTCCGGTGCCCTCGATCGACCGCGGCGACCAAGATTAGTAGCCGGCGCCCTTCGCGCTATTCGCCTAAGCCCGTGGGGACCAGTACCAGGGTGATCTTGCCCGCCGCCTCCGCTTGCGCCAACGCCTCGGCCTGGTCGGGCATGACCAGCAGGGTTACCGCCCGGTCTCTGCCGGAGCTTACAAGTGAGGATCCGGCACCGGCGTCGTTTGTCGATCCGCCGGAGGAGGCCACCTGCACCGACGTTAGGATCGTTACCGTTTTAGCGCGCCCATCCTCGCCCGCCAGGGTCGCCAGTACGTCGACACGATCGCCCGAGCGCGGAACCAGAGCCATACCGTCCAGCGATTGAGGGTTCAGCCCGTACGCCCGCATCCCCTCCGGCACGGCACCGGACGCACCAGCGTTGCGTCCGATCTTGCGGCCGGTCACCGGTTCCCCCGCCAGGATCGGATGGGTCGTCAGGCGGCCTACGGCTTCGTCGACTGCCGTCAGGGGTTCTTGCGGTAAGTATCGGCTGGGGTGCTCGACCATCTCGAGCATGCCGTCGGTTACCCGGATCCCAGGTTCGATATCCGTAGCAGCCACCACGATAGGAACCAGCCGGCCGGCGACCGGGACCTGCGATCTAAGCCAAGACAGGTAGGAGTAAACGGCCAGTCCGGTCAGTACCGCGGCCAGTACCGCGATCACTCCCCAACGAGACGTCCGGCGCCTGCCCAAAACCAGAGTGGTCATGGCAGAACCGTACCAGATACTGCCACTTTCTGCCAGTATCTGGTCTGTTATGCCGTCTTTTCGGCCTTCTTGGCTGCCGCGCCCTTAGTGGGCGATGCGCCGGACGAGGATGAATCCTTTTCCGCCGACTTGTCGGCGGAGCTCACCTTGGAGTCGTCCTTACCGGGCTCACCCGACGCGGAAGCGGTCTCTTTCTCCGAGTCCTTGCCCTTCGACTTGGACTGGGGACGAGCCGCGCGTCGGTCGGTGGAGTAAAAGCCGGAGCCTTTGAACAGGATGCCCGCGGCATGGATGACCCTCCTCAAAGCACCGCCGCACGCCTCACACGTCGTAAGAGGATCATCGTGAAACGACTGCACCACCTCGACGTGCTGATCGCATGACCTACACGCGTATTCATACGTTGGCATTACCGAATCCCATTCGTGTGAGAAGTCTTCGTGTCTCTTTATTATGTCAGCCTTCATCTTGAAGGGCATAATGCGGTAGGTGGGCCGCCGCCCACCAGCCACAAGCGCCGAAGCGACGCTGGGGATGCGCCGGAAGGTTCGCGAATGCCAGGGGCTGATTCGCCCGATGAACTGCAAAAACTCGCCGACTACGCCGAGGCGCTTTCGGCAGGCGCCGGCGCTCGGAACCGTCTTTCGTGCACGGGGGACGCGGCCAGAGTCGCCGCCGCTCTGGAACGGCTCTCCGAACAACTCGCCGCCCGCAACCGGCAGATAGCGCAGTATCAAGCCGCGCTCGACAGAGCCCACACCCGCTTCGGCGAAGCGCTGCGCTCTACCCACGACCTGGACCGAATGCTCGAGATTGCCCTGGAGACTGGGATGGAGGCCATCCGCGCCCGCCGCGGCCTGCTGCTGGTGCTGAAGGGCCAGGGCACTTTGGTCGCCGGCGTCAGCCGCAACCTCGAGCTTGACTCGCTCAAGCTCGCACCCGGCCGGGGCATCGCGGGCCACGTGGCCGCCACCGGCACCGCCGTAGTGGTGCCTTCGTCCGCCGCGCCCGAGCGGGACCCGCTCGAGCCGGAGTTCTCCACTCAGGTATCGGTGCCGCTGTTCACGAACCAGCGCACCTTTGGGGTGCTGAACTTCTACGACAAGTCACAGGGGAACTTCACCGAAACCGACCTGCGCACCATCCTGTCGCTCAGCGACCAGGCCGGCGTTGCGATCGAGAACGTCCTGCTGCACGAGGATGCGCAGCGCATGGCGATCATGGACGGACTCACCGGTATCTGGAACCACCGCTGGTTTCAGATACAGATGGCCCAGGAGCTCGACCGGGCCGAGCGCTTCGGAAGGCCCTTTTCTCTGTTGGTCATGGACATCGACGACTTCAAGTTGTTCAACGACACCTACGGGCACCAACTGGGGGATTTCGTACTGGTGGAGCTGGCCCGGAGGGTCAAGTCCTCGGTGCGTGACGTGGACATCTTCGCCCGCTACGGTGGCGAGGAGTTTGCGTTGCTGCTGTCGGAAACCGACTCCTCGGGCAGCGCCAATGCGGCGGAGAAGCTCCGGCTGGCGATCTGCAGCACCCCCTTCGAAACCTCTATGGCGCCCGAGCCGTTGACGGTGACCGTCTCCATAGGCGTTGCCTCTTTCCCCGAGGCCGCGTCGGACGGCGCCGGCTTGTTCCGCGCCGCGGATACGGCGATGTACCGAGCCAAGGCGCTGGGGAAAAACCGGGTTGTGGTGTATGACCCTGCAGGGCATAGTAGTTAGATGCCAGTGCGCAAAGCCATCATCCCTGCGGCCGGGATGGGGACCCGGTTCCTGCCCGCCTCCAAAGCAGTGCCCAAGGAGATGGTTACCCTCGTCGACCGCCCGGTCATTCAGTACGCGGTGGAGGAGCTTGTACGGGCGGGTATCACCGACATCTGCATCGTCGACTCGGAGGGCAAGCAGGCTTTGGGCGACCATTTCCGGTCCAACGCCCAGCTGGAGGAACTACTCGCGAGGAAGAACAAGACGCAATTGCTCGACGACCTGAGATACCTGAGCACCCTGGCCGAGGTCAGTTTCGTCGCCCAAAACGATCCCAAGGGACTGGGGCACGCCGTATGGTTGGCCCGAGAGTACTCCGCGGGCGAACCGGTGGTGGTACTCCTGCCCGACGAGATCATCGATCCGGCCGAGAACCTGGTGGGCGAGATGATCGACACCTTCGACACCGCATCGGTCAGCGTAGTGGCCGTGGACCGGGTCCCGCACGCATCGATCGGCTCGTACGGGGCGATCGATCCCGAGGACCCGGAGGCCGACACCACCGTGGTGCGCTCGGTGGTGGAAAAACCCGACCCCGACGATGCTCCCTCCGACCTGGCCCTGATCGGCCGCTACGTACTGGACCCATCGGTGTTCGACATTCTTGAAACGCTTCCCGCGGGGGCCGGAGGGGAGATCCAGCTGACCGATGCCCTGGCGGTGCTGGCCGGCAGCGGCCGGCTCATAGCCCGGCGTTTTCGCGGCCGCCGGTGGGATGCCGGGACCAAGCAAGGGTATCTGCAAGCGACCGTCAGCCTGGCGCTGGATCACCCCGAACTCGGCGAGGACTTCCGCAGCTATCTGGAATGGGCACGGGCAGGCTCGCATGGCTGAGCACAAATCGCTGTCGCACGTCGACGCTGAGGGCAAGGCGGTCATGGTAGACGTCTCCGCCAAAGACCCGACCATCCGGGAGGCGACGGCCGCGGCCTTCGTCGAGATGAATGCCGAGACCGTGCGGATCGTAAGCGAAGGCGGCCTCGGCAAGGGCGACGCTCTGGGAGTGGCCAAGATCGCAGGGGTGATGGCCGCCAAGAAGACTTCCGAGCTGATCCCGCTGTGCCATCCGCTGGCGCTATCGAAAATCGACGTGCAGCTCAACCTTGTCGACGGCGGCGTGAGCATCACCTCCACCGTGCGTACGACCGACCGTACCGGGGTCGAGATGGAAGCCTTAACCGCGGCGTCGGTCGCCGCTTTGACCGTCTACGACATGTGCAAAGCCGTCGACAAGGGCATCCGCATCACCTCGGTGGAGTTGGTGAAGAAAACGGGCGGCAAGAGCGGCCCGTGGAGCCGCTAGTACTAGTCATCCTTGGGCCGCTTGAAGTAAGCCACCACTCCGCCGACATCCGGCGGAGAAAACACGGTCACCAGCTCCCAGCCATCCTCACCCCAATTGTCTAGGATCTCCTTGGCGACGTGAGGCACAACCGGCACAGACGCGTATTCCCACTTGGTCATGCAAACCCCTTTCTCGGTTCGGTCGAGCCGGCTCAACCGGCCCGGTTTAATATCCAGTCGATCAACAGCCTGGTGCCGAAACCCGTGGCTCCGGCGGGCAGGTAATGCTCGGGCTGCTCGGACCAGGCCGTAGCCGCGATGTCCAGGTGCGCCCAGGGCGTGGAGCCGCCGACGAACTCTCGCAAGAACAACGCCGCAGTAATCGCGCCCGCGTAGCGGCCTTTGCCGATGTTGCGCACGTCGGCCACCGGGCTCGCAATCAGGCTCCGGTACTCCTCGACGAGCGGCAGCTCCCAAATCCGCTCACCGGTCCTCTCCGACGCCGACCGCAACTCGGCGCAAAGGTCCCCGTTGTTGGAGAAGACCCCGGCCACCTTCTGGCCCAGCGCCGCCCCGACCGCTCCGGTGAGCGTCGCCGCGTCGACGATGGCGTCGGGTCCCTGCTCGCTCATCCAAGCCAGGGCGTCGGCAAGCACCAAACGACCCTCAGCGTCGGTGTTTAGCACCTCGGAGGTCTTGCCGCCGTAGTGGCGGATGACGTCACCGGGCTTGACCGCCCGGCTCGACGGCATGTTCTCGGCAAGCGCCACCGCAGCCTGGACCTTGATCTTGGGCATGAGCCTCGGCAACGCCGTAATCGCACCGAGAACCGCGGCTCCCCCGGAACAGTCCTTTTTCATGGTCTGCATGCCTTCGCCGCTTTTTAAGGACAGGCCGCCTGAGTCAAAGGTGATTCCCTTACCGACCAGCCCCACGAAACCCTCGGCGCCGCCGGGATCGTAGGTGAGCACGATCAGCCGGGGCCCCGACGCACTGCCCTTGCCCACGGTCAAGATGCCGTCCATGCCCTCGTCGCTAAGGCGCGACTCGGAAAACACCTCAACCTGCAGACCGGCCTGCTCCGCGCGGGCACGGGCCAGGTCTGCGATAACCGCCGGACCCCGGTTGCTCGGCGGCTCATTGATCAGATCCCTAGCCCAGATGGCCGCCTCGGTAAGAGCTTCGACCTTGTCCAAGTCGGCTTGCGATGCGCCCAATACCTCCACGGTGGCGCTGGCCACCGGTTTGTCGCTGAGGTAGCGGTCAAAGGTGTAGCAGCCCAGCGCAAAGCCCTCGGCCGCGGCCGCCACGCCACCGGCGACCTCCTGTCCGATGTCGAGCACAACCGAGGCGTAGCCTCCCGAACAACGCGCGGCAAGCCCGCCGGCGCGCCGCACGTGCTCGGCGGTTACCGAGGACTCCTCACCCAGCCCCACCACCATCACCGCGTGCGCGGGCAGTCTGCCGAAACACGGCATCACCGTCGCCTGCCCCTCGGCCCCCTCGAACGAGGCGAACGAGCCCAACGACTTGGTGGCGGCCAAATGCCTGCCCAACTCGCCATCGAGGGCCCGGTCGACCCTGGCCGCCTCCGGGCGCAAGACGTTGCCTTTGACGGCCCCGACCACCAACAGGTCGCCCTCGGCGTCGGTAGAGGTGATCGCGCCGGGATTGAAGGTTGGCATCTGGTGGGTCCCCCTAGTCTTGTAAGAGTTCGTCTTCCTGCAATATTGCCGCCAGTCTATCCATTGCTCGCCCCGAACCTCACCCGCAACAACCGTCGGCCGGGCGGACGAGAAATGTTCCCGACCCGGGCGTTTCGGTCTTTCCCGGCACAGATTCGGTTGGTAGTGTCACCCCGGATCAAGTCGCTTCCCCGTGGGTCCCTGCTAGCCACACTTCCCACCGGCGGAAGGGCTGTCCATGCAAACCCCCGGCAGAGCAGGAATCACACCTGCGACCCCCCGGCCACCGCTTGCACGCCCAAAGCCTCCCAGCATGCGCACCAAATCCCGCTCGTCGAGACAATTCTGCGCGAAATTACATCGATGTAGTTTTTTAGCTCAAAATCCGTCAGGCACTACATATACGGTGTTATCTTGCCGCGGAGCATAGATATTGTGTGCTGGCATCGACTGAGGTAAGTCATGACAGGTGTTCTCGTTGCTCTGTTGGCGATCCTGTGGGCGCTGGTTCTGATCCCTCCGCTTGTGAGGGTCAGGGACAACACCTCGCTGGGCTCCGTGGGCTCGTTCAACAGAGGGATGCGGGCGCTGGGTTCCGGCCAGGATCAATCCTTTACAGGAGGAAGGTACGTTTTGACCCCTAAGACACCCCTGGACGCTCCCGACCCCCGCGAAATCATCTTCCGGCGCCGCCGGATATTCTCGGGCCTGGTCGCCGGACTGGGTTGCACGCTGGTGCTGGGCGCGATACCGGGCCTGCGGGTACTGTGGTGGGCCAGCTTCATCCTCGCTGTCGCCGTCGCAGGATTCGCCGCCTTTCTCGTTTCGGAGAAGAACCGCAACGACTACCTCAAGCTCAAAGGCGCCAACCGGCCGCCCTATCAACGCCAGGCTCCGCACCAGGCCGCTCCGTACCGGCAACAGGCTTGGTTCCAGCAGCAAGCTCCGTTGCGGCAGGCTTCGTTCCAGCAGGCTCCGTACCGGCAGCAGGCTCCGTACCGGCAGCAGGCTTCGTTCCAGCAGGCTCCGTACCGGCAGGTAACCGCTGGCGTCCCCTCCCTGCATCTGTATGAAAATAATTACGAGCCGGCCGTACGGACGATGAGCCGGCAGCAGCCGGTCTTTCGTATTCTCGATGAAGACGATGAGGACGACGGCCTGAGCGAGTTGGGCTGGGCGCGAGCCGGTCAACTGTAGCAACCAGACTTACGCAACCTGTCGAAGCGCCCGCCTGATAGCCTTCAGTTGTGGATCTCGAACCCATCCGGCGATCGCTGCGCGATGAGCTGGACGCCAAGTACCAGGCCCGCGAGCAGGGCCTTACCTTGTCCCGCAAGACGATCAGGTTGTGCGCCAACTCCATCCGGGCCATACACCGAAGCAACCAGCGGGAAGCGTTGCGCCTACTGGGCGAGGCCAAGCTGCTTTTGGACGAGGCCGCCGCCGCAATGCGGTCGCACCCCGACGTCAAGAACGCCGGCTTCTACAACGACGCTGCCAAGGAGTATGCCGAGGGGCGGATAACCTACGCTCTTATTTTTGACGAGGAGCTCCCCGGCCCCAAGGAGCTCGAGGTGGAAGCGCCCGCCTACCTAAACGGGATGGGGGAAGCGGTAGGCGAGATCCGCCGTCACCTGCTGGACCTCATGCGCCGCGGAGATCTGGAGCGCTCGGAGCAGCTGATGGCCGTGATGGACGAGGTCTACTACCTGTTGATCACCATGGATTACCCCGACGGCATGACGGGCGGCCTGCGCCGGACCACCGACGTCGCAAGATCGATCATAGAAAGGACCCGGGGCGACCTTTCCACGACGATCATCCAGAATGGTTTGCGCAACGCCATTGAAGGCATGCGCGACCCCGCCTGACGGAAGCGCTCAGACCGCTACAATTGGCTGTACCGGGGGCCGTAGCTCAGTTGGTAGAGCGCTGCGTTCGCAATGCAGAGGTCAGGGGTTCGAATCCCCTCGGCTCCACCAAATCGATACCCCTAGGGACGGGAGGCCGGGTCCTGCCGGGGACCGGCTACCCCCACCCCGGGTGGTAGATTCAGCAGGTCCGGCCCGACGAGCCCTTCCAGGAGCGAAAGCTGAGGAGCGCCGACGACGGCCATCGCGTTGGCGACGGGGCGCTCGACGGGGCCCACCACCATGTCGCCGGCTCGTGGGAAGGCAACGACTTGTTCGCTGCCGCCCCTAAGCACTAGGCGATCGCTCGGTCGGTTCACCACGGCCCCGTTGAGGACGAGGGTCGAAGAGCCGCCGCCGTCTAGATTGATGCCCTCGGTAGCGCCCAGGCCGGCTAAAAAGTTTGCTGCCTCCACCAGTGTCAACCCAGTGCTGTAGCCGGGCTGCCGGCCGTCGACGGCGACCAGGAAGCTGTGGGTTTGGTTCCAGCCCACCATCGTCCTGGGATGGCGTCCCGCCACCAGGCTTGACCCGTCGGTGGGCACGGCAACCTGACCTCCTTTTAACAGAATCGGGCCGCCGCCGATGCTCTCGAACAGCGCAGGCGACGTCTGGAGCTGAAACAGCGCCGTCGAGCCGAGTAGGTTTCCCTTCGACCGCTGCCACAATTCCCGCACCGAAACCGTACCCGTTCCCTTCCCGGCCAGGACCACGCCGTCCGGCGGTATCGCGGTGCCGCCGGACCCGTCGTTCATGGTGACCAACTCAACCAGGCCGGTGCGAGCGGGGCCGAGGGAAAGCGGCAGATCGAGCGTGCGTAGGACGAGCTCGGCGCTCGAGGAAGTGGCCGGCGTAGCGGCGCCGTAGTCCGGCGTGTACAACGTCACCCCGTCGACCGCACCCTTACGGTTGAGAGCATCGATCTTCAACTCGCCGAGGCCCGACAGCGACAAGCTTCCGGACCAGGTGACCGGGCCGGCGGCTAGCCCGCCTGCCGCGGAAACGCTGAGTTGATCGTGGTGCGGAACCGGAGAGAGCAGGGTTCGGCCGGCATGAGCGATTCCGCCCACAGGCTCACCCGTAGACGGCTGGTAGAAGTCACCGTTGATGGCGGCGATGCAGCCTACGCGCTGGCACATCTGGCTCGTTTGCTCGGATCGCCGGTTGGAAGGAACGGTCTGCTGCCGTACCGAGGGGCTTGATTGTTGTACCCGAACGACGTGGGCGACAACGGGTCCATCGCTTCTAACCAGCCTCTGGTACTCGACCCCGGGGGCCAGCACCCGAGCCTCGTCGAGCTGATAGCCGGCGGCACTTTGAGCATGAACCGGCGACCAAAGCGCCCCGCCTGCACCTAACAGCGAAGCGACCACGCCGACGAGCACCAAGCGCAGGCTTCTCCCGACGGACCGTAGGGGAGCTTCGGTTCTCAAGGCGACTCCGTTTCACTCAGTCACAGATCACGCGTCACGGGCTCGGGCCGGCCTTCGGGCCATGCATGCCCGCCGACTTCACCTACCCCGGGGCGAGCAATTCAAACCAATAGTTAGGCGGTTGCAATACCACCAAGCAAAACTCGATCCTGACTTAGTAGGAAGCGAGGAAAGGAGCTGCTATTGAACTCCCAGCAGTTCACCGAAACGCAGCAAGCGGACGGTACTCGAGCAGGATCCGGCCCGGCACCGTCCGCCGCAGACCCGCAAGAGCGCCAACGCAAGGTCTGGGGAGCCGGCGATTACCGCAAGATCGCCTGGCTGACCCCTGCGCTGGCCGATACGCTCTGTGAAGCCGTAGACGTAAAAGCGGGGTCCCGGGTACTGGATGTCGCTACCGGCACAGGTCATGTTGCGCTGGCTGCGGCCCGGCGTTTCTGCCACACGACCGGAGTCGACCTCATTGCCGACTTTCTCGAGATAGGGCGTCAGCGCGCCGAAAGCGAGGCCCTGCCGGTACGGTTGGTCGAAGCAAGCGCGGAGGACTTGCCGTTCGAGGATCAATCCTTCGACTTCGTACTGTCGGTGGTCGGTGTGATGTTCGCGGCCAACCAGCAGCAGGCCGCGGACGAGATGCTGCGGGTGGCCCGACCCGGCGGGACCATCGGCTTGATCAACTGGAAACCCGACGGCTACGTCGCCGAACTCTGGAAAACCATAGCCAAGTGGGCACCGCCTCCTCCCGGGGCCCAGTCCCCTGCCCTTTGGGGCAAACAAGAGCACGTCCGGCAGCTGCTGGGATCGGGAACATCAGATATTTCCTTCGAAACCGGCACGCTTACCCAACGGTTCCTGTCGCCGGCCCACCACGCCGAATTCTTCCTGTCCAACTACGGCCCTACGCTGAAAGTGGCGGAGTCGCTAGAGGCCGATCAACGGGAGCGGTTCGCGCGCGACATCGAAGACCTGGCCGCACGACACAACCGCGCCACCGACGGCAGCGCGGTCTTGGACTGGGACTATGTGGTGGTGAACGCCAAAGTGCGGTATGCCGAGGGTCGCGCTAAACGGCCGGCTCGATCTCGTCACGACCCATAGCCCACGGGCAACTCCACATCGCCGTCGATCGTCCGGTAAAAGACCTGCCAGTGGTAGTAACCGAGGTAGGTCCGCTCGTCCTGCATCATCTGGTCCGCATAGATCGAGATAGCCTTTACGTACCTGGGCGTCGGGTTGTAGGCGTGCAGGGCCCGGTCCATGTTGCCCGGGGCCCCCGAGGCCTTGAGATACCTTCCTGCAGCCCGGATGGAGTCCAGGGGATCGTTGATGTCCCCTTCGCCGTAGGCGGCCCAGGTCGGTGGAATGAACTGCATCGGCCCCTGCGCGCCGGCGGTGCTGGTGCCCCGGATGCGGCCCATACGGGTTTCTACGAGGTGGATCGCGGCCAGGTACTCCCACCGCACGCCGAACTCGGTCTCCGCCTGACGGTAGTAGCCGAGCAGCTCCTCGGCCGGAGGCGGTTCAATTATCCGCCACGGCGGCAGCTGCGGTTGCGGGCGGGTAAGCGCCCTCAGCTCCGCGCCGGCCGTGATGTTGGCCTCGGCGGCGGCAATGAGCTCCTCAGGCAACTGGGCCAAAGCCTCGGGGCGCCACTGCGGGTTGGCCACCAAGGTCCGGTAGGCGGCCTGCTGCACGCGGGCAAACTCGGCCGCCCTCTCCGGAGAGGTCTCGTCGGAGCGTATGCCCGCTTCGGCGGCGGCCAGCGAGCGGCCGGTGGCCTGCGGTCCCTCCAAAGAGGTAGGAACCGGCGGCGGACTGGGGCTGGCCGGCACCGGCGGCGGGGTGGGGCTCGGGTCCGGGCTCGGGCTCGAAGGTGGGCTCGGCGATACCGCCGGTGAAGGGTCCCGTCCCGGCGAGTTGGCCGGGTTGGGGCCTTCGGTGGCAGGGGCCGCGCAGGAGCTCATCAGCAAGACGGCGATCAAGGCGCCGAGGAGGTGATTCACGCCCCCAGTGTGCCCGCAAACCGGCTATCGGACAACACGACAAACGGAGAACCGCCCCGGATAAGTCAGCCGCCGCTGCACATGTCGTCGGTGGCGCCAAGCGGCGCTCGCGCGGCCCGGATCACCTCCAGCGGATCCGCCCCCGCCACGCTCACCTGCTGCCCATCGACGTCTACGGTTATGGAGCGGTCCCCCACCTGGATGCCCTCGACCCGCAGCCTGTGCATGGACGGCGGCAGGCTGGGCGCAACCCACAGCCGTTGCCGGCTAACCCATGGATCCAGCCGCAACAATGTCCGCAGCCAGGAAATCGGGGCGGAGGCGCCCCACGCCTGCGGCGAACAGGAGGCCGGGTAGGCGGCGGGGACGGAAACCTCGGAGCGGGAGAAGCCGGCGAACAGCTCCGGGATCCGCCCGCCGTCCTGCAGCGACGCCTGGATCTGGCCCTCGATGATGCGGTGAGCCGCGTCGATCAATCCGTACCTGGCCAGACCCGCAGCGCACAGCGCGTTGTCGTGCGGCCATACCGAGCCGTTGTGGTAGCTGACCGGGTTGTATGCGGCCATACTGGCGGCGAGCGTGCGCACCCCCCACCCGGTGAACATGTCGTCGCTCATCAGGCGATCGGCCACCGCCGCTACCCGATCGGCGTCGACAATGCCAGTCCACAGACAGTGGCCCACGTTGGACGTCACCGAGTCGATCTGGCGCTTGCCCGCGTCCAGCCCCAGCGCGTACGTCCCCTGGTCGGGCATCCAAAAGTCTTCGTTGAAATGGCGCCGAAGCGTCGCAGCCTTCGCCCGGTAGTGCTCGCACACCTGCCGATCCCCCGCCTCCTGCGCAAAATGAGCCCGAGCCAGATAGGCGGCGTAGACGTAACCCTGCACCTCGCATAGGGCGATGGGCGGCTCGGCCAGATCTCCGCCGGCGAAGCGGATGCCGTCCCACGAGTCCTTCCAGCCCTGGTTGGTCAGGCCGTCGGCCGATTGGCGCAGATACTCGACGTAACCATCGCCGTCCCGGTCGCCGTAGTCCTCGATCCACTGCAGGGCCCGGTCGGCGTGCGGCAGCAGCCGTTCGATCCATTCGTCGTCGGCTCCCCACCGGCGCGCCTCGCCCAGCAGCATCACGAACAACGGCGTGGCGTCGATCGCGCCGTAGTAGATGTCGCCGCCGCCCAGGGCCAGCCCGCCGGCGCCCCCGAAGCGCATCTCGTGCAGGATCTTGCCCGGCTCCTCCTCGGTGTCGGGATCCACCCTGGTGCCTTGAAAGCGCGCCAGCGTCTCGAGCACCCCGCGGGCCAAAGAGGGATCGGCCGGCATGGTCATCCACCCGGTCAGCAGCGAATCCCGTCCGAAGACCGTCATGAACCAAGGGGCCCCGGCCGCCAGGATCGGCACATCCGGGTACTCTGGGTCGAAGATCCTAAGCGCCCCCAGGTCCTGCCCGGAGGTCGCCACGGCCGCCGCCAAAGCCGGATCGTCGGTTTCCAAGGTAGGCAGACGGGCCCGCCAGGTGGCCAGCCTGCGACCAGGGGTGCCCACCTCGTCGGACTGCCCGCACTTGAACAGCGGCTCCACCGGCCTGCCGTCGAGGGCCACGGTCACCTGTACGCAGATCTCCCAGGAGCTCTTGGGCGCCACGACGCGCTCGAAGGTAGCGCGGGTGGGCTCCAGCGCTCCGGGTTCGGAGAAACCGATCTCCACCTGCTTGGTACGGCCCTGCAGGCTGCGGTGCTCGAACAGAAGGGCCTGCTCCTGCGCCTCCTGGCTGTAGCGCCCCCGCAGTCGCACCCGCTCCTCCTTCACCTCGAACAGGTCGGCGAAGTCGGCGTCGCAGCGCAGCTCCACCGACACCCGCGCGGCGCTCTGAGCGTGGTTGGTGATCACCAGCCGCTCGCGCATGCCGTTGCCGATGTGCCGGAAGCGCATGACCACCAGGTCCGAGTCCGCCGCCCCGGAGGCCGGCAGGCCGCGACAAACATACGTAGCCGAAAACGGTTCCTGCACCGAGACCACCAGCGTCTCCACGCGGTGGCCGTTCAAGCGCATCTCGAACTTCGAAAGGATGCGGGTGTCCAGCACGAACAGTCCCTGCGGCAGGTCGGGGAACATGTCGCCCGAGCGCGTCGACAGGCAAAAGGTCTGCCCCTCGACCAGGGTGACGTCCCCGCCGCCGCGCCCCACCGACGGCACCGCGGCCGCGCTGTCCCAGCCCGCCTGCCGGTTCATGTGCGGCGCGGCGCGGTTATCAACCGTTCAAACAGATCCAGGTGGCCGGCAACCATACGTTCGGTGGCAAACTTGGTTTCGGCGGCCTTGCGGCAGCCGGAGCGATCCAAAGTGGGCACCATCGGGATCTGCTCGGCCAGTTCGGGCGTGCTCTCGGACAGAAAACCGGTCAGCCCGTGCTCTACGATCTCCGGCGCCGATCCCTGGCGAAACGCCAGCACCGGCGTACCGCAGGCCAGCGCCTCGATCATCACCAGGCCAAAGGGCTCGTCCCATCGAATCGGGTTGAGCAACGCCTTGGCCCCCTGCAGCAGCCTGATCCGCTCCGCCGGGCCCACCTCGCCCAAAAACACGATCCGGTCACTCAGCAGCGGCTCCACCTGCTCGGTGAAGAACTGATACTCCCAGGGCTCTTGCATCTTGGCCGCTATCAGCAGCCGGACCCCGGCCCGCTTGGCCGCCACCGCCGCCCGCCGAACGCCTTTCTCCGGCACCATGCGCCCCAGGAACAAGAAGTACTCGCCTTGCTCGTCGCCGCCCCCGTCGCCTACGGGGAACGCCTCCAGATCCAAACCGTGGTGGATCGTCGCAGCGATGGGCACGTCCACGGCGGTGGAAGCCTGGTGATGACTGATGGCGATGACCGCGGTGTCTTCGGACACCGTCTTATACAGGTCCATAAGGTCCTCGTTGAACGGACCGTGGTTGGTGGTGGCTACCGCCAGGTCCAGGAACCGGTTGGCGTAGACGGGGCCGATGAGGGTGTGATCGTGCACCACGTCGGCCCCCCACCTGCGCAACTCGTCGTAACCCCGGATCAAGTGGCGCAGCTCGATCGAAGCAATCCCCATACGTCCAAAAGCCGCATGGGGCAGCACATGACCCTTGGGCACCGGGCACGTGGAGTCGCCGGTAGTCCACAAGAAGACCTCGTGCCCGACCGCCTGGAAGCCTCTGGCCAGCCGGTCGATTACCGCCTCGGTCCCGCCGTACGCCCGGGGAGGCACAGTTACCCACGGCGGGGCCATCAATCCAATTCGCACTACCTATCAATAGGGCCAAGCCCAACAGTTGTCAACAACCGCCGGGTGGCGCCAGGCCCGGCGGTCGCCGCGGCTTCTACGCGTCGACGGTTTCCTTCAGGGCGGCGACCATGTCCTGCAGGGCCGCCTTGGCGTCGGCGAAGAACATCAGCGTATTGTCCGCCGCAAACAGCGGGTTGGGGATGCCGGCAAAACCGGGGCTCAAGCTCCGCTTGATCACCACCACCGTGCGGGCTTCACCCACGTCCAAGATCGGCATCCCGGCGATCGGGCTCTTAGGGTCGGTCTTGGCGACCGGGTTAACGACGTCGTTGGCGCCGATCACGATCGCCACGTCGGTCTCGGCAAACATCGGGTTGATATCGTCCATGTCGATCAACTGTTCGTAAGGCACGTCGGCCTCTGCGAGCAGCACGTTCATGTGACCGGGCATACGGCCGGCCACCGGGTGGATCGCGTAGAGCACCTCGGTGCCCTGCTTCTCCAGCAGGTTGGCCAGCTGCTTGACCCCGTGTTGAGCCTGAGCCACCGCCATACCGTAACCCGGCACGAACACCACCCGCTGAGTGTCCTCGAGCACCATGGCGATCTCCTCCGCAGAGGAGCTCTTTATCTTGCCCTCGTACACCTCGTCGGCGCTGGTACCGGCGCCGCCCGCCTCTCCGCCGAAGCCGCCGATCAAGACGTTGAGCAAGGAGCGGTTCATGGCCTTGCACATGATTTGGGTGAGGATGAGCCCGGCCGCACCTACCAGCGAACCGGCGATGATCAGCCCGTTGTTGGAAAGGACGAAGCCGGTGGCCGCCGCAGCCAGACCCGAATACGAGTTGAGCAGCGAGATGACCACGGGCATGTCGGCTCCCCCGATGGGAATCGTAAGCAAGACACCCAGCAAAAAGGCCAGCAGGCAAATCGCCAGATAGGGCACAGCAAAAGCGGAGGGATCGGTGACCAGCATGACGATGGCACCGATGGCTGCGATGCCCAGCAGCCCGTTGACCACGTGCCTGCCGGGCAGCAGGACCGAGTCGCTGGTCACGATTCCCTGCAACTTGCCGAAAGCGATAAAGCTGCCGGTGAAGGTGATCGATCCGATCAACCCGGAGATCCCCGAGGCCATGAGAAACTGCAGGCCCGGGTTGTCCCCTCCCCCCGTCACCTCCAGCAGCGCGGCCCCGGCGACCAGCGTGGAGGCAATACCTCCAAAACCGTTGAAGATGGCGACCATCTGAGGCATTCCGGTCATCTGAATCTTGATCGCCAAAACGGCGCCGATGGTAGCGCCGATGATCAAGCCGACCACGATCATGGTGTAGTGGAGGATTTGTTGATCGAACAGGGTCACGACCACCGCCACGAGCATGCCGGTGCTGCCGATCTTGTTGCCCCGTACGGCGGTCTTGGGCTTGGTCAGTCCCTTGAGTCCGGTAATGAACAGGACCGCGGCCAGCAGGTAGGCCGCATTGATGATGGTCTGAGTGTCCATTTGCCTAACCCTTCTTCTGGAACATGCCGAGCATGCGGTGGGTAACCATGAACCCTCCGACCACGTTGATGGTGGCAAAGATGAGCGCCGCTAACCCCAAGGCGGTAGTCAGCACGCTGAGGCCGAGCCCGGTGGACAAAAGTGCGCCGACGATAGTGATGCCGGAGATCGCGTTGGCTCCCGACATCAACGGCGTGTGCAGCGTCGGGGGCACTTTGGTGATGACCTCGAACCCCACGTAGACGGCCAGCACAAAGATCGTGAGCGATAAAATGAATGGTTGACTCATGCGACCAGCATCCCCCTTAGTTTGCACACTCACCTACTCGGCGGCGGCCGGCCTGCTGGGCCGAGCGCGTCCTGCATTCGTGCCGACGTGCAGCCGTCGAGGAGCGACGGAAAGCCGAGGTTTGTGGTATCTAACCGCGTGCGGATACCAAGAGGCAAACCAGCTGTAATAAAGCCGGCTTGGGCTAGCCGGCCGGTTCCAAGGCCACTACCGGTATCTTGCGGCTGGTGCTTGCCTGGTACTCGACGAACTGCGGGTGCTGCTCGGCGTGCTTGGAGTAGACACGATCCCGCTCGTCACCTTTCAGCTCCACCGCAGTCACATCGAACTGATCGGAACCCACCTCGACTGTGGCTCGCGGGTTGGCCAGCAGGTTGTGATACCAGGAGGGGTGGGTGGGAGCGCCGCCCTTGGAGGCAAAGACTATTATCCGGTCCCCATCCGGCTGGTACACCAGCGGCGTCGTCCGCGGTTTTCCACTTTTGGCCCCGGTGGTGGTCAGCAGCACCAGCGGAGTGTCCTCGAAAATTCCACCAACCTTGCCGCCGTTGGAGCGGAACTCTTCGATAATCGCCCGGTTCCAATCGGTCGATCTAGCCATCAGCATTTCCCTTCAAAAGGACCCCACATCAACCGGGGTACCGGCAAGGATACGGAACCCGGCCGGGTGGTGCAGAAACCTCGAGGCGGAGCCCCCACTGGTGCAAAGGTGGACTAGCCTAATCAGGATATGAAAACAGCCGTATTGGGTCATGTCGAGTGGCTCGACTTCGTTCGGGTGCCGCACCTGCCGCGCTCGGGCGAGATTCTCCACGCCACCGAGTTCTGGAGCGATCCGGCCGGCGGCGGCGCCGTAGCCGCGGTTCAGCTCGCCAAACTCGCCGGCTCAGCCGTATTCCTGACGGCGGTGGGCGGTGACGATTTGGGCGTCCGGACCCAGCGCAGGTTAAGCGAGCTGGGCTTGGAAGTCCACGCCGCAGTGAGGCCGGAGCCTCAGCGCCGAGCGATCACCCACCTGGACGGCTCAGCCGAGCGCACCATTACCGTCCTGGGCACCCGCCTTTCCCCGAACCGCTTTGATCCGCTCCCCTATCAAGAGCTTGCCAAAGCCGATGCGGTCTATCTCACGGCCGGCGACGCTGAGGTGGTCCGCCTGGCGCGCAAGGCCAAGGTGCTGGTGGCCACCGCGCGGGTCCTACCGTTGCTAGCCGAAGCGGGCGTGTACCTGGATGCCCTCGTGGGCAGCTCCTTGGATCCCTCCGAAGCCTACTCCGACGGCGACCTGAACCCCGCTCCGGGACTGGTTGTACGAACCTGCGGCTCTTCCGGAGGTTGGTACCGGATCGACGGCGAGGAGTACTGCCGGTACCCGCCGACGCCCCTACCGGGTCCGGCCGTGGACTCCTACGGCTGCGGAGACAGCTTTGCCGCCGGGCTCACCTACGCCCTGGGGGCAAGATACGCTCCGGCCGAGGCGATCCGGCTGGCCGCCAACTGCGGCGCCGCAGTAGCCGCCGGCAAAGGCCCTTACTCCGCGCAGCTAACCAGCAACGAGCTCTAGTGCCGTGACCACCCTCTCGCCCAGCTTGCCTGATCATCTTGGAGGCAGCGCCGCTAAATCCAACCGCAGGTTAGTCCTCCGCAGTCGAAGTTGCCTATCCACATCAGGCGCTGCCACACGTCGTAGGGCATCTCCACGGCGGTTAGGACCGGATAGAAGATCAACAGCATCAATCCCACCCCTACGGCGAGGTAGAGCCAAACGAGCCGCTGGGCCACCCGACTTCTTCGGCGCAGAGCATTTAGTCCCGCGGCCAGGCCAATCATCATGAACGGCACCGCGGGTGTCATGTAGAACAGAAACAACGGGCGCGCTACCAGCAGCCAGGGCAGATACTGCACCGCCCAGGCCCCGGCCACGACCGTCTCGGGCCGCCATCCGCGCAAACTCCGCAAGACAAGCCACACAGCCGCAATAAGTGCTCCAATCCACACAATCGGGTTGCCCATAGCCACGATGTGCTCTACCTGGGTGCCTTCGGGCTCGACCTCAACTGAGTCCCAGTGGTAGGCAACCGGCCTGAGCACCAAGGGCCAGGTCCAGGCTTGCGACTGATACGGGTGCGTTGCATCCAGGGTCAGGTGATAGTGCGCAACCCGGTCGTGCAGATCCATGAACCCTAGAGCGGCGCCTCCTACGCCGTCGACGCATTGGGCCTCCGTCAAACCCAGATTGCCGGCCGAGAGGATCCGACCGGAGTCGGACCCCGGCACGACAAAGCCACAGTCGGCTTTGGATTGCTGGACGAAGTAGTCGCCGTAGGATCCGAGGTAAACCGTCAAGGGCACCAGCCCAAAGGCGAGCGCCAAGACGGCTACCTCTTTTAGACCCGCGCGTCGCAGGTTCGGGCGAACCCCCCGCTCGTCGGTGCGCCGGCGAAGTTTGAGCAGGCCCAACGACCACGCCAGGGCGAACAGCCCGGCTGCCGCCATGGGGTACACGGCCGACCACTTCACCGACAGAGCCAGACCGAAGGCTGCACCTGCCGCCATCCGCATGGACCATCCCCTGGACGGCGTTTCGCCCTCGCCGCCGGAGCGCAGGTGCCGGCGGACCGCCAGGACGTTTTGCCTATCCAGGGCTATAAACCAGTAGCCCAGCACAACAAAGAACGCCAGGAAGATATCCAGCATCGCTATCCGGCTCTGCACTATCAGCAGGAAGTCGGCAGCCACCAGCAGACCGGCGATCAACGCAGTGGGAGCGTCGAACAGGCTCTCGGTCAGGCGCCACACCAACACGACGAGCCCCACACCGAACAGCGCCGCCATAACCCGCCAGCCGACCGGAGTGAATCCGAACGCCTGTATTCCCACGGAAATGATCCACTTGCCCAATGGCGGGTGCACGTACGACTGTTCCTGCGCCTGCTCCAGCTCGCATTCCTCGGCGGATCGCTCGAGGTAAACGCAGGCGTCCTTGGCGTAGTACGTCTCGTCGAATACAAACGAGTCGGGCTCGTCGAGGCGCACCAGGCGAACCGCTGAAGCCAGCACCAGAATCAACAGCAAAGCGATATGAACACGGCGGCGATTGGCCGCCGGCAACGGCTCGCGGCCGGCCGCACCGGTCGAGGCGCGCGGGGCTTCCTCAGACAAGATCGGGCAACTCGATGGCTGTGGCGCTAGCATCCATAGGGTTCGGGTCAGTATAGGAGCCCCGGTAACGGGGGCGCCCAAAGCTACCAAAAGCATTCAGCCATCAGCGGGCGAGCGCAGATAGCGGTGAGATTGTTCGAAAAAGCCGACAAAAGACCGGGCCTGCAGTTGGTCGACCCCGCCCGGCCCTGGGTTGCTATCGATGCGTGGGAGGCTCGAGGCTTTCTCGAGAGGAGTCACGGACTGCTGGATGCGCCCGCGGTCGGAGCGGGCCGGGGATTGCTGCTGCGAACCCGGCAGGTGCACACTCTGGGCATGACCTTTCCAATCGACACCGTCTACCTGGCGTCCGACGGCACGGTCTTGAAGACCAAGACCCTCAAACCCTGGCGGATCGGACCTTTGGTGCTGCGCGCCCGGTGGATAATCGAGATGGATGCCGGAGAGGCCGCCCGCCGCGAGATCACCCCGGGGACGCGGCTGGTCAAAAGGTACCGCGCATGAAGGGCAAGCTGTACGTGTGCGCCACTCCGATCGGCAACCTAGAGGATGCCAGCTATCGACTTGTGCGCATCCTTGGGGAGGTCGACCTAGTCGCCGCCGAGGACACCCGCCGGACCCGCAAACTGCTCAACCACTACGGAGTAAAAGCAAGCCTGGCCGCATACCACGACGCCAACGAACGCAAACAGACCGGCTACCTGGTGGACAAGATGACGCGCGGCGCCCGCCTGGCACTGGTGACCGACGGCGGGATGCCCGGCGTGTCCGACCCCGGATTCCGCCTTATCCGGGCCTGCATCGCCTCGAAGATCGACGTGGAGGTGATCCCGGGACCCTCGGCGGTGCTGACCGCACTGGTTCTGGCCGGTTTGCCGACCGCCCGCTTTTGCTTTGAGGGGTTCCTGCCCAAAACGGGCACGGCGAAACAACGCCGCCTCACCGATCTGGCCGGTGAGGAGCGCACGATGGTGTTCTTCGAATCACCCAAACGGGTTGTTGGGACTTTGACGGTGATGCGTGAGATCTGGGGGAACCGGTCAGTGGCCATCGCTCGCGAACTGACCAAGATGCACGAGGAGGTGCTAAGAGGCACGATCGACGAGGTCCTGGAGCAGCTACAGGCTCGAGTACTCGGAGAAGTCGTACTCGTCGTGTCCGGAACGGAAGCGACCCCTGGCGGGCTCAACGCTGCAATAACATACGCCCAGGACTTGGTGCGGGGTGGAACCCGCAAGTCCCAGGCGGCAGCTACTGCAGCCGCCAGGTTCGACGCACCCAGACGTTCCGTCTACGATGGTCTGCTGGAACAATCTCCAAACCCCGGTGGTCCGGGGCCGGGAGGTTAGGCTGAAGCGGCCTCGCTCAAACCGGTAAAGCATGAGGAGCACACCATCCGACCGCCATACTCCTTGAGTTCGTCAGTCGAACCGCAGAATACGCAGGAGTCTTGCCGGGGGCTAAGAATGATGCGATCTTCTTCTAGCGAGATGTCCAGAACTCCGCCCTCTTTGAGGTCCAGAGACCGGCGAATCTCGGCGGGAATGACGATGCGGCCGAGCACATCCAGCTTCCGGCTCATACCCGTGTTTTTCATACCAGACGACATTATCCGCACTTGCGTTTAACCTCCTTCTTGGCTGCCACTAAGAGTGGGAAATAGTAGCAACTTGTGTAGAGATAGGACAATACCAGACTAACAGAAAGAGACAAGGAAATAGACACCAATTCCGACGCGGGCGTAATCCCCTCCAAAGACACCTTCTACATAACGACCCCTATCTACTACGTGAACGACGTCCCGCACATCGGGCACGCATACACTACCGTGGCGGCTGATTTCGTCGCCCGCTACCACCGCATGGCCGGCGAAGACGTCTTTTTTCTTACCGGGACCGACGAACACGGCCAAAAGATCGCCCAAGCGGCCGAGGCCAACAACGTCGATCCCCAGGCCTGGTGCGACGCAATGATCCCGCGCTGGAAGCAGGTCTGGGACCGGTTGGAGATCTCTTACGACGATTTCATTCGCACGACCGAGCCGCGCCACACCGAACCCGTCCAGGAGTTGGTCAAACGCCTTTACGACCAGGGCGACATCTACCTGGACACTTACCGGGGGCCCTACTGTGTGGCCTGTGAAGCTTTCTACCAAGCCGGGGAGATCACCGACGATCTATGCCCAGTCCACGAGCGTCCGGTGCAGTGGCTGGAGGAGCAGAACTACTTCTTTCGGCTCAGCGCCTACGCGGACCGGCTACTGGAGCTGTACGAGCAGCATCCCGAGTTCGTCCAGCCCGATATCAGGCTCGCCGAGGTGGCCAGCTTCGTGAAGGCAGGACTGCAGGACCTGTCGATCTCGCGCACATCGTTCGCGTGGGGTGTGCCCATCCCGTGGGACCCCAAGCACGTCATGTACGTGTGGATCGACGCGCTGCAGAACTACACCACCGCAGCCGGCTACCTGAACGATCCGCAGCGATTCGGCCGCACCTGGCCGGCCGACGTCCACCTCATCGGCAAGGACATCCTGCGCCAGCACGCGATCATCTGGCCGGCTGTGTTGATGGCGGCCGGCCTGGATCTGCCCAACACCGTCTTTGCTCACGGCTTTCTGACCGTGGGCGGCAAGAAGATGTCCAAGACCAACCTGACCGGAATTGCCCCGGAGCTGCTGCTGGACACCTTCGGCTCGGACGGATACCGGTACCACTTCCTGCGCGAAGGCACCTTCGGGCACGACGCCTCTTTCTCGTGGGAGGCCATGGTCGCCCGCTACAACGCCGACCTGGCCAACGACCTGGGCAACCTGGTCAGCCGCTCACTGGCCATGACCACCAACTACTTCGATGCGGTGATCCCCAAACCGGGCGAGGATACCGAGGCGGAGGTCAAGTTGCGGGAGACGGCGGCCGAAGCCGGCCGCCGCTTGGACGATGGGGTGCGCAACCTGGATTTGGCGGGCGCCTTGTCCGCAGTGTTCGAGCTCGTAAGGGCCACCAACCACTACATCGACGACACAACGCCCTGGGCACTGGCCAAGCAGCCCGACCAGCGAGACCGGCTGGCCACCGTCTTGCACACCGTGTGCGAGGCGATCCGGCAAATCTCGCTTCTGATCTCCCCCGCCATGCCTGCCGCGTCGCGGCGCATCCGCGAACAGCTGGGCATCGACCTCGTCGACGACCGGCCGCTGGCCCAGAGCCTGCCGGCGGGCCGCTCCCTGGTGGGGACCACCATCGATCGGGGCAAGAGCATATTTCCCAGAATCGACCCGGCCGACAACGGCGAATAGACGCATGTGGTTCGATTCCCACTGCCACCTGGACCGCCTCGACGATCCGGCGGAGAAGGTGCTGGAACGAGCCGGGGCGGCCGGCGTCGAGGGGGTAATCACTATCGGCACGGATCTGCCCAGCAGCGCCCGCGCCATCGAGTACGCCAACCGGCACAGCCGGGTTTGGGCGACGGTAGGCGTACACCCCCACGACGCCGAGTCTTTCGACAGCTCCACGAGCGGCGAGGTGGAGCGGCTGGCTTCCAGCGGCAAGGTAGTGGCCATCGGCGAGGTCGGCATGGATTTCTTTAGGGACCACGCCCAACCGGCGGTTCAGCAGGCGGCGTTCGCGGCTCAGATAGACATAGCCAAGCGGCTCGGGCTGCCGCTGGTAATGCACATCCGGGAGGCGTTCGACGCGGCGGTGCAGGTCTTGGAAGAGGTGGGCCCCCCCGACACGCTGATCTTTCACTGCTTCTCCGGCGACCGGATTCAAGCCGCCCGCGCGCTGCAGATGGGAGGGTTTGTATCGTTCGCCGGCAACGTTTCGTTCAAAAGCGCCCAGAACCTACGGGATGCGGCCGCCACCGTGCCTGCGGACCGCCTGCTGGTAGAGACCGATTCCCCCTATCTGGCTCCGGTTCCCTACCGGGGCAAACCCAACGAGCCCAGCTACCTGCCCATGGTGGGCGCCGCGGTGGCTCAGGCAGTGGGCAAGCCGGTACAGAGCGTGGCCGACGCGACGGTGCGCAACACGGTTAGGGCGTTTGGGCTGCCGGCCGAACTATCCGGTGCTAATGCTCGGCGCTACCCGCTTTGACATCGGATATCTTGCCCTCGACCTCCGCGGCGCGTTGCTCCAGCCGGTTGATCTCGGCCAACCGCGGGTCCAGGGATTCGTGCTTGACCCTGTCCTCGCGAACCAGCTTCAGGGTTTGCTCACCCAGGCTGGTCAACTCACTCTTGAGGTCGTCACGCACGCCCTTTAGCTCCAAGCTCAGCTTGGCGATACCGGCTTGCTTCTGAGCCTCGGTGCCGGCGTCCTTGGCCGCCTTTTTCGCTTTGTCCAAAAAAGACATATCCGTCTCCTTTACGCGTCTACGCGTCTCTAGATTCTAGTCGAGCCCCTAACAAGCTCAGCCCTCGGCCGACTCCTCGAAGTTGAGAGAGCGGGAATTGATGCAGTAGCGCTGGCCCGTCGGCCCCGGGCCGTCGTCGAACACGTGGCCCAGGTGGGATCCGCAGTTGGCGCACAGCACCTCGGTACGGCGCATAAACATGGAGTTGTCCGGTTCCAGCCGCACCTTTCCGTCCGCAACCGGCTGGGTGAAGCTGGGCCACCCGGTGCCGGAATCGAACTTCACGTCGGAGTCGAACAGCTCCGCGTCGCACGCCGTGCACCGGTAGGTACCCGGTCGCTTGTTGTCGACATAGGCGCCGGTGAACGGCCGCTCGGTCCCTTTCTCCCTCAGCACGTGATACTGCTCGGGGGTTAGCTTCTCCCGCCACTGTTGCTCGCTAAGCTCTTCGGCATCCAATTGGGTCTCCCCGTTGATCGGTGCTCCTACAACCGTCCCAGTCCGCCCAGCCTTGCCCTGGAATGGCCGTTTCGGTGCACGTCGGTAAGGATCATCTCGGGCTCGCGCGTGATGGTGACCTTCGGGATCCACTCCTTGATCTTGTCGCCGTGCCTGGCGAACAGGTAGTAGCTAATCAACGCGGCTCCGAGCCCCAGCAGTGCGCCGCCCAGGGCTCTGCCCGCAACCACGCTGCCGGCGCCGGAGGAAAGCACCGTTGCCGGCGGCTTGGTGAGCAGAGTCAATCGGGTTGTTTTGCGCCTCATCGGATACCCTCCTAACTGGGCCGGGCGGTCTCTAGTCTCGATAGTAGTTCAAAGGTTATTCGATTGCTCATACAGCCTTTTGCGCCCACCGCCCGTAGACTCCCGGAGCGACCGGAGTTAGATTGGTGCTGTGCCGGACGACATTGGAAGGAGTCTTAGCAATGTTGGATGATCCGGAGTTCTTAGCAGCGGTCGAACGGGCTCAGCAAGAGATCAACGAAAAGCTCCAGACCGAGCTGTGCCGGCACGGCGAACGGGCCTACGACGACAACGGCCAGCCGTCTCCCTGTCCGCAGTGCCTGGAGACTTCGAGCGAGCGGGCCCAGAACTTCTGGGAAGGCGCCAAGCAGTACATGGACGGCGTCAAACCTGCCGACGAAGGCCGGCAGTCCGGTCCTAGCAACTCTCACTTCACCGAGACCCCCGGTTTTCCGGAGCCCGAGAAAAGCAGCGGCTACAAACAGAGTCCGGAGCGCTAACGGGCTTTGCGGGCAGGCGGTGAACCGGCACGCACGATCGACCATGCCCACCAGATCAACACCGGCTGCAGCGGCAGTCGCAGCCACAACAGCACCGCAGAACCGGTAAAGAAGCCGCCGTCGGGGTCCGCTCCGTCCAAAGCCATTTGGACGTTGGCCGGAAACACGGCGACCAACAAGGCAGCCGTGACCGCCCCTCCCCAGCGCCGGGTTCGCGGCACCAAAAGCAGCGCGGCCGCCGCAAGCTCCAGGATGCCGCTGGCCTGGACGAAAAACTCCTCGTGGCCCAACACCCGGGGAACGATCTTTTCGTAGGGCTCGGGCTTGATCAGGTGCAGTACGCCCGATCCTACCAACAACAGCGCCAGGGCAACCGGCGACGCCCGCCGCAGCCACCCGCCCGCGTCGAGGCTCACCGGGGTGCGGCCAAGTAACGTTGCAGGCCCCTGCGTCCCCTAAGCATCATCAGAACATGGTTGAGGCGGAATACCGGCCGGGCGATCGGGGCAAGCGCTCTGAGCAGGCGCTTGTTGACGACCACCTCCTGCTCGTAGGTGAGGCCGCACCCGGCGGAGTTTTCCTCGATGCGCCACGACGACCATCCCTGAAGATCTCCCACCAGTGACGCCCGCAAGATGCCGGATTCCGGATCGTCGATCTGCTGCTCCAGCACGAACTCCAGGCAGTACGGAAGCACTCCCATGATCCGCACCACAGCCCGGGTAGCGCTGAGCGGAATGACGCTTTTGACCTCCGGCCACCATGACGAGTACGAGCCCAGGTCTCTAAGAGCAGCGTAGGTGCTTTGGCAATCGGCATCCACGGACCACCTCGCGTGAAACCGGTAGCGGTTCAGGTCCATGACTTCAGATTCGGATCCACCGCGCCGGTTGGATTGCGCGCGTAGTGCCGTGACCACTAACGTTTGCGAGGTTTGGAGCGCGTGAGATGTTTCCTGGCAAGGCCGCGCTTCCGCTCACGCCGCCCAGCACCGTAAGGGCCGGCGCCGCCGTCGCCTAATCAAGACCCGACAGCGCGCTGTCGATCAGCAGCTTTTGCTCCGCAACGTGAGTCGCGGTGCTGCCCGTAGCCGGGCTGGCGCTTTCGACACGGCTAAACCTCGCCAGTGGAATCTTTAGATTCTGCGAGAACTTCTCATGAATGTAGCGCCAGGGACCCATGTTCTCCGGCTCCTCCTGTACCCAGAACACTTGATCAGGGTCGTAGTGCTCCAGCTGCTCGCCGATCGACTCCGCCGGGAACGGATAGAACTGCTCAATCCTTACCAGCGCTACGTCGTCGATGCTTCGCTTGGAACGCTCTTCGGCCAGGTCGTAATAGACCTTGCCCGAGCACAGGATCAGCCGGCGAACTCTTGCGGGGTCGAGGTCGGCGGGGTCGGGCAGTACAGGATCGAAGTGCCGCCCCACCAGATCCCGAACCCCGCTCGATGCGGCCGGCAGTCTGAGCAGGGATTTAGGGGTGAACACCACCAAGGGCTTACGCACGGATTTGCGGCCCTGATCCAGCAGGATGTTGAAAAACTGCCCGGCCGTGGTGGGCATGACGATACGGGAGTTATCCTCGGCGGCCAGCGTCAAGAACCGCTCAATGCGTGCACTGGAGTGCTCCGGTCCCTGCCCCTCGAACCCGTGCGGCAGCAGCATGACCAGAGAGCTTTGCTGGTTCCATTTGTCCTCGCCCGCCAGGATGAACTGATCGATCACCACCTGGCCGCCGTTGGCAAAGTCGCCGAACTGCGCCTCCCAGATCGTCAGGCAGTTCTCGGCGGCGGTCGAGTAGCCGTACTCGAAGCCCAAAACCGCAAACTCGGACAGCATCGAGTCGTAGATGAAGAACTTGCTGCCCTCGATCTGATCCAGCGGGGTGTACTCCTCGCCGTTGTTCTGATCGATCAGCACCGCGTGGCGTTGGGTGAACGTCCCCCGGCGGGAATCCTGACCCGTCAGCCGCACCGACGTGCCGTCGCCGATCAGAACTCCCAGCGCCAGGGCCTCGCCCAGAGACCAGTCGATCGCGTCTTCGTCCAGCGCTTTGCGGCGCTCGGCCATCCACTTGACCAGTTTGGGATGCGCCGCAAACTGATCCGGGATGCTTGTCGCGGTTTCCAAGACCCGCCTCAGCCGGGGCAGGTCGACCTCCGCCGCGGATGCGGTAGGCAGCTTTTCGGGGGGTGACAGTAGCGGCCGGTACGGCTCCTGCTCGGCTTTTCGGACCCCGTCAAAAGCCGCTTGCAACTGGGCGCGATAGTCCTGGAGCTTCTCCTCCGCCTCCTCGATACTCAACCGGCCCCGGTGCACCAGCGACTCGGTGTAGAGCTTGCGAACGCTGCGGCGGTCGCCGATCCGGCGGTACATCAGAGGCTGCGTGAAGGCGGGCTCGTCGGCCTCGTTGTGCCCCCACCGCCGGTAGCACCACATGTCTATCACCACGTCCTTGTGAAACTCCTGGCGGTAGGCAAAGGCCAGCCTGGCTACCCGGACGCAGGCTTCCGGGTCGTCGCCGTTGACGTGGAAAACCGGCGCCTGGATCATCTTGGCCACATCGCTCGCATACACGCTCGAGCGCGTCTGCCCGGCTGTGGCGGTGAACCCGACCTGGTTGTTCACAATGATATGGACCGTGCCGCCGGTGCGGTACCCGCGCAGCAGCGACAGATTCAGCGTCTCCGCCACCACGCCCTGGCCGGAAAAAGCTGCGTCGCCGTGCACCAGTACGGGCAGCACGGAGTAGGTAAGAGGGCGGTCAATGCGGTCCTGCTTGGCCCGAACCACACCCTCCACCACCGGGTCCACGGACTCCAGATGGCTGGGGTTGGAGACGACCGACACATCCATGAACGCCCCGTCGGATGACTCGTAGCGTCCCTTGGCCCCCAAGTGATACTTGACGTCTCCCGAGCCGTGCACCGTGCTGGGGTCGATGTCCCCCTCGAACTGCTTGAAAATCTGCCGATGGCTCTTGCCGACGATGCTGGCCAGCACATTCAGACGCCCGCGGTGAGCCATTCCCATAACCGCTTCGTCGATCTGGTCCTTGGTAGCCGAATCCAACACCGCATCCAGCATAGGAATGAGACTGAGCGCCCCCTCCAGTGAGAACCGCTTGTGGCCTACGTACTTGGTGTGCAGGAACGTCTCGAACGCCTCCGCCACGTTGAGCTTAGCCAGAATCCGATCGTGGTCCTCCGGCGGCAACTCGGGGTCGACGCCTTCCACCCGGCGCTGGATCCACGCCTTCTCGGCGGGCTCCGAGATGTGCATGTACTCGATGCCGACCGTCCCGCAGTAGGCGTCCCTCAGTACCGCCAGGATGTCGCTCAGCCGCTCGGCGCGCCCTACGTCGCTGGCGCGGCGCCCCCGCCTCGTTTCGGAAAGCGAAAAGTTTCCCGTGGCGAACCTTCGGTCCAGATCCCAGATGGTGAACCCGTAGGTGGCCGGATCCAGGTCCGGGTGCATACTCGGCGGCTTGGTGTCGAGCGGGTCCAGGTCCGCGATCAGGTGACCGCGGACACGGTAGATGTTGATCAGCTGCAGCGCCCTTGCCTGCTTGGCAGACGCCTTGAGGTGGCTCCCGCCCGGGTGGGAGTCGATCCGCCACTGCACCGGGACGTAGGGTACGCCCATGCTGGAGAAGATCTCCTCGTAGAACTGCTCCTCGCCCATCAGCAGCCTCTGCACCCCGGCCAAAAACTCGCCGCTGAGCGCTCCCTGGATTACCCGATGGTCGTAGGTGCTGGTGAGAGTCACCACCTTTCCGATACCCAGGTCGGCGATGACGTTGGGGTCGGCGCCCTGGTACTCGGCAGGAAAAGCTACCGATCCGATGCCCACGATCGCGGCCTGCCCGCTCATCAGGCGCGGAACCGACTGCACCGTACCCAGCATGCCGGGGTTGGTTATGGTCACCGTAGTGCCCTCCAAGTCATCCGCGGTGATTCTGCGAGCCACTACCTTCCGGATGAGCTCCTCGTAAGCCGCAAAAAACTCCGCGAAGTTCATCTGGTCGACGGCTTTGATGTTGGGCACCCACAGGGTCCGACCGCCATCGGGTTGCTTGACGTCGACCGCCAAGCCGAGGTTCAGGTGTGCGTGGCGAAGAGCGGCCGGCTTGCCGTCCTTGAGGGCGTAGGAGGTGTTCATGCCCGGGTATATGGAGATCGCCCTTACGATCGCCCAGCCCAGAATGTGGGTCAGACTCACCTTTTTGCTGCGCGAGCGAGCCTGGTGGTTGTTCAGGACCGTCCGGTTAACCTCCAGGAGCTTGGCCGGGATGGCCCTAACCGAGGTGGCCGTGGGCACCTCCAGGCTCTGCTCCATCCGCTGGGCCAGCACAGCTTGTGTCCTGCTCAGGGCGGAACCCGAGGGGACCTCCATACGAATCGGCGAGGTGTCGGGGTCCGGTACGCTCAGTTCAGGCGGAGGCTCGGGGACTTGCGGAGAGGGCGGCCGGGCGTGTTGCGCGTGGGGATAGTAGTCCTCAAAGAATTCCCGCCACGCCTCGGAGACCGACTCCGGCTCGCGCAGGTAGCTTTCGTGCATCTCTTGTAGGAGCCACAAATTGGGGCCGAAAAGCGCGTCGTCGAGCTTGGGCATGACCAACAGCAACGATACAGGCTGTTGCTACATTTTGGGGCCCACAACGTGCACTCTTCCACCTTTTGTGAAGCCGTAGACCTACCGGCGGCTTCTAGCCGGACCCACTAGTCCATAGGCTAGGACCTCTTTGGGCCCTCGACCACCTCGCCTTTGCGGTACGTGGTGAGCATGACGCCTTCCGGGCCTCCCGAGGCCTTGATCGTCGCTCCGTCGGCGGTCAGTTGGTAGGCTGCGTGACCGGCTCGAACCACCAGGAAGCCGCCGGAGGTGGCGCCTATCCCGACCGGCTGTTCGTCGGGCAGTTCGCCGGGCGGCAGGTTGGATCTAAGGAGAGAAACGTCGGCCCTTATCTCGTCCTTGATATCTTCGGGGAGCGCCTCGAAGGCTGTCTCGTCCTTGAGGGGGTCTCCGTGACCTTCCGCCATGGCTCCTCCACCGTCGTTATGTCACCAGATCCTTGCGCCCCCGCGGCTGCCGAGGACGCCGCGCTGGTGTCCGGGTCGCCCGCCGGACGCCCGAAGCAGGCGCCGCCCAACACTTTGCCACGAACTCCGGCGCCGTGACCGTGAGGGCGTGAGGCGGTAGCACCGCCTACAAAGCCTGCATCTGCAGCGACGCGGTTGTCACTGTCACGATGACAATGACAACACCCACCATAACCAACCACGTCAGCGAACCCACCGGCTCGGCTCGGCGCTGCGCGATCCAGATCTGCCGGGATGCAAGCACTCCGGCGGTCAGGGATCCCAAATGGAACAGGTCCTGGAACGGGAAGGCTTCACTGGGGGGAGGCGCCGCCGCCACCGCCAGAGCGCCGTTGAGCAGGACTGCCTCCAGGACCGTCAGCCAGAAAAGGGCCCGCAGTGCAAAGGTGTCGCCGGCCGCGGCGGCGGCGGCCAGAGCCAGCCAAAACGCGAACATGAGCGCCACGGACAGCACCGCGGCACCCTGGTGCACCGACATCGACGCCGCGCGCTCACCCATCAGGCCCAGGTGATAGTCGATGAATGTATGGCCAAGGGTTGCGCCGAAGGCGACGGCCGTCCACGGGAGCCAGCGAGGGGTTGCGTTCACGCCCCCAGCTTACTGAACAGACCCGGGCGGGAGCGCTGCGCGCACCGGCTGCGGCCGTCTTGGCCGCAGCCGGTGTAAGCCGGAGAGGGGGTCCGGCCTAAGCCACCTTCTCCCGCTCGGCGGGCTCCAGAGCGATCTCGAGAACCTCGTCGATGCGCTTGACCAGGTGCACCTCCAACTCCTCGAGCACGCTGGCCGGCACGTCCTCTATGTCCGCCTCGTTGCGGTACGGCAGGATCACATCCGTCATCCCCGCCCGGTGGGCCGCCAGCACCTTTTCCTTGACGCCGCCGATCGGAAGCACGTTGCCCTGCAGCGTGACCTCACCGGTCATGGCCACCGTGCCCTTGACCGGCCGACCGGTCAGCAGACTGATCAACGCGGTGGTCATGGCCGTCCCTGCGGACGGACCGTCCTTGGGAACCGCACCCGCCGGCACGTGCAGATGGAAGGCACGGTTGTCGAAGCCGCCTGCGATGCCCAGCTTGTCCGCGTGGGAGCGCACGTAGCTAAGCGCAATCTGCGCCGACTCCTTCATGACGTCCCCCAGCTGACCGGTCAGCGTCAGGCCTTCCTTACCGGCCATCTCGGTTGCCTCGATGAACAGCACGTCGCCGCCGTGACCGGTGACGGCCAGTCCGGTGGCCACACCGGGCTGCCCGGTACGCTCGGCACCCTCGAAGAAGTACTTGACCTTACCCAGATACTCCTTGACCTGGTCCCGGTCCACCTTCAACGGAGGTTCGGCCTTGCCGGAGGCGATAGCGGTCGCCGCCTTGCGCAGCACCTTGCCGATCTCACGCTCGAGGTTACGAACGCCGGCCTCGCGGGTGTAGTCGCCGATGATCTTGCGCAGGGCGTCGTCGGTGATCTCCACCTCACCCATCCTCAACCCGTTGCGTTCGACCTGGCGCTGCAAAAGGTGATTGCGGGCGATATCGAGCTTCTCTTGTTCGGTGTAGCCATCCAGCCGCACAATCTCCATCCGGTCCAGCAAAGGCGCCGGGATGGTCTCCGAGACGTTGGCCGTCGGGATGAAAAGCACGTCGGACAGATCCAGATCCACGTCCAGATAGTGATCCCTGAAGGTCTGGTTCTGCGCCGGATCGAGCACCTCGAGCAAGGCCGAAGACGGATCGCCTCGCCAGTCGGCGCCGACCTTGTCAATCTCGTCGAGCATGATCACCGGGTTCTTGGTACCGGCCTCCTTTAGGGCCCGAACTATACGGCCCGGCATCGCCCCAACGTAGGTACGCCGGTGCCCGCGGATCTCGGCCTCGTCGTGGATGCCGCCCAGCGACACCCGGGCGAACTTGCGGCCCATGGCTCGGGCCACCGACTCGCCCAGCGAGGTCTTACCGACGCCCGGGGGACCCACCAAAGTGATGATGGCGCCCATGCCCCGACCGCCCACTTCGGTGCCCAGCCCCCGCTCGTCGCGGAGCTTCTTCACCGACAGGAACTCGATGATGCGGTCCTTTACGTCCTCCAACCCCGTGTGATCGGCATCGAGCACCTGCCGCGCCTGGGTGACGTCGAACTCGTCGTCGGACCGCTTGTCCCACGGCAGCTCGACCATCCAATCGAGGTAGTTGCGGATGTAGCCCTGTTCCGGGTTCTGCGGGCTCGTGCGCTCCAGCCGGTCGAGCTCCTTGTTGACCTCCTTGCGGACGTCGTCGGGCATCTCGATCTTCTCGAAGCGAGCCCGGTACTCGGCGACCACGTCGTCGCCTTCCTCACCCAACTCCTTGCGGATAGCCTCCATCTGCTGGCGCAGCAGGAAGTCGCGCTGCGTCTTCTCCATGCCCTCGGCAACGTCCGAGCGGATTTTGTCCTTCAGCGAGAAATCGGCCAGGGTCTCCCGGCTCCACTCGAGCAGCTTCTCGAGCCGCTCGGCGACGTCCACGCTTTCCAGGATCTCAAGCTTCTGCTCGAAGCTGAGGTAGGGAGCGTAGCCGGCCGTGTCGGCCATGTGCCCGGGGTTTTGGATTCCACGCAAAAAGCGCGCAACGCCGCGCTCGCCGCGCATCTCGAGAATGTTCTCCACCACCGCCCGGTACTCCTTGGCCAGCTCGTGAACCCGGTCATCGTAGGTAGCCGGATCCTGGACCGGCTCCGCCTGCACCCAGGTGGCCTTACCTTCGCCGGGCACGCCGGTGCCCACAACCGCACGGTGAAGCCCGCGCACGATCAGTACGTCCTCGTTGTCGGGCAGTCCGGCCTTTTGGGAATCCTCGAGCTTGGCCACGGTTCCGATCCGCGCGTACTTGTCGTCGACCTTGGGCACGAGCAGAACGTAACCGTCGCCGCCGCGCGCCGCGGCGATAGCCTCGTAGGACTCCTCGCTGCTTTCGGAGTCCACCGAGATAGTGACCACCATGTGCGGCAGGATCACGCCCTCCTTCAACGGGAGAAGCGGCAGAATTTGCGTCGTTGTCTCAGGCATTGAAAATTCCTCTCTCACGTCTGTAGGGGGTTCAACCGCTTAGCGGGCATGTATATTCCCGTCGTTATAAAAGTTGAGCGTACTCCTATCAGGAATCTTATGTTACCAACGGTCCTGCCATAATGCAGGGGTGAGTAGCTCCACGCGTGCCGCTAGCTGTTCGGCCCTGGCCCGTTCGGCTCGTGAGCCCCTCTACGGCACCGCGCCCGCCAGTCCCGCTTGGCTCTTGTTGGAGCAGCCCGGATCCTGGGCCGCCGACCCTATGGCCACGGCTGGTCTGCGCGGTGAGCTTGCCGACGACCTAACCTCCCGGTCCACACAGCTGGGTTTTCGCATACTGCTCCTGCGCCGCAGTGCGGCCAAGACGCCACAGCAAGAGCGGCTGTGCTTTTTGGCCCGATCCACTCAGTCGGGCGCCTGGATTCGACGCCTGGGACTGAAAGACCCTGCGGAGCTGTTGGCCCTAGACCTAAGCGTACTAGCCTGCGACGAACCGCCGGCCCTGGGCGATCCGTGTGAGCCTATCTACACGATATGTACCCACGGGCGCCGGGATCCATGCTGCGCGGAGTACGGCCGGAGCCTGATACGGCAGCTCAACGGCGCCGACGAGCCCTCTCTCCACAAACGCGTATGGGAGTCCTCCCACCTGGGCGGCCACCGTTTTGCCGCCAACCTGGCCTGCTTTCCCGACGCCGTGTTCTACGGACAGGTGGAGCCGGAGGAGGTCGGGGGGGTGCTCGACGCCTGCCGGGATGGGCTCATCTACATGCCGCGTTACCGGGGCCGTTCAGCCTTTAGCCCGACGGTTCAGGCCGCCGACCACTACCTGCGGTCCCGGCTGGGGATAAGGAGCCTGGACGACCTGCAATTGGTGAGCGAGCAGGAGACGGGCGCAAACACCTTCGGGGTGAAGTTTACCGGCGCCGGAGGCGAGATCCACCGCGTTGAGGTCGAGATCCACGAAGGAAGGTTGCGGCCCGAAAGCTGCAACAAGGACAAGCTCACCCCGGTTAGGCGTTACGCGATGCGCTACGTGGACGGCTGAGCGCATTGAGTAGGCGGTTGACCGGCGTCGTCAACCCGTAGCGAGCGGCCAGTTGCTGTAGCGCTTCGTTGGAGTCGCCGCTCGGGCGCTGCATAGCAACCTCGCCGACCGGGGCATCGGCGGTGATTAGCGACACCTGCACTGCGCAGTCCAGGTAGTCGAGGCTGTTTCTCACCTTGCCCAGGGCTCCGGTACCGTCGCCCGTTAAGGCCGCCTCGATGATGGCGCTCAAGCTTCCGTGCTTGCGGATCAGCGCGGCGGCGGTCTTCTCACCCACGCCCATAACTCCGGGCAGCCCGTCGGAGGTATCCCCCCGCAGCACCGCATACTCGCCGTAGGCCCGGCCCGGAATCGAGTACTTACGCTCTATGTAAGCCTCGTCGACCCGGGTCAACTGTGAGACGCCCCGCATCGGGTACAAGACGCATACTTCCGGATCGCGCACCAACTGGAACAGGTCCCGGTCGCCGGAGACGATCTCCACCGCACCCGGGCAGCGAGGGATCAGGGCACCGATAACATCCTCCGCCTCGTAGTCCGAAGCAGCCGCCACAGCTATCCCCGTGGCCTGCACAATCTCGAAGATCACAGGGAGCTGCGTGTCCAATTCCTCCAGCGGATCGCCCACCCGGTGCGCCTTGTAGGAATCGATCAGATCGACCCTCCAGGCCGGACGCCAACTGGCGTCGTCGGCGCAGACCAGCAGGTCCGGATCCCGGTCCTCTACCAGGCGGCTGAGCATGTTCAAAAAGCCGTAGGCCGCGTTGACCAGCATGCCGTCGGGGGCCTTTAGCGACTCCGAGGCGGAGAAGTAAGCGCGGTAGATAAGGCTCGCCGAGTCGATCAGTAAGGCTAGCGGGCGGGAAGGATCCGACTGGTTCATAACCAGTCGGAGTGTAGCTCAGGCGCCGCAAACGTCTGCCGTTTACGGCGGGGGTATCCGGGGGCTTGACGCCCCCGGAGGTTAATCGTAGCGAATCCCTGAGAACTTCATCAGCTTGTTCCAGTTGTGATCCGCGGTGATCCAGCGCACCGTGCCGGTTCGTGAGCGCATGGCCAGAGACTCGGTGGTGGCGCCGTCTTTGCGGTACTTGACCTCCTTCAGCAGGTCTCCACCGGTGATGCCGGTAGCTGCGAAGTACGCGTCCCCCTGGACCAACTCTTCCAGCGATATCACCCGGCTGAGGTCATACCCGGCGTCGAGCACTTCCTGGCGCTCCTTGTCGCTTTGCGGGTCCAGCCTGCCGAGGAGGTTACCGCCGATGCACTTGAGGGCTGCTGCGCTGATTACGCCCTCGGGCGTACCACCGGTGCCGAGCATGAGGTCCACGCCGGTTCCCGGAGTGCAGGCCGAGATCGAAGCAGCCACATCGCCGTCGGTGATCAGCCGTATCCGGGCGCCCGCTTCGCGCACCTCGGCGATCAGACCCTTGTGCCGAGGCTTGTCCATGATGATGACGGTCACGTCATCGACGTCGACGCCCTTAGCTTTGGCCACCTTCTTGACGTTGTCCGCCGGCGGGGCGTCCAGGTCGATGACGTCGGCTGCCTCGGGGCCGGTGGCTATCTTGTCCATGTAGTAACAGGGGCCGGGATCGAACATGGCCCCCCGACCGGCTACCGCTATGACCGAGAGGGCTCCGGGCATGCCCCGGGCCGTGATGGTCGTGCCTTCGACCGGGTCCACCGCGATGTCAACCTGCGGCGGCTCGCCGGTTCCCACCCGTTCCCCGTCGTAGAGCATGGGTGCGTCGTCCTTCCCACCTTCGCCGATCACCACAATCCCGTCCATGGAGCAGGTGGAGATCATCAGCCGCATCGCATCCACGGCGGCTTTGTCGGCGGCTTCCTTGTCTCCGCGACCCATCCACCGGGCACCGGCCAGCGCAGCTGCCTCGGTTACCCGGACAAGCTCCATTCCGAGATTGCGGTCATCTTCGGTCAAACCTGAGGCGTGCTTATTTGCGTTCATACAATCCCCTTATTACTTGGTCGGGTCCGGTGGACCAATTCAGGTACCCGGGCAAATACTTTGCTGCTCAGCCGTGCAAGACACTCCCGTAACGCCTGTACACTTTGCCTATGGGCTTGGAAGACACGCACCAGTTCGACCGCCACCATACTCGCGAGCTTCCGCGCACGACCGCAGTGAAGCAAACCCGCCGGTTGGCGGTCCTGGTCGTGGGCGGCTCCCTGATTACCCTCGGCCTCGCCTTGATTGTCCTGCCCGGTCCATTCACCATTCCGCCCGTACTGCTGGGCTTGACGATACTATCCTGGGAATTCGGCTGGGCCAAACGCCTGCGGTACCATCTGAAGGCCAAGGCCAAACAGCTACGGAATCAAAGCCTGAAGCGTTAGGGAGGGTTCGCATAATGCCCCTGCACCAGCAGGTCTAAGGGTCCGATGCAACCGGGCACCGGCGGTGCTTTCAAAGCGGTCAACGAGTTCTTCAACGCCGCCGCCGACATAGTCGAACTCTCCGATGCCAAGCGGGCGGTGCTTGGCGGAATCTACCGGGAGCTTAGGGTCCAGGTCCTTTTGTACAAGGACAACGGCGATGCGGAGGTGCTGACCGGCTATCGCATCCAGCACAACGGCGCCCGGGGGCCCTACAAGGGTGGCGTGCGCTTTCACCCCAGCGCCAACGTGGATGAGGTCCGCGCGCTCGCTTCTTTGATGACCTGGAAGACCGCCATCGTCGACGTTCCCTTCGGCGGCGCCAAGGGCGGTATCGAGGTGGATCCGCGCAGACTTTCGCACACCGAGAAAGAGCGCATGACCCGCGTCTACATCAATCGGATTAGCCACCTCCTGGGATCCCACCGCGACATCCCCGCCCCCGACGTAAACACCGACGCCCAGACGATGGCGTGGATGATGGACGAGTACAGCAAGCTGCACGGATACACGCCGGAGATCGTCACCGGCAAACCGATCGCCTTGGGGGGATCCTTCGGGCGCGACGCCGCCACCGGCCGTGGCGCGGTCATCGTCATGAACGAAGCAGTCGAGTCCATGAAACTCGAGCCCTCCCAGTGCACGGTAGCGATCCAGGGATTCGGCAACGTAGGCGGCTGGGCTGCCAGAGTGGCGCACGAGATGGGCTACAAGGTCGTTGCCGTCTCAGACTCGGAGGGGGGCGTCTACGACCCGTTGGGCCTGCAGGTAAGCCGATTGATCGGCCACCACCGGGAAACCAGGTTCGTCGGCGGATTCAGCGGGGCCGAGCCGGTCACCAACGACGAGTTGTTGCGACTTCCCGTGGACATTCTGATACCCGCCGCGCTGGGCGAGGTGATCACCGCCGACAACGCCGACAAGCTGCAGTGCCGGATGGTGGTGGAGGGCGCCAACCACCCGGTAACCCCGGCGGCGGACGCCATCCTGTGGGATCGGGGAATTGTCGTGGTCCCCGACATCCTGGCCAACGCCGGAGGTGTCATAGTCAGCTACTTCGAGTGGACCCAGAACATTCAGCAGTTCCGCTGGGACGAGACCGAGGTCAACCGGCGGCTCACCGCCAGATTGGTAGAGGCGTACGACCGGGTTTGCACCTTCGCACAGCTCCAGGGCGTGTCGCTCAGGCTCGCCGCCTTCTGCATAGCAGTTCAACGGGTGGCCGAAGCCTCCCGCCTGCGCGGCTATATTTAAAGGCCGGAAGGAGGCACGGGTGGCGCGAAAGGCTGTTTCCGCGCGTATCGGGGCACTGGCCCAATCCATGGCAGGGCTCTTGGACTACCTGGACGATCCGGTCATGCAGGGCGTCTCCGACCCGGACGCGGCCGATTTCGTTTTCGGCAACCCGCACGACGGGGTGCTGCCGGAATTCTGGCAGGCACTGCAGCGGTGGAGCGAACCCCGCAACCAGGACTGGTTTGCGTACAAGCTGAACGAATCGGAGGCGACCGAACTGGTGGCCTCCTTTCTCACCCTGACACGCAGCCGGCCCTGGCCGGCAGAGCGGGTGCTGATGACCAACGGCACCTTCGCGGGCCTGGCGGTCAGCCTCAACGCCCTGGTGGACCCCACAGACGAGGTCATCTATGCCCGGCCTCCATGGTTTTTCTACGAAGCGCTGATCCGGTCCGTAGGGGCGCAACCGGTGGAGGTGGAACCGGCCGCCGATTTTGGGCTCGATCTCGACGCCATAGCCGGGGCCCTGACGTCCCAGACCCGGGCGATCATAGTCAACTCACCCAACAACCCGACCGGTCGGATCTACCCGGCGGAGGTGCTCGAGAACCTGGCCGAGGTGTTACGCGACGCAACGGTTCGCGCGGGGCGGCCTATCTACCTGCTGTCGGACGAGGCGTACAACCGAATTCTTTTCGATGGACGCGAGTTTCCCAGCCCCACCGACCATTACGACCACTCGGTGCTGCTGTACACCTACGGCAAGACGCTGCTGGCCCCCGGGCAGCGCTTGGGCTACATAGCCCTGTCGCCGGCGATGCCGGATGCCGAGGAGGTTCGTCAAAGCCTGTTCCTGGCTCAGACGCTGTGCGGATGGGCTTTCCCCAGCGCACTGATGCAGCATGCGCTGGCCGACATTCAGTTGCTGTCAATTGACGTCGACCGTCTCCAGCGCAGGCGGGATCGCGTGGTAGCCGGCTTGAGGCAAGCCGGCTACCAATCCAACCTGCCGGAGGGGACTTTCTACCTGCTGGTGAAAAGCCCGACGCCGGACGATGTCGCGTTCTGCAGGAAATTGGCCGAAAAAGGTGTATTCGTCCTACCGGGACGGGCCTTTGAGACGCCCGGTTACTTCCGTATCTCGCTTACCGCCAACGACCGCATGATCGACAAAGCCCTGCCGGTATTCGCCGAAGTGTTCGCTTCGGTTGCGACCACCTCACCGTCTCCCGAAGGCGACGGGCGGTAGGTCCGAAAGCGAATTCTCGAACGCTACCAACTGGCTACGAAAAGACCGCCCATCATTACCAGGGGGATGAGCGTCCACACCACCTCGAAGGCCAGCTCCCGCACCCGTCCGGGGGATTCGCTGCGCTGGCGATACCCGACCACCCGCACCACCACCGCCGAGGAGAACACCACAAACACGACGGCTGCCGCTATCAGTACCGGGGCGTACAAGAACTCCAGGGCCGGAGTGCCTATCAGCCGGTCCGCAGCCAGGGCAGAAAACAGAAGCACCAGATAGCTGATCGAGAACTTGAACAGGCCCATCGCGCTCATCGGGTCGGGGTTGGCGCGCAGCCTGATCGAGTAAAAGGTGAATAATCCGCCCAGAATCACGGCCGAACCGAGATACAAAACGCCGAGCTGAGCCACCGGGTACATCAGCAGGCTGACGGCTAAGAGCACCACCGAGTACAGCACGATCTGCCGGGTAGTCTCGTCGACGCCCTGAACTACCGGCAGCATGGGTACACCGGCTTGCTCGTACTCGTCGGAGTACCTCAGCGCCAACGCCCAAAAGTGCGGAGGTGTCCAGTAAAAGATGATCGCAAACAACACCCACGCCGCCGGGTGCAGCGAGTTGGTCACCGCCGCCCAGCCGACCAGTGCCGGCGCCGCACCGGCGGCTCCGCCGATCACGATGTTGGACGGAGTAGAGCGCTTCAGCCCGATCGTGTAGACGAACACGTAGAACAGGATCGCCGACGAGGCCAGCGCGGCCGCCAGGAAGTTGATGGCAACAGTCATGAACACCAGGCTGACCACGCCCAGCACCACCCCGAAGACGGCTGCATTGCGGGGCTCCACCTGGTTGGTCGGCAACGGCCGGATCGCGGTACGCGCCATCTTTTGATCGATGTCCCGGTCAAAGTAGCAGTTGATCGCATTAGCCGATCCCGCGGCCAGGCTTCCGCCCAGCAGGGTCGCCAGCACCAGCCAGCCCGGCGGCCAGCCGCCCTCGGCAACGATCATGGCGGGCACGGTCGTGATCAAAAGCAGCTCGATGATGCGAGGCTTGGTTAGCATGAAGTAGGCCTTGACGCGCCCCCCTTTCTTCGATGCCGGCCGAGGCGCCCTTTCCTGGGACGCCCCCAACTCCGCCCGCCGGTAGCTCAGTACGGCCAGGGCCACCACCGCAACCCACAACAGCTCCCCGGTCAACACGTGGGCCACGATCGTCCACCGGGCACCCCCGCTGAGTACGTAGGTGCCTCCTACGGCTACCTGGACAATCCACAACGCAAACGCGCCATGGCCAAGCATCAGGAGCTGAGGATCCTTCGGGTCGCGCTTTGCCAGGCGAAATCCCTGGTACGCCAAGACGCCTCCCAAAAGTGCGGCGAGGATTCGGTGCAGGTAGTGGACCAGCGGCGGTCCCGGATCCGGAGGAACCACCGATCCGTCCATCAGCGGCCAGTCGGAAAACGCGAGGCCGGCCGAGCTCTGTACGACCGCCGCCCCGACCATCAGCACCAAAAACGTGGAGGCACCCGAGAACAACGCAAGCTTGGACGTGCGGTCCAAGCCGCCCCCGCGCGCGGTAAAACTGCTCACCGTAGCGAAGGTAAGCAAACCTACCAGTGCAAGCGAAAGGAAAAAATGCAGCACTACCAGGTCGGCGTGCAGCTCGTCCAACACGACCTGGCGCCCGACCCCGGCCTGGATGATCACCGTCACCAGAGCGGCAAAAGCCGGCCAGAAGACCGGACCCACCGATCTGTATTTGAGCCAGGCGGTAATCGCCAACGCCAGCACCAAGAAGCCGACGATCGAAGCGGCCAGCCGGTGGCTGTACTCGATGATCGCGGTCTGCTCCATCGGCGGGATCCACTGCCCGTGACACCTGGGCCAATCCGGGCAGCCCAAACCTGACCCGGTGGCTCGCACCAGGGCGCCGACAAAGACCAATACGATGGCCAGGACCGTCGTGGTCGAGGCCAGCTTCTGAAAACGATTCATCTAGGAGTGCTCACAGTATCGGACCAATCGCATGGGCTTTTGGCCCAGTGCGCCGAATCATTCGACGATCGCGGTCCCGTTCATGTTCGGGTGCACGTCGCACAGGAAGTAGTACTCACCGGCCGGGATGGGTTCGACCTCCCACTCTCTGACCTCCGGCCCGGGAAAAAAGTCCTCCCGAAACACGGCTTCCGAGGCGCCCTCCTCTTCGAGAATTGTGACGTTGTGGGGCTGGGCCTCCTGATTTTCGAACCGGAGGATAAAGGGCGTGTCCGCCGGAATATTCAATTCGTCTTTGTCGAACTGGAGGTTGTCGGCCGCGATCTCCACCACCGGCAGTTCCTCTTCTTCGGCGTGGTCATCCGGGAAATCGACCACGCCGGCAACCGCGGCACCCCCTATTAGCAGCGGAACCAAAGCGATGCCCGCGAGCATGCTCATTGAGGCCTTTCCCAGCTTCTTCGCCGCGGCCGCCGCCGCAAAGCCCATGAGCAGATTGAACGCCAGCAACAGGGCGATGCCCGTTGCAACCGTGTGGGGGACATTGAGCAGGATGTAGGACACCGACAAAGCCAAGAAACCTATGAACGCCAGGGCGCCGACGGGTATCAAGATGGGCAGCAAAAGGCGGTCCCGCATTTCATTGTTCACCGCACGACCTCCATCTTGTTGACCTCTCTTTCCAGCTCCTGCCAGGTTGTTTCGTCCGGGATCCCCGACTCTTCCCGGGCAGCCCACTTGAAGAACAGATAAGCGATTATCGCCCAGAGCAGCAACCCGCCACCCAGCTTCATAATCAGTCCGGAGACCTGAGCGTCGGCAACCGCGTCGAAGCCGGTGATCAGCCTCGGCATCTCAGCATACGCACCATACAGCGGGTGCTCGGCAAAGGTCAGAAACGACGCCGGGACCGTCGGCACGATGGTCTGCCCGAACAAGTAAAGCATCTGTCCGGGCGGGCTGATGCGCGGAAGCTCGGTCATCGGGCTAAACACCGGCCACCACATGATCAGCGCCGACGCCATCAGCACGAAGTGGACGCCGAAATGAAACAGCTCGTTGTTCACGCTGGTGTTGACCATCCACGGCAGGTGGGTAAACACCAGTAGTCCGTTGAACAGCAACAGGGCGGGCAGCGGCCTGGTGAGCCGCCGCATTGCGGCCATCAGCCACTCGGGCTTGAGCAGACGCCTGGCCATCCAGTCGGGCGTGCCCAGCAACAGCAACGGCGCCGCTACCATGGTGAACAGCATGTGCTGCACCATGTGTACGCTGAACAGATAGTTCTCAGCCAGGTCGTGTACCGGCCAGTCCGCCCCGATCCACAGGGCGGCTATACCCAGGGCAAAGAACCAAACCTGCGCCTTGGTTGCCGCCGGTTCGGCCGGCGAGACGTGCTCCGGACCCCAGTAGCGAACTGCCAGGGCGTACAGACCCAGCGCCCCGATCATCACGGCCCACACCGACGGATACGGCGACCAGCGCATCAGGTCTCCGTTTACGTGAGCTAGAAGCATCTCAGCTTGCACCGCCGGCTGGTTGGGCGCTCAAGCCGCCCCCGGCAACCGGGTGGCGAAGGTAAACGTCCACAGCACGACACCAAACACTGCGAGCGCCAAGACGATGCCGAGATAAAAAAAGCGCCGGAAAACCTTGCTGTCGAACTTCAGGTGCATGAAGTAGGCAGCCACCATGAAGAACTTGACCACCATCATCGTGCTCAGAATCAGGCGGAAGTACTCTTCCCAGACAGACACGTAGATCACCGCAACCTCAGCCGCGGTGACGATCGCGAGGATTACCGCAATCTTGACGTACTGATATTCAGTTGGGTGATCGTGCAAGTGCTCTTCTGTCACAACCTCTCTCCGTATCGCTCTAGGGGAACAGGTACACAACGGTGAAAATCAGGATCCACACGATGTCGACAAAGTGCCAGTACAAACCGACCATCTCCACCTTGCTGGCATCGGCCTGAGGCAGCCGGTCCAGCTTCGACAGCGAGTACATGCTCAACAGCATCATGATCCCCAGTGTCACGTGCGCCCCGTGGAACCCGGTCAGGACGAAAAAACTGGATGCGAACGGGCTCGTGGTCAGGGTCAGACCCTCCGCGTAGAAGGTCGTGAACTCGTACACCTGCCCTGCGATGAAGCTGGACCCCAGCAGTGCCGTGGCCATCAACCAGATCCTTAGCTTGCGGTGATCGCCCTTTTGGATGGAGGACAGAGCCAGCACCATGGTCAGCGAGCTCATCAGCAGTACGAATGAGCTGACCGAGGTGAAGGGAATATCGTAAATCTCGTGCCGAGTTGGCCCACTGCCGACCCGGTCCCGGTAGAGCAGGTGGGCGGAGATGAAGGCTCCGAAGAACAGGCACTCAGAACCCAAAAAGGCCCACATGGCCATCTTGACGTTGTCCAAACCGGTGTAGGTCTGGTGCGCCCCGTGCTCGTGCTCGGTGGCTACCGCAGCTGAATCGGACATCAGTGACCCTCCCCCGCGGTCGCCGGCTCCAGTACCCAACCGTAGAATCCGCTCAAACACACAACGGCGCCGAGTATCCCGACCAACCAGGACGCCATGATCACCCCGGCCGCCATCATCGGCATCCCGGCTGCAGCGACCAGCGGGAAGTAGGACGGAGAAGGTAGATGGATGCCGTGGCCTTCCTCGCCGTGGCCTTCCTCGCCGTGGCCTTCCTCGGCCGGAGCGTCATCTGAGGATTCGGCGTCGGCGCCACCGGTCGGCACGGGAACAGGCCGGCCCTTCTTGTCTTCCTTGTACTTGCGATGCCAGAAATCGTCCCGCTCCTCGACCTGTGGAATCTCGGCAAAGTTGTACTCGGGCGGCGGGGACGGGATGGTCCACTCCAGCGTCCGGCCGTCCCAGGGATCCTCGATCGCCTTCTCGCCGGAGCGCTTGCTCTTGACCCAGTTGTACATGAAGACGATGGTGGACAGAGCGATTATGAAAGCCCCGATGGTGGAGACCATGTTCCACATCCCCCAGCCCAAACCCTCCTGGTAGGTGTAGTAGCGGCGGGGCATGCCCTTGAGGCCCAGGATGTGAAACGGGCCGAACGTCAGGTTGAAACCGATCATCATCATCCAAAAGTGCACTTTGCCCAAGGTCTCGTCCAAGAGCTTTCCGTAAACCTTTGG
The DNA here is from genome assembly GCA_040905365.1 of Actinomycetota bacterium. GTDB lineage: Bacteria > Actinomycetota > CADDZG01 > JAHWKV01 > JAHWKV01 > JAHWKV01. The sequence continues at coordinate 48,003 of JBBDRQ010000080.1, forward strand.
GAACCAGTAGTAAAGGCCGCCGAACAGCCCGAGAATGGCTCCGCCGAACAGTACGTAGTGGAAGTGGGCCACGATGTAGTAGGTGTCCTGCTGCTGAGCGTCGTGCGGGACGATCGAGTGAGTCACACCCGAGAGCCCACCGATGATGAACATGGCTATGAAACCGATCGAAAACAGCATCGGCGTGTTGAACTTGAGTTTTCCGCCGGCCATTGTGGCCATCCAGTTGAAGATCTTCACGCCGGTCGGCACCGCGATGAACATCGTCGACACCGCGAAGGCGGCGTTGGCGGCCGGGCCCAGGCCAACGGTGAACATGTGGTGCGCCCACACGCCCCACCCCATGAAGCCGATGGCCGCTCCGGAGAACACGACGAAGCTGTAGCCGAACAGCGGCTTGCGGGAAAAAGTCGGCAAAATCTCGCTCACGATACCCATCGCGGGCAGGATCAGGATGTAGACCTCCGGGTGCCCGAACAGCCAGAACAGGTGCTGCCACAAGATCGGGTCACCGCCGCCGGAAGCGTCGAAGAACAGCGTCCCGAAGCTTCGGTCGAAGGTCATCATGAACAGCGCCACCGCGATGATCGGCATGGCGAACAACAGCAGGAAGTTCACGATCAGCGACATCCAGATGAACACGGGCATCTTCAGCAGCTTCATACCCGGCGCCCTCATATTCAAGATCGTCACGATGAAGTTGGCCGAGGCCACGATGGAGGCCACACCCAGGATCTGCAGACCCAAGGCGTAGAAGTCCATCCGGTTGCCGCCCGGCAAAAAGCCTTCAGCCGTGGTCAACGGCGCGTACCCGAACCAGCCGCCGTCGGGGGCGCCGCCGAAAAACCAACTCGAGTAGATGAACAGCCCGCCGAACAAGAAAACCCAGTAGCTTAGCGAGTTCAGCCTTGGAAAGGCCACGTCTCTGGCCCCGATCATCAACGGGATCATGTAGTTGAAAAACGCCGCGCCCATGGGCATGACGACCAGGAAGATCATCGTCACCCCGTGGGTGGTGAACATTTGGTTGTATACGTCGGCGCTCAGCACCTGGCCGTCGGCTGTGGCCAGCTGCAAACGGATCAGCAGCGCCTCCAAACCGCCCAGGATGAAAAAAGCGAAGGCGGTGTAGCCGTACATGATGCCGATTCGTTTGTGGTCGACGGTCGTAACCCAGCTCCATATCCCGGTCTTTGCGCTGGGACGGCGCAAGAACCGGGGTGTGGCCGGGGTCGGCGTTGCAGACGTCATCGGTGCTCTCCCATCACTTCAAACTCAAAAGGTACTCGACCAGAGCGCTGATCTGGTCTTCGGTGAGCTCCAGGTCGGGCATCAGCGACCCCGGTTTCTGAGCCGGCGGATCCTCCAACCATGCTCGCAAGTTTTCTTCGTTCAGCTCAAACATGGAACTGGCAAACCGTTCCCGGCTGGCCAGATGGGTCAGGTTCGGCCCCACGATGCCGGCGGCATCGGTGCCCCCTATGGCGTGACAGGAAGCGCACATTTGCCCACCGGCGAACTGCTCGTTGTGGAAAAGCTCCCGCCCCTCGGCCACCGCGGGATCCTCGGCCGCGGGCTGTTGTTGATCGGCAACCCACTGTTCAAAGTCGGCCTGCTCGTGAGCAACGACCGTAAAGCGCATGTTGGCGTGGGAAAGGCCGCAGTACTCGGCACACTGGCCAAGATACTCTCCGGGTTCGGTCGCCTCTACGGTCATGGTGTTGACCCGCCCGGGCACCACATCGGTCTTGCCGGCCAGCTTGGGTACCCAGAAGCTGTGGATAACGTCGTTGGACTTAAGCGACAGGAACACCGGGCGGTTCACGGGGATGTGCAGCTCATTGGCGGTTACCACCCCGTTGTCGTAGTTGACCGCCCACCACCACTGGTTTCCAACTATCTCGACCTGAAGCGCGTTGTCGGGCTCCTGCGCTTGGTCGAAGACCACCGGCACGGTCATAAACGCGATACCGGTCAAGATCACCGCTGGGATCGCCGTCCACAGCAACTCCAGCCGGGTGTGCCCGTGCAGCTGCTTGGGATCGGACTTGTTGTTGGATTCGCGGTACTTGACGAGGATGAATATCAAGGCACCCTCGACGATGACGAAGATAACCGCGGCGATCAGGAAGGTTACATCCCAAAGACGGTCGGCTTCGATCGCCTGGGGTCCCTCCGGATACAGAAAGTTCATGGGAGCATCTTTGGAGATGCACCCGCTCAACAACAGCGCGCTGGACAGCGCCACCATGCGTAGGAGGTATTTCGATTTGCTTAGAGCGCGAACGCGCAGTCGAGCCACGAAAAGGGATGCTAGCAGATACGTTGACCGCAACTCGTCGACAACCTCCCTGTGAACGCTAAAAAGTCCGATCCCCGCGCTAAAAGCCTGCTCGATTCGGCGAAGTCCAAGATTGACGACTGCCTCGAAGGTTGGCTGCGGAGCACGCAAGAAGACTTTGCTACCAACAACGGTGAGCAGATTGTAGCGGAGGTTGGCCGGAGCGCAATCGGCCGGGGCGGACGGATACGTCCACTGCTGTGCTGTTGCGGGTACGCGATCGCCGGCGGCGAGGGTGGGCTGACCGACAAAAGAATCATCCGTGCCGCCGCCAGCATCGAGCTGCTGCACACCTTTGCGATCCTGCACGACGACGTAATGGACGGCTCCGAACTGCGGCGCGGCGAGCCGTCCCTGTTCAGGCGGATCGCCGACGAGCGCGAAGATCTCGGCGATGAAGAAGCCGTGCACTACGGCGTCTCGGTCGCCATCCTGGCCGGAGACCTGGCTTTGGTGCTCTCCGACCAGCTGTTCAGCCGCAGCGGGTTCGACGCGGACCGCCTGCTCCGAGCCTACGGCCCGCTGTCGCGGATGCGCCTGGACGCGGTAGCCGGCCAGTACCTGGACTTGACGCACAGCGGCCGTCCCGCCGGTGCCCAAGACCCCGACCTCGCGGTGAGGATCTCGCGCCTGAAAACCGGCAGCTACAGCGTGGAGGGGCCACTGCTCATAGGCGCAACACTGGGGGGAGCCACCGAAGCCGCCGCGCGGGCGCTGCGAGAGTTTGCGCGCCCATTGGGCGAGGCTTTTCAGCTCACCGACGACCTGATGGGGCTGTTCGGCGACCCGGCCAGCACCGGCAAGGACGCCGAAAACGACATCCGCAAAGGCAAACCCACCCCGCTGATCAGCAGCAGCCTGGCTATGGCCACCGGCGGCCGGCGCAGCGACATCCTGGCCATCTGGGGAAACCCCAGGGCCTCCGCCGCGGACCTGGCCCGGCTGCGCGCGGCCGTGCGCGATTCGGGCGCGCTGGGCGTGATGAGCGCCAGGATTCGGGCGCTGGTCGCAGCCTCCTGCGGTGCGCTCAACGACCCCGAGCGCAACGACCTCGACGAGCAGACCGCCGCGCTCTTACAGCATCTCGCCCAGGGCATTTTGGCCCGCGCGGGCGAAACGGTCGAAGGCGGGATTTAGCTGGATGCAACCGGCTCGATGCCCAGACTCGAGTAAGTCAGCAGCGGCTCATAGTTGACACCGCGGGCCTCCAAAGCCTTGCCAGCCATATCAGAACGGTCGACCAGCGTCGTAACAAGCACTACCGAGGCCCCGGCCTCCTCCACGGCGTCCAGGGCGCTCAGAGTCGATCCTCCGGTGGTTATGACGTCGTCGACTAGCAGCACCCTCGTATCCTCGGTAAGCTCGGCTCCTTCGATGCGCTTTAGCTTGCCGTGCTTCTTGGCCTCCTTGCGCACGGAAAACCACCAAGCGTCGGTTCTCACCGCTACGGCGACGGCGATGGGATCCGCCCCCATGGTCATACCCCCGACGGCGTCAAACTCCACGCCGCGCTCGGCAGCCATGGCCACGATAGCCTCGGCTACCAGCTGGTAACGGCTGCCTTTGGCGATGGCCCGCTTGCCGTCGATGTAGTCGTGGCTGAGCCCGGCGTTGGCCAGCTGGAAGGGCTCCTCCCGCCACTCGTGACCGAATTTCATGACCAGATCCTTGACCTGCTCGCGCAACTGCGCCGGCGATCGGTGTGGGGCTTGGGCCGTCTCGATGACTCCTCCTTGGGATTCAGGTGATCGGGTAAGCCAAGTTTGGCACAGCACCGGCTCGTCAATTACGGCAGCAAAAACCCCCCGGCTGAACCGGGGGGTTTTTGTTTCGCATTCGCCACGAGCTGCCTTAGAAGTCCATGCCTCCCGACGGGTCCGGCATACCACCGGGCATCCCTCCACCGGAGTGCTCCTCGGGCTTGTCGACGACCACCGCTTCGGTGGTGAGGAACAATGCCGCGATGGAAGCCGCGTTCTGCAGTGCGGAGCGGGTCACCTTCGCCGGGTCGACGATGCCGGCCTTCATCAGGTCCTCGTACTCACCGGTTGCGGCGTTGAGGCCGTGGCCGGACTTGAGGGTGCTGATCTTCTCCACCACGACGCCACCCTCGAGGCCGGCGTTCTGCGCAATCTGGCGAAGCGGTGCACCGAGCGCACGGCGCACCATGGTCACACCGGCCAGCTCGTCGTCCTTGAGGTCGATCTCGAGCTTCTCGAGCGCGGCCTGAGCGAGCACGAGCGTGGTACCTCCACCGGGAACGATGCCTTCCTCGACGGCTGCCTTGGTCGCCTGTACCGCGTCCTCGATGCGGTGCTTCTTCTCCTTGAGCTCGACCTCGGTCGCGGCTCCTACCTTGATTACTGCAACGCCGCCGGCCAGCTTGGCCAGACGCTCCTGCAGCTTCTCCTTGTCGTAGTCCGAGTCGCTCTTGTCGATCTCGGCACGAATCTGGTTGACGCGTCCTTTGATCTTGTCGGCGTCACCTGCACCCTCGACGATCGTGGTCTCGTCCTTGGTGACCACGACCTTGCGGGCCTGGCCCAACAGCGGCAGATCGGTGTTCTCCAGCTTGAGACCGACTTCCTCAGAGATCAGCTCGCCGCCGGTGAGCACCGCGATGTCGCTCATCATGGCCTTGCGGCGGTCACCGAACCCGGGCGCCTTGACCGCAACGCTCTTGAACGTGCCGCGAATCTTGTTAACCACCAGTGTGGCCAGCGCTTCGCCTTCGACGTCCTCGGCGATGATCAGCAGAGGCTTGCTGTTTTGCATAACCTTCTCCAGGACCGGCAGAACGTCCTTGACCGCCGAGATCTTCGAGTTGGATATGAGGATGTAGGGGTCCTCCAGGACCGCCTCCATGCGCTCGGGGTCGGAGACGAAGTACGGGGAGATGTAGCCCTTGTCAAAGCGCATTCCCTCGACCAGCTCCAACTCCAGCCCGAAGGTCTGGGACTCCTCTACGGTGATAACGCCGTCCTTGCCGACCTTGTCCATGGCCTCGGAGATGATCTCGCCGATCTCACGGTCGTTGTTGGCCGAGATGGCGCCGACGTGCGCTACCTGGTCCTTGCTCTCGATTTCCTTGGACATGTTGCCGATGAACTCCACAACGGCACTTACGCCAGTTTCGATTCCCCTTTTAAGGGCGATGGGGTTGGCGCCGGCGGCGACCACGCGCAGGCCCTCCCGAGTAATGGCGTGGGCCAGAACCGTGGCGGTGGTGGTACCGTCACCCGCTACGTCGTCGGTCTTTTTGGCGACCTCCTTGACGAGTTCGGCGCCGATCCTCTCGAACGGGTCCTCGAGCTCGATCTCCTTGGCGATGGATACACCATCGTTGGTGATGGTGGGAGCTCCCCACTTCTTCTCTAGAACTACGTTGCGTCCCTTGGGACCCAGGGTCACCCTTACCGCGCTGGCTAGGGTCTCCATACCCCTCTCCATAGCGCGCTTGGCTTCATCCCCAAATGCGAGCTGCTTTGCCATTCATACCTCCTACGTGGGACACCGTGTCCAACACTGTGAAAAAATCTTGCCGGCCCGACAGGACTGCATGACCAACCTGGCACTCAGTCAAATCAAGCGTTAGCACTCTTGAGTCTAGAGTGCTAAACCCTGGCTGGCAAATGAGTTACACCGGTAGCAGGGTCTCGGTGGGCCGACTAATGGGCAGGGAGCCCGCAACCGCGGTCTGCAGCGCTTCTACTTGTGTTTTCTCCTATTTCACCCTTAATATTGTTTTGAACCTTTCGACGGTGCAAAAGGTACTCAGGAGAACAGCATGGAAACCGGTGGTCGGGTTGATTCGGTAGTCCCCAGAGCCAAGGCGTTTTTTCACGCTCTGCTACCCGCGCTCGCCTACCTTGCAGGCTATCCGGCCGCGGCCTTCATCCTTGCCTTTACCGGTGCGGCGATGGCCGTGAGCGTGCTGGGCGGACCCCGCTACAGCCTGTTCGGTTTGGTGTTCAAGGCGATCAGGCCAGTTCTAAAACTCGGACCCGGACGCAACGAGGCCGTGGCACCGCATCGCTTCTCCGAGGCTACGGGAGCCGTCATGCTGCTGGCCGCCGCCTTGCTCTATCCGCTCGGCGCTCACGGTTTAGCCGAGGCTCTGGCTTTGCTGGTCATGGTCTTTGCAGCCCTCAACGCCGTCGCCGGGGTGTGCGTCGGGTGCCAGATGTACCTGCTGTTCAAGAGATTCCAACCCGGAGCTACCGGATGATGACGGATCCGATAGTCCTTCGATTGCTGGTTCTCGGTGCGTTGCTGTTTGCGGCCGGGGGCGCAGGCGTAACTTTGCGGCGGTATTTCCGCAACGCTCAGCTTCCCCGCAACTTCGACCGCAGGGACGTGGCGCTTTCCCATCCGGGCCCCATCCTGGTGGAGTTCACCTCGCCGTTTTGCCACGAGTGCCAGGTCGCCCTGCCGGTGCTGGAGGCGGTCTCGGCAAGCGACGGAGCGCCGCTGGCGGTGGTCGACGCCAAGTACCGCCCCGACCTTGCGACAAAGTATGCGATCCGCACCACACCCACCATCCTGGTGGTCAACGCCCAGGGCCGGGTCACCCACGGGTGGCTGGACAGCGCGCCGACGGCGCAGGATGTAACGGAAGCGCTGGCGCTGGCTTACGGCTAGTGCCTCATCGAGCGGCCCTCTAACCTCCGGCCACCGCCGGCAGTATCGATATCAACGTCCCGTCGGGAACCTTGGTATCCAAGCCGTCGAGGAACCTCACGTCTTCCTCTCCAACGTATATGTTGACGAACCGGCGAACCTCGCCGTGATCGTCCAGCAGCCGCTCGGTGAGCTCCGGGTAGCTCCCGGCAAGCTGACCCAGCAGGTCGCGCAGGTCTACCGCTGAATCCACGGCCAACTCGGGCTGCCCGTCGGCCAGTTGGCGCAGTTGGGTTGGGATCTTCACTTTCACGCTGATAGCAGCCTCATCTCCTCTTCAAACTTGTCAAGGTTGCCTGAAATATGGAAGTTAGGGCCTACCCGGCCCGTCAGAGCCTCTGCCGTCTTAAGCCCCATACCCGTTATCAGGGCAACCACGGTCTCGGACTCAGCAAACACGCCGGCCTCGGCCATTTTCCTCAACGCGGCGATAGTCACACCTCCGGCCGTCTCGGCGAATATACCTTCGGTCGACGCCAGCAGGCGTATTCCGCTAACGATCTCCTCGTCGGTTACGTCTTCGCCGGTACCGCCCGTCTCGCCCACCGCAGCCGCGGCGTAGTAGCCGTCGGCGGGGTTACCTATGGCCAGGGACTTGGCGATGGTGTCGGGTTTTACGGGGCGGATGACGTCCGTGCCTCCTTTGATCGCAGCAACTACCGGGTTGCACCCAACCGCCTGCGCCGCGTGCACCTTGGTGTGCGGCGCTTCGTCCAGAATCCCGACCTTGTGGTACTCCTGCAGCCCCTTGCGGAACTTGGTCAGAAGACTGCCGCTGGCCACCGGAACCACTACGTGATCGGGCGAGCGCCAGTCGAGCTGCTCGGCCACCTCGAACGCCAGCGTCTTGGAACCCTCCGAATAAAAGGGCCGCAGGTTGACGTTCACAAACCCCCACTCGCCCTTTTGGGCAATCTCCGAGCACAGCTTGTTCACGTGGTCGTAGTTGCCCTCCACCGCCACCAGGTTGCCCCCGTAAATGGCGGTTGTGATGACCTTGCCCTGCTCCAGGTTGGCCGGGATGAACACAAAGGAGCGCAGCCCTGCCTTGGCGGCGTGAGCGGCCACGGCGTTGGCCAGGTTACCGGTCGATGCGCAGGAAACCGTGTCAAAACCCATCTCGCGAGCCACCGTGAGCGCCACACTTACCACCCGGTCCTTGAACGAGTGGGTCGGGTTGGCCGTGTCGTTTTTGATGTAGAGGGTGGAGATGCCCAACGCCTCAGCCAGACGGTCCGCCTTGAGCAGCGGCGTAAGGCCGGCACCGATATCTACCCGATCGGCCGCGGCGGCCACCGGAAGCAACTCCGAGTAGCGCCAGATCGAGGCCGGCCCCTGCTTGATCGATTCCCGAGAGATCCGCGTGGCAATGTCCTCGTAATCAAAGACCGGCTCCAGCGGGGCAAAGCAGAAGTCACAGACGTATATGGGTGCGGACTGGTATCTGCGTCCGCACTCCCTGCACTCAAGTTCGTCGATCTTGGCCACGGTCACCCCTAAACAAAAAAATCGCCTGCCGATGGCAGGCGATCCATATGCTAGACCTGCTCATCTGCCCCGGTCCGGCCGGGCGGGATTTAGCACCTTTCAGTCGTCTTGCTAAGCCTGACTGAAGGCTGCCGAGGCGTCACAGGGCCCGTCCCTCTACCTCTCTTGATGAGAATCTAACCATCGCATCCCCCCAAACGGCTGTCAAACAGCCGCGCCACCCGACAACGGCCCGAGCCGAGGCACGAAACGGCCCAGCCCGTCAACCGGCCACTCTCTGGCGGCTCTTGTCCTTCTTCCTGCTACCCCTCCGGAGGCCGCCTTTGGCGGGCGGAGCATCCCGCGACGATGCATCTGCCGCCGGCATTTCGTCTTGCTCGGCAGGCTCCGGGGGTCCGGGTCGGGGCTTACGGTCGCCGCTCAGGTAATTCCAATTGCCCAACACTCTGGTCTCGTAGAAGTGGACGAACACAATCTTGGCCACAGCCAAGCCCGGGACGGCCAGGAGCATCCCCCAGAGGCCGCCGGCCGACGCTCCCACTATCAACGCCACCATGATCGCGACCGGGTGCAGGCGTAGCGCCCAGCCGATAATTTTGGGAGAGATGAAATGATTGTCGATTTGCTGCACGATCACCATCGCAATCACCGCCTGGATCGCCAGCGGCAAGCCGCCGGTGATACCGCCGACCACGGTAGCTATGGCGCCGCCGACGAACGGGCCGATCAACGGAATGATGTTGAAGAAGCCGGCCAGCAGCCCGATCGGAAGCCAGTAGGGCAAATCGATGATGAGGAAGGCCAGGCAGGACATAACCCCGACGATGGCCGCCACCAGCAGCTGCCCCCTGAAGAAGCTGCCCACTATCCTGCCGATTCGGTCCAGCAGCGGAACCCATTCCGGGCGGAGACTCGGCGGCATGTACTTGAGGCCCAACTGCTGGATCCTCGGCAGGTCAATTAACAGGTAAGCCGCGAAAACCGGGCCCAGGATGATGTTTAGCAACAGGTGAAACGCTCCGCTCGCGAACCTGCTCGCACCTGCGAACAGGCTCTGGTACAGACCTTGCAGGATCGAAGGCTGCGAACTCTCGCTCGACGAGGATGGTGCGGTCCCTGACTGCGGTTCGGAGGACAGGTCGCCGAGTCCGACCGCATCCAAAGACAGGTTCATCTGCTCGGCCGCCCGTTGGGTAGTTGCTACCGCCTGCTCCTGGATCTGCGGCCCCCGGTCGACCAGGCCCTGAATCTGCCGGCCGAGCGGCGGCACCAGCCAGTAGACCGCCAGCAAGAGCATCACGAGCAAAATCACGTAGATAAGCGCCGTACTGAACCCCCGCCGGATCCCTCGCCGCTCCAGCGCGTTGACGAAAGGGTTGAGCAAGAAGATCAACACCACGGCAAGCGCCAACGGCGGAAAGATTTCCCGAACCAGGCTGAGCAGGTACAGGCCGATTCCGGCCAGGAGCAGAACGCCGAGCAGGGACCAGCTGATAATCCCGGCCCGGGCAAGGCTGTCGCCGGAAGTTTTTCGCGATGGCGGACGGCCCGTAGCAGTCACCGTCCAATTATACGGGCGCATCCGGTAATCAGTGGGTGATTTTGGATGTGCCGCGCGGGCCCGCAGGACGGCTCGGTTGCTAGACTGGCTGTAGTGCTAGCCTCCCCGACCCCCACCGTGCTGCGATGAGCCCGGTGGAGCAGACACTTGCCGGGCGCTCCTTGCTGGTCGCATCCAACCGGGGCCCGGTCACCTTCCAGGAGGACGATACCGGGCGGATAGTGGCAAGCCGTGGCGCCGGAGGCCTGGTCACCGCGCTCACCGAGGTCATGAAGGACGCCTCCGGGCTGTGGGTGGCCTCGGCCATGTCGCCGGGCGACATGGAAATGGTCAAACGGCACCCCGGCGGCCCGCTCCGGACGCAGGTTGACGGGGCCGACCTGCGACTGCGCTACCTTGCTTTCGACGAGGACACGTTCGGCCGCTATTACAACGGGATTTCCAACTCCATATTGTGGTTCATGAACCACAATATGTGGAACCTGCCCATGACCCCGGTTTTCGACGCCCAAACCGCCGGCGACTGGCGAGCTTACCAGCAGGTAAACCGTACCTTTGCCGAGGCCCTCGCCGCCGAAGTTTCCGGTCGGGAGTCCACCTCGGAGGTGATGCTACAGGATTACCACCTGTTGCTGACCGCGCGGTACTTAAAGGACCTGGTGCCCGAGGCGTTCAGCTACCACTTCACGCACACGCCGTGGGCTCAGCCCTCAATGATGTCGGTGCTTCCGGGAACCATGGCCACGGAAATACTCGAAGGAATGCTGGCCAACGACCTGCTCGGCTTCCAGTGCCCCCGCTGGTCAACGAACTTCATGTGGTGCTGCCGGCAAATATTAGGTGCGCAGGTCGACCTCGAGCGGCAGACCGTCACTTATCGGGAAGCAACCACCGCAGTGCGCGACTACCCGATCTCCGTCGATGCCTCTGCGATGCAGTCGGTAGCTCATTCTAAGTCCTCCGCTCAGTATCTGGAATGGCTCGAAAAACTCCTCAACGGTCGCAAGCTGGTGCTCAGGATCGACCGGTTCGAGCTGTCCAAGAACATCCTGCGCGGTTTCACCGGCTTCGCTCAGATGCTAAAGGACCATCCCGAACTAACCGGCAAGGTAGTGCACCTGGCTTTGCTCTACCCTTCCCGAGAAGCCCTGGCCGAGTACCGGGAGTACGAGGCTCGGGCCGTCGAGCTGGCAGGGCAGATCAACGACGAGCTTGGGACCGACGACTGGCAGCCGATAGTGCTGATCAACGAAGCCAACTACGTGCGGGCAATCACCAGTTGCCGGCGCTACGACGTACTGATGGTCAACGCCATCAGCGACGGGATGAACCTGGTGGCCAAAGAGGGTCCGGCGGTCAACGAGGTCGGTGGCACAGTGGTGCTCTCCAGGACCACCGGGGCGTGGGACGAGCTGCGGGAGGGGGTGCTGGGGGTCAATCCCTACGACGTGCAAGAACTGGCCGATGCCCTGTACCGCGGATTGACCATGCCCGGCCCCGAGCGGCAGCGCCTGGCCGAGAACAATCGGCAGGTCGTCCACGCCAGCACCCCCCGCAGCTGGGTGCTGAGACAGTTGAGGGACATGGCCCTGCTGGCCTAAAGGAACCGCCGCAATAGCGCCACCAGCTCCTCTGGGGAACCCACCTGCAACTCCGTATTATCGTCCATGCCCTCGGGACTCTCGCTGGAGACGATCCCCACCCTTAACAGGCAGCCGTGGATCAGCCCTGAAGCAGCTCGCATCATCTCCACGTCCGCCGAATCGTCCCCCGCCACTACCGCGTTGCGCACCAGGCTTTGGGCCGCCAAGCGCTCGAAAGCGACGGCTTTGGATACCGACCGAGGCTTGAGTTCCAGGACCTTGCGGCCCACGCCCACCCGAAAGTCGAGCTGCGCAGCACGACGCTGGGCCCACCCGTAAAGCTGCGCCGGCGGGTCGAGCTCGGGCCGGCGGCGGTAGTGGATGGATACCGCCAGGTCCTTGTACTCCACTTCGCAACCGTCGAGTCCGCTTTCCTCGATAAACCGGCCCGCCTCATCGGCCAGCCGGCGGGCGCCCCGGCGCCACTCGGCCGCCATGGGGGCCTGGATCAACCGGGAGTCGTGCATCTCTTCGGCGCCGTACAGACCGAAATAGCGAGGCCCGTCCGCACCCACCCGGGAGTGAAGGTCCGAGGCGGCCCGGCCGGAGATCATCGCCACAATACGGTAACGAGCAGCCAGCGCCTCAAGAGCATGCGAGCCTCCCGGCACTATGCAGGCGGCGGCTGGTTCGGGCACCACCCGGGCCAGCGTCCCGTCAAAATCCAAAAAGAACCCGGTTGCGTCGGGCTCCGCGCGCAGCGCAGCAATCGTTCGGTCCAAATCCACACGCCTACGATAGCGCCGTCGCACGCAAGGCCGGCGCCATCCTTTAGACTCCCGAGCGATGAACAAGCTTGCCGGCGCCGCCTGCGCCCTGGTGATGGTGCTTACGGCCACCTCCTGCTCAGACGGGAAAATTCCCCTGACCTACTCCTTCGACGAGCCGGAGGGAACCCACTACCTCTGGAAGGTCGATTCGGCGACGACCATCAACTCCAGCACCGACCAGAGCTCGACGCGTCTGGAGATGGAGATCGAAGTTCACGAACGGATACTGGAGGAATCCGGCCACGACGACCCAGTTCTGGCCATTACTCTCACCCCTGAGCACCTGCGCCAGGACGGCCAGGAACTTGCGTTACCCGAACCCGTGACGGTTCGGTACCTACTCAACCCCGAGGGCCACATCGTTGAGCTCGTCGACACAGACGTCTCCGCGTCGGCGGCGTCCGCTCTGGAGCTCGGCGGTCTGCTGGCACGCAGCCGGATCCCGCTGCCGGAGAGTCCGGTAGGAATCGGGGGTACTTGGGACGCACCGCTGGTCCTGGAGGGGCAGACAGGATCGTTTGACATGGAAGGCCAAGGACGGCTGCTGGGATTCAGCCTGCAAGACCGGCGGCGGCTGGCCGAGATCGAGATAGACCGGTCGGGCGAGGTGACCGGCTTCGAGCAGCTCGCCGGAGTGTTGGTACAGCTCAGAGGCCGGTCGACCAGTACCACAACCTCCCGCCTGGACATCGACCGCGGGGTGCTGTTGTCCTCTTACTCGGAGTTCTCGACCAGTTTCGACATGTCCCGGTTGGAAAGCGGCCAGCTCGCCGGGACTTTGGACGTAAGCCTGACCAGCGAGCTGGAGCTTCAGCCGGAGTAATCCTCGCCTACCGCCACCGTCACCGGAATGGCCGGGTCCAGGTTCTCGGTTGCCTCCCTCAGCACCTCGGCCTTAAGCAGGCTGGCTATGGTGTTGCCGAGCGGCTCTTGGCCGGGTTGAAAAAACACAGTCGTCTTCTCGTAAGAACTGACGGCCGGCTCCTGGGCAACGATCTCGTACCCGCTAGCGGTCAGCTTCTGCGCCACGAGCGTGGGCTTTTCATCGGAAACCGTCCCGTTGAGAACCTGAACAGCCTCGCCCTGCCCGATAACCGGAGACGGGGACGGCTCCTGGGTCGACACCCCCGGCGAACCCTCGGCGCCGCCGGGCGCCTCCGGCTGACCGCCGGGAGCTTCATCGGCAAACACGAACCGGTAGATTCCAAAACCGACCGCGGCTATGGCCACGACTACCAGTAGATACCTGAACCCGGCAATGACGACGGCCCGCCAAAAGCCGGGGCTCTCAGGTGCAGAGTGCTTACCCAAATCGGCAGACTCTTAGCCGTTCTCGGTGAGACGAATCCCTAGCCGACGAGCCATCCGCTGCCGCTGCCTGAACGCCCGCAACCGCTGCAGTCGTTTCACCAGTATCGGGTCATGGGCCAGCGCCTCAGGCATGTCGAGAATCTCACTTAACAAGGTGTAGTAACGGGTGGCGGAAAACTCAAACGTCTCACGGATCGCCCTTTCCTTAGCACCCGCATACTTCCACCAGTTGCGCTCAAACTCAAGAACTTTCATCTCGCGCTCGCCAAACGCCGAAGCAGGCGCGGAGCTACTCAACGTACCGCCTCCATCGGCTGCGCAAGCGAACTGGGATAATCACATCGATGTAACTCATCCGGTTCACCTTACGAAAAGCCGACCCTGGAAGCAAGGATTCTCAGTTCCTGCGGGCACCGCGCGGGCCGCCGAGCTAGTCTGTACACGGAGGTCTACCGAGTTGCCGGGCAGGTCGCCCGGCAGGGCGACGCAGGCACCGTCAGGTGCATGCCGGGCCGCAGGCCCGCATAGGAACAACCGCCGCCGCAGGCGGCAGCAGTGCGGCGGGGACAGTCGGGGGCGCCAAGCCCCCGACAGGCTGGTGTGGCGCAATTCGGCAGCGCAACCGACTTGTAATCGGTAGGCTCCCGGTTCGAATCCGGGCACCAGCTCCAAAGGTCGGAAGCAACCCAGGTTCCAAAACTTCCGAAGAAACCACCGAAACTCCTGACGTTTCTGCCGATAAGAAAGGGGTTCAAGACCCTTCCTTATTCGCGGACCGGTGAGGAGAGCATGAAAAGAACCCTTGCATACATCGCCCGACGACCGGGTTCGTACATAGCGCCCGGAGTAGCCCTATTTCTGTTTGGTTCCTTGATGCTGGTATCACTCACGGCTTTCCGCCACACCTCCGACAAACCGACAGCGACAGCCGATGATCCGGCCGATCGGCGGATAATCATCGTGGACAAAGTCGCCGACCACCTACCCACCCTGTTCCCCGCCGTTCGGGAGCTGCCCGGCGTAACCGCAACCGTAGAGTTCAAAAAAGGGACACGATGGTTGTCCTCATGGGTAGCCGACGGATACGGTCCGGCCACGCCGCCGACCGGATACTTCGTTCCCGTCGACGTTGCCGCCGTCGACCCCAACTTTTACCGTGAGTTTCTGCCCGAGGGCGTCAAGCACCATGCCGACACGCTGGCCGGCGGCGGCGCCATTCTCTCGCAAACCTCCTCGGAGCTGCGCGGCATCCCCTCGTCGGGCGGCATCAGCTTCAATAACGGGACCGGGGTCGGGGTCGGGGGCGTGGTGGACGACAGCCTGACCCGCAACCACGAGATCCTGGTTTCGACCGAGGTCGGGGCACAGCTGGGCCTTGCACAGCAGTACCTGGTGGTTGCGGTCTCCCCCGAGGCCGACGCCGGGGCAATCGAAGCTCATATCGACGCGTCCGCACCCCCTGGGGCCGGGGTCCGGGTGCGCGGGTCCGCCGGCACGGGGCTCGAGCCGCTCAGTGCCCTGCTGAGTGTGGCCGAGCTAAAGCGTGAACTGGGCGAGTTCTCCGCCCGGCCTGCAGCCGGCAGGGCCATCCAGATCCACCAAGGCTGGATTGACAAAAACACTGTCGAGACCACCGTGCCCGTGCTCGCCGAACAGTTCCGGTGCCACAAGGTAGTGGTCCGCCAGGTTGAGGCGGCTATGGCCGAGATCCAAAATCGCGGCCTGGGTCATCTGGTCGACACAGGCGACTTCGGCGGATGCTTTACGGGCCGCTATATCAGCGCGGGCGGCGACTCCAATCTGTCGCGGCACTCCTGGGGAGCCGCCTTTGACCTCAACGTCCAAGGCAACCTGTACGGCCGGCAACCCACCATCGACCAGAGAATAGTTGAGATCATCGAGAGCTTTGGGTTCAGCTGGGGTGGGCATTGGGACAAACCCGACGGCATGCACTTCGAATTCATCAAAAGGCACCCCTAAGACAGCGCCGGCTCGACGGCACACCGCCGGCCGAGAGAGCTGTGACCGATTCGTCGAATTCGTCTAGTGTCGACATTAACCAGTCGACTTCGGGGGACAACGCTAACCGGTGAACGAATGGATTCTTCTGGGCCTGGCCCTGCTTATGATCGCGGCCAACGCCCTGTTCGTCGCTGCGGAATTCTCGCTGGTCACCGTGGACAGGCCGCTCGTGGCCAAAGCTGCAGAGTCGGGCGACACCCGCGCACGGGGCATCCTGGCGGCACTTAAGTCCCTGTCCACGCAGCTGTCCGGCGCACAGCTCGGCATCACCGTAACCAGCTTGGTCGTGGGTCTGGTCGCCGAGCCCTCCCTGGCCAGACTTATGCTGGGTCCGTTCCAGACCATTGCGGGCGAATCGGCGGCCGTCGGCTGGGCGTTTGGTGTCGCGCTGTTCATCGCCACGGTTCTTCAGATGGTGTTCGGCGAGCTGGTTCCCAAGAACCTGGCCATAGCCCGTCCGTACCCGGTCGCCCGAGCGGTATCGGGGCCTCAGCGCGCCTTTACAACCGCAACCAAACCAGCCATCGACCTTTTCAACGGCATGGCCAACCGGCTGCTGCGGACGATGGGCGTTGAGCCGGTCGAGGAACTGGCCTCAGCCCGCTCTGCTCAGGAGCTTGTATCACTGGTACAGCGCTCCAGCGAGCAGGGCACCCTCGATCAGGGCACCGCACGCCTTTTGATTCGCTCGTTCAAGTTCGGCGACCTGACCGCAGCGGACGTCATGCAACCCCGCCGGCGGATTCGGACCCTCGAAGTGGAGTCGACGGTGGCAGAGTTGATCACCCTGACCCAGGCGACGGGTCATTCGCGCTTTCCGGTGCTGGACGAGGGCGTCGACGACCCCGTAGGTCTCGTCCACATCAAACACGCCATCGCCGTACCGGTGGAGGAGCGGAGCAAACGCAAGGTCGCCGACGTGATGGTGCCACCGGTAATAGTGCTGGAATCCACCGAGTTGGATCCGCTGCTGGATCTGCTGCGCCGGAAGGGCCTGCAGATGGCCATAGTCGTTGACGAGTACGGCGGGACCGCCGGTTTGGTGACCCTCGAGGATCTCGTCGAGGAGATAGTCGGAGACATCACCGATGAGCACGACCGCCCCAACCCCCACGCCTACCGCCGGCGCGACGGATTGTGGTCCTTGTCCGGGCTGCTTCGGCCGGACGAGGCAAGCGAACTGAGCGGGGTGAGCCTGCCCGCGAGCGACGACTACGACACGATCGGCGGGCTGTTCACCAGTGAGTTGGGGCGGATACCAAAAGTAGGAGACCAGGTTTGGATCACCATCGACGGCGCCCACGTGGGCATAACCGTACAGCGCATGGACGCTCTGCGGGTGGACCGGCTGTTGATGGACGCCTCCGAAACCACCGGGCGCCCCGAGGATACGGAGCGCGCCGATGAATGATGTAACCGCTCTGTTCGTGGCGGTGCTGCTACTGGGGGGAAACGCATTTTTCGTGGGTGCAGAATTTGCTCTGATATCGGCCCGGCGCACCCAGATTGAACCTCGAGCGGCGTCGGGGTCCAAGACCGCAAAGATTACGTTGCGAGCCATGGAGAACGTCTCATTGATGATGGCCGGAGCCCAGCTTGGAATCACCATGTGCTCACTGGGCTTGGGCGCCGTCGGGGAGCCTGCGGTCGCTCATCTGATCGAAGGTCCGTTCACGGCTTTGGGCATGCCGGAAGCCTTTTTGCACCCCACCGCATTTGCGATCGCCCTGTCGATAGTCATCCTGCTGCACATGGTGCTGGGAGAGATGGTTCCCAAGAACCTGGCCCTGGCCGCCCCCACCCGTTCGGCTCTGCTGCTGGGGCCGCCGATCTACGCCATCGTCTTCGTGCTAAAACCCCTCATCCTGGCGCTGAATACCTTCTCCAACGGCGTGGTCCGGTTACTGAGAACCGAACCCAGAGCCGAAGTTGCCTCTGTTTTTACCCACGAGGAGGTGGCGGCGCTGATCGCCGAATCCCGGCGAGAAGGACTGCTCGGCGCCCGCGAGCACCAACTGCTCAAGGGAGCGCTGTCTCTTCCCGAGCTCACCGTACGTTCGGTTCTGATTCCGATGGACAAGCTGGTAACGGTTGAGCACGGCGCCAGCTTCGCCGACGTGGAGGCCAGGTCGTTAGAAACAGGCTTCTCCAGGTTTCCGGTTACCGGCTCCGGAGGCGAGTTGTTGGGTTACCTGCATGTCAAGGACGTTCTGGAGATTCAGCAGACCAAGCGACTGCAACCCGTCCCCGAAGATCGCATCCGCCTCATGCCCACCCTGCTCGCCGACGACCTGCTGGACGCCGCGCTAAAGCAAATGCAGGAGCGGGGCACCCAGATGGCTCAGGTGCACGACGACACCGGTACGCCCTTGGGCGCCGTGGCCATGGAGGACGTTCTGGCCGAGCTGGTGGGAAGCATCCGCGACGCCATGCAGCACACCGGCAACTGACTACTACCCTGGCCCAGAGTACTAACGGCCGATCGGCCACCGGCGGGGTCGCTACACTATTCTCGTACCCTGGGGCGTATCTTCGATAACGACGCCCATATCTTTGAGCCGATCCCGGATGGCGTCTGCCCGGGCGAAATCCTTTTCTTGACGAGCCCGGTTGCGCTGCTCGATCAGCTCATCGATCTCATCCGTAGGCAGGTCCGGCCCTCCCCGGGGTTCGGGGCGCGCGACCGTCCCAATCAACACCGAGGTGATCTGGTCCAGCGCTGCGACCAGACCGGCCAGCTGTGCATCATCAACGCCGTCGTCCGCCATCAGCGTGTTGCCGCGACGGATGATCTCCTGCATGATCCCAAGCGCCACCGGCGTGTTGAAATCGTCGTCCATGGCCTGGGTAAACCGCTCCAGAAACTGCCTGCCCTCCTCCGACAAGTCGCCCGGCCCCGGCGTATCCCTGCGGAAAGAGTCCAACCGGTCGCTCACCCGCGTAGCCTGCTCCAAAGACGCTTCCCCAAAGTCCACGCCGCTTCGGTAGTTGCCGGCAATCGCCATGATGCGCACCACCTGAGGACCAACCTCGGCGATGAGGTCCTTGGCCAGCACCAGGTTGCCGAGCGACTTGGACATCTTCTCGGTGCCCATGTTCACCATGCCGTTGTGCAGCCAGTAGCGCACGAACGGCTTCTCGCCGGTGGCCGCCTCCGCCTGCGCGATCTCGTTTTCGTGATGCGGGAATACCAGATCGCTTCCGCCGCCGTGGATGTCGAACCCCATGCCCAGGTACCGCTTGGACATCGCGGAACACTCGATGTGCCATCCGGGCCTACCCGGTCCCCAGGGGCTGTCCCACGCCGGCTCACCCGGCTTGGCCGCCTTCCAAACCGCAAAATCCAAAGGTTGACGTTTGTTCGGGTCCGGTTCCACCCGTTCGCCGGCCCTCATGTCGGCAAGAGTCCGTCCGGAGAGCTTTCCGTAGTCGGGAAACTCATCGACCGAGAACCAAACGCTGCCCCCCGCCTCGTACGCAAATCCACGATCGATGAGGCTTTGGATCATCTCGACCATGTCGGGAATATGATCGGTGGCCCGCACCGGATGGTCGGGCGCGTCGATGCCAAGAGCCGTTACGACCTCGTCGAAGGCTGCCGAGTACTTTGATGCCACCTCATCCGACGACAGGCCCTCCTCGGCCGCTCTGGCGATGATCTTATCGTCCACGTCGGTGTAGTTGCGCACGAACGTCACGTCGAAACCGCGCCAGAGCAGGTAGCGGCGGATGACGTCGAACACGATCATCGCCCGGGCGTTGCCCACATGGATATCGCCGTACACCGTGGGCCCGCACACGTACATGGCGACCTTGCCTTCGTCGCGGGGCACAAACTCCTGCTTGGAGCGCGTTAGCGTATTGGTTACTACCAGTCCCATAGCCACAACCTTACCGGGCCGGTTCGATCAGGGCCGCCGCCGTTGCCGCTGCCCCTTCACCTCGACCGGTTAAGCCGAGGCGGTCGGTGGTGGTGGCCTTGATGCTGACCAACCCGGGGTCGACGCTCAGCGCCCCGGCCACTGCTGCGATCATCCGATCCCGGTAGGGGGCGATTCGGACCTGCTGGATAATCACAGTAGCGTCCACATTGCCCACCCGGTAGCCGGCCTTTTGCAGCAAGTCCACGGTGCTGGAGAGAATCTTTAGGCCCGACAAACCCTCGGTGGCCGCACCGGCCGGAAAGTGCCGGCCAAGATCCCCGAGCGCCGCGGCACCCAGCAGGGCGTCGGCGATGGCGTGGGAGATTACATCGGCGTCCGACCATCCCGCCAACCCGGGCGCGTCAGGAATCTGTACCCCGCCCAGCAGCAGCGGACGTCCGGACTCGAAAGCATGGACATCGTAGCCGAACCCAACCCTCACAACCGGCCTCCGGCAGGAGGGACGGTCCGGCTCGCCAGGACGGCCTCGGCCCAAGCCAAGTCACCCGGACGGGTCACCTTGAAGTTCTGCGGATCGCCCGGAACCACCTTAACCCGGTAGCCGCCCAGCGTAAGCATATGCGAACAATCCGTGGCCTCCAGCCCGGCCTCGATTGCCCGGGTCAGCGCGTCGACCAATGCTTCCCGGCGAAAGATCTGGGGCGTCTGTACCCGCCAGACACCATTGCGGTCGAGCTGTTCGGTAACGAACATCCCGGTTGACACCCTCTTGATCGTGTCCTCTAACGGGATCGCCGGGATGACGCCATCGCAACTGTCGTCCAGCGCGCCCAGCAGCGATCGGAGGAGCTGTCCGGTCAGCAACGGGCGGGAGGCGTCATGCACCATAACCACCGGCGCGTCCTCGGGAAGGTGCTCGAGCGCCCGGGCGAGAGAATTCTGCCGGGTGGGCCCGCCGTCCGCATAGGCCGCGACCTTGGCGAAACCCTCCATCTCCCGAGGCCAGCCGGACCGATCGAAGGGCAACGCGATCACAATCGAATCCACGGCGGGGCAGGCGTCCAGTGTGCGCAGGGAATGAATCACCATGGGTTCGCCGGCCAGGGGGAGGAACTGCTTGGGGGAACCGGAGCCCACCCGCTCGCCCGACCCGGCCGCAAGCAGCACAGCGGTAACGGTCGATACGGGGGACATGGGGAAGAAAATCCTCGGATCGGTCCGGAAGCGG
>JBBDRQ010000080.1:68940-71909 GCA_040905365.1 Actinomycetota bacterium
GCCTGGGCCCGAGGCCAGGCTGCGGCGACCGAAGAATGCTTCTAGTAACTAACCGGCCAGCACCTTGTCTAGCATGCCGCCGGCTTCGATCTCATCCACATTGGCCGCAAACGTGACCTCGGAGATGAGGATTTGACGAGCCTTGGTGAGCATCCGCTTCTCCCCGGCAGACAGACCCTTCTCGGCCTCCCGGCGAGCCAGGTTACGGACAACCTCGGCCACTTGGTAAATGTCACCGGAGCGAAGCTTCTCGACGTGAGTCTTGAACCTGCGACTCCAGTTCGTCGGCATACGGCATTCCTTCGACTTCAGGACCTTAAATACTTTCTCGAGCTCGTCCTGTGCGATAACGTCTCTTATGCCGACGCCATCGGTATTGTCGACGGGAACCATCAGAGTCAGATCTCCGTAGGCAAGCCTAAGGATGTAGTACTCCTTGGTCTCACCCTGGAACTCCTTCTCCTCGAGGCTCTTGATGATTGCTGCACCATGGTGTGGATAAACAACCTTGTCGCCAATCTGAAAGGTGGTGCCTGAAGGCAATCAGTCCTCCTTTAGTTTTCATGGCAGGTCCCAAAGGACCCTTTTAGACAGCACCCCCGGGGAATGCGGAAATAAAAACGCGCGCCTCCAAGGGGGCACACCATGGTACCAGGCGCCGACCCTCTCCGGCAATGGCAAGAGATGCCATAAGCACTATTGGCACCATCGCAAACAAGCGAACAGCCCCCACGCCGGTCATTTGAGCAGCCCGGTGAACGCCTCGTGAATGCTGCGCACCGGCACCACCGCCTTCGGGTCCCTCTGCGAAATACGGGTTGGACCCTCCAGAGCGCCTAGGGCGGGAGTCAGTA
The DNA here is from genome assembly GCA_040905365.1 of Actinomycetota bacterium. GTDB lineage: Bacteria > Actinomycetota > CADDZG01 > JAHWKV01 > JAHWKV01 > JAHWKV01. The sequence continues at coordinate 69,795 of JBBDRQ010000080.1, forward strand.
TCGTCGTGAAGCCCAGCCGGGTCAACTCGGTTACCCTCGCCTGCATTCCCGCTACGGACCTGACCTCGCCGCCTAGCCCCACTTCGCCGACGGCCGCCATACCGGCCGGCAGCACAACGTCCAGCCTGGCGCTGGCCAGCGCCAGGCTCAGCGCCAGGTCAATCCCCGGCTCGGCGGCCCGCAGCCCGCCGGCAATGGAGCAGTACACGTCGAATCTGCCCAGCTCGATACCCGCCCGCCGCTCCAGCACAGCCAGTGCCAGCCCCAGGCGGGAAGACTCGATACCCTGTGCCACCCGGCGCGGCAGCGCCGCGGTCGAGAACACCGCCAGCGCCTGCACCTCCAGCGCCACCGGCCTGCGGCCCTCGAGAATGCAACCGACCGCCGAGCCGGCCACCCCCTGCGGACGTTCCGCCAGAAAAAACTGAGAAGCGTCGGGCACCTCGCTAAGCCCTTTGGAGCCCATCTCGAACACCCCCATCTCGGCGGCGGGGCCGAAACGGTTTTTAATGCCCCGGACCGTGCGCAGGACGTGACCCCGATCGCCCTCGAAGGTGACCACCGCGTCGACCAGGTGCTCCAGCGAGCGGGGTCCTGCAATGGAGCCGTCCTTGGTTATATGCCCGACCAGGATCACCGCGCACCCATGTTCCCGGGCGGCGGCGGTCAACTCCGCGGCGCAGCGACGGACCTGCGACACCGACCCCGGCTCGGCGCCGGAGTAGCCGTCCCGCAGCGTCTGCACCGAGTCGACCAGCAACACATGCGCACCGCCGATTAACGGGAGGATGGACGGTACCTCGGTGGCGGCGGTTAGCCGCGCGGAAAGGGGGCCGCCGAGCCGCCGGGCCCGCGTGGCCACCTGCTCCAGCGACTCCTCGCCGCACACGATCAGCACCTCGCGGCCCGACTGCTCTATTCCGGCGGCTGCCTGCAACAACAACGTGGACTTACCTACACCGGGCTCGCCGGCAAGCAGGACCACCGATCCGGCCACCAGGCCGCCGCCGAGCACCCGGTCCAACTCGTTCAATCCGGTGGAGATGCGCTCGGTGTGCTCAAAGGCAACTCGGCCGATTTCCACCGTCGTTCCTGCGGCAACCTCCGGGGTGGGGCCGGAGGACGGAGCATCGTCCTGCGCAAACGACTCCCACGCCTTACACGACGGACACCGCCCCATCCACTGAATGGATCGGTGTCCGCACTCGGTGCATACCAGCGGTGTAGAAACCATGTCCCCAAATGTAGCGAGCGCCTGTGACACCTACGGCACCCACAGAAAAAGGCGCCCTCCGCAGAGGGCGCCGTTTTCTGTTTACTAAGCCGATCAGCTCTCGCTGCCGGCTCCCGCCAACTCGGCCTCCGAGCCCTTGCGGTGAGTGCTCGTGAAGACGATCTTGCGCTTGCCGGGGTTGTCCGGATCCTCGACCGAGTCCGCCGTGATCTTCTCTCCGGCAGAGAACTCCTTCCACAGGATCTTCTCCGACAACGGGTCCTCGACCAGGCGCTGGATAGCCCTGCGCAGCGGCCGGGCGCCCAGTGTCGAGTCGTACCCTTCCGCCGCCAGCTGGTCCTTGGCCGCATCGGTCAGCTCTATCTCGACATCGAGAGCCTTGAGCTGCTCACGAACCCGCCTGAACATCAGGTCCACGATCTCCCTCACGTTCTCCGGAGAAAGCTCCTGGAAGACGATGATGTCGTCGACCCGGTTGAGGAACTCGGGACGGAACCCGTGCTTAAGCTCCTGCATGAGCTTCTCCTTCATCTTCTCGTACGTCACCTCGGACGTGTCGGAAGCGAAGCCCAGCGAGGTCTTGCGCAGGTTCTGCGTACCCAGGTTGGACGTCATGATGATGACCGTGTTCTTGAAGTCGACCGTGTGACCCTGAGAATCGGTCAGACGGCCGTCCTCCAGAATCTGCAGCAGCGTGTTGAACACGTCGTTGTGAGCCTTTTCGATCTCGTCGAACAAAACCACCGAGAAGGGCCGGCGGCGCACCGCCTCGGTCAACTGACCGCCCTCCTCGAAGCCGACATACCCGGGCGGGGACCCGATAAGGCGGCTGACCGTGTGCTTCTCCATGTACTCGGACATGTCGAGCTGGATCAGCGCCT
>JBBDRQ010000081.1:0-2522 GCA_040905365.1 Actinomycetota bacterium
AGCGGCAGCCGCGCTGATTAGCTGCGTTGGTACCAGTGCCATGGCCAAGGCCACTGCCAGGGCCGCCGACCCGCCTGCTTTGGCGCCCATCATGCCACGCCGCGCCACGACTCGACCCCAAGGCCTTATAGGCACTGTCTTTCCTCTCGCTCATGGCTCGCGGCGGACTCTGCCCGTGCGTCTGGCAGGAGATTGATGTAAGGCCTTGCCCTGCATATATCGGCAGGAACTGGCATTTCGTTCACTACTATTTGAAAAAAGTTACTGGTATCGAGTGACTGACTATCTGGCAGCCCTCACCTTCCGTGATGACCCGCACACGAAGGAGGCCAGGCCGCACACTGCAGCAACCGGAAGGAGTATCGAGTCAACACGGTCGACTGCCTCGTTCAGGTGTGAGTCGACACAGCATGCTCTGTTTCAGGTCATCGGGGGAAACATGCGTGGTGGCGACGTGGACAGACCTGGATGTGAATGATGGGGATTCGGCTCCGATCCTCACGCAAGGCCCGTCAAACACATGCGGACCTCGGATCGCCTGGGTCGCAGCACCAACCACACCGCATCCTGCGGCCCTCCGGCCGTACGTGGCGCTGTCGCTACTGGAACGTCGGCTCCTGCCAGTGCACGCCGGACTCCGGCTTCTCGGCGCTCTGTGCGCAAACTGAATAGCACCCAGCGGCGCACGCCGGTTTGTCCTTCGAGGTGCTTGTAGCCCTTTAGTTTGGCGGCTACGCGTTCCAGGCTTTCAGTCCCACGGTCATACTCGAGCAGGAACTCGATGACCCGGCCGTTCTCCTCCCATACTCCGTAGGCATCCGGATGGACCAGCCGACCCATGGCCTGGGCGCAGCGGCGCTCCGACCACCACTCCAATAGCTCGGCCGAATCGGGATGCTGGCAGCTGTGCTTCATGAGCTCGACGAAGAAGGCGTTGACGCCGATCAAGTGGTCCAGTCGCTGGCTGCTGCCGATGGCCAGAGCCTTGTCCGCCTTCCATTTGTGCTTGTCCGGGTCCTGGTCGCGTTCGGCGGTGATCACCATGGCTCCGATCTGACCGATCACGTAGTGGTAGGGAGCGCAGTCGCTAGGCCAGCGTCGGGGGCGGAAGCGATCTACCAGTCGCAGTCGGTATAGCTGGGTCAGCCGGTGACGGGCGGTCGTCGGATTGGAGAAGGGGACCTCGGTCAGGTGCTCGGTGGTGAAAACGCGATGGTCGTAGAGCAGTCGAAGGATCCGTCGATCACGTTCGGTCAAACTATTGGCAACCTGCAGCACGGCGTCGTCGCTTACCAGCAACCTTGTGGAACTCATAACAGACTCTCCAAGGAGTCGGAGGAGGCTGCTGCCGGGGTGATGGGGTCGCAGGTGTACGTGTTTTTGGCTCCATCAGGCGTGATGGAGCCCGATCGGTCAGGGCTGCCGGGGTCACTGCCGCCGTCGCTGCCGGCTTGGTTGCCGGGCGATTCCTCTACTCCACCAGGTGCTTTCGGCTTGCCGCGGCTGGCCGGAGGCGGGAGGCTGATGGTTCGGCCCCTTACCGCTATGGAAGCCCGGTTCGGATTCTGGAAGGCTGGGGCCACCAATCCGACCCGTGCGAACCGGCTCGGTTCGAAGTCCGGTTCAGGAGTTTTCCGAAGCGCCCCTCCAGAAACCGAGTGAAGCGTGCTGGCAAGCCTGTACGCATTGGCCTACTCATCCCCGGGCTGGCCGTGGCCGTCAGACGTCTTCATGATACGGACCGGGGCGGTTGCACTCGCACCTTTACGGGGCTGTCAGATGTTGCTACGGTTTGGTGGTCATGGCCCGGTTACCAGCAATCCTGACGTTCGTCGTGCTTTTGGGCTTGGCGGCGTGCAGTCAAGCGGAAGAATCGTTCATCTCCTCCGCCCCCACGGTCGCTAGCCCCACACCGGCCGCCCCCAGCCCGGACAATGACGCCGGCGCCAACCAAGACGAGGACGGCACCGACCCCGCGGACGCGCCCCCGTTGATCACACCACAGGCGATGGGTGCGGTGGAGCTGGGGATGTCCGGGGACGCCCTGGCGGACGCCCTGGGTCCGCAGTTCTCGGTCACCGGGCCCCACACCGACATCTTCGTGGATCAGGTGCTGTACGAGGTAAGCCGGGACGGGGTCGTGCACCTGTACGCGGGCTGGCTCACCGGCGAGCCGCCCACGATCAGCCTGATCGTCACCGGCAGCAACCGGTACCGGACCGCCGAGGGCATCGGGCCCGGCAGCACCATAGAGCAGGCTGCCGGGGTCTACGGAGGACCGACCCTTAGCTACAGCCTCTCCGACGAGGGGCGGGAGTACGCCGACTTTCCCGCCCCGTCGCCCCGCATGCTGTTTCGGGTGGGCAACGTCGGGGAGCTTTCCGGCATCTACTCGACACAGGACGAGTTCAACGAGACCACCGACTGGAGGCCCGGAGCAACGATTCAGTACGTCATCCTCGGCTCGTAGTGCCGTGACCACTAACGTTTGCGAGGTTTGGAGCGCGTGAGGTGTTTCCTGG
>JBBDRQ010000082.1:0-15268 GCA_040905365.1 Actinomycetota bacterium
AGCGCTTCCTCAAGAGCTGTAGCGCTCCTGCCCCGGCTCCTGCTCCTGCTCCTGCCCCGGCTCCGGCTCCGGCTCCTGCTCCTGCTCCTCCCCCGGCTCCTGCTCCTGCCCCGGCTCCGGCTCCGGCTCCTGCTCCTGCTCCTGCCCCGGCTCCTGCTCCTGCCCCGGCTCCGGCTCCGGCTCCTGCTCCTGCTCCTGCCCCGGCTCCGGCCCCTGTTGAGGAGCCTTCTCTTAAGGTATCCACCGCAGCCGCCCCCGCTTCCCCGTTGCTAGAGCCATCGCAACGGGGGCAGGAGCGGCTTGGTGGAAGCTGGCCGGATATAGGCGTCTGAGCTAGCTCGGGTCGCCCTTGGTCCTGCGATCCACCAACATCAGGCCGTAGCCAACCGCCAGCAGCAGCATTGCTGTTAGCAGTCCGGCTGCGACGTTGACCCCGGTGCGGGGTAGTTGGATGCCCAGAACCTCGACGGACTTGGGGTTCTCCAGCGCTACCCCGGCAACCTCGGCCGGCGCCTTCTCCAGCGTTACTCCGCCCACTTCGGCCGGAATATCGTCGTTGGTAACCGTGCACGCCTTGGCCTCACCCAGGGCGATCGACCCCGAGCAGTCCTCGGAGAAGGTTCCCTCGTAGCCGGCGACGGACTGCTCGGTTACCGAGTACTCTCCGGCGTCGATCGAGAGTACGGTTCCGGTGGAGCTGCCGGCGAACGGCTCCGGATCCACACCAGCCGTGCTGACCGAGATTTCGAAGTCACCGGCGACGGCGGTCCCGCCGTTGTCGTTGACCACGTTCTTGATCACGGTCAGACCGGGCGGCAGGTCGATGTTGGTCACCGTGCAGGTCACCTCGTCGCCCAGCGACAGCACACCCGAGCAGTCCTCGGAGAAGGTGCCGGCGTACCCGTCGACCGCATCCTCGGTTACCGAGTAGCCGCCTGCGCTCAGCGCCACCTCGGTACCGCTCCCGCTGCCGGCGAAGCTCGAAGGCGTCGCCGCCCCGCCACTGACGTTGATGGTGAAGTCACCGGCGACGGCGGTCCCGCCGTTGTCGTTGACCACCGTCTTGATGACCGTGATTACCGGCTGCACGTCGTCGTTGGTGATGGTGCAGACCTTGGCCTCACCCAGGGCGATCGACCCCGAGCAGTCCTCGGAGTAGCTGGCTGCGTACCCGTCCACCGCGGTCTCGGTGACGTTGTAAGACCCCGCTTCAATCGCCACCTCGGTACCGCTCTCGCTGCCGGCGAAGCTCGAAGGCGCCGCCGCCTCGCCACTGACGTTGATGGTGAAGTCCCCGGCCACCGCGCTGCCGCCGTTGTCGTTGACCACGGTCTTGATAACCGTCAGTCCCGGAGGCGCGTCGTCGTTGGTCACGGTGCAAACCTTGGTTTGCCCGTTGGCTATCGTGCCCGTACAGTCGGCCGAGTATGCAACCGTATAGTCTGGATCGGGCACCTCGGTAACCGAATACCCGCCCGCGGTCAACGTGACCATGGTTCCGGTGGAGTTCCCCGCGAAGCTCGAAGGCGTCGCGCCGGTCCCGCTGACGTTGATGGTGAAGTCCCCGGCCACCGCGCTGCCGCCGTTGTCGTTTACCACCTGCTTGATCACGGTGACTACCGGCTCGTCGTCATAGCAGAAGGTTACGTTGCTGACGTCGAAGGTGTCGTCCGGATCCGGGCTGAGATCGTTGAGCAATCCCTGCAGGCCCGAGCCCGACACGGCCTCGTCGTAGAGGTAGTCGCGGTTGTCGTCCGACCCGCCTTTGACGATTACCAGATCGATCGGGGTCTGCGAGGTCCAGTCGAAGCTCTGCGCGTTGCCCGTTATGGCGACTCCTTCGCCGTCGGATTCCTCGGGCTGGTCCACTACGTACGCGCTTGCGTTCCACTCGTACTTCACAAGAAAGCTCAGATCTCCGCAATCGGGGTTGCCGGCCCCGGTTGCGAACAGCGGCACCGTCCAGTACAGGCCGCCCAGCGCTACCGCGGTCGTGATCGCCAGCGCGACGGCGGCTGATTGTTTCCAGCTGCCGAACTTCGTCAACGCGGCAATACGCCCCGCGTAGTTAGATGGGGTAACTCGGATCCTGTCCATCGCAATCCTCCCGGCTCATGGCTCGTGCGGCCCCTGTAGCCAAGGTGCGCCTAGCCGAGGTCCCGAAAGGGCCCGGTGCGACATACATTGAGAGGGCCGTTCGGCAGGCCGGTGAACGACTTCGCGAAGAAAAGCTGCTCTTTGGGGTCCGGATCGGCTTTTACTAGCTAAAATTGCCTGGTGAGCAAGCTGAAGGTGATGGTCGTCGACGACCACGACGTGGTGCGAATGGGCCTGAGGACCTTTATCGATGCGGCCGGGGACATGGAGGTCGTCTGCGAAGCCTCGAGCGGCGCGGAGGCGGTTACGCAGGCTCGGGCCTTCCAGCCTCAGGTCGTTGTTATGGATGTGCGTATGCCCGACGGCAGCGGTATCGATGCCTGCCGGGAATTGCGGAGCCAAAGCCCCAACTCGCGGGTGATTATGCTGACCGGATACTCCGACGATGCCGCCCTGTTCAGCTCGATCATGGCCGGAGCGGCCGGCTACCTGTTGAAAAAGACCCCGGCCGAGGAGATCGTCAGCTCCATTCGCAGCGTGGGCGAGGGTAAGGCGTTGCTGGACCCCGAGGTCACGGTGAAGGTGCTGGAGAGGATCCGCAGCACCAAGGTCGACAACAAGGACCCGAAGCTTGCGCACCTGTCGCCGACCGAGGAGAGGATCCTGGACAAGGTGGCCGAGGGGTTCACCAACCGCCAGATAGCCGAGCGCGTCAACCTCACCGAGAAGACGGTCAAGAACTACGTTTCCTCAATTCTCAGGAAGCTGGAAGTGACGCGCAGGGCCGAGGCTGCCTCCTACGTAACCAGGGCCCACATGCAGGAAGGATTCCCGTCTGACGCAGAGCTTTGACCCGGCGCCGTTGCGCGAGCTGCAGAACCTGGAGCTAAGCAGCGGCAAGTCCGGGTTGATGCAGCGGATCATCGACACCTTCTTTGCCGATGTGCCGGTAAAGCTCGACGCGCTCCGGCGGGGCCTGGCGCAAAACGACATGGACGCCGTGGGGATGGCGGCTCACACTCTCAAAGGCGGCTGCCCGTACGTAGGCGCGATCCGTTTGTACGAGCTGTGCGAGGCGGTCGAAGCCGCGGCAGCCGCAGGCGACCCCGAAGGGGCTGCCCAGGGCAGCGATCGGATCGAATCCGAAGTGCCGGTTCTGCGCAGGTCCATAGATGACCAGTTCAACCCCCCAGGGCCGTCCGGCCCTCCGGCTTGGGCCGGGCAGCCCTAAATCACCGGGCCTACCGGCCCCCCTTTTTCAATTAGCGCTTAAACGGAGGCCGAACCGAGCCGATAATTGATCGGGGCCTTGAAAGGGATTGGAGCACCGATGGTGCTAGAGGGCGTATATAACCGTTCTTCGGCTGCGGAGCCGGCCCAAACTGACGTCCGGAGCCTTGAAGCGGTCCTGGCCGAGGGTCCGCTCTCGGTTGCGGATACCTTGGTCGTGGCCGCCCGGGTTTTGGGCGAGCTCGCCGGAGTCCACGGGGAGGGACTCCTCCACGGCGATGTCCGCCCGCCCAACATCTTGGTTGAGCGGGAGTCTTCGGTGACCGGCGCAGTCTTGGGCCGCCTGCCCGTAGACGGCCGGCTGCCGTCACAATCCGACGAACCGGCGTCGGGAGACCCCCGCTATCTGTCGCCGGAGCAGTCGGGCCTGGTCGACGCTCCTGTGGACGGCCGAAGCGATATCTACTCATTGGGGGCGGTCTTGCATGAGTGCCTTACCTGCCGCCCGCTGTTTGACGGCGAAACGGTGGGAGATCTGCTCCGTCAGCACTTGAGCCTGCAGATTCCGGGCTTGCGTGCGGCGGGGCCGGACGTGCCGCGGGCTTTGGACGACTTAGTGGCGCGCATGCTCGCCAAGCATCCGTCGCAGCGCTATCAGTTAGCGCAGGCGGTCCTGTGCGACATCGAGGCAATCGCCGCCGGCTTGAGTCGTGGCGATTGCGATCCGCCTGTTGTGGTCGGAATGCACGACATCCGTTCCGTGCTTGCCGAACCCGCGTTCGTGGGCCGGCGGAACGAGCTGGCGGCGCTGACCGGACATTTGGCGCAGGCCGCTGAAGGCGAGAGCTGCCTGCTGTTTTTGGCCGCCGAGTCGGGCGGGGGCAAGACCAGGCTGCTCGAGGAGCTCTCGGATCAGGCGGCCAGCGGCGGGGCCTGGATCCTGCGCGGGCAGGGCGTGGACAAAGCGGCCCAGCGGCCGTACCAACTGCTGGAGGGTGTGGCCGGGGACCTGAGCGCGGCCCTTCGAGCCGATGCCGGACTGTTGGAGCGCCTGCGCAGCCATCTGGGCGATAAGGGGCCCGCCGTTTCCGTCAGCCTCCCCGAGCTCGGCGGGTTCTTTCTCGACGAGGACTCGGAGGATCTGCCCGAAGCGTACGCCGAGGTACGCACCCTCGAAGCCCTGTCGGTTTTGCTGGGATCGCTGGGCTCGGCGCAGCGCCCCGCGGTGGTCCTGCTCGACGACTGCCAGTGGACCGACGAGCTGACCGCCAAGCTGCTGGAGAGATGGCTGGCCGGCGCCGGGGGTGGGGGTTACGTACTGGTAGTGGCAGCATTTAGATCCGAGGAGGTCTCCGACGGCCACCCGCTGCGGCGTATCACGCCCTCGGCCGAGCTTGGTCTGCGGCCCTTTACCGCGCCGGAGATCCAGGATATGGCTCAATCCATGGCGGGCCGGTTGCCCCAAGAGGCCCTGGACACCATCGTCGCCCTGTCCGCGGGCAGTCCGTTCATGGCCGCCGCGGTGGTGATGGGGATGGTGGAGTGCGCAGCGGTGGTTTCCTCCGGCGAGGGCTGGACGGTGGACCCCTCGGCGCTGGCCGAGGTTCAAACCTCCCGGCAGGCGGCGGTCTTTTTGGTGCGCAGACTCAAGCTGCTGCCCGAGCAAACCCTGCGGCTGCTGTCTACGGGCGCGGTGCTGGGTAAGGATTTCGACCTCGATTTTGCGGTTGCTCTCGCGGAGTTGACTCCTGCCCAAGCGGCCGCCGCGCTCTTAGAGGCCAAGGCACGGCGCACCGTGTGGATCGATGAATCATCCAACCGGTGCCACTTCATGCACGACAAGATTAGGGAAGCCTTGCTGGCCGATTTGTCCCCCGCCCGCAGAAGCCGGTTGCACCGGCGAGCTGCCGAGCAGATCGAGGCCGAGGACCCCGCGCGGGTTTTCGAGCTTGCGTACCACTTCGACGCCTCCGGCGAGGCCGAACGGGCGCTTCCTTACTCCCTGGCTGCGGCCGATCTGGCCCGCAGACAAAGCAACCTGGAGATCGCCGAGTCCCATTACCGGATGGCGGACCGCTCAGCCAAGCACGCCGGAGAGAGTGTCCGCGGGCGGGTGGCGGAGGGCCTCGGCGACGTGCTCACGCTGCGCGGGTCTTACGAAGAGGCTGCCCTGCAGTTCGAGCGGTGTATGGCCATCACCCGCGACCCTATGCGCCGGGCCGCGCTGCAGGGCAAACTCGGAGATGTCGCTTTTAGGCGGGGCGACATGTCGGGCGCCCGCCACGCGCTGGAGCAGGCGGTTCGGCGGCTGGGGTTCCGTACCCCGGACTCGCGGCCGGCGCTGGCGCTGGCTTTGCTGTGGGAGGCGCTGGTGCAGGTCCTGCACACGGCTCTACCGAAGCTTTTGGTCGGCCGGCGCAGCCCCGACGGCGCCGGCCGGGAGCTGCTGGCTATGCGCCTGTACAGCCGATTGGCCTACGTTTACTGGTTTCACTGCGGAAAACTGCGCTGCGGATGGGCGCACCTGAAGGAGATGAACTTGGCGGAGCGCTATCCGCCGACCCCCGAGCTCGCCCAGGCTTACTCGGAGCACGCTCCGGTGATGACGATGATTCCCTGGTTCGGCCGGGGCCTGGAGTATGCCCGGCGTTCGTACGCGATCCGGACTCAGCTCGGTGACGTTTGGGGTCAGGGCCAGTCCTTGAATTTTGAGGGGGTCTGCCTGTACGCCGCGTCGCGATACGGCGACGCCATCGACAAATTCAGGCAGGCCAAGCGGATCCTTGAGCGCACGGGGGATCGTTGGGAGGTCAACACCGCCGGCTGGCACATCGCTTTTGCGCAGTACCGGCTGGGGCGGCTGGATGAAGCCGTCCAAAGCGCCCAGGACGTCTACAACGAGGCGGTCGCCATCGGAGACCAAACTGCGGCCGGAGTGGCGCTCAGCGCTTGGTCCAAGGCCTCGCAGGGGCGGGTGCCGGCTTCGGTTCTCCAGGCCGAGATGCGGGGCAACGCCGACGACGTGATGACCACCGCGGAGGTGCACCTTGCCGAGGCGCTGCGCCTGCTGGCCTCGGATGATACCGGCTTTGCTGTGCTGACCTTGCGGGCCGCGCAGCAACTGATCCGCAAGGCGGGCCTCAGGCAGGAGTACGCCGCCTCGGTGGCGCCGTGGCTTTGCACCGCGCTGCGCACCGAGATGGAGGAGCTCTCGGTCCACGTCGGTATACCCAGGCGCGTGATGCGCAAGAACCTGGCCCAGGCGCGCCGGACGGTGCGCACCTCCCGCAGCTACCGCAACAACCTGCCTCACGCGCTGCGCGAGCTCGGGTTGATGTCGGCGTTGAACCGGCGCCCGCGCACCGCGCACCGTAGCCTGGTGGAGAGCCTGCGGGTGGCGCGCGAGCAGGGAGCCGAGTTCGAGGAGGCCCAGACCCTAAAGGCGATAGCCCGGCTGGGGGACAGGCTGGGCTGGCCGGAGGCCGCCGCCAGCGAAGCAGCCGCCCATGCGCTGGCCCTCAAGGTCGAGGGTGTCCCGGGGGATCGATCCGACCAGGAGACGCTGTCGCTTACCGATCGTTTCTCGGCCCTTATGGAGGCCGGCCGTGCTATTGCATCGGCCACCGAGGCCGACGAGGTGTACAGGTCCGTGGAGGAGGCGGCCAGGACCCTGCTGCGGGGCGATCACTGCTTTGTGCTGGATATGCACGGCCGCGGCGAGGACGAGGTGAGGCGAACCTTCGGCGCCCAGGTGGAAGCCGGCGCCGGCATTGTCGAGCGCGCGCTGGAGCTCGGCGGCCCGGTGGTTTCCAACTTCACCGACGATTTGGATTCCACCAAGGGCCTGGTGCTCTCGGGTGTGCAGTCGGCCCTTTGTGCTCCCATCGTCGCCGACGAGGGGTCGATGGCCTTGCTGTTCGTGACCCACGGGCAGGTCAGCGGGCTGTTTGGGGAGCTCGAGGTGCAGCTTGCCGCCTATATCACGACGCTCGCGGAGGCCTCCCTGGACCACGTCGCCGGCTCCGAAGCACGTTTTAGATCTTTGGCCCAGAACTCCAGCGACGTCATAACGCTGATCGACGCCGACGGGTTCATCGTTTACCAAAGCTCCTCGGTGCAGCCGCTGTTCGGCTTTTACCCGCTAGATCTGATCGGCTCCAAGCTGGACCGGTGGGTTCACCCCGACGACCTGCGGGAGGTCGCCGCGCGCATCGACCGGTCGGGTGAACCGGGACCGGACGACGGCTTTTTGGAGTGCCGCCTGCGGACCACCGACGGGTCCTGGCGGTTTACGGAGACCGCGGTGAGCAACCTGTTGGACGACCCGAGCGTCCGGGCAGTCGTGCTCAACACCCGGGACATCACCGGCCGGAAACGGTTGGAGGCGCAGCGTAAGACGGACCTCGAAACTCTCACGCTCAGCCAAAGGCAGATGAAAGAGGCGCAGCGCCTGGGCCATTTCGGAAGTTTCCAGTGGAACGTCGCCGAGGACGACCTGCACTGGAGCGAGGAGCTGCGCAGGATCTTCGGGGTGGGCGACGAGGAGTTCTCCGGAAGCCTGGAGGTGTTCTTGCAGGGGCTTCACCCCGACGACCGGGACCGGGTGCAGGAGACGATTTCGGCTGCGGTCCGCGCCGGCGGCTCGTTTGAGCTGGAGGAGAGGATCGTGCGCCCCGATGGTGAGGTAAGGGTCCTGCAGTCCCACGGCGAGGTGCTGTCCGGCGCCGGCGGTACACCTGAGACGGTCCTGGGGGTTTGCCAGGACGTCACCGAGCAAAAAGAGGTGGAGGAGGCGCTTCGAGCGAGCGAGGACCGCGCCCGTATCGCTTTGGAGCAGGCCGTGGAGGCTTCCGATCAAAAGTCGCGCTTTTTGGCCAACATGAGCCACGAGATCCGCACCCCTATGAACGGCGTGCTGGGTATGGCGACGCTGCTGCTGGAGACCGAGCTCGACGTTGGGCAGCGCCGGTACCTGATGGCTTTGCAGGATTCGGCGCAGAGTCTTCTGGAGATCATCAACGACATTCTCGATTTTTCCAAGGTTGAGGCGGGCAAGATCGAGTTGGAGAGTATCCCGTTCGATCTGCACGCCACTGTTCGGGCCGCGGCCGGGCTGTTCGGGTCCCCAGCGCAGTCCAAAGGGCTGGTGCTGGAGGTGCAGGTGAGCCCGCAAGTGCCCAGATGGGTGACCGGCGACCCGGGGCGGCTGCGGCAGATACTGACCAACCTGCTCAGCAACGCCGTCAAGTTCACCGATTCGGGCCGGATAGCTTTCGTCGTGGCCGTGAGCTCCCCAGGGACGGTCCACTTCGAGGTTTCCGATACGGGAATCGGCATCGATCCGGCCGCTCAGCTCGGTCTCTTGGAGCCGTTTGCCCAAGCTGACACGTCCACCACGCGCCGCTTCGGCGGTACGGGGTTGGGTTTGGCGATCTCCTCGCAGCTGGTGTCGCTTATGGGCGGCAGCCTCGAGTTCGAGAGCAGTCCCGGAGTGGGCAGCACCTTCGGCTTCGAGGTGCCGCTGGCGCCGGCCGAGCCTTCGTCGGGTACAGCCCAGCTGACTGCGCCCAAGGTGCAGATGCTCCTGCACCCGGGGACCGGCTATTCGATCCTGCTGGTCGAGGATTCCGAGGTGAACCGGTTGGTGGCCGCCGGCATGCTCGAAGGGCTGGGCTTCGCCGTGGATAGCGCAACCGACGGCGCCGAGGCCCTCCGCATGGTGCAGCTCAAGCCGTACGACGCGGTCCTGATGGACTGCCTGATGCCGGTGATGGACGGGTACCAGGCGACGCAGAAGATTCGTCGGCTCGGCGGCCCGGCGGCTCGCGTCCCCATCATCGCGCTGACCGCCTCCGCCATGGCTTCGGACCGCGATCGGTGTTTGCGGGCCGGTATGGACTACTACCTATCCAAGCCGATGGAGAAGCAGGAGCTGGCCGAGACCGTGATCCAGGCTATGCAGAGTGGCCACAATTCCGTTGCCGGGGAGCAAAAAGCACCGGCCCCGGCGCCGTCCCTACAGCATGACCGTGCGCGCAGCTACTTCGACGAGGCGATTCTGGCCGGATTGAAGAAGCTGGATTCGGCCGGGGACGGCACCCTGCTGCTGCGGGTGATCGAGGCCTACTTGCAGGACACGCCGGGACGGATTCATCAGATCCGCACCTCTTTGCGCTCGGCCGATCGGGCGGAGCTGGTCCAGGCCGCCAACACCCTCAAGGGCTCCAGCCGCAACATAGGCGCCAAACGTCTGGCCGATCTTGCCGAGATGCTCGAGCAGCAAGCAAGATCGAAGCGGCTCGATTTGGCGCAGGACACCGCGCTGGTCATCGAGAAGGAGTTCGACAAGGTCCGCACCCTGCTGGTCGAACAGATTCCGGCGGCGTCATGAAGATCCTGGTGGTCGACGACGAACCGGTCTCCAGGCTGATAGCACAGGCGGCGCTGACGAGTCTGGGTCACGAGCCCGTGCTGGCCGAGGGAGGCGAAGCCGGCTGGGAGATGTTCTTGAAGGAGCGGCCGGATGTCGTCATCAGCGACTGGATGATGCCGGACCTCGACGGCATCAAGCTGAGCCGGAGGATTCGAGCCAGCGAGCACAACTCGTATACGAGCATCATCGTATTGACGTCGTTGGACGACAAAAAACGCGTCCGCGAGGCGATCCTGGCCGGCGCGGACGACTATCTGACCAAGCCGCTGAACCCGGACGAGCTCGGCATCCGGCTGATAGCGGCGGCGAGGTTGAGGGAGCTGCACGACCAACTGGCCGCGCAACAACAAAAACTTGAGGCGCTGAACGAGGAGCTGGGCAGGACCGCTCGGATCGATCCGTTGACCGGCTTGGGTAACCGCCTGCGTATGCGGGAGGACCTGGCGGGCGCCATTTCCCGGATGCGGCGCTACGGGACCACCTGCTGCATCGGTTTGATCGACCTGGATTCGTTCAAGGCGTACAACGACACTTACGGTCATCTCATGGGCGACCGGGCCCTCAAAGCGGTCGCCCGGGTGATCTCCAGCCGGATTAGGGGCGGTGACGGCGCCTATAGATATGGAGGCGAGGAGCTGGTTTGCCTGCTTCCCGAGCAGTCGTTGGAGGAGGCCGCGGTAGTAATGGAGCGTATACGGCAGGGGGTACAGGATTTAGCGCTGGTCCACGCCGGCAATCCGCCCGCGCAGGTGGTTACCGTAAGCGCCGGCGTCTGCAGGGTGGTCGCCGGAGACCCCGGCAAACCGGAGCGGATTCTCGAGGAGGCGGACCGAGCCCTGTACAGGGCCAAGGCCAACGGACGTAACCGGGTGGAGGTAGCCGGGAGCGAAAGCGCAGCCTAGAGGTTCAGGCCAGGCGACGCGCTACTCGGGCTCGGATGGCTCGCTGCGCCCGGAAGCTGCCGAGGTCCGGTCCACGCGGGCCAGCAGCAGCTCCCGCCGGCTTTGGTGCTCGTCGTCGGAGACCTCGCCTGCGGCGTGCTCCTCGTCCAGCCGGGCAATCTGTTCGATCAGCTCAGCCCGTCCGGTTGTTTGGGCTGAGGGGTGCTGCCGCGCTTGCCTGGCCGCCGCCGCGGCCGCTTTGCGTTTGCGGCGCAGCGCTTCACCGGCCCCCAGAGCCGCCGCCAGCAGCGCGGCGGCGATGCCCGCGCCCACCCACAGCCCCGTCGTGGACTCGCCGGGGAAGACGATGTCGGCCGCCAGGGCCGTGCCCGGGGACAGGTTCTCCCGGCGGTACCGGCGGTAGGTCTGCCCGCCCAGCTCGGTCTCCTCTTCGAACGCGAACCCGGGGCCCGCGTCGAAAACGAGGCCGGAGCCGATCAAAAGGTCGGCGCGCGCGGTCGGCCGGAGCACCTCCCGGCGCAGCTGCCAGCCGGACCTGGGGACCTCAACCCGGTACAGGTAGGCGATAGAGGTCACCCCCGGCCGCAGCGGCGCGGTGGTGACCACCTCGCCCCCCTCGTTGGCCAATCCGGCAGGGTTGGTTTGATCGGCGGGAGCCAGGTCGAAGGCCGACTCGGCGACCGGCAGGGTCAAAACCCTGCGGGATTCGCCCTCCCCGCTGCCGACGAAGGTGCGATCCGAGACATTCTCCACCCGCAGCAACTGCAGGATCTCCAATACGCTGCCCCGGTCGTCGGCTCCCTTTACCACCGTGAGCGAGTCGGAGGCTACCCGGACGACCGAGTCGTCGTCGGTAGTGTCGAAGATGGTCAGCTCCACCGGTTCGGTTGCTCCGGCGGGAATCAAGGAGCTGTACGCGACCGAATCGTGAAACATGCCGACCGCGTAGCTCGCATCCTCGTCGGCCTCGAACGAGAAGGATCCGTCCGCGGCTACTGCGGCCGGGGTCGGTTGTTCTTGCTGTTGCGGGTTCTCGGGATTCTTAAGCACCATCACCTGCGGGTTGGAGGGGAGGCCGGAGCCTTCGGTGCCCATGACAATCTGCCCTGTGACGGTGGCCGCCAGGGCCGGCTGAGCGCCGGCCAGCACCAGCGCAACCGCAGCTGCCGCGGCGGCCGGGCGAAAACCCCCCACCTTCATTGCTTGCGAAGCCTGGCTCGGGCTTGTTCGATCTCCTGCTCCAGGGTCAGCTCGCCGGGCTGCTCAGCACAGTCGCCGGCCGCGTCGATCTTGCGGATGAGCTCGAGCGCCTCCCCCTTGCTCTGGTTGCGCATCAACTCGTACTCCTTGGGCTCGAGCTTGCCCATCTTGTAATCCAACTCCATGTCGATGATGGTTCGGTATACGCTGCCCTTGGCCTCGACCAGGTCGTCGAGACCGGGATCGCCGCCACTGTCCTTGGGCGTGGTGGAGCTGCCGTCGAACAGCGGCTTTAGAGTCCAAGCCGCCAGACCCAGCGCGACCGCGGCAACCAGCAGGGTCTCGGTCATTCGGTACCCCTTTGATAACGCAGGAAATCCTCCTCGACCCGGGCGGCTTCGTCGGCGTCGAGGCCCGGCCCCGGCTTAACGGACGGGTCGTCTTCGGGAGTGCGGGAGGTCAGACGGGAGACGAAGACCACGGTCAAGGCCAGGCCGGCGACCCCTATAGCCACCGGGGCCAGCCAGGCGAACCCCGTAGCCGGCGTAGCCAGAGCCACCTTCCCGTAGTTGTCGACCACCCACTCGTCGATCTCGCGGTTGGTGCTGCCCTGGTTGATCATCGATTCCAGCTGGGAGCGCAAGCGGGCGGACTGATCGGTGGGACACTCGTCCAGCGTAAGGCCGTCACAAAAGGGCGACATCACCCTTCCGGTCACCTGCGGCAGCGAGGGGACCGCGTCAGGATCGGTCCCGCCAAAGACAACCGCCCCTGCTATCAAGGCGGAGCCGGCCACCGCGGCGATTACGACCAGACGCTTCAAGCAGGCACCGCGACTTGCTGTTTGCGCCCGCCCCGGCCGGCCGGCTTCTGCGGCTGCTTGGGAGGCTGACCGGACAGGATCACCAGCATGCCCAGGACCATGAAGCCGCCGCCTATCCATATCCACGCGACCAGCGGGTTGGCCCAGGCCCGCAGCGTTATCTGCGACTCGGCAGTCATCTGGGTGACCACCAGGTACAGGTCGTCCGACAGCGAGCTTCTCAAGCCGATTTCCGATTGTGCCTGGTTTTGGGCGATGTGGAAGTTGCGCTGCGGCGTGAGCATGGCCAGCCGGTCGCCGTTGCGGTTGACGCTCATGTTCGCCAGGCTGACCCTCTTCTCGGGCGTTGTGTAGTTATCGGCGGATTCGTAGCCAATCGTGTAGCCGGCCAGGTCAAAGCTGTCGCCGGGGCTAAGCGTTCCCGACCACTCCTGGGTGAAAGCCTGGCCCGACACGCCCAGGCAGATCAGGACAACCCCCAGGTGCACGATGTAGCCGCCGTAGCGCCTGCGGTTGCCGGCTACCACGGTGAACAGTCCCCCTACGGTGCCCAGCGGCCCCGGCCGCCTATGCGCCCGGGCGCCCCGGCCGAACTCCGTAAAGGTAGCCGTGGCGACAAAAGCGGTGAGCCCCAAGCCGAACATCGCTCCGGCCGATCGGGTCCCGTTGAGCGCCAGGGCCAGCACTGTGGCGAATCCCGCCACCATAGGAAGGGCAAGCTGGCGCTTGAGGTGCCTCCACGAGCCGCGCCGCCACGCGACCAGCGGCCCGATGCCGGTAAGCGCCAGCAGGGCAAAGGCCATAGGCCCGACGACCGTGTTGAAAAAAGGTGGCCCTACCGAGATCTTGTCGCCCGAGAGCGCCTCGACGATGACCGGGTAGAGGGTTCCCCACAGCACGGTGAAGGCGATGGTAACCAGCAGCAGGTTGTTGAACAGGAACATGGCCTCACGGCTGAACATCGAGTCCAGGTGCCGCCGGCTGCGCAGCTTCTCGTACCGGATCCCCAGCAGGCCGAACGCCGCGACCAGCAGCACCGCCAAAAACGGCAGGAAGGCCTTGCCCACCGGCGACTCGCTGAAGGTGTGCACCGAGGAGAGCAGGCCCGATCGGGTCAAAAAGGTCCCGAAGATGGACAGGCAGTAGGTGCCCAGAATTAAGGCGACGTTCCAGATCTTGAGCATCTGGCGGCGCTCCTGGATCATCACCGAGTGCAAGAAGGCGGTGCCGGTCAACCAGGGCAGCAGGCTGGCGTTCTCCACCGGGTCCCAAGCCCAGTATCCCCCCCAGCCCAGCTCCATGTATGCCCAGGCGGCTCCGAGCAGGATGCCGACGCTCAAAAATGACCAGGCCAGCACGGTCCATCTGCGCGTGGAGGTGAACCAGGAGGCGTCCAGCCGTCCGGTGACCAGGGAGGCGACCGCAAACGCAAAGGGCACCGCAAACCCTGTCATCCCCAGGTAGAGCATGAACGGGTGGATGGCCATGAACGGGGACTGCAGCAGCGGATTGAGGCCCCGGCCGTCCGCGGGGATGGGCGATTGCGCCTCGAACGGGTTTGCTCCAAACACCAGGACGCCGATGAAGAACGCCATTATCCCGCCGAGCACCGCGGTGGCTACCGGGGTGAGCTCCGGTTTGCGGTTGCGCTGCACGGCGATGGCCGAGACGGCGTAGACTCCGGTCAACAGCGTCCAAAACAGCAGCGAACCCTCCATGCCGGCCCACAGCGCGGTAAACGTGTAGAAGGGGGTGGTCGAGCGGCTCGAGTAACCTGCGACGTAGGCAAGGGAGAAATCCCGGGCGAAGAAGGCCGCCACCAGCAAGACGGCGGCCGCCAGGATCAGAGCCCCGGCCGAGTACAGGGCGCGCTGGCCGGACTCGGCGAGCTTCCGGTTGTTGCGTCGGGCTCCGAGCGCGGAGGCGGTGGTTGCCCAAACCGACAGCGCCAGGCTTACCGCCAGGACGGCCCGCCCGGCGGTTGAAATGTCAATCATCTAGGTTGCACCCCAGTGACCGATACCGGCATTAATGGCCGGCGTCGCCTGACGCCAGCTCCGCCTCGAATTTGGAGGGACACTTGACCAGCACGCTTGCGGCTGAAAAGTTTCCCTGCTCGGTCATCGCCCCCTCCACGACGACCTCGACGTCGCCGGCGAAGGTGTCGGGGAGGAGGTCTTGGGTGGTGATGTCCAGCGCCTCTGCTCCGTCGGCCAGGGCAAACGCGGTGGTGGCGCCCGACTGAGAGATCGAGTTCGGTACGACCTTTCCGGCCACTCTCACCGACTGGCCGGGCGTATTCGGTTCCGATAGCAGCTCGGAGGGAGTCTTGTAGTAGGCGGTCGAGCCCGTCAGCGACCACGCGATCAGGCCACCGACAGCCGCCACAATCACCCCCGCGGCCAAGCTGAAACGAGCGGTTGCGGTCATCGGCGCACATTATCCCACGGTCGCGGCCGAGCACTTACCGCCGGCCGCAAGTGCCTACCCTCGGAGCGGTCCTGCGGGTCCAGCCAGATCCCTGGTACGGCGATCGGGGGCCGGTGTTGGGGCGACTAAAGCGCCCCCCACCCGCGCCCCCCC
>JBBDRQ010000083.1:0-68174 GCA_040905365.1 Actinomycetota bacterium
AGGGTTGGGCTGTTCGCCCATTAAAGCGGCACGCGAGCTGGGTTTAGAACGTCGCGAGACAGTTCGGTCCCTATCCTCCATGGGCGCAAGAGTTTTGAGGAGAGCTGTCCCTAGTACGAGAGGACCGGGACGGACGAACCTCTGGTGTGTGAGTTGTCGCGCCAGCGGCATGGCTCATTGGCTACGTTCGGACGGGATAAGCGCTGAAAGCATCTAAGTGCGAAGCCCACTCCAAGATGAGAACTCTCACGGAGCAATCCGGTAAGGACCGCAGCAGACCACTGCGTTGATAGGCGGGATGTGTAAGTACAGCAATGTACTCAGCTGACCCGTACTAATAGTCCGAGGACTTGATCCGATGCTCGCGCTCGCTATGTTGTTCTCCTGGGCCACACCCTTGAGAGCCGAATAGATTTTCCGGTGGCCATAGGGGAGGGGAAACACCCGGTCCCATTCCGAACCCGGCAGTTAAGCCCTCCACCGCCGATGGTACTGCCCGGGCAACTGGGTGGGAGAGTAGGTCGCTGCCGGGATGTTTGTAGAAGAAGCCCGCCAGGCATTTAGCCGGCGGGCTTCTTCGCGTTCGCCCGGTATGGGCTGTCGCTCGCAAGTGAAAGTCCTGTGTGTAGGAGGTGATGCGGCTTGCCCGCGCGCAGCTACGAGGCGTCGTCCCCGCGTGAGCGGGGGTATTTCGCGACATGCTCGACCGTCATCCTGACCATCTCAGTCGTCCCCGCGTTAGCGGGGGTATTCCGAACGGTTCGACACTGGCTTACGTCCGTGAAGCGTCGTCCCCGCGTCAGCGGGGGTATTCCGGCCCGGCCGTAGCCGGGCCCGTTCGTAGTTTGGTCGTCCCCGCGTGAGCGGGGGTATTCCACTCGTCGAGCTTGCCGTCGAGATCCTTACCCGGTCGTCCCCGCGTGAGCGGGGGTATTCCCGCAGGTGGGTCTGTCGCTGTGCGGCTCGCCCAGTCGTCCTCGCGTGAGTGGGAATATTCCCCATATGGAGAGGGTTGCGGCGTTTAGTGAAAGATCGTCCCCGCGTGAGCGGGGGTATTCCACGGCCTCTTCGCGGGGTGCGAGAGCGGCGACGAGAACCTCACTCCGGTCAAGTGGATACCCCCAAGCCCCCATATGGCGTCGAAGAAGGTAAAGGAGGACCAATATGACATCTTTGACAATGTCGCATCCCGCCCGGCGTGTGCCGTGGCGCCCGACGCTGGCAGTCGTGCTGCTGGTCCTGGTGTCAGGGCTGTTGACCGTCCCTGCCACCGCCCATCACAAGGAGGGCCACTCAGGTGGTCCGGGCCCCGACAGCGGCGACGTCTTCGGGACGGTGACCGACGCCGACAGCGGCGACCCCATCGAGAACGCGACGGTGACGCTGGAGGAGACCGGCGCCTCCGATGTGACCGATGCGGATGGCAACTATCGCATCGAAAACGTTGAAGGGGGCGACTACACCGCCACCGCCACCGCCGACGGGTTCGTCTCAGAGTCGACCGATGTCACGGTCGACGGTGACGTGCAGGTCGACTTCGCCTTGGAGCCCAGCGGTCCCTGGGTCGCCACGGAGAGCATGGAGCAAGGGCGCCACAAACACACCGCGACACTGCTGGCCGACGGCACGGTGCTGGTCGCCGGCGGGGAGGACTTCTCGGACTCGTCGACGGACAGCGTCGAGCGCTACCACCCCGACACCGAGACGTGGGAGCAGCTGGCCGACATGCCGAACGTGCGCAGCGAGCACACCGCGACGCGCCTGGCCGACGACCGCATGCTGATGGCCGGCGGCGTGCTCGGCAACGTCGACGTCTACGATCCCGCCACCGGCGAGTGGTCCACCGCGGCGCCGATGAACGACTGGCGTCGCGAGCACACCGCGACGCTGCTGGACGACGGCCGGGTGCTCGTCACCGGCGGTCGCAACTCCCAGACGACCTCGGCGGCTCATGACACCGCCGAGATCTACGACCCCACCGCCGACACGTGGACGGTCACCGACAGCATGGCCGACGCCCGCAAGGACCACACCGCCACCAAGCTCGACGACGGTCGCGTGCTGGTCGTCGGGGGCCGGCCCAGCCAAAGCAGCGGGGCGTTGGCAACCGCCGAGGTCTTCGATCCCGATACCGAGGAGTGGAGCCAGGTCGCGTCGCTCAGCGTGGCCCGCAACAACCACGACGACGCGTTGCTGGACGACGGCCGGGTTCTGGCCGCCGGCGGTGCCGACGCCGACAGCAGCACCGACGGCTTGACGAGCACCGAGATCTACGACCCCGCCGCCGACAGCTGGAAGACCGTCGATGACATGAGCCGCAAGCGCCACTTCCACACGGTGTCGTTGTTGAACGACGGGCGCGTGCTGGCCACCGGCGGAAACAACATCGACGCCAACGGCAACTCCGAGGTGTTCGATCCAGACACAGGGGCGTGGCAGCCACTCGACGATCTCGTGGGACGCCGCGACTGGCACGCCGCCGCGGTGTTGGAGGACGGTCGCGTGCTTGCCGCCGGCAGCGCCATCGCCGAGGAAGAAGAAACCGCCGAGCTGTTCGTTCCCTGACCCGTGCCTCTCGGAGGTCACGTAAAAGGGCCCGGCCCCACGTGTGGGGCCGGGCCAGGGTCTCGGCAATCCTAGCCAGGTCCTGGGGATCTCCGACCCGCGCTCGTTTGAGGACTTGGGGGTCATGCTGTGGATCGTGCTGGCGGCGCCATCAAGGTATGTCGATGGTCCAGTAGCGGGCGACGCCAACTTCGGGAGAGCGCGCTTCGGCGGCTACGTGGACTTCGGGTCGTGTGAATTCGCAAGTCAGGCGTGGTTGGCCGAACTAACCGCGAAGGGCCCCTCTGACGATCGACCACGCGGTCTTCGAGCAGATGGCCGCCGTCACTGCGTCGGGGCTCGCTGGGTCAGTGCTCCAACTCTCTGTACGTGCAACCCGGTTCGAGGCACGCGCACGCATCGACCTGTAAACGCCGACATCGACCTTACAAGCGCGACTTTTCACGACAATTGTATGCTGACCTCCCGGCCGCGCGGCGAAAGCACCGAGCATCGCCCCTGCCGGCTCATCTCCCTTGAAGAGGCCGACGTTGCCAACCTCACCGTCGCCAATGTGGACCTGTACCCTTGCCGCTTCGCCGGCGGCCCACCACCTCGACCAGCTACGCATCGAAGGCTCACAACTGTTCGCCCATCCGCCCCATCGATGGAAGGGCTTTCGGTGGAGCCGCCGGTAGGTTATCGGCGAGGAGCACGCATGGTGACGAATCACCTACAACACCGACAACGAAGACGCCCGTAAGGCGCAAGGCTGGTTACCCGCCAGAGTGGCAGTTCGCTGTTAGGGACGTTCGACCTGATCTTCAGCTGGTGCAGATCGCGGCGATCTATCGGGGCCTGCGCAAGGGCCGCGAGGACGCCAAGCACGCGCCCGGCGCGGCGGACTTCTACTACGGCGAGATGGAGATGCGCCGGCACTCCTCTGACACCCCGACGGCCGAGCGGGCGATCTTGTTCGCTTACTGGTTGTTGTCGGGCTATGCGCTTCGCACCAGTCGCGCGCTCATCGCGCTGGTGGCGGTCGTGCTGGTCGACTGGCTGGCTCTTGGCGCCGTCGGCTACCAGCAACCCGCGCGACAAGAAGCCGTGCTGAGGGGTCAGATCGGCGACGAGCCGGTCGAGGTCGACCTGACCGAAGCCCCTCCCGTAGAGCCGGGTTGGGATGATGCGTTCTGGGCGAGTGTCGAGTCGGCGGCATTTCGCGCCCCCGAGGATTCCCGGGCGCTGACCAGGCCTGGTCAGATCACCACGACCGCGCTGCGGGTCCTCGGGCCGGGGCTGATCGTGTCGGCGGTGCTGTCGTTGCGCGGCCGCGTGAAGCGCTGACCGCGGCGCCTCCACGGGCCCCCCGACGGCCGCCGTGGAACACTCCGACGCTGACCGGCGGGATGGGTGGTGCCCGTGGTGAGGAGGTGAACGGGAGGTGAGTCAGCGACGTCGTGAGTTCGTGCGCCGGTCCGAGGAGCCGCGGCATCGGCGGGTGACGATTCGCTTCACCGAGGACGAGTACGTCGCGGTGGAGGCGGCGGCGGCGCAGGCGCGGCTGGCGGTGACGGCGTGGGCCGGCCAGGTACTGGTCGGTGAGGCGGGCTTGGGGCGCCGGCCGGTGCCGTGGGCAGTGGAGGTGCAGCGCGTGGAGGATGCGGCTGCTGAGGCGCGCCGGGTGGGGGTGTTGCTCAATCAGGCGGTGGCGGCGCTGCACTCCACCGGTGAGGCGCCCGACGAGCTGGACGATGCGGTGACCTGATGGTGATCGCCAAGGTCTCGCGGCGCAGCAACCCCAAGGGGTTGATGCGCTATCTGCTCGGCCCCGGCGCCGACGACCGCAACCCGCATCGTGATCCGCGGGTGATCGCATCGTGGCGCGGCGACCTCGAGGCGCGTCCCGAGCAGGCCACGCAGCTGGGCGGTCAGCTGGACGAGCTCGCGCAGCGCCACGGGCACGGCGCGACGCCCAAGCGGGTGTGGCACGGGTCGCTGCGCGCCGCGCCGGGCGATCGGGTGTTGGGCGAAGCCGAGTGGGCCGCGGCCGCCCAGCAGCTGGTGGCGGCCAACGGTCTGGAGGGGTGTCGGTGGGTGGCGGTGCGCCACGGCGATGACCACCTACCGGCCTAGCTGGGGGGTGGACAGCGACGGCGACACCGGCGAGCTGCCCACCCTCGACAACGCCGACCACGTCGAAGAGGCGACTGAAGCCGACCCCGACGACCGCTATAGCGACGTGTGCGCGTGGGTGACCCAGTGGGCACTGACAACCCTCCGCACCGCCGCACAGACCGGCGGACGGCGCTGGTGTGCCCAATCGGAGCAGCACCCCGAAGCCGTCCTGCGGCTCACCCTCGCCTGGCAGATGTGGGAGCGCGCCCGCCACGACCCCGCCGCCTACACGAGCTGGCTGCTCGACACCTGAAACCGCATGTGGGCCGCCCTCACCGCCACCGACGGCCCCTTCGCCGCCTGCACCCCACAGCGGCACGACGAGACATGACGGTAAATAAGTGAGCGCAGAATGCCTCTACCTCATGTTGATAAGGCGCTCCTCCGGGCCCCATGCCCGGAGGAGCTGCCTCAGTGTCCACGCAGACGCGTCACCTTAATTGACGGTCAACGTCACAGCCTTTCGGCTTGATCACGTACCCTCAGTAGTTCACTTCGATCTGGAACCACTAGGAGGGCTCCCACGCCTACTCGACCCCGTTGCTAGGGTAGCGCGACCTTCGGACCGAAGGCTCATGCCTTGGCTGGCATCCGTGACCACAGGAGCGCCGAACAGAAATTCCGAGCGCTCCCATCAGTCGGCGCGCCTTATACCAAAAGGTTTGCTTGTTGGCCGTAGGCGTGAACTGCCACCAAGTAACATTAATCCAGTAGTCCCCGCCTTTATACCAGGCCCGGCTACAGTAGGCGCGACCGTTGAATGTGTTCTTCGAGCCGACTCGCACTCTCGGGTAGATTATGTTGTCTCCCCAGTCACCACCCGACCACATGTTGTCCACAGCACCAAATACACCGATGACCTTTCCGCCACCTCCGCAATTCCAGTTCCCGACCACCACGTAGGCGTTGCCCGGGTACCACGCGTGCGCCGGCGGGGCCGTGGCAACGGTCACAGCCGCGTTGTCCCCGCGTGAGGAAGGTTATCCAAGGGCTTCCCTGCTTCGTCCGGGGACATGATCGTCCCCGCGTGAGCGCGGGTATTCCGATTGTGCCCTGGTGCCAGAAGTGGTGGCCGATCTGCTTGCCCGAGTAGCCGGCCGTGCTGGGCGATGGCATTTAACCGGTGCTCCGCTGCTGCAGGTACCGCAGTATTCCCCGGGCATTTAGGTCGTAGGAACAGCTGTACTCGAACTTCTCGACTACCTCGGGGTCCAGGTCGGGATAGAACTCCGGCCGGCGGGCTCGGAAGTCCTCGATCATCTCCTGCAGGCCGCCGCCGGCTGCGTAGACGCGCTCGGCTGCCTCTACCCACTGCGTGAAGCGCCGGGGCGCCTCCTCGAAGATCTCGTCCACGTCGGGCGCCGGACCGTAGTGCGTGGGCAGGGCGCGGCCGGGTCCCAGTTTGCGTAGGCGCTGCGCGGTGTTGATGAGTAGCTCCAGGTCGAACTCAGGCGGAGGGGTTGCGGGGCGGACCACTCCGGCGTCGGGTACCCGCACGCCCAGGGCGTCGCCTACGAACAGGTCGCCGGAATCGGAGTCCAGCAGAGCCATCTGGTGCTTGGCGTGACCCGGCGCGTAGTGGGCCTCCAGGCGGCGGCCGCCACCCAGCTCAACGGCCGGACCGTCCTCGTCGATCGCAATGATCCGGTCGGGGTCGACCGGCAGCATCTGTCCCCACAGCTCCTCCATGTTGGGGTACAGGCGGGCCGCCGACGCCCATAAGCGGCTGGGGTCGGCCAGGTGCCGTGCTCCTTCTCGGCGGACGACCACCTTGGCCTCCGGGAAGCGGCGCGCCAAGTGGCCGGCGGCGCCGGCGTGGTCGAGGTGAATGTGGGTGAGCACGATCCAGGCAAGGCTGTCCACGCCCGCGGCATCCAGCGCGGAGAGGACGTGCTCTACGGAGGATCCGGGGCCGGTGTCGATTATCGCGGGGTTGGGCCCGGGCAGCAGGTACACCGCGGTGATGCCGGCCCACCCGTGCATGTGGGTATCGAGGGTCTTTACTTCGGCGGGTTGGCTCATGTAGTCGGTCCAGGTTTGATCGAAAGTGTCGGCAGTGCCATGGTACCGACATCGCCGAGTCGCTTCAGCGGCCCCCGGCGAGATGGTTTGGGCGCCTACCCCCGGTCTAACCTCTCGAGTTCCTCCGACAGCTGCAGCCAGCGGGTTTCCAGCTCTGAGTGCTTGGCGGTCAGCTCCTCAAGAGCCTTGACAAGGGTTGCCAGGCCCTCGTAGTCGGTCTGGTCGTGTTCGGCTACCGCCCGGCTCGCCTGCTGTACCTGCCCGGGAAGCTTTTGGAGCTGGCGCTCGACCGACGCCATCTTCTTTGCGGCGCGGCGCCGATCCGCTACGTCGGACTTGGGGCGAGGCGCTGCCGTGCCGGCCCCCGATGCCGCTCCGGCGCGGCCGATGGAGTCCCTGCGTAACTTCAGGTACTGCTCCACGCCTCCCGGTAGGTGCCGGAGGCGTCCGTCCAGCAGGGCGTACTGCTGATCGGTGACGCGCTCGATGAGGTACCGGTCATGGGAGGCCACCAGCAGGGTGCCCGGCCACGAGTCGAGCAGGTCCTCCATGGCGGTCAGCATGTCGATGTCCAGGTCGTTGGACGGCTCGTCCAGGATCAGGACGTTGGGTTCGTCCAGCAGGGTGAGCAGCAGGTGCAGCCGGCGCTTCTGGCCGCCGGACAGCCGCCCGACGGGGCTGGACAGCTTGGCGCTTTCGAAGCCCAGGCCCTCCAGGAGCTGCGCCGGGGTCATCTGCTTGCCGCCGGCCGAGTACGAGGTCCTGTATTCGGCTATGACGTCGCTGACCCGCCGGTGGGCCACCTCGTTGAGATCGTCGGGCTCCTGGCTCAAGGTGGCGATCTTGACGGTTTTGCCGTGCTTGACCTCACCGTGGGTGGGCGGGAGCTCTCCGGTTATCAGGCGCAGCAAGGTGGTCTTGCCGGCGCCGTTGGCGCCCAGTATCCCGGTCCGCTCGCCGGGGCCGATGCGCCACTCGATGTTGTGCAAAATCTCGTTATCCCCGAACGCCACCGAAGCGTTCAGCAGGCTCACCGCCTCGCGCCCCAAGCGCGCGCTGGCCAGCTTTTTGAGCTCGACCTGATCGCGCGGTGGGGGCTCGTCGGCGATCAGGTCCTCGGCGGCCTCTACCCGGAACTTGGGCTTGGTGGTGCGCGCCGGGGGCCCTCTGCGCAGCCAGGCCAGCTCCTTGCGCATCAGGTTCTGCCGCTTGCGCTCAACGACGGCGGCCATGCGGTCTCGTTCAACCCGCTGCAAGACGTACGCCGAGTAGCCTCCTTCGAACGGGTCTACGACGCGGTCGTGAACCTCCCAGGTCGCGGTGGACACCTCGTCGAGAAACCAGCGGTCGTGAGTGACCACCAGCAGCGCCCCTGATCCCGCCGGCCATCGCCCTTTGAGGTGGGCGGCCAACCAGGTGATTGCGTCGACATCCAGGTGGTTGGTGGGCTCATCGAGCAGCAGAATGTCGGGCTCGGTGACCAATACCTTGGCCAGGTCGACCCGCCGCCGCTGGCCCCCGCTGAGGTGGCCGACTTCACCGGTCCAGGGCAGCTCGGAGACGAGGGCATCGACAATCTGCCGGATTCTAGGGTCGCGGGCCCAAACGTGGTCTGGGACGTCGCCTACAACGGAATGACCTACGGTTAGTTGCGAGTCGAGGGAATCGGACTGCTCGAGCATCCCTACGGTGGTGCCCCGGCGCAGGGTGACGCGCCCGCCGTCCGGTTGCACCCTGCCGGCCAGCAGCTTAAGCAGGGTGGACTTGCCCTCGCCGTTGCGTCCGACGATGCCGGTTCGGTCGCCCTGTTCCACGCCCAGAGTCACCGACTCGAAAAGGACGCCGGTCTGGTGCTTGAGGTGGAGGTTCTCGGCCCCCAGTAGATGTCCCATGGGTTACAGATTACGCAACACCGAGGCTTTCGCCGCGTGGAGGGTGAGCCAAGGCTCTGCCGTGCAGGCTTAAGCTGGGGTTACGGCAGGTTGATATTGGGAAGGTTTACTAAAGGTTGACTAACGGAGGTGGGCCGCTTGCGAACAAAGTTGCTGATGATTGTCTTATTGGTGGCCGGTGCAGCGTGCGCTCCCGAGGAGGGGCCCGAGGCGGCGGCTAGCCCGTCGCCCACCTCGGCCGTATCCAGCCCCTTGCCGACCGAGGCGGCGGTACAAGACGTCGAAATCTATCTTCACTCGGGCAACGACGAGGATTGCGCTGAGGTTGTCGGGGTGCAGCGCGAGGTCGATGAGTCAACGCTGACCGCGGCCATGGAGCAGTTGCTGGCCGGTCCTACGGAGGGGGAAGCCGCGCAAGGTTTGGGCGGCTGGTTTTCCGGGGAAACCGAATCGATGTTGATCTCGGCCGAGATAGACGGTGACGTGGCCCGGGTGGACTTCGAGGACTTCCGGGACGTGATCCCCAACGCCTCCACGTCCTGCGGGAGCGCCATGCTGCTGGCGCAGTTGGACTCCACAGCCGAGCAATTCGATGTGTCCGGCACCCTCTACTCCATCGAGGGGGAGCCGCAGACCTTCTACGAATGGCTTCAGCTGGGCACTCCCGACCTGTAGAGATCACGTTACTCTTAGACCTCATGCCCAAGCCGCCCCGTAAAGCCCAACCCGGACGTCCGCGGCCCCAGCCCGCCGGCCGCCCGCGTCCCGCCGGGCCGGGTGGGGGCAAGGCGACGGGATCCAAGAAGCCGTTCAACCGGCCGCCGGGCGCGGGAAACAAACCCCGGGGCTCCTCGGAGGTCAAGCCGGCAAAGCCGCCTGCGGACGGCGCCAAGCCTCAACCCCGGGCTCCGCGGCCCGAGGCGCCCAAGGGCCGCCCTCCCGCCCGCAAGGCGGTTCGGCCGGGCCCACCCAAGGCCGGATCCGCTACCGAACGGGGTCGGGCCAGACCGGCGGGCCGGCCGGGTGAAGGCTCCGGTCCCGGGCGGCCGCCGGGGTTCAAAGCCAAGCCCGGCGGTAAACCCGGGCCTCGCTCAGCAGGCGCCGGCGACAAGAAGCGATCCGGGTACCGGCCCCGGCCGATACACAATAAGCGTCCGGAAGGCAACGGAGCGCGACTGACCGCCGATCAAGTCCGCGACCTGCCCCGCCAGTGGGTGAGGGAGATAGAGCAAACCGCGCGGGAGTCGATGGGCCCCGCGGTGGCGGCCGCGGTGGCTGCGGCTTTGGAGGCGTTTGCAGGAGGGGATTTCGAGGCCGCGGCCAAGCTTGCGGCGCAGGCCAAGGCCGACGCACCGCGCTCGGCGATGATCCAGGAAGTTTTGGGGCTCTCGCTGTACCACCTGGGACGGTGGAAGCAGGCCCTAACCGAGCTGATGTCCTACCGGCGCATAAGCGGCTTGCTGGACCAGAACCACGTGATCGCCGACTGCTACCGAGCGCTGGACCGGCCGGAGAAGGCCAGCGAAATTTGCGCGGAGGTAACCAAGACCGACGTTGCCGAGGAGGTGTGGGCGGAAACCATGATCGTGGCTGCGGGCGCGCTGGCCGACCGGAGCGATCTGGGCCGGGCGCTGCGCACGCTGGCCAGGGCGGAGTTGAATCCCGCGGCGGTGGAGCCGTTTCATCTGAGGCTTTGGTACGTTCGAGCCGACCTGCTGGAAAGAATCGGGCGGGCAGACGAGGCCGCGCAGATGTGGGAGCGCATCGTGGCCGAGGATCCGGACTTTTTCGATGCAGAGGAACGCATGCAGGCGAGCCGGTAATGGGGCTTGATAGGAGGGCGCATATGGCAGATACGGCAGGAGCGAAGCGCATGGTGGGAGACATCATGAGCGCCCCGGTGGTCACCGCGACCAGGGAGTCGACGGTGCAAGACGCCGCGGCACACATGCAAAGCGCCCGGGTAGGTGCGGTCGTGGTCGTCGAGGGTGAAAGGCCGGTAGGCATATTCACCGAACGTGACTTGATCGAGTTTGCGGCCACCGGCCGGGATGCCTCGGCCGAGCTGGTGGGCGACTTGATGGTCAAGGACTTGGAGACCGTGGCGCCCGATACCGAAGTAACGCAGGCCTTCGACCAGTTTGCCGAGCTCAGGTACCGGCACATACCGGTGGTCGACGGCGCCCGCTTGGTGGGGATCGTGTCGGTGCGCGACCTGATGAAGATTGCACAGATCCGCCCGGTGGGTACCCCGGCGGTCGACGTGCCGAAAGGTCTCAAGGGCGTGGTGGTAGCCGAAACCGAGGTCGGCGATGTGCGGGGCACCGAGGGCTTCTACCATTACCGCCAGTACAGTGCGGTCGATCTGTCCGAAAAGCGCAGCTTGGAGGAAGCCTGGTTCCTACTGTACGAGGGAAGGCTGCCCGACGCGGGTGAGTTGGAGCGCTTCCGCGCAGAGATTCGGCCGGCAAGAGTTATTCCGCCCGAGGTCAAGCAGATGCTGCCGGCGGTGGCGGGCGCGGGAACCTTCGTGCCCTTAAGCGCCCTGCGCACGGGGGTGTCGTTGACCACCGCGGTCTGGGGCTTCGGGTCCTGGCTGGACAGCGAAATGGACCAGATGAAGCAGGATGCGCTTCGGGTGTCGGCGGTGATTCCGACGCTGGTTGCCGCGCTGAACCGGATCCATCAGGGCAAGGAGCCGATAGATCCGCACCCCGCGCTGAACCACGCCGCCAACTATCTGTACATGCTGACCGGGGAAGAGCCTTCCGAGGCTCACGCCCGGGCAATTGAGGTGTATCTGACCTCCACCATCGACCACGGCTTCAACGCCTCTACCTTTACCGGACGGGTCGTGGCGTCCACGGGTGCCGACTTGGGAGCGGCGGTCGTGGCGGCCATCGGCTCCTTGTCGGGGCCGCTGCACGGCGGTGCCCCCAGCCGGGCGCTGGACATGCTCGACGAGATCAAGACCGAGGATCAGGTGGATGAGTGGGTTCGCGCGGCGATGACCAAAGGGGGCCGCATTATGGGGTTCGGCCACCCCGTCTACAAGACGGAGGATCCTCGATCGGTCATGCTCCGCCGCCTGGCCGAGGATCTGGAAGCTCCTCGTATCGAGTTTGCAAAGCACGTGGAAAAGCGAGTTATCGAGATCCTCGATGAGTTAAAGCCCGGACGGCAGTTGCGCACCAACGTCGAGTTCTACGCGGCCATCGTGATGGAGACCATCGGCTTGACCCCGTCGCTGTTCACGCCGACGTTTGCCTGCAGCAGGGTGATCGGCTGGACGGCCCACATCCTGGAGCAGGCCGCGGACAATCGCATCATTCGTCCCAGTGGTCGCTACATTGGACCGCCGCCGCCGCAACCGTTGGATTGAAAAGGCGGCGAGAGGCTACGGAGTCAGGTTTCGCATAATCAGGCCGCTGCGAGGCTTGGGCCAAAACAATGTCGTCTTGGGCGGCATGCGTACACCCTCAAGAGCCTTGGCGGCTACCAGCTCCACTGGAGTGGAGGGCATGAGAAAAGCGACGGTGTTTCCGGCTTGGATGGCGGCGGCCACCTCGTCTAGATCGTGTTCGTAGGCGACCGACGCCTCCGACGGCTCCAAGACATTCTCGGCCAGCCAGACGGTGTCGATCTCACCCGTGGATTGGATCGTCCAGCACGAGGAAGCGCCGGCAACGCCCAGGGTTCCCGGACCGGCCCGCCGCACATGGTCGTGGAGCGCGTACAGGCCGCCCTCGAACGGCTTCATGTCCAGACCGTCGACTGAGACGCCGGTGGCCAACCGGTGAATGGGCAGCAGCTCGGGCGCGAACTGGGCGGGGTCGGAGATCAGCGCCAGCGTGTAGTCCCACGGTCCTGGTCCGTCGATTGCCCGTCGTTCTTCCCGGTAAGTGAGGGCGGTCTCGTAGCGGTGGTGTCCGTCGGCTACCACCAAAGGGGTGGCGGCGACCCGATCGATTAGCTCACCGGCTTGATCGTCGGACAACCGCCACATGCGGTGCCGCACGCCGTCGGCGTCGGTTACGTCGGCCAGCGGTTGTTCATCCTGCAGTGCGTCCACGACGGCTGCGAAGCCCTCAAGGGGGGCGCTGGAGAAGAACCACAGCGGTTCGAGGTTGGCTGCGGTGGTGCGCATCAAGGCCAACCGGTCGGCTTTGGGGCCGGGCGTGGTGCGTTCGTGCCCGTACACTCCGCCGGTGCCCAGTGCCTCCAAACGCAAAGCAGCCAGGACTCCGGCGGTGGCGCGGCGGTGACCGTTGACCTCGAAATCGGATCGGTACAGGTACAGGTGCTCCCGGTCGTCGGTGACCAGCACCCCGGAGGTTAGCCACTCGCGCCAGGTGCCGGCGGCGCGTGTGTAGCGGTTGTCGGCGTCGGTGTCTCCGGGGGATTGGGCGCCGAGGCTGACGTGAATGAAGTTGTTGGAGTGCAGCTGGTCCAACCGATCCCGCTCGGTTGGAGATATGACGTCGTAGGGCGGTGACGAGACCAGGTCCAGATCCATGCCGGGTCCGTACCGGGTGGCGTTGAACTTTGCTATCTTCGGCACATGGGCCATTATCACGGAACCGCCCGTTTAGACGCTATTGTGTTCTTACGATGAACGCATCCGACCCTTATGACCTTTTGACCGAGGGCCGCGAGCTCTTGGCTGCCAAGCGCAGCAAAGAGGCGGTCGAGTTGCTGCAGGCCGCGCGGGACCTGGAGCCGGAAAAGGGATCCATTCGAGAAGCGCTGGCGCGCGCCCTGTACGACAGCCGGCAGATCGCCCGGGCAACCGAGGAGTTTACGGCGGCCGTGGAGCTCAACCCCGCGGACGATTACGCATACTTCGGGCTGGCGCTGTGCAAGGCGCGATTGGGCAACCGCCAAAGAGCCGCCGGGCTGCTCAAGATCGCGCTGGCCATGCGGCCCGACTCCGAGAACTACCGCCGGGCGCTGGATCGGCTGGCCTGTTGATTACCGGCGGCGGCCGGATACTGGAGTCGGCAGGTGAGCTGCTGGACAGGTACCGGGCTTTTGCGATCGACCTCGACGGTGTGGTTTGGCGCGGAGGGCGTCTGCTGGAGGGCGCCGTCGAGGGCTTGCAGGCCATTGCCGCCACGGGCAAACCCTTCATTCTGCTTACCAACAACGGCGCTTACCGTCCATCCGACGTCCTGGAGCGGCTCAACGGGCCCGGCATCGAGCTGACCGCCGAGCAGGTCCTAACCAGTGCGGTGGTCGCACGCAAATGGATTGCCGGGCGCGAGTTGACCGGCGCCCGTTCATTCATACTGGCCGGCCCCAACGTTGTGGGGCAGCTAAGCGATGTCTTAGAGGTCAGACCGATGGAGCCGGGGGAGCAGGCCGAGTTCGTCCTGGTGGGCCGGTACGAGGAGTTCAACTACTCGCGCCTGGCGGTGGCGGCCGATTCGGTGAGAGATGGAGCAGCCTTTTTGTGCTTGAACCGCGATCCGGTGATGCCGGTGGAGGGCGGCCGGGTCGTACCGGGAACGGGCACGATAGTGGCCGCGATGGAGGTGGCCTCGGGGCGACCGGCTACCGTCCTGGGTAAGCCGGAGCTTCCCATGATGCAGGCTGCGGCAGATTTGGTTGGGACCGACGGCGTACTGATGATCGGCGACCGCGTCGAGTCGGATATTGCTGGGGCCCGCAAGATTGGCTGGGACGGCGCTCTGGTGCTGACCGGGCTGTCGGTCCCCGACGCCGTGATGGATCCGGCGCCCGACTACGTCGTGAGTTCACTGGGAGCGTTCGCTCGCAAAGGGGCCGAGGTCTAGTGCACTAGGCAAACCCGGTTTTTGACTTGGGCCGGCGGCGGTGGCCTCCAAACAGCCAGATCAAGGCCATGCCGGCGACGAACCCACCGACATGAGCCACCCACGCGACGCCGCCTCCCTCATCAGCCGACTGGCCCTGTCCGATGAAAAACTGGCCTATGAACCACATGCCGAGCACAACCATCGCCGGCAGCCGAATTCTGCCGAAGATGAAAAACAAGATCGGGATGGGCACTACGGTGTGTATCACGGCGCGTGGGAACAGCACCGCGTAGGCGCCCAGCAGACCGGAGATGGCGCCGCTGGCCCCCACGGTAGGGATGGCCGAATCCGCGTTGAACCAAACGTGAGCCACGGTGCCGGCGACGCCCACTGCAAGGTAGAACGCCACGAACTTGACCTTGCCGAGCCGGTCCTCGATGTTGTTGCCGAAGACCCACAAAAAGAGCATGTTCCCGGCGAGGTGAAAAAAGCCGCCGTGCAAGAACATCGACGTGAAGATCGAAGCCAGCAGCGATTTCTCCTCGAGAAAAACGCCGTTGCATACCTGTTCTGCAAAGGGCTCGCCTTGGGTTATCTCCGCAGGAACTACCCCCCACTTATAAAAGAACTGCACGGTTCGGCAGTTTTCGGTTTGGCAGGCAACCTCGCCCGGGCCACAGCTGGCCTGCTGGCCGAAGTTGGGTTCGAGCAAGAAGAACACCGCTACGTTGATCGCGATGAGCGCGACGGTGATGATTGAAAAAGTATGGGTCGGGTTCTCGTCGTGAATGGGGATCAGGCTGGTGGGAGCGACCATCCGGGCAGAATAACGCAGGCTGGGTCCGGCGCCTTGACAACCTTTCAATATGACTGAAAGCCTGTTGGTAAATCCTTATGAATAGCTCCTGGGCCACTAGAGTCGTGCGCGCAACCGGCGCGGTGGTGCTTTGCGTGCTGGCCGTCGGCCCACTCCCCCAGGCCGGTGCGGCCGCGGTGTCCTCGGTGCAGGCCGAGCTGGACAAGGCGGCGGCCGAGTACAGCCGCCTGGAAACCGAGCTCGGGGAGACTCTGGACCGCAAGGCCCGCGTGGAACAGGAGCTGGACGAGGCGCAGCAGATCATCGCCGAGCGGGCGGATCAGATTCAGTTGCGAGCCGGCCACATCTACAAGAGCGGCGGGGTGTCCACCTTCCTTTCGAGCATGCTGCTGTCCGAGAACCCGTCGGTGTTTTTTCGCCGCATGTATTTCATGGAGAGGCTGGGCCGAAGCGACCGCGAGCTCGTGGGTAGTCTGCAGGTGATGCAATCCCGTTCCGACGAGCTGCTCGAAGACCTGGACAGCACCATCGCCCGGCAGCGCGAGCTGGTAGCCAGCCAGCGCGAGAAGCGACGGGACCTGGAGTCCAGGCTCAAGGGGGCGAGGGGAGCGGCCAGGGTGAGCCGGATCCGGTCGTTCTCCGCTTTCAGCATCCCCATCGACGGAGCCACTGCGTTTGCCGATACGTGGGGGGCTCCCCGTTCCGGGGGCCGGAGGCACCAAGGGACCGATGTGATGGCTTCGTGCGGAGCCCCGGTTGTCGCCGTTACCGATGGAGTTATCAGCCGCCTGCACTCAGGAGGCAACGGCGGGATCATGGCATATCTGAGGGCGGGCAACGGGGATGTGTTCTTCTACGCCCATCTGCAAAATTACGCTCCGGGCATAAGCACAGGTAGCCGGGTGTCGGCCGGGCAACGGATCGGGTCCAACGGCAATACCGGCAACGCCCGCGGGGGGCCCTGCCACGTACATTTCGAGTGGCACCCCGGCGGAGGGCGCCCGCGCAACCCTTACCCCCTGCTGGCCGCCGCGCGCTAGTGGTAACGTGCACTAAGATCCTGGTGTGGACGAGCTGGAAGCAGAAGAGTTGTTGGAGCACCTGGCTACGCAGCCCCTGCCCGAGCGCGCCGACGCTTTCGATAAGGTCATCGACGCCCTCGAGCTCGATCTCGAAGCGACGGCCCATCCGGGTCGGGATGCCGCCGGCAGTTAGGAGCCCCTCGCCTTGGCCTCCCGCCGCCGCCTGGACCGGGAATTGGTAGCGCGCGGCCTGGCTGCCGATCTAGAGCAGGCCCGTGAGGCCATACGCTCCAGGCGGGTGGTGATCGACGGCGCGCCCGGGCTCGCTGAGACGACCTTAGTTGCGGACTCCAGCCACATCAGCATCAGCCGGGCCCGCCGCTTTGTCTCCCGCGGGGGTGACAAGCTGCGCGGCGCCCTGGATGACTTATGCCTGGATGTAACGGGTATGCGCTGCCTGGATGCCGGAGCCGGTTCGGGGGGTTTTACAGACTGCCTGCTGCAGGCCGGCGCCGCACACGTGACGGCGGTCGACGTGGGGTACGGGCAGTTCGACTGGTCGCTGCGGACCTCCTCCAGAGTTGATTTGATGGAGCGGACCAACGTCCGCGCTCTGGCCGGACACGCTCACCGGTTCGACCTGATCGTGGCCGATTTGAGTTTTGTAACGCTGCGGTCCATGGCGCGTACCCTTGCCGCGTTGGCCGGCGGGTGCGCGATTTGCGTCTTGCTGGTCAAGCCGCAGTTCGAGGCGGCCGCCGGCCAAGTTGATCCGGGGGGAGTGGTGAGGGACCCCGGGGCGTGGCTGCAGGTACTGGAATCGGTAATCGAGGTACTCGCTGGCCAGGGTCTGGGTACCGTGGAGGTCGCGCCCTCACGGGTGAAGGGGGCGGGCGGTAACCAAGAGTTCTTCTTGATGGCTGTGCCCGGACACGAGGTCGAGGCGCGGGCCGCCGGGCGGGCGCTGGAGATGCTTGGGTGAAAACCATCGGACTGGTGATCCACCCGACCAACCCAAAAGCGAAGGAGACCGCCGACCGAATACGGGAGGACGGCGCCCACCGCGGCCTGGACGTGGTGACGGTAGACTCCTCCACCGACCACCCTGATGCAATCCTGGCCCTGGGCGGCGACGGGACGTTGTTGAGGGCAGCGCAGGTTGCCTGGCGTTTGGATGTGCCGGTCCTGGGAGCCAATCTGGGCAATCTGGGTTTTTTGTCGACCGTGGACCCAGGCATGGTGGATGACATGGTGCAGGCGCTAATTACCGACATATACCGGGTCGAGCACCGGATGATGCTGCAGGCGACCGCGTTTCAGGGCGACGAGGAGCTGTACAGCTTCATGGCGTTGAACGAGGTGGTAGTGGAGCGGGACACGGTGGCCAGAGTCGTCACGGTCCGGGTGTCGGTTGGGCATGAGACTGTTGCCCGATACACCGCGGACGGATTCATCGTCTCCACCCCGACGGGGTCCACCGCCTATTCGTTGTCGGCCGGAGGGCCCGTGGTCGCCCCCGACGTAGACGCAGTCGTGTTGACAGCGGTGTGTGCGCACACACCGCTGTGGCGCTCGATAGTCATCGGAGGGTCCCATACGGTGTTCCTGGAAACTCCGCAGGATTCGGTGGCGCTTTCCACCGACGGGCAGCACCTCGGCGATCTGCAGCCTGGAGGAGTCATCAAGGTGGAGGCCCATCCCCGTCCCCTCAAGCTGTTGACGGCGTACAAGTCCCATTTCTACGACAAGCTGCGGCAGCGCTTCCACGTCGAGCCCAACGATTAAGGATTCGCCCGGCGCGGCCCGGTTAGAATCGCAGGGATGAAATTTGCCTCCCGGAAGACCTCCAAGACCCTGGTTCGGGGCGCCTTCGAAGGGCCTGCTCGCCTGGGGAAGCGAACCAAGGACCTGATAAAAACCTTGGAGCCCGGTGACGTCGCGGTTATCGACCACCAGGACCTGGACCGGATCGCAGCCGAAGGGTTGGTCGAAAAGCAGGTCAAGGCCGTGCTCAACGCATCATCGTTCTGTACGGGCCGTTACCCCAACCTGGGCGCCCTGATACTGGCGGGGGCCGGTATCCACATCGTGGAGAACGTCGGCGAGAAAGTGTTCGACGAGCTAGTCGAGGGCGAAACGGTGACGCTCTACCACGGAACTGTTCGCCGGGACGGGGAGCTGGTAGCCGAGGGCAACAGCGTAAGTCTCGCCGAGGCACAAGACCGGCTGGACGCCTGCAAAAGGAACATATCGGCTGCCCTGGAAGACTTCGCCGAGAACACCCTGCAGTACATGGTCAACGAGCGGGAGTTTCTGCTTGAGGCCGTCCATTTGCCCCAAGTAAAGACCGAGTTCGCCCACCGGCACGTGCTGCTCGTGGTGCGCGGCTACGGCTATAAGCAGGACTTGGCTTCTCTGCGCGGGTATATTCGCGACTTCCGCCCGGTACTGGTGGCCGTCGACGGCGGCGCCGACGCACTGCTGGATCTGAAGCTGACCCCCCACGTCATAATCGGGGATTTCGACTCGGTCAGCACCAAAGCGCTCAAGTGCGGGGCCGAGCTGATCGTCCACGCCTTTGCCGACGGCGAAGCGCCGGGGGGTAAACGGTTGGATGCTCTGGGTCTTCAGTACAGCAAGTTTGAGGCGCCCGGGACCAGCGAGGACGTCGCAATGCTGCTGGCTAACGAAAAGGGCGCCGAGCTGATCGTAGCGGTCGGCGCACGGGTGAGTATGGTTGAGTTTATGGACAAAGGACGCAAGGGAATGGCTTCGACCTTCCTGGTGAGGCTGCGCGTCGGCCCTAAGCTCGTCGACGCCAAAGGGGTCAGCGAGTTGCACCGCAGCGGACCCAAGTGGTGGGAGCTGTTCGGTCTGGTAGCTGCCGCGCTGCTGACCATGTTGGTGGTGGTCGGCATCTCGCAGCCGATGCAACTGGTCTTGCAGGCTGCCTGGGATGCGATGAGCGACCTGGTGTTTTCGGTTCGGCAGGCGCTTCGTTGATCACGTTTCGCTATCACATAGTCTCGATAGTGGCCGTGTTCCTGGCCTTGTCGGTCGGCGTCTTGTTCGGGGCGACGTTTATCGACCAAAGCATCGTCGACGGTCTGGAGGCCACTCAAGAACGACTTGGAGATCGCAACGAGCAGCTTCGAAATCGCACTCTCGACCTGGAAGGCCGGAACGAGCAATTCCAAACCTTCGCGGGCGTCACGCGGGATGCCACCGTGCGCGGGGTGCTCGAAGGGCAGCCTGTGGTGACGATCAAATTTGACGGAACGTCCGACCAGGTTCTGGAGTCGCTAACCCGCACCCTGGACGCAGCCGGCGCCCGGCTGGATGGAACACTAACCCTCACCGAGCAGCTGGATATGTCTGCGGACGAAACCCGGGAACGCTTGAGAGCGGCCCTGGATACCTCGATCGAAAACCCCGAGGCTTTGTCGGTTGAGCTGGCCCGCCACGTGGCCGAGGCCCTGGCCGGCATCAACCCTCAGGTGCTTCCGCGGCTGGCGGAGGCCGGCCTTATAAGAGGTAATGTCTCCCTGCCGGCACTTGCCGAGGATGCGCCCGCACAGGAGCCCGGCCCGGGTTTGCCGGCGGTGGTCGTGGTGGGCGGAGAGGTTTCGCCCACGTTCAACGCCCGGGTTATCGTCCCGGTTACCCGGGCGTTGGCCGAGCAGGATATCGTGACCGTGGTGGGGGTGCCGGGACGAACCGGGGCAACCTTACAAAGCTTGAGAAGCGGCGATCTGCGGGTCGTCACGGTCGACGGAATCGAGTTTGCGATGGGCCAGTCTCTGGTGGCTCTGGGGCTCAGGGGTGCGCTGGATGGACAGTTTGGAAGGTACGGAACAGGCGAGGGAGCCACCGCCGCGGTCCCCATTCCTGGTCCTTAGTGCCGTGACCACCAACCTTCGGGGCGTTTGCAAAAGTTTCAAGGCAGCCTGACGTAGGTGGACTTTCCGCGCGGGTCTACTAGCAGGGCGCCGATTTGCTCCGCAGCGCGCTGCCAGCTCCATTCGGTCTGGGCCCAGGTGCGGGCTGCTTCGCCGAACCGCCGGCGGCGAGCCGGATCGCTTAGGAGGTCCACGGTGCGGCGTGCGATGTCACTTGGGTCGCGCGGGTCGACCACGTACCCGGTGATGCCGTGTCGCACCGTCTCGGGGGCGCCGCCGCTGCGCCCGACGATCACGGGGCAGCCGGTGGCCTGTGCTTCGAGGTAGACGATGCCGAGCGCTTCGGGTTCGATGCCCGCCCAGCGGGTTCGTGACGGGCCGACGAAGACGTCGGCGCTGTCGTACCAGGCGGGCATCTCGTCCCAGGGGACCTCGCCGATGAACCGCACTTGGCGGTGCGCTCCCACCCGTTGCGCCAGCCGCTCGAGCTGAGCGCGCTGGGGTCCGGTTCCCACGACCAGCAGCAGTGCGTCAGGCACGGCGCGGGCGATTGCCGGCATCGCGTGGATCAGCTGGTCCTGGCCCTTCCTCGCGACCAGGCGCGACGCGGAGAGCACCACCGGGCGGTCGGGAGCGATGCCCAGCCGCTCACGCAGGCGACTCCCGCCACAGCCGGGTCGAAAGAGGTCGGTGTCGGCGCCGGGCATCAGCGGATGCAACCGATGCCGGGCCGGCGCGGACAGCGCAGGCTCGAGGCGAGCTCGGCAGAACTCGGACACGTAGGTGAGCGCGTCGCAATCGTCGGCCACCCGACGAAGAGCTCGGCGTACGAGTGGGACCCCAGCCCATCCGGGCTCGTGCCCGTGGGTGAGCGCAACCACGCGCTGGGCGCCTGCCTGCCGCAACCGAGCTGCAAGCAGTCCGAGCGGTGCAGCGGCGCCGAAGAGTACGCGGTCGCAGTCGTGGTCGCGCAGTATCCGTTCTGCGAGCCGCGCCGTGGCCGGGGTCGGGAGGAGCATCGCCGCTCGATGGCGCACAACCGCGAAGTCCAGCGTTGCGTCGAAGGCCGCACCGCCAGGGGTCGAGCTGGTGAGCACCACGAGCTCGTCGGCGGGCAGCCGAGCGCACAGTGCGAATATGAACGTCTCGATGCCGCCACAGCGCGGGGGGAAGTCGTTGGTGATAACCAGGATGCGACCCACCGATCTCACCTGGCCTTTCCGGCCGTATGGTCGACCGCGCCGACCCGGGCGGAGTCCGAAGCAGGCGCTCGGACCCCGGGCGCCGCCGAACGTTCGGTGGGCGAGTCGCCGGCTACCGGGGGGTTGCCGGACCGTCGATGTGCGAGGCGCAAGGAGCCGTAGGCCGCTGCGCCCAGCGGGATCGGCAACCAGAACTGGAGTAGCCGCCAGACGAGCACCGCCAGGACTGCGGTTCCCAGCGGCATGCCTCCGAACGCGACCAGAAGAGCGGGAAGCACCCCCTCGACGAGCCCGAGCCCTGCAGGCGTCACCGGCACCGTCGTGAGTACCTGGGCTATGCCGAAGGCGACGATCAGTTCGACTGGATGCGGCGTGATGTCGAACGCTCGGAGGACGACCCAAAGCGACGCTGCATCGAGCAGCCAGTTGGCGGCCGCCCAGCCGACGCCGCTGCGCAGCAGGTCGCGTCGCCGCGCGATCTCGTGGAGGCGATCGGCCACTCGATGCAAAGAGGCGGCTGCTGCGTCTCCGTCGACGAAGGGGATCCACCGGACCACTCGCTCAGCGTGTGCTCGTCCTCGCAGCAGCAGGAACACCAGCGCAGCCGCGGCTGCCAGCAGCCCAGCACCGATGATCGCAGCGGCGGAGTAGACGGGCTGCACTCCGTTAACCGGGATCGACACGACGAGCGCCACCCAGACGATCACGTTCAGCACGATCGCTGAGCCGAGCCCGACCGATGCCAGCGAGAACCCCGCGGCCGCTCCATGCACGCCGGCCCGCGTGAGCAACCGGTAGCCGAGAGCGCTGCCGGCCGCGGTTCCCCCGGGGACCACGTGCGCAAGGGCCTTCGTGGCCAGTTGGATCCGCAGCAGCGTCACGAACGGAACCCGTGGCTCGGCGGGAAGGGAGACACGCGTGAGCAGGCTGTAGGCCACGAGCGACGCCAGTTGCAGCGTGAGCGCACCTGCGAGCAGCCACAGGTCGACGGTGGCGAGGACACCGGATGACTCCATGCCGCGCGCCAGCTGAGGTACCACGAACACGTAGAGGATTGCTCCCGTCGCCCCAACCAGCGCCATGGTCCGCAGACCGCGGGCCGACCGTCTCGGCGATGTTTCCGAGTCATCTCCATGGCCTGCCGGGCTCCACCGGAAGGCCCCGTTCGTCCTCCCGCGCCATCGGGGGCGGCTCCGGTGTATCGCCTCGCTGCTGTCGGGATCGCTCATGGCTTCATCCTCACACCTGCGGACCATGGAACTCTACAATACGCAAGATACGGCAGGACGG
The DNA here is from genome assembly GCA_040905365.1 of Actinomycetota bacterium. GTDB lineage: Bacteria > Actinomycetota > CADDZG01 > JAHWKV01 > JAHWKV01 > JAHWKV01. The sequence goes on from JBBDRQ010000083.1 coordinate 22,644, forward strand.
TATCCGCCCTCCTCGCGCTTTGCGCTCGGCGCGTCTGGACGCTCTCGGTACACATGCTATTTCTACGACAGACCACTAGTGGTCACGGCACTAGAAGGCTCGGGGAACCTAGAAGGTCCCGTCCCGGCGCGGCCGGTCCCACCAGGGAACCCAGTTCTTCTTTTTGACGCGGATGGGTTCGGCCGCCTTGGTCTTGCGCCGCAGGTCCCGCTCAAGAAGGGTGAACCCGCGTACCCGGTCGGGAGGCGGCCGGTTGGGGGCTATGGGCACATTCGCGTAGATGCTGTCCGACTGGTCCTGTAGCGAGTCGAACTTCATCCCCCGGATGCCGCCTTCGTGCTGCAACTCCGGCGCCCATATGCCGATGACCTCATCGCGGCGGTCCCATTCGGCGACGGGCACGTCTATGGTCGGCGCTCCCCGGTCCCACTCCAGGCACCAGGACAGCAGCTTGTCCTCCATGGCCAAGCCCCGGGCCACGTGTACGACCTCACCTTGATCGGTCACGCCGCGGGGGAAGTCGAAAAAGTTGGTCAAGGTCATATCTTGGCCGCCGAACACGGCTCTGCCGCCGGGGCCGTAGCGCCAAACGCCGTTATCTTCGCGGTAAAAGCGGCCTTTGCCGCAGCTGGCAGTAATCTGGTTCCCTTCGTTTTGAGCGTTGGGACTCAACCTATCTGATGGTACGAAATAGTTGCTCTCGAACGAAACTCAAGCGGATTCCCGGCGGTACGACGACGGCTTCGCAAAGCGGGACGTATAGGGTGCGGGATAGGGTTGGCCGAACATGAGAAAAGTGACCGACACCGCTCGTGCGGCGGTCGGTATGGGCGCGATTGTTGCATTCTCCCGAGCGATGGGTTTCGCGCGCGTGCTGGTAGTGGCGGCCGTGCTCGGCACCAGCTATCTGGGCAACGCCTTCCAGGCCGCCAACTCCCTGTCCAACGTCCTGTTCGAGCTACTGGCGGCCGGCGCGCTTTCGGCGGTACTGGTGCCGACGTTCGTACGGCTGATGAGCGCCGGCGACACCAAGGGGGCTCAGGAGGTGGCCGGCGGGATCTTGGGAGTCGCGGTGCTTGGATTGGGCGCAGTTGCCGTCGGAGTTGTGGCGGCCGCCCCGCTGATCGCGCGCCTGCTGACGTTGGGGGTCCCTCCGGAGGTGGTTACCGAACAAAGGGAGCTGGTTACGTTTCTATTGCGGTTTTTTGCTCCCCAGGTCGTTATGTACGGCGCGGGAACCATTGCCATCGCCGTACTGCACGCCCGCCGGCGCTTTGCCGTGACCGTGGCGGCGCCGATCGGAAGCACGGTTGTAATGGTGGCGTGTCTGTTGGCGTTTGGGGCGTCGGTACAGGGCCCGCCCGGGTTCGACCTTTCCGCTTATCAGCGCTGGCTGCTGGTGGCTGCCGGCACCGGAGGCGTAGCCGCGTTTGTGGGGGTCCTGTTGGCCGCCTGTCGGGCGTCGGGATTTCATCTGTGGCCCCGTTTGAGGTTGCGCGACCCGCGGGTGCATGAGGTGCTCAGGCAGTCCGGCTGGGGCGTGATGCTGCACAGTGCCGCAGGACTCTTGCTGGGAGCGGCCATCATGGCCGGATCTGCGGTGGAGGGTGCGGTGGTCGCGTACCAGGTTGGCTGGGTCTTCTTCCTGGCCCCGTTTGGAATCCTGTCGCAGCCGGTCCAGACCGCAATACTGCCGGAGCTGGTCAGTGAGGGCGCCGGGTCCGACCTCGAGAGGTTCCGGACCAGCGTGCGCTGGGCTCTGGAGCGGATCGCTCTGTTTGTGCTGCCGGTAACTGCGGCGATGGCGGCTTTGGCCCTGCCGGGTATGCGGTTGGTGGCTTTTGGTGAAGCCGCCGATCAGGGACCTCGTCTGCTGGCGGCGGCGGTCGCGGCTCTTGGAGTGGGCCTGTTCCCGTACGGCGCCTTCCTCTTGCTGGCGCGCGCCTACTACGCGCTCAACGAGAGCCGATTTCCCGGAGTGGTGGCGGTGGCAGCTTCCCTGGCCGGTGTGGGCGTAATGGCGATCGGCGCCCTGACCGCCGGCGGCGCCGGCCGGGTCGCGATGCTGGGCGCCGGGCATACGCTTGCGTATACCTTGGGCTGCGTTGTGCTTTTGCGCAGCCTGGGCCGACGTACCGGCGGGTCGGTAATGCCCAAGCGGCTGGCGACGATGGCCGCAGTGTCCGCCGCGGCCGGGTTGCTGGTTTGGCTGGCGAGTCGGGTGGCGCTGGAGGGTGGAAGTGGACGGCTGTACGACCTGGCCGTCTTGGCCGCCTCGGGCGTGATCGGCGGCGGCCTGGTCTTCCTCGGATACCGCCTATCGGGGCTCCCGGCGGCCTTGACCCAACGTCCATGGTCGCTCCCGCAGGCGCCCGGCAGCGATCCGGCCCCCGGGGGAACCCTCCCGTGATGCACCGCGGACCCATCCTGCTGATGGCCTTGATCCTGGCCGCGACCGTCCTTGGGGGGTGTGCTCCGGACGCGGCTGATCCGGTGAAGCAGGCCGACCGGGTCCTGATTATTTCCCTCCCCGGGGTCCGCTGGGCCGACGTCTTGGAGCACGACACTCCCAACCTGGACGCACTGTTGGAAACCGCGGCGATAGGCGACCTGTCGACCCGGATCGGCCGGCGTCCAGCGTCCGTTACGGAGGCGTATCTGTCTATCGGGGCCGGTACGCGCGCGATGGCTCCTCCGGAGGATGCCGGAGTTGCCCTCGATCCGGACGAGACGTACCTGGGGGTGCGGGCATCGACCATTCTGCAGCGGCGGCTGGGCGAAGTGCCCTCGGGCGTTGTTTACCTGTCTGCGGCGGAGGCGAGAGCCCGTAACGACAGCTCGCCATTTGGGGCTCAACCCGGCCACCTGGGTGACCTGCTCCGTGAGGCCGGGGTCGAGCGCGCGGTTATCGCCAACGCCGATACCGTTGAGGATACCGAGGGGGAAGACCCGCCGGACCGAGCCTATGCTCGGGGTGCGGTGACGGCGCTGATGGGAACCGACGGTGTTGTCCCCCACGGAACGGTGGGGCGCTCTTTGCTGCAACGTGATCCGGCCGCCGCGTTCGGGCACCGTCTGAACCCGGATGCAGTGTTAAGAGCTTTCGATAGTTTCTGGTCGGGGGACGGTACCAGGGTGGCCCTGGTCGAGGCATCCGATTTGCACCGGGCAAGCCTCTACGAACTCGAAACAGGTCAAGCTCAGGGGCAGGCGGTGCGCGCCGCTGCGCTCGCCGGGTCGGATGAACTGCTGGGCGCGCTGATCGGCCGCACCGATCCAAGCCGGGACGCGGTCTTGGTGCTGTCGCCGGTCACCTCCGGTTCCAGCCCCGAGCTTGCCGTGGCAGCGCTGCGGTCCCCGGGAGTCAAACCGGGGTTGCTGCGCTCGTCTACGACCCGGCGGGACGGCTATGTGCAGCTCGCGGATGTAGCGCCGACGGTGCTTGACCTGGTGGGCCTGGAGCACGTCCGTGAGATGGAGGGCCGTCCCTTCCAGGTAGCGCAGCCCGATGTCAGAGACCGTGTGAGCCACCTGATCGCCGCCTCTGAAGATGCCGACTTCCATGAGAGCCTAATGACGAAGGTCGTGCTGGCCATCTTTGTTTTGGTGTCGGCTTTGCTGGCCGCAGTTGTCTTCCGCCACCGTCTGCCGGGGCGGCTGCGCGGGTGGATCGAGCCCCTGGCGATGGGAATTCTTGGCCTGGTGCCCGGTACGTACCTGGTGGCCCAGCTCGATTTCGTTCGTCAACGAACCGTCCTGTACTTTGCCGGCGTAATGTTCGTTGCGGCGGCGACTGCGGCTACGGGGCTCTTCATCGAGCGCCGCCGCGAGGGCTTGGGCCTGATGGCGGTGCTGGGGGCGATCGCGGTCCTGTTCTCCCTTGACGTGGTTCTGGGGGCGCCCTTGCAGGTCAACTCCGTCTTCGGTTACTCGGTGGCGGTGGCTGGGCGCTTCGCAGGTTTTGGTAATCTGGCTTTTGCCCTGTTTGGGACCACTGCAGTCTTGCTGGCGGTGCTTACCGTGGAGCGCCATGGCCGGCGGGCGTTATGGCCGGTCCTGGTGATGCTTGGCCTGGTCGTCCTGGTTGAGGGACTGCCGATGCTGGGCGGAGACGTCGGGGGTGTGGTTTCGATGGTCCCCGCCTTTGGTGTCACCGGGTTGCTGCTGGCCGGCCGCAGGCTCCGCTGGCTGCACATCGCAGGGCTCGGCGCCGGAACCCTTGCCTTGGTCCTGGCTTTTGCGTTCGTGGATGCCAGCCGCCCGCCCGGAGCGCGCACCCACCTGGCGCGTCTGGCCCAAAACTTGCTGGAAGGTCGGTGGTCTCCGTTCGCCGACAGTGTGGGGCGCCGGCTGCAAGCTAGCTTCGGCAGCGCGGAGCTCACGGCCTGGGTGAGCCTGGCCGTTCTGATGCTGGGCGCGGCCGTGTATGTGTTCCTGGTTGCACGCGGGACCATTGGGCTCGACGCCCCGCCGCGTCGCCGCGAGCCGGGCTGGTCGGCGGCGGTCGCCGGACTTGGAGTCCTGGCGGTGATGGGTCTGGTGGCCAACGACTCTTCGCTAGCGGTTCCGGCGACCATGTTTGTCGTAGCGGCGCCGGTCTTTGCGATACGTTACACACGCGCTGCCGGTGGCGCCGAATGACCGTCCTCGCTGCCTTGCTCGCCGGCGTTGTGGCGGGGTGGCTGTTGCTGCGCACGGCGAGCGCGGTTTTATTCCACCCGGTGCTGCGGCGGAGCAACTACAGGGGAGCGCAACTCCCCACCGCCGCAGGCCTGGTCGTGGTCGCGGCTGCGCTGGCCGTCGAAGGCGGGCGCGCCCTGCTGGGCATGTTCGGAGTAGGAGATCCGGCTGCGCCGGCTCGGGTGACGATGCTGGCCGCGGTAACGGCGTTCGGGTTTCTTGGGATGATGGACGACCTGCTGGGGGACGCCGACGATAGAGGCTTGCGCGGCCATATTGGGGCGGCGCTGCGCGGCCGAGTTACGACGGGATTTGTGAAGTTGGGCGGCGGAGCGGCGGCGGCACTCGTGCTCTCCGGTTTTATTAACGGCAACCGGCCGGGCCGGGTCTTGGTGGATGCCGCGGTTATCGCTCTGGCCGCCAACCTGGGCAACTTGCTGGACCGAGCGCCGGGCCGCACGTTGAAGTGGGCAGTGCTGGCTTACATCCCCCTGGGGGCGGCCGGCGGTTCATCCGAGGCCTCCACGGCGCTTGCCGTGGTGATCGGCGCGGGGCTGGCTCTGGCGGCCGGCGACGTGCGCGAGCGCTTTATGCTGGGCGATACCGGCGCCAATGCGCTGGGGGCGGCGTTGGGGGTGACCGCGGTGCTGGTGACGGCGCCGCAGGTCCGCACGGTCGTGGCGGTGGCGCTGGTGCTTCTCACCCTACTGTCCGAGGTGGTGTCGCTTAGCCGCATCATAGAAGCGGTACCGCCGCTGCGGGGCCTGGACCGATTGGGGCGGCTGCCCCGGAAGGAGCGGAATTGACCCCGCGTCTAAGGCACCGGTTCGCGGCCTTGGCGCTGGTGGCGTTGGGGCTCGGGGCTGCGGTTCCGGCGGGCGCCGCCACTCCCGCCGAGTCGCAGGGGCCGCAAGGGCGCTTGCTGGTCGTATCGTTGCCGGGTTTGACCTGGTCGGACGTGGCCTCGCAGGAGTTGCCGGCCATGGAAGGCTTCTTCGAGGACGCCGCTCTGGCGAACCTGGCGCCGCGCAGCGTCTCGGCGAAGGCCAGGCCGGGCAATGCCTACTTGACCATATCGGCCGGGTCCCGTGCGGCAGGCCTTCCCTCGGTGGATGGACAGGTCTTGGGTCTAACCGAGAAGAGGTTGGGAGCCGAAGCTCAGGAGATTTTCCGCCGTCGCACGGGCGTGATCGTCGACGGCGAGTTCGTCGTTCTGCACTGGCCGCGCATCGTCAGAACCAACCAGCAGCACCCGTACGACGCGGTTTTGGGCCTGCTCCAGGAAACGCTCGAGGAAAATGGGATCGGGTCGGCAGTTATCGGCAACGCCGACGGTACCGACACCACCTCCGCCTCCTATGAGCGGCAGGTTGGGCTGGCCCTGGCGGACCGCGACGGGGTAGTGGCCCGAGGAGAGCTTGGTCCTGGCTTACGGCAAGAGGATCCTCCTGCGCCCTACGGGGTCCGGCTGGATACATCCGCCGCGATGGAGGAATTCGACCGACACTGGGGCAACTCCGCCTCGGAAAGAGAGTCTGGCGCCAAGGTGGTGATGGTGGAAGGTTCCGACCTGGCGCGGGTGCTCGACTATCGGTCGAAGGTAAGCTCGGATCGGTTCTATGAGCTGTGGGATTCCGCGCTGGCCGACTCCGACGAACTGTTCGGTCGACTGATGGAGCGAGTGGATCCCGAAATGGACAGCGTGCTGGTGGTGGCTCCATACAACCTGCGCGGGAGCCGAAACCTGACCGTGGCCGCCCTTCGCACGCCCGGAGGTGTTTCAGGTTATCTGAAGTCTGCTTCGACCCAGCGGGCGGGCTTTCTGACTCTGGTCGATATCGCTCCGACGGTGCTAGACGTTTTTGGTGTCCCGCGGCCGATTGAGATGGAGGGTCGTCGAGCTGAGGTCTCGCCGGTTTCTTTGCCATTCGTCGATCGGGTGGATCACCTGGTCTCATCGAACCGGGCCTCCCGCTTCCGGGAGCGTTTGCTGGTTCCAACGAGTTTGGCAATCGTGCTCACCATGGCGTTGGCGGCGGTGGGAACCGTGGTGGTGCTGATGGGACGTCTGGGTGCCCGGTGGCGCCGCGGCGTGGCCTTCGCCGTCCTTGGGACGTTGACCGTGTTTCCTGCCTCATACCTGGCAAGGTTGTTCAGTCTCGAGGATCTGGGGCTGGGCTTTTATTGGGCCTTTGTCTTGGCGGCAGCCGCGGGCACTTCAGTGGTGGCGTCGGTGCTAGGTGCCCGCTCCAAGCATGCCTACTCGGGTCTGGTGCTCGTGCTGTCGATGGTTGCCGGCGTATTGGTGTTCGATGTGATGACCGGATCCCGGCTCAGCCTGGGCGCAGCCTTCGGATACTCGCCGACCGGAAACTCCCGTCTGTACGGGATCAGCAATTACTCTTACGGTCAGCTGGCGACGGCGACCTGTTTGCTGGCCGCGGTCCTTGCGGCGCGGTTTCGGGGTACGACAGGACGCGCGGCCTCGGTAGGGCTGCTCGTCGCAGCCCTGATCGTCATGGGGGTTCCGATATGGGGCTCCGACGTAGGCGGGATTTTGGCGTTTACACCCACCATTTTGGTATTTGTGACGCTATTGCAGGGCCGCAAGATTCGCTGGCGGACGGTGGTCGGTGGGGCGGCCGCCACCACTTTGGCGGTTGCTGCGTTCGGTTTGCTGGACCTGGCCAGACCGGCGGAGAGGCGGACGCATTTGGGCCGGCTTATAGAGCGCGTGATGAACGAAGGTTTTGGGCCTCTGTACTCGATAGTGGAGCGCAAGCTGGTCGCCAATCTCCAGGTATCGGTCTCTTCTTTTTGGGTGGCGACCATCCCGCTGGCGGTTGCGTTCTGGTTGTTTTTGGTCAAAGTCCAACCGCGCTCTCTGGCCCGGGTTCGCTCCAGACTGCCCACGCTCGACGTTGGTCTGGCCTCGGCCACGGTGGCTGCGGTGCTGGGCAGCCTGGTAAACGATTCCGGAGCGATAATCGCCGGCGTAGCAGCCTCCATGCTCACGCTCAGCTTGGCTTATCTGGTGCTGGTCCACTCAGCCGAGGAACGGGAGTGAGCTAACGCTCGGCGGAGACCGGGACCAAAAACCGGGTCAGCCGCCCGAAAAGGCTTCCGATGCGGTTTGGAGGTCTGGTAACCTGGGTTTCAGTGGCTAAGCATATTTTTGTAACCGGCGGAGTTGCCTCGAGTTTGGGCAAGGGTCTTACCGCCGCCTCCCTGGGCCGACTCCTCAAGTGCCGTGGGTTTCGTGTCACCATGCAGAAGCTGGATCCTTACATCAATGTGGATCCGGGAACGATGAGCCCCTTCCAGCACGGCGAGGTCTTCGTGACCGACGACGGAGCCGAGACCGATCTGGATCTGGGCCACTACGAACGGTTCATCGACGAGAACCTGCGGCGAAGCTCCAACGTCACCACCGGGGCCATATACCAATCGGTTATCGCCAAGGAGCGCCGCGGGGACTACTTGGGTGACACCGTGCAGGTGATCCCCCACATCACCAATGAGATCAAGGATCGGATCCTTCGGGTCGGTCAATCCAACGAGGCCGAGATTGTGATTACCGAGGTCGGGGGCACCGTGGGCGACATCGAGAGTCTGCCCTTCCTGGAGGCCATCCGGCAACTCCGGCTCGAGGTGGGCAGAGAGAACGTTTGCTACGTACATGTGACCCTGGCCCCTTACATCGGCCCGTCCGGTGAGCTAAAGACCAAGCCCACTCAGCACTCGGTCCGTGAGTTGCGCAGTATTGGAATCCAGCCCGATGCCTTGGTAATCCGCTCCGACCGAGAAGTAGGTGCGCAGCTGAAGCAGAAGATATCGCTGCTGTGCGATGTGGAAGTGAACGGAATTGCCTGCGCCATGGATACGCCCAACATCTACCGCATTCCCCTGGTTCTGCGTGAGGAGGGGTTGGATGACTTCGTCCTGGACCATCTGCAGGTCGAGGCTCCGGCACCGGATCTATCCGAGTGGCAGGCGTTGGTGGATCGCGTTGAGCACCCCAAGGGCAAGGTCCGGATCGGAATTTTCGGCAAGTACGTGGACCTTCCCGACGCCTATCTGTCGGTCATCGAGTCGGTGAAGGCCGGCGGCTACGAGGTGGGGGCGGACGTCGAGATAGTTTGGGTCGCCTCCGACGAAAAGCCGGCCGGATCCGACGATGCGGATCCCGTTCCCATGCTGTCGCACCTTACCTCGGGCGGGCTGGATACGATCCTGGGCCTCGACGCGGTTTTGGTTCCCGGAGGATTTGGCATCCGCGGCATTGAAGGCAAGATCGATGCGGTACGGGTGGCCCGGGAGGAGTCCATTCCCTTCCTAGGTCTGTGCCTGGGATTGCAGTGTGCGGTAATCGAGTTTGCGCGCAATGTCGCCGGGTTGCCCAACGCCAACTCGCACGAGTTCGACGAGATGACGCCGCACCCGGTGATCGATCTGATGCCCGACCAAGAGGATGTCAGCGAAAAGGGCGGATCGATGCGGCTGGGACTCTATCCGGCGCGACTGTGGCCCGGAAGTAGAGCGCACGAGGTTTACGGGCAAGAGGTCATCTACGAAAGGCACCGGCATCGCTACGAGGTAAACACCTCTTACCACTCACTGCTGCGGGACCACGGTCTCGTCTTTAGCGGAACGTCTCCGGACGGCCGCTTGGTGGAGATCGTCGAGCTGACCGATCACCCGTTTTTCATGGCCAGCCAGTTCCACCCGGAGTTTCGCTCCCGCCCCAACCGCGCCCACCCCATGTTCCGTGAGTTCGTGGCGGCGGCCGTGCGCCGTGCCGTCGATCGGGGAACCTTCAACCTTCCCTCCGGGGCGCCTGCCGAGGCGGCCGGGGCGGCAAGATCTTCCGAGGACGCCCGTCTCAGCTAGTGCCCCGGGTCACTCGGTAACCGGCCGGCGGCGCACCCGCCCGCGGTGGTTTAGGATCGAGGAATGATAGGGGATAGGAAGGTTCTAGAGTCCGAACAGGTTCTGGACGCGGGGTTTTTCACCGTCGTGCGCGATGCCGTGGAGCTTCCCGGCGGCATGATCAAGGACTACTACACGGCCAAGCACCCCGGCGCGGTGGCCGTAGTTCCGGTGGATGAGGACGGCCGGGTGCTGATGGTGCGCCAGTACCGGCAGGCGGCCGGTGACACGTTGTTGGAGATTCCGGCCGGCAAGCTCGATCCGGGAGAGGACCCGTGGGTGTGCGGGCGCCGGGAGCTCGAAGAGGAGACCGGGTACCGCTGCGAACACTTGGAGCTTTTGACGAAATTCTATGCCAGCCCCGGAATGACCGACGAGGAGATACATGTGTTCGTGGGCACGGGCCTGGAGCCGGTAGCGGAAATGCCCTCTCACGACGGAGGGGAACCCATCAGCTCCGAGTGGCTGTTGAGCGACGAGGTCATACCCGCCATCGAGGACGGTCGGATCGTGGACGGCAAGAGCATAGTGGGAATTACCTTGTACAAAGTTAAGGAGCACGAGCGGATTCACGATTTGGACTGACGGCAGGTTAGGAGTGGTGGCGGTTTGATAGTAGGAGTTCCCGCAGAGCTAAAGGATCACGAATACCGGGTGGCGTTGACGCCTGCGGGAGCCAGGGAGCTGACCTCCGCCGGCCACCGGGTGCTGATGGAGCAGGACGCCGGCGCCGGATCGCACATCGATGACGGGGAGTACCTGGGGGCGGGAGCCGAGCTGACCGACGTCGAAACCGTTTGGTCGGAGTCGGAGATGGTACTTAAGGTCAAGGAGCCGGTGCCGTCGGAATTCGGCAGGCTGCGCGAGGACCAGATCCTTTTCACTTTTTTGCATCTGGCTGCGAGCCGGCCGGTGACGCAGGCGCTAATCGATTCCAAGGTGGCGGCCGTTGCCTACGAGACGGTACAGAACCAAGCCGGCCATCTGCCGCTGCTGGCCCCTATGAGCGAGGTGGCCGGGCGCATGGCTCCGCAGGTGGGCGCGAATTTGCTGGAGAAAGAACACGCAGGGCGGGGCATTCTTCTGGGGGGCGTCTCGGGAGTACACCCGGCGAAGGTGGTCGTGCTGGGCGCGGGCATGGCCGGCGCCAACGCGGCCTGGCTGGCGCAGGGCCTGGAAGCCGAAGTGCTGGTCCTGGACCGCAGCATCGATCGCCTTCGCTACATAGACTCGATTCACAAGGGGCGCATCGTAACCATCATGTCCAACCAGACCACCATTGAGGACGCGGTGGTCGAGGCGGATTTGGTCGTGGGGGCCGTCCTGGTGCCCGGAGCCCGCGCACCTCACTTGGTCGGCAAGGAGCTCGTTGCCCGGATGAAGCCGGGATCGGTTGTGGTCGATATCTCGGTGGATCAGGGCGGCTGTTTTGAGACCTCCAGGATGACCTCGCACTCCAACCCGACCTTCGTGCACGAAGGGGTGGTCCACTACTGTGTGGGCAACATGCCCGGGGCGGTCCCGCACACGTCCACCTACGCCTTGACCAACGCAACCCTGCCTTACGTACTGGAGCTGGCCAACCAGGGTCTGCACCAAGCCTGCGAATCCGACCGGGCTTTGTGCAAGGGCGTCAACGTGCTTCAGGGTCACCTCGTCAACCAGGCGGTGGCGGAGGCTCATGGGATGAGCTACAAACCGATTGATGCCTTACTGGGCTAGCACCCCTGGTCACTAACTCTTGCGAGGTTTGGGGCGCGTTGGCGGGAGTGGGCGGCGGCCCCGGTCGGGGGAATCCTTGAACGGATGTGCGCCTGTTGGTAAGGTCTCTCCAGTGAACTGCCGGCCTGAGCGCCCGCTCTCGCGTCAACTCTGCCGTGCGGTGGCCTCGATGGCTGTTCTGGCTTACTTGGTGGCACCCGCACCCGCCGCTTCGGGCCAGTCCGGCGATCTGGAGTCCATCCGCAACCGGCTTCAGAACGCCCAAAACCAGACCTCGAAGGTTTTGGGCGAGCTCAAGAGCATCGATTCAAGAATCTACTCGGTCGGCAACACCATAGCGCAGGACGAAGCCGAGGTAGCCACGCTGCGGGAGCGTATCAACCTTGCCGAAGGGCACGTCGCGGAGCTGGAGTCGCAGATGACTCAGGTCCGTAAGGCCTCCAACGACCGGGCCCGCCGTATGTACATGAACGGGCCGGCCAACATCCTGTCGGTGCTGTTCAACGCAACCAGCTTCGGAGATCTGCCGCGCGTGCGGGTGTTCTTTGAGAGCCTGGCGGAGGAGGACGGCGCGACGATCATCGAGGCCAACCGGCTCAAGGAGGATCTGGAGATCGAGAAGGCCGAGCTGGCCGGGGCGGTGCAGGAGTTGCGGGGCCGAGTGGAAAGGCTCGATGCCGAACGGGCAGATCTGCAAGACACCCGGCAACAAAGGGCCTCATCGCTCGCCCAGCTCAAGGAAGCGATTGAACAGGCGCAGGAGGCCGAGCAGGCGGTGCTGGCCGCCCGGGCGGCAGCGGTGAAGGAGCCCGAACCCTCCGGGAGCTGCACCCCGGGTATTGCGGCCAGAGACCAGAAGTTGGCTGCGCTGTTGAATTGGTATTCACCGGCCACCGGCGGATCCGGATTGATGCCCGACAAGCTCAGCCCCAGCGGGGTGGTGACCTCGGGAGAGGCTTCCTGGTACGGACCCGGGTTCGACGGCTGCCGCAGTGCCAGCGGGGCCACGTTTTACGAGGCTCAGATGACGGCGGCTAGCTTAAGCCTACCCATGGGCACCCTTTTGAAGGTTACCCACGGCGGCAAGGCCGTCGTGGTCGTCATTACCGACCGGGGACCCTACGCACACGGCCGCGTCCTGGATCTTTCCAGGGCGGCCGCAGAGGCCCTGGGCTTGAGCGTGGGCCACGTCGAAATGGAGATCCTGCTTCCGACCGAGCCGGCGCCCCCGTTTCCGTAGTTTGACGGTCCCGTAAGGGACGTTTGGGTCTGTGCTTTGGACTTGGCGATGGAGCGCTGCTGAGACGGTTTCCTGCGCAAATTAGCCAAAAGGCACTATGCTTCAACTAGGTATTTGGTTTGGTAATTCCTAAGCGGCACGTGGTGCCGGTCGCCATGAGGCGATTGCGCGTCCGGTAACCGGCGTTCGGTCCGGAGGTCTGAGACCTCTATCGGCGTCAGCGGCTGCACGGCCGGCCTCGGCCGGCTTTCATTAAGGAGGCAACGTGGGTCTGACGAAGGACGACTTGCAGTCTGCGCAACGTAGGCTGCAAGACGAAAAGGACATAGTTAGAACGGAGTTGTCCGACTTGGGCTTCACCGCCGACGGCAAGGTCGACGTACATTTCGATGAAGGCTTTGCCGACGCCGCTCAGTCAACGGCCGAGCGGGCCAAGGTCCTTTCCCTGGCAGAAGGTCTGCGCCAGCGTCTCGAGGACCTGGACGAAGCGCTCGAGCGGATAGACGAAGGTACCTACGGGGTGTGTGAACGCTGCGGAAAAGAGATCAACCCAGAACGCCTGGACGCCGTCCCCGCCGCAAGTCTGTGCATGCCCTGCAAACAGAAGGGCACGTAGGGCCGAGGATTGTCCCCTTAAATCCGGCAGTGAAGCTTTCGCCTCCCCTATTATTTGCGGTCCTTCCAGAGATTTGTCGACGAGGGGGCAAATGGACTCTCTGAGCGTGTCGCTGAACCGCTTCGTTCAACAAAACCTTTTAACTGAGCTTTTTCCGCCTGATCATGAGGTAGAGGTTGAGGCTCCACCAATTCGGCCGGATTCACCCGGCCCCGGCCTTGTCGACCCGTCGCTGCCCACAGGAAGAATCGTCGCGGTGGTCAATCAGAGGGCGAAGGCCGGCAAGACGGTGACCGCCATCAATCTCGGCGCGGCATTGTGTGAGGAGGAAGCCCGGGTTTTGGCGGTCGATCTCGATCCACAGGGAACACTTTCCGCAAGGCTGGGCCTGTGTCCCGATGAGGTTGATCTTGGCGTGTACGAACTGCTCTTGGACCCTGCGGTCGATATCGCAGACCTTTTGCACCACACTGCGGTCCCCGGATTGGACCTGATTCCCTGCGGTATCGACCTTGCTGCAGCGGAGTTTGCTCTGGCGGCGGATGCGGCCGGTGTGCAGGTGCTGAAGACCCGTCTGGAGTCATGCCTCGGCCGTTACAACTACGTGCTGATCGACTGTCCGCCGTCGCTGGGCCTTCTGACGGTGAACGCGCTGACCGCGGCCGGTGCCGTGCTCGCGCCGGTGGACTGTGAAACCTTCTCCGTAAAGGGGATGTCTTTACTTTTGGACGTAATCCATAAGGTCAAGTGGACGTTAAATCCTGAGCTCATCGTTCTAGGTATCCTGGCGACGATGAGCGAGACCGGGACCGAAGTCGGCAGCGCGGTTATGAGCAGCATCTCCGAGAACTTCCCAGGCTTGCTGTTCAAGACGGTCATCCACAAGGCGACCAAGCTATCCGAGGTCTCGCCGGCGGGAGCGGGGGAGCCGGCGCTCGTTCACGCGCCCCAGTCCGGTCGGGCCGACGAGTATAGAGACATGGCCAGGGAAGTTCTGCTGCGGGGCAGTTGAAGGCAACTGCGGGGAGCGTTGAGTAAAAGCCACCGCGTAACCCGAGGTTACGCGGTGGCTGCTTGCAGTTGAGGTTGAAGGTTAAAGATTGGTCATGGCTATAGGCGCTCGCTGCGGCCTTGCCGGGAAGCGCCTCGCGGGCCCCACCAAACGTCGCGAAAGTTAGTGGCCGGGGTACTAGAATAGCCGGGGTACTAGATAGCTCCACCGACTAGCGTCAAAATGAACTCGACGACGCCGTTGATGATGGGGCCGGCGAAGAACGGAAACAGCAGGAATACGAAGACCAACAGGATTACGAATCCCCACCTGTCCAGAAAGTAAATCCAGTGCTGCTTGCTGGGGGGCAGGAATACGCTGAGCAGGCGAGAACCATCCAGCGGGGGTATAGGCAGAAGGTTGAAAACGCCGAGCACAACGTTGAGTCGAAGGTTCATGAATAGAAACTCGAGCGTCAGGTTGGAGGCGGTTCCGATCAGGCGGACGAAAAATGCCGCGGCGGTGATCGCGAGCGCAAAGTTGACGGCCGGTCCCGCTACGGCAACCAGCGCCGCGCCGAACCGGGCGCTGCGCAGTTTATTGGGAGCAAAGGGTACCGGCTTGCCCCAGCCGAAGCCCACTAGGACGATCATCACGGTGCCTAGAGGGTCCATGTGGGCTTTCGGGTTTACTGTAAGCCGGCCGGCGTCTTTGGCCGTCGGGTCGCCCTGCAGAGTCGCAGCCGCGGCGTGGCCGAACTCATGGAGAGACAGGGCCACGACGAACACGAGCGCGACCATCAGGAAGCCCGCTATGTCAGGTGGGGTGTCGAGGAGATAATTAAGCACTTAGGCTTAAGCATAAAGCTACGCTCGACAGGGGTCGCTTAGCTGAAACCCAGATGAAGCAGGAATCGGTGCCGGATGGGTGAGAAGGACGGACGATGAGCAGAGTGTTTTCAGGGGTGAAGCCCACCGCCGACGTGCCTCATCTAGGTAACTACATAGGCGCGTTTCGCCACTGGGTCTCGCTGCAGCAAGAACACGAGTGCTTCTTTTGCGTGGTGGATCTGCACAGCCTCACCGTCGAGTGGGACCCCAAGTTGTTGAGCCTTAGGTCCCGTCAAACCGCGGCCAGCCTCATCGCGTCGGGGATAGATCCCGAGAACTCCACCCTGTTTTTGCAGTCCGAGGTTCCCGAGCACAGCGAGCTGAGCTGGTATCTGACCTGCCTCTCCCGTATGGGCGAGCTGAGCCGCATGACGCAGTTCAAGGACAAGAGCCGCAACCTCAAGGGTGAGGCGATCGGCACCGGCTTGTACATGTACCCGGTGTTGATGGCGGCCGACGTGCTTGCCTACCGGGCGGATCTGGTGCCCGTCGGGGACGATCAGCGCCAGCACCTGGAGCTGATGCGCAATATCGCCGACCGGTTCAACCGCACCCTGGGCGAGACCTTCCCGGTGCCCGAACCCCTCATCGCCGAGGGCGGTGCCCGGATCATGTCCCTGGACGACCCGGCCAAGAAGATGGACAAAAGCTCGGACCGCCCCAACAACCTGATCTGGATGAACGACCCACCCGAGGTGGTGCGTAAGAAAATCTCCCGCGCGGTGACGGATTCGGGCACGGAGGTACGAAGGGCCGAGGACAAGCCGGCCGTCTCGAACCTGCTTGAGATCTACTCTGCCGTTACCAGCCTGAGCATCGAAGAGCTGGAACAGAACTATGCAGGCAAGGGTTACGGAGAGTTCAAGTCCGGCCTGGCCGACGCGTTGATCGAGTTTTTGGACCCGTTTCGGCTCCGTTACGAGGAGATCCTCGACGACCGTGTCCAGCTGGATAAGCTACTGGACGAAGGGGCCACCGTGGCCAGGGAGGCGGCGCACGAAACCATCAAAGTGGTTCGGGAAGCCGTAGGACTCCGGCGGCCATCGCACTGAGCCGGTCAAAATCCCACCGATGCACCGATCGCCTGGCTATTCTGGATCCGTGAGCTACGCCGTAAAGCTGGACGTCTACGAAGGTCCCCTGGACCTGCTCCTTCAGTTGATCTCCAAGGAACGGGTAAATGTCGCCGACGTAAGCATCGCGCGCGTGACCGAGGAGTATCTGCGGGCGGTGCGTGATCTGGGCGAAGCCGACCTGGAAACCGCCTCGAGCTTCTTGGTTCTGGCGGCTACGCTGTTGGAGCTCAAGTCCCTCAAGCTGCTGCCCAAACGCTCGACCGAGGACCCCGAGATCAAGCTGCTGCTCGAGGAGCGGGACCGGCTGCTGCACCGTTTGATCGTCTACGCCAGCTTCAAACAGATGGCGTCGGAGCTGGCGGACCGCCTCGAGGCCAACGCGGGTTTCTACTCGCGCTCGGCCGAACTGCCGGAGGAGCTGATCCCGGCGGCTCCGGATCCGCTGAGGGCTCTAACCTCTAAGAAGCTGGCGCAGGCTGCGGCCCGAGTGTTTGCGCCCCCGGAGGAAGAAACTGTGGATCTTTCTCACGTCACGCCGATGAAACTGAGCCTCGAAGAGATGATCGATACCCTAAAGGAGCGGATGCGCCGCCGGCGGCAGAGCACCTTCCGGGCACTGTGCTCGGCGTCGACCTCCCGAATAGACGTGGTCGTTTCGCTGCTGGCGGTCCTGGAGCTAAGCAAGCATAAGGTTATCGAGATCGACCAGGAAGAGCCGTTTGCCGAAATCTCGCTGAAGTGGGTGGCTGCAGATGAATGATCAATCGTTGGGACACTATCTGGAGGCGGTCCTGTTCGTTGCCGACGAACCGATTCCGACTTTGGACCTGGCTGTGCTGTTCGAGGTGACTGCTGCGCACATGGAGCAGCAGCTCAAGCTGCTGGCTCGAGATCTGCAAAGCGCCGGGCGGGGTATAGTGCTGCGTCAAGTGGCCGGCGGGTGGCGGCTGGCTACCCACCCGGATACGGCCGAGTTCCTGGAGCGGTTTGTCGGCGAGCAACGCAGTCCCCGGCTAAGCCGAGCCGCTTTGGAGACGCTGGCTATCGTTGCGTACCGGCAGCCCATCTCACGCGGTCAGCTGGCCGAGATCAGGGGCGTGTCGTGTGACGGTGTGCTTCGAACCCTCTTGTCCCGCGGGGTGGTGACCGAGATCGGGCGGGACTCGGGTCCCGGTCAGGCCATCCTGTACGGGACTACGTCGGTGCTGCTGGAGCGTTTGGGCCTGGACAGCCTGTCCGAGCTGCCCTCGCTGGCCGACTACATGCCCGACGGAGTGACGGTGCAGCGGATGGAGTCGGGTCTGGGTCCGGGGCTGTGAGCAAAGCCGGCGGAGCCGAGCCGCCGAGCGGCGTGCGGGTGCAGAAGATCCTTTCCGAAGCCGGGATCGCGTCGCGCCGGGCCTCGGAGAAGCTGATCCGGGAGGGCAGGGTCCACATCAACGGCAAGCCGGCGGTGCTCGGTAGCCGCATCGATCCGGCGGCCGGCCGACTGACCGTCGACGGGGAGAGGGTCCAGGTGGATCCCTCCAAGGTCTACCTGATGCTAAACAAGCCCGAGGGAGTGATATCTACCGCCAGCGACCCCCAGGGCCGCACAACGGTGCTCGACATCGTTGGCGTCGAGCACCGGGTCTTCCCCGTGGGACGGCTCGATGTGATGACGGAGGGCTTGCTGCTCCTGACCAACGACGGAGAGCTGACCCATCGCCTGACTCACCCCTCGTACGAGGTCGGCAAGACCTACGTGGCGGAGGTGGAAGGGTTGTTCGGCAAGGGGGTGATCCGGCGGTTGACCGATACGGGGGTGGACCTCGGCGGCCGCGAGCCGTTCAAGGTCGACGCGGTGCGCGTGCTCGGCTCCCGTAAAGGGGCCGGCGCCAGGAGCGTTGTGGAGCTGAGAGTGCACGAGGGGTCCAAGCACCTGGTGCGGCGCCTGTTGGATGCGGCCGGCCGGCCGGTGGTGAGGCTGGCGCGTACGGGGCTGGGTCCCCTGACTCTGGGCAAGCTGGCCTCGGGAAGCTACCGGCACCTGTCGCGGCAAGAGGTGGACGCGCTGTATCGTGAAGTAGGTCTGTAGGGCTGTTCGGGCGGGCTAAGGAGCGATTTTTTCATGTCCAGATTGCGCGGACTGCGCGGCGCGACCTCCGTGAAGCAGGATACCGAGCAGGAGGTCGTTGACGCGACGGTAGAGCTGGTACGGACGATGATGGGCCGGAACAGCTTAGAAATCGACGATCTGGTCACCATCATCTTTACCGCCACCCCGGACATCACTTCGCAGTTTCCGGCCTATGCGGCGCGTTCAATCGGGATCTCGGACATTCCGCTGCTGTGTGCGACGGAGATGGACGTCAAGGCAGCTCCGCCTCGGATCATCCGGGTGCTGATGCATATTTATACCGACAAGGGCTATAAGGACCTCCGGCATGTTTATCTAAGAGAGGCCCGGGGACTGCGCACCGATCTTCCTCAGTAGCCTGGACAGCGGTCACCTTTTCGACAGACAGGGCGGGACGTGAGCGACACCAAGAGCATCGAAACCGTAGCTATTCTCGGCATGGGGCTGATGGGCGGCTCTTTCGGCATGGCTTGCTTGAGCAAGGGTTTGGTCGAGCGCGTGGTCGGCTTCGACTCGGATCCGCAGGCGACGCAGTCCGCGTTGAAAGCCGGAGCGATAACCGACTGCGCCTTTACCCTGGCCTGGGCGGTCAAGGAGGCCGACCTGGTCGTGATCGCGACACCGGTTAGAGCGATCCCGGGCGTGTTTGCCGAGGCAGCGCCCTTCTTGAAAGCCGGCTGCGTGGTGACCGACGTCGGCAGCACCAAGGCCGGCATCGTCCAGCAGGTACAGGACGCGTCGACCGCAGCGGTGCACTTTGTCGGCGGCCACCCGGTGGCGGGTTCCGAGAGCCACGGCATCGCCGCCGCCTCCCCGGACCTGTACGACGGCTGCTTTTGGATTCTCACGCCCATTAAACAGACCGCGGCCGAGGCCGAGGCCGCCCTTGAAGAGTTTCTGGGGCGGCTCGGAGCCAAGGTTCTGAGGCTGGATCCGGCCAAACACGATGAGGCCTTGGCGTTGACCAGCCACCTGCCGCAGCTTCTGTCCAGCACCTTGATGGGCTTCGCTGCCGACGCGGCGACCTCAGGTGAAGGGCTGCCGCTGCTGGCGGCCGGCGGATTTAGGGACATGACCCGGATCGCCGCAAGCTCGCCCGAGATGTGGGTCGACATCGTCCGAGAGAACCAGCCGGCGCTGCTCGGGTTGATGAAGCGCTTCGAGCGGACTTTGGCCGGTGTCACCGAAATGCTCGACAGGCAGGACTGGGAAGCGCTGGGGAAGTCGTTGCACCAGGCCAGAGAGGTAAGGCGCGCTCTGCCGCTGAAGGCCGGCATGGATATCTCCGAGCTGGAGGAGATCCTGGTGGCGGTGCCCGACCGTCCGGGTGTGCTTGCCGAGGTTTCAACGGGGCTGCGGGAGTCGGGAGTCAACATCGAGGATTTGAATATTGTGCATATGCCGGAAGGCGGCAGGGGAGTGATTCATATTGCGGTGAGTGGATCCCACAACGCCGAGGTGGCGGTCAGGGCTCTGCGGGACCGGGGTTTCTCCGTGGACCGGCCGTGACCGCGGCCAGGCGTTTCGAGTCATCCGGCGCTCTGCGCGGCGCGTTCACCCCGCCGGCAGACAAGTCGCTGCTGCACCGAGCGCTGCTGCTGGCAAGCATGTCCGGGGGGCTGAGCCGGATCACCGCGCACAGCTGCGGCGCCGACGTGGGCTCGACCCGCCGCTGCCTGCAGGCCTTGGGCACGCGCATCGAGGCGTCGGGGAGGGACCTCACGGTTACCGGCACGCGCTGGGATTTGCCGCCGGCCGCCGAGCTGGATACCGGCAATTCCGGTACGACGATGCGCTTGTTGACCGGCGCCGTAGCCGGCCGGCCGGGCACCTACCGATTGCGGGGCGACGCCTCGCTGTCGAAGCGGCCTATGCTACGGGTGGCCGAACCCCTTAGGCGGATGGGAGCGCAGGTGGGTTTGGCGGAAGGGGACACGCCGCCCATAGCGGTGACCGGCACCGCGTTGCGGTCCATCGAGTACCAGCCCTCGGTGGCCAGCGCTCAAGTAAAAGGGTGCATTTTGCTGGCCGGACTGCAGGCAGAGGGAACGACCACCGTCGTGGAACCGATACCTACCCGCGACCACACCGAAAGGCTGCTCGGGTGGCTGGGCTGCCGCGTCGCCTCGGAGCAAACCCGGGTCAGCGTCACCGGCGGAGAGGAGCTGTTCAGTTCTAACGGCTTCAGCTTAGCGGTGCCCGGCGACGTTTCGTCGGCCGCCTTCTTGATCGTCGCAGCATGCCTGATCCCCGGATCTGAGATCTCGGTGACGGGGGTAGGGCTCAACCCGGGCCGCATCGGAGCGATAGAAGTTTTAAAGGACATGGGAGCGAATATTCATACGACAATTACGCATATGGATCCGGAACCGGTGGGCACGATCCAGGTGTCGGCCGGAGCGCTGCAGGCGACTGCGATCTCCGGAGCGATGATCCCCAAGTGTGTGGACGAGCTGCCCATCCTGGCTCTGGCCGCAACCCAGGCTGAGGGGGAAACTCTGATAACCGACGCCGCCGACTTGCGGTTCAAAGAAGCCAACCGCATCGAGGTGCTGGCCCGGGGGCTGAACGCCTTGGGCGCGCAGGTGGAGGAACTCGGAGACGGGCTGCGCGTAACCGGACCCACGCCACTGATCGGAGGCACGGTCAATTCTCGTGGTGATCACCGGATGGCGCTCACCTTTGCGGTAGCCGGGTTGCTGGGCGGGGGCCCGGTCGACGTTCGGGGCTGGGCTGCCGTGGGCATCTCCTACCCGGAGTTCGAAGCGGACTTGGCGGAGTTGAACGCGTGAAGGATACGGTGATTGTAGCCGTGGACGGTCCGGCCGGCTCCGGCAAGAGCTCGGTCGCAGCGCTGCTCGCTAAGAGGCTGGGGGTCGAGCACGTAGACACCGGTGGGATGTATCGGGCTTTCGCTCTACGCTGCTTGCGTAGCAAGGTGAACCTGGAAGATGAGGCGAAGGTGGCCGTCCTGGTCCCGGACACCCACCTCGAGGTGGTCTTCGGAAAGGTTCTGCTTGACGGTTCGGACATCACCGGCGAACTGCGCCGGCCGGAGGTATCGGCGGCGTCGTCGGTGATCGCCCAGTACCCGTCGGTGCGCGACTACATGGTCACGGTGCAAAGAAGCGCAGTCAAAGCCGCTCCCGCTGGAGCCATCGTGGAAGGTAGAGACATAGGCACCGTAGTACTGCCCGATGCGGACGTGAAAATCTACTTGACCGCGAGCGAAGTTACGCGGGCAGCCCGCCGCGCCGCCCAAGCCGGACTGTCGGTAAGCGAAGGGCTCAGCGAGATCGCGCAGCGCGACTCCCGCGATTCGGCCCGCAAGCACTCTCCTCTGAAGCCGGCCAGCGACGCGATCGTCGTCGATACGAGCGACATGAACTTGGAGCAGGTGGTCGACAAGGTGGAGCAAATCGTTGCCGGGGCTCGCTCATGACCGACAAGGCTCTGCCCAACGTGGTGGTCGTGGGGCGGCCGAATGTCGGTAAGTCCACCCTGGTGAACCGGTTGGCCGAGCGCCGGGGGTCGATTGTAGGGCCGACGCCGGGGCTCACCCGCGACCGGTTGAGCGCCCCTGCGCAGTGGCGAGGCCGGCAGTTCGTCCTTACCGATACCGGAGGCTTGCTCGAGGAGGCGCTGGGTCCGGATTCCTCAGACACCATTACCTCCATGGTGGCCGCCGCTGCGCTGGGAGCGGTGGACCTTGCGGACCTCGTCCTGTTCGTGGTGGACGGCCAGGTGGGAGTCACCTCCGACGACCTGGCGCTCGTCAAGCGCCTGCGGAAGGCGGCGGCGCCGGTGGTAGTGGTCGCCAACAAGGTGGACGGCCGCTCCGGCGAGGACCGGGCATGGGACCTGCTCAGCTTGGGGCTAGGGGAGCCCAGCTTGGTTTCGGCGCTCCATGGCCGGGGCACGGGGGATTTGCTGGATCGAATTATCGAGCAGCTGCCGGATCCGGATCAGATGCAGCCGGCGCCCGACGTGCCCTGCATAGCGCTGGTCGGCCGGCCCAACGTCGGCAAATCGATGCTGTTCAACCGCCTGATCGGGGAGAACCGCAGCATCGTGCACGAGGAACCCGGGACCACCCGCGACTCGGTCGATTCCCTGGTCGAGATCGAGGGCCGGCGGTATCGCTTCGTCGACACGGCCGGTATTCGCCGCCACGCCAAAACCCGGGACGTGGAAATCTACAGCGCCAGCCGGACTCGCCAGGCAATCCAGCGAGCGGATTTGGCGATCCTGGTCGTCGACGGCCGTGAAGGCGCAACTGCCCAGGAGCAGCGTATCGCCCGGCAGGTAGCCGACGAGGGGGTGGCCGCGATCGTTGCCCTGAACAAATGGGACCTGATGGACGATGCCGAGACCGCCCGCATAGCGGAGGAGACGGCCGCCGACAGGCTCAAGTTCATCGACTACGCCACCCTTATCCGGACCTCCGGGCTGACCGGCCGCGCGGTGGGAAAGATTTTCCCGGTAATTCAAAACGTCCTGGAGTGCCGTCAGCGCCGGGTATCGACGGGCCGATTGAACGATTTGATTCAGCAGACTCAGCAAAAGGCGCCGCCGCCCGGCGTAGGAGGCCGCCACAACAAGGTGTTGTACGCCACGCAGGCGTCGACGGCTCCGCCGACGTTCGTGCTCTTCTCTACCGGTGAACTGCCGATGTCGTGGCAGCGGTTCTTGGAGAGGCGCTTGCGGGAGCAGTTCGACTTCTCCGGCAACCCGATTCGCCTGGTGGTGCGAGAACGCAGCCGCGCGCGCAAGGGAGAATGACTCGACACCTGAGAGTAGAATAGAGAACCACGGGACGTGGCGTAGCTTGGTAGCGCATCCGGCTGGGGGCCGGGAGGTCGTCGGTTCAAATCCGGCCGTCCCGACTTACGGTTGGCTTACGCCCGACATATTTGGCGAAAACGCGCTTAGGCCCGGCGGAACCGGGGGAATATCTTTCCGGGGCTTCCTCGTTGTAACTTCATGACGATGCGACAATGAGGATTAAGTTGCACTTGCGTACCCAGGGAGGGGCGATCAGACATGACCGAGGAAAAGAAGGACTCGAAGTCCATGTACGAGACCATCATGAACGTACCGGGCACCAAGCAGATCGGTGCACCGCCGGACAAAAAGAAGGCTGCTGATCGTATTCTGGCTGCGTACCAGGACTCTACGTCCGAGCGGAATGAAGAATTGCAGAAGAATCTGGCCGACAGTGTCAACGACCCGCCCAAGTCCATCGGGGAACGCATCGAGGGCGAATAGTCGTAGCAACATCGATCAAGGTGCTGACTTCCAAGGCGCGCGTCCATTTGTTTACGCCGCTTTGGGGGCCTCGGACGCCCTCGGCATAGGCGCGGACGACCCCGAAACCGAGGGTTGGGTAAAGGTGTTCCATGAGCGAATGCCCAAGGGCACCATTCTGCATCGCCTGGGCGCCTCCGGGGCAACCGCCGCGGAGGCTCGCGCGGAGTTGTTGCCGCACCTCGAACGGGCCGGACCACCCGACATAGTGACCATCTGGCTGGCGGTAAACGACTTTCGCAAGCAAGTGCCGTTGAACGAATATCTCGAGCATTTGGGTGAGATTCTCGGACGTGCGGCGGCCACCGGGGCCGATGTCTTCGTAGGCAACCTGCCTGAGTTGGTCGGAATTCCTGATTTCGACGAATTTCACCCCGACGAGTTGCGCGAGGTTGCGCGGCAGTGGAATGAGGGCATCGCCAATTTGGCCGAAACCCACGGCGCCGTGGTGGTCGACATAATGGAAGCGTCGGACGGTCTCGGCGAAGAGCGCAGCTACCTGCTGGCTGAGGATCGGTTTCACCCCTCATCGCTGGGTCACCTGGCGCTGGCGGAAATCTTCTTCCATTACTTCGAGATGAACCGTTAGCCGCGATGCACCGATGGTAGGTCGCAGCCGGGTACCATAGACGAGCGAGCCTAATTCTATCCATCAGAGGGCTATTTGGTGAGCCAAACCGACGAACCTACGCCAGCGCACGACGAGGAGGTAGTGCTCGATCGGGCGCTGACCATACCTAACCTCATCACCATCTCGCGGATGCTGGTGATCCCGCTTTTTGCTTGGGTGTTCTTAATGGGGGAGTACGACGCCGTGGCCCTGGTCCTGCTGGTGCTGATCGGATCCACCGACTGGCTCGACGGGTTCGTGGCACGGCGGATAGGCCAGGTAAGCAAACTGGGCAAGCTGCTGGATCCGGTTGCCGATCGTATGGCGATCATCGTGGTGCTGTTGGCCCTGGTGTTCAGGGGGGTGATCCCGGTGCTGCTGGCCGGCGCCTTGCTTCTGCGGGATCTGATCGTCTCGGTCGCCTTTCCGGTCCTGGAGGCCAAAGGCTTCGAGCGAATTCCGGTGAACCGCACCGGCAAGTGGGCTACCGCCTTTATCTTCGCGGGTATGGCGTTGGCGGCGGGCAGCGTGCTGGAGACCCCTGTGCGCCAGTCCGTCGAAGTGGCTGCAGTCGCCTTGTTGACGGCCGGCGCGGTTGCCTACTGGGCGGCGGGATTTCTGTACGTGAAGGCGATACGCCGACAGGTTCGAGAGCGGGTAACCGCTTGAGCACGCAGTACAGGCGCCCGGCGGTTGCCATCGTCAGTTTTTGCGTGCTGGTCGGCATGTGGACCGGCACCGCAGCGATAGCCAGCGCCGGAAAGGTCGTCGGCGGCACCGTACTTGGCGGCGTGCCGGTAGAGGGCCTGCAGGCGCAAGAGTTGAGCCGCCGCTTGGGGCCGGCGGCCCAGGCGGTGCAGCGGCGCCCCCTGACTCTTTCGGTCGACGACCGGCAATGGACCCGGACCCCGGAGTCCATCGGGATCACCGTCGATCTGAGGGCAAGTGTCGGGCGGGCTCTGCAGGTCGGCCGGACCAGCTCTTTTTCCTGGGTATTCGAGTCCTTCTTCGACCGCCGCAAGGAGCTGGACTGGGTCCCGCACATCGATCAGGACAGGCTTGACGCAGCGGTAGCCGAGCTGGCGGCGCTGGCCGATAGAGACGCCTCCAACGGGGATTTTCGCGTCGTCGGGTCGTCGGTGGAGGTCCAGCCGCCGACTGAGGGCGTGAGCCTGATCCCCGACGAGATCAAGCGGGCGCTGGTCGAGGCGGTGGTCAGCCCTCATCCCGGAGACGTCGTCGAGCTCCCGGCACAGGTGACGTCGCCGGACATCACACCCGAACAGCAGGCCCGCGTCCAGCACCAGGCCGAGGAGGTCCTGTCTGGGCCGATCGAGTTTCTCCACGAAGGCCGCTCGTTTACGGTGCCTGCCGAAAAGGTTGCCCCTTCACTGCGCGTCGAGGTCACCGAACGCTCGGGAGGCGAGTCGGGTTCCATAGCGCTCGCCGCGGATCCCGAGACTCTGAACGCGGCGATTGTCGACGAGGCGCCTTTTGTGAGAACAGCTCCCAAGGACGCCACGTTCACCGTCTCGGGATCCAACGCGTACCTGCAGCCCGATGTCGACGGATCCTCTATTGACGCCGGACCGCCGGCCGCTGAGCTGGTCAAACTCACCTCGTCGAACCGTCCGGCGATCGAGCTGCCCACGGTGGTCGAGCCGGCCGACTTGACTACCGAGGAAGCCTCGGCGCTGCAGATCAAGCAGCGGATCGCGTCGTTCACGACTGCGTTCGACGCCCGAAACGCACCCAGGGTGGGCAACATCGACCGGATGGCATCGGCGATCGACGGGACGATCCTTTTGCCGGGCGAGACTTTCTCCCTCAACGGAACGACCGGGGACCGCTCCGTAGTCAACGGGTATCAGGAGGCCGGCGTACTGGTCGACGGTGAGGTGGTGCCGGGGATCGGCGGCGGCGTCTGCCAAGTGGCCACAACCTTGTTCAATGCCGTTTACAGCGCCGGGTTGGATGTGGTCGACCGCAGCAACCACAGCCTGTTCATCTCTTCCTACCCAACGGGCAAGGACGCAATGATCAACTACGGTTACCAGGACCTGAGATTCAACAACGACACGTCCTTCGGAATGCTGCTCAAGGCGAGCGTCTCCGCCAAGGATTTGACGGTCAGCATCTACTCCTCCCCCTTGGGCCGGCGTGTCGAGGAGAGCGTCTCTCCGCGGAGCAACCCCCGGACTCCGGAGCTCAAGGTCGTGGAGGATCCCTCGCTCCCGGAGGGTACCGAGATCGTTACGGCAGAAGGTATCGACGGATTCGACGTGACGGTGACTCGCACGGTCTACGAGGGTGGAAACGTAGTGCACAAAGACAACTTCGTCTCCAAGTACAAGCCGTGGAAGAGAGTGGTCAAAGTAGGTACCGGGCCCCCGTTGCCCCCCGAACCCGCCCCGGATGATCCCGACCAGGTAGCATCAGAGGACCCGACTGAGACTGACCCGGGTGGTGAGGAGGCTTCGCCCCCCGCCCAAGAGGAAGATCCTCAGCCGGATGGAGAAACAGCCGGTCCAGAATCTGATTGAAGATCTGTCCGATACCGGGACAGCATAGGAGGAGATTAAATGTCCAACGTCCCCCAAGACCTCAGGTACACCCGGGAACACGAGTGGGCCCGCCTGGAAGATGACGGCAGGGTGACCGTGGGTGTGACCCACTTTGCCCAGGAACAGCTGGGCGACGTGGTGTTCATAGACCTCCCCGAGGTGGACGATGTGGTCGAGGGCGGCGAACCGATGGGCGAAGTCGAGTCCACCAAGTCGGTGTCGGACGTCTACTCGCCGATCGGGGGAAAGGTCGCGGAGGTCAATGCCGAGTGCAGCGAGAATCCGGTGGCCATCAACCAGGACCCGTACGGAGAGGGATGGCTGCTCGCCATTGAGCCGTCCGATCGAACCGAGTTCGACGGTCTGCTGACCCCTGAAGAGTATGAAGAGTTCCTCCAGGAGGAAGCGGGCGAGTAGTGCCGGTAACCGCGGGGTCGGCGCTCGGTGATCATCGACTAGCGGGGTGTTGGGCGGGGTGAGCGGTAGCGAAAGAGCCTGCTGGCAGTTGGTGGTCTCGCCCGCGCGCAGCGGCGCGGACAACATGTCTCTCGATGCGGGTATGCTCAACGCCGCCGTCGAGTGCCGCCGGCGGCTACCGTTGCTCCGTTTATACGGCTGGGCGGGGCCCACGTTGTCGGTAGGTTCCAATCAGGTGGTCGATGCTGCTCTCCGGGCGCGCTGCCGGCAGGCAGGTGTGGAGCTTGTCCGACGGCCCACTGGGGGTTCTGCCGTCCTCCACGGCGCCGACCTTACATACGCGGTGGCTGCCCCCTATGCGGAGATGGCGGTCATGGACGCCTACCGGTGGGTGGCGCGCGGACTGATCGCCGGGCTGGAGCAGGTGGGGCTGCGAGCGCAAGTCGTGCGTCACCGGGGATCTGCCGGACCGCTGTTGTCCCGGACCCCTCAGGGCTCTCGGGGGGCTTATGAGGCGAACCGAGGGTGCTTCAGTGAGACGGTGGGGGCCGACCTGCAGGTGGGGGGGCGAAAAATTTGCGGAAGCGCGCAAAAGCGCCGACGCGGCTGGTTTCTGCAACATGGCTCCATTCCTCTCCAGGACGAAAGAGCGCGCATCGGGGAGCTGCTGGGTACCGGCAGCAGAGACGACTCCACGTGGTTGGGCGCGCTGCGTCCGGGTATTACCCCCGGAGAACTGCAGCACTACCTGGTGCGAGGGTTCCAAAATGCGTGGGGAGATTACGTACAGCTGGAAGAAGGCGACGCGCTACCTTTGAGCGAAATCAAAAGAAAAGGTTCAGCAAAGGTTGTGCTCGCCTAACCTTAAACTTATTCTTTAGATGGTCACCACCCCGGGAGGTCTCGAAATGTATTGTCACAACTGCGGTACGCGCAATCCAAAAGGCGCGAACTTCTGTGGCGCCTGCGGCCATACTTTGCAGCCTGTGAGCGCCGCGACTGAGACCACCATTTCCTTTGTCCCGGAGGCGGCGGGAGATGAACCCGAAGAGATTTCGCTCGGCTCTTACGACTTTGACGAGGGCAAAGCGGTTCTGGTGGTGAAAAAGGGACCCGATGCGGGGACGAACTTCTTTTTGGACAAGGATCTGGTGACCTGCGGCAGGGATTCTGCTTGTGACATCTTTTTGGACGATGTAACGGTATCCCGCCGTCACGCCGAGATACGACGCGACGCCAACGGTTACACCATCGCCGACTCCGACAGCCTAAACGGCACGTTCGTCAACCGGGAGCGCGTGGACGCGGCGCCGCTCAACAACGGAGACGAAATCCAGATCGGCAAGTTCAAACTCGTGATCTTTACTGATGGGTCAGGTTCAGGTTGAGCGCGCAACGAAGTTCAGCCTCACGTAGATATCGCGACTACATGAGCATCGGCGATGTCATCAAGACGCTGTCCGATGAGTTTCCCGACATTACGCTGTCCAAAGTGCGCTTCTTGGAGTCGGAAGGGCTGATCGAACCGGACCGGACGCCGTCGGGTTACCGCAGGTTCTATCAGGAGGACCTGGCCCGCCTTCGCTACATTCTCCGGCTGCAGAGGGACCACTTCGTTCCGCTCAAAGTCATACGTAAGCGGCTGGAGACCTTGGGCCCGACCGAGAATTTTGAGACAGAGGAGCCGGAGGCTCCTGCGCCGCCGCCCATTCAAGCGACGCGGGAAGAGGCAGAGCTGGAATTGCTCGAGGGGGGCGTCAGCATGAGTCTGTCGGAGTTTATGGCCGCCACCGGCTTGTCCGACGAAGAGGTCCGGGAGTTGGAGGATTTCGGACTTGTCCACGCGCACCCGCTGGATTCGGGGGGTGCGTTCTACGACGAAGACGACCTGGCCGTGGCCAAGATCTCCAAGGAGTTCGGAAAGTTCGGAATCCATGCACGACACCTAAAGATGTACAAGAATTTTGCCGAGAAGGAGGTCGGGCTTTTCGAGCAGGTAGTGATACCCCATTCCAGGACCAAGGGCGACGGGCGCAAGACCGTGAATCAGTCGCTCAACGATCTGGCCCGGCTGTCCCGGAGGCTCAAGCAAGCGCTCTTGAAGTCGAGGTTGCGAGAATATCTGAAGGACTGAGCGTCAAAGTCAATCCAGAACCTATAGGGTCGGCCAGCCGGCTGGTGCGCGCGCTGGTGGTGGTGTTGGTGGTGAGCCTGACGCTCGTCCAGCCGCAGGCCGCCCGAGCGCAGCAGGCGCCGCCGTCCGTCCCGACGTTAAGTGCAGCCAGTGCGGTGCTCGTGGACGCAGACGACGGAAAGATCCTGTGGTCAAAGGATCCTCATGCCCGCCGTTCGATCGCAAGCACCACCAAGGTCGTCACCGCTTTGGTAACTCTCGAGCAGACTGAGCTTACCGACGTTGTAACCGCCTCCGCGCGCGCGGAGGCGGTCGGAGAAGACGATCCACTGGTTACGGAGCTGGAGCTGGTGGAAGGCGAGCAGCTGACGGTAGAAGAGCTCTTGTACGGCCTCATGCTGCCCTCTGCCAACGATGCTGCGGTGGCGCTGGCCGAGCACATAGGAGGCTCGGAGGCGGGTTTTGCGCGTTTGATGAACGCGAAGGCCGCGCACCTGGGGGCCGACGATTCCAACTTCGTCACTCCTAACGGGTTCGATCGTCCAAACGCATACTCGACGGCTGCGGATCTGGCGACCATCACCGCGGCCGCCTTCGAGAACGAGACGTTTACCCGGATCGTGGGTACCCGGCGGTACGAAATTTCGGGCCCGAGTGGCTCCCGGCAGCTGATCAACCGCAATGAGCTGCTTGCGAGCTTTCCCGGCGCGACCGGCGTGAAGACCGGCAACACCCGCCAGGCCGGACCGTCGTTGGTGTCGTCGGCCACCCGGGGGAGTGAGAGCCGCATAGCGGTCGTGCTGGGTAGCAACGATGTGTTCGCGGAGTCGGCTGAGCTACTGGAGTACGGGTACACCGGTTTCCGGCGCCATACGGTCGCCGGCGAGGGGCAGCGGTGGGCTCAGCTGACCTACGGCGACGGGACGACGGTTGACTTGGTTGCGTCCGAGGAGCTCACCTACCTGCTGGGGCCGGGCGAGGCGCCGCCGGCAGCAGTTTACCGGCCGAGCGAGGGCGTCCTAATGGTCTACGGTCCAATTGACCGGACGGTTCCTGTCGAGGTCGTGTGCGCGCATGACGACTGCAGCGGCCCGGACGGACGCACAGGTGGCGCTATGGCCAGATTCATTTCCCTGTTCGGGTCCCTGCTCGCGTTGTTTCGATGAACGACGCGCCGCTTGCCCGGGTTCGGTTCAGCGCCGCACAGATCCGCGCAAGGGTCGGCGAACTGGCGGCTCGTGTGCGCGACGATCTGGGCGGAGAGCTCCCGGTTCTGGTTTCGGTACTGAAGGGTTCGCTGGTGTTCATGGCGGATTTCTCACGCAGCCTCGACCTCGAAGCCGAGGTAGATTTCATGATGGTCAGCTCGTTCGTGGGCGGGGCGAACACGGGGGTGGTGCGGATCGTCAACGATCTAGAGATCTCTATTCAGGACCGGGACGTGGTGGTTGTCGAAACCATCGTCGATACCGGGCTCACGTTGTCGTTTTTGTTAAAGACTCTGCGAGCTCGCAACCCCAAATCGCTTAAGGTCTGCGCCCTGGTGGACAAACCGGTACGCAGGATCGCGCAGCCGCTGTTGGATTACGTAGGCTTCGAAACCGAGGAGTTTATGATCGGCTACGGGCTGGACTTCAAGGGCCGTTACCGCAACCTCCCGTACCTGGTAGGCGTGCGCGATGTTTCCGCACTGGCGGCTCAGCCGGATGCGCTTATACGCCAGTTTACCCTGGGTAAGGGGCCACAAATTTGACCCGCGGCCTATGCTACGCTGAGGTCAATAGCGAGGTGGGAGGCCATTTGATCGAGCTCAACCTTGTTGGTGTTCGGGTCGAACTCCCGACCAATCAGCCGATCGTGCTGTTGAAGGAGCGAGACGGCGAACGCTACTTGCCAATATGGATAGGCGCCGTCGAAGCGACTGCAATCGCATTCGCGCTCCAAGGAGTAGTGACGCAGCGGCCCATGACCCATGACCTAATGAAGAGCATCCTGGAAGAGGTCGGGGTAGTAGTAGATCAGATCTCTATAGTCGAGCTGCGCGACGGTACTTTCTACTCGACGATTCACCTAAACGCCAACGGCAATGCTCATGAGATTTCCAGCCGCCCGTCGGACGCGATCGCGCTGGCGGTGCGAACGGGCGTGCCCATCTTTGCGGCCGAGGACGTGGTGGAGGAAGCGAGCATCACCATTCGTGACGACGAAGAAGAGAGCGAGGTCGAAAAGTTTCGAGCCTTCCTTGAGGACGTCAACCCGGAGGACTTTCAAGGTTAGTTAAGCCAAGGACATTGAGCGTTGAGGGCAATGACGCTGGAGGCCTTGAACGTTAAATCTAACCTTTAAATCGATATGTTGGCTAAGTGCTTGACCCTTAATTGGAGCCCTTATAACGTGACGTCCACGTAATTACATGGAAGGGAGCAGGCGGGTGGAACCTGACTTGAACGAGGGGGTCGACCTCGAGGGCGACACAGAAGGCTTTCGGGGCCCCCAAGTATGCAAGATCGTGGGTATCAGCTACCGTCAGCTCGACTACTGGGCGCGCACCAAGCTGGTGGAGCCCAGTCTGCGTGCAGCACAGGGTTCGGGGAGCCAGCGTCTGTACTCCTTCGCCGATCTGGTGGACCTCAAGCTGATCAAGAACCTGCTTGGTGCGGGCGTGAGCCTGCAGAGGGTGCGGGACGCCATAGACTACTTGCACGCCATCGGCCACGATCTCAGCGGAGTAACCATCGCGAGCGACGGTACGTCGGTCTACGCCTGCAAGTCCCCGGAGGAGGTTTTTGATCTGCTGCGCGGCGGACAGGGGGTGTTCGGCATCGCGGTGGACCCGGTCATGCAGGAGCTCAAGGGCTCCGTGCTCGCGCTGAGGGACCATAAAGTACCGGCGCAGCCGGCGGCCGGTGAATCGACGGTAACCGAATTAGGCAAGGCGGCAGGGAAGGAATAGGGCCGATCCCGGACGAAGAAGACCTTCAACCTGAACCTTTACCACCTAGCGAAACCGTAAAGTTCGCCCATAACTCTGAACGCCAGTTCGCTAAACTCCTGGACTTCTACGAGATCGAGTGGGAGTACGAGCCCCGGTCCTTCGACATAGGGTGGGACCGGCAAGGGGAGCCCAATCAAAGGTTTAGGCCGGATTTCTACCTGCCCCAGTACGACACGTACATCGAAATCACGACCCTGAACCAACGGCTTGTCACCAAGAAGAATCGCAAGGTGCGACTGCTGCGCGAGTTGTACCCCGACATCAAATGCAAGATCTTTTATCAACGGGATTACATTGATTTGCTGATCAAGTACGGGCTGGAGCGGCCGAGCCAGGGCTTGCCTTCCCGCGGCAGACCGAGCCAGGCAGGGCCGGGCTCCGACAGCGAATTCCTGGGACCGAATGAGGAGGCTCGGACCACATGAGCAAGACTTCGCCGCTTCACGAAGAGCACGTCAGGGCGGGCGCCAAGCTCACCGACTTCGCCGGTTGGGATATGCCGCTGGTGTATCCGGAGGGCACCATCGTCGAACACAAGACCGTGCGATCCTCGGCTGGCCTGTTCGACGTAACGCATCTGGGAAAACTGACGCTGACCGGAGAGGGAGCGGAAGAGACGCTGGATCGCCTGCTGCCCGGCAAGGTGGCCAAGCTGCGCACCGGCAAGGCCGGCTACAACGTGGTGCTGACGCCCGAGGGCGGCGTGGTCGACGACCTCTTCGTCTACAAGCGCGAGGGCCCGGACAACTTTATGGTGGTGCCTAACGCGGCCAACACCGACGCCGTGCTGGAGTTTCTCCGGTCCAACTCGGGCCCCGGTATCGAGATAACCGACGCCCGGCAACGCTGGGCGATCCTTGCGCTCAGCGGGCCCAAGGTACGTGAGATCGTCGCCGCTCTGCTGCCCGACGCCGAGAACATGAAGATGCACGACTTCGTGGAGCGTCCCGTGCAGGGGATGCAAACAATCGTGGCTCGGACCGGTTATACGGGCGAGGTCACTTACGAGTTTTTTGTCGAGTGGGATGAAGCCGTCGAGTTTTGGAATCTCTTGCTGAAGGCGGGTAAGCCTTACGGCATCAAACCGGCCGGTCTCGGCGCCCGGGACACGCTGCGGCTGGAGATGGGCTACGCGCTGCACGGCCACGAGCTGTCGGTGGACATCAACCCTCTGGAGGGCGGTGTCGGCTGGTTAATAGACTGGGACAAGGAGTTCCTCCTCAAAGATGTGCTGGTTAGGATCAAGCAGGAGGGGCTCAAGCGGAAGTTGGTCGGTTTGGTGGCCGAACCCGGCAGGGTCCCGCGTG
The DNA here is from genome assembly GCA_040905365.1 of Actinomycetota bacterium. Lineage (GTDB taxonomy): Bacteria > Actinomycetota > CADDZG01 > JAHWKV01 > JAHWKV01 > JAHWKV01. The sequence continues at coordinate 56,241 of JBBDRQ010000083.1, forward strand.
CGGGCCATCAGGTATTCTTGGGCGAGGTACCCGTGGGTGAGGTTACGAGCGGAAACTTCTCGCCCGTACTAGGCACCGGTATCGCCCTTGCATTGGTCTCCGTAGATCACAGCGCTCCGGGTACCAGCCTGCAGATCGACGTGCGTGGCAGGAAGCTTCCGGTGGAAGTGACCAAGCCACCGTTCAAGAAGAGCTAGGAAAGCATTGGACTACACACCACACACGGAAGCCGACGTGGCGCAGATGCTCGAGGTCATCGGCGTCGACCGCGTCGAGGATCTATTCGAGCCGATTCCCGAAGACCTAAGACTCAACCGGAAGCTGGAGCTGCCGGAGCCGCTGAGCGAAAGCGAGGTGCACGGCCTGCTGAGTTCGGTCGCGGCGGACAATCTCGCCGCGGACTCGCTCGTGTGTTTCGCCGGCGGGGGGGCGTACGATCACTACATCCCCGCCTGCGTGAGGGCGTGCGCCGGCCGCAGCGAATTCATGACCTCGTACACCCCGTACCAGCCGGAGCTCTCTCAGGGAGTGCTGGGGGCCTTGTTCGACTACCAGAGCATGATTTGCGAGCTGACCGGGATGGAGATGGCCGTTTCCGGCCTGTACGACGGCGCGGCCGCGCTGAACGAGGCCCTGCGCCTGGCGGCCTCGGTAACCAAGCGCGGCAAGGTGGTAGTCAGCGAAGCGATCAACCCCAACTACCGGCACCTGCTGGATACCCTGGGGGCCAGCCTGGACTTCGAGTTCGTAACCGCGCCGGCAACCGACGGGGTCACTACGTTCGGCGACGCCGCCGGCGCAGCGTGCGTCGTAGTCTCTCAAACGAACTTTTTCGGGTGCCTCGAGGACGTCGAGGCCGCCGCGGAGGTAGCGCACGCGGCCGGGGCTCTGCTGGTCGTCCAGTTCGATCCGCTGGCTATGGGGCTGTTGGAGTCACCCGGCACCCTCGGCGCCGACGTGGTGGTGGGCGAGGGCCAGTGCTTGGGCAACGACCTCAATTACGGCGGCCCTTACCTGGGCATTTTTGCGACGCATCTCAAGCATCAACGCCGTATCCCCGGGCGCATTTCGGGGGCAACGGCCGACGTGGACGGCAAGCCGGGTTTCGTGCTTACCCTTCAAACCCGCGAGCAGCACATCCGGCGCGAGAGGGCCACCTCCAACGTGTGCACCGACCAGACGTTGATGGCGGTGACTGCCGCTGTCTACATGGGCTGGCTAGGGCCACAGGGCCTCGAGGAGTTGGGCCGTAGCTGTGTAGGGATGACCCACTACACCGCGGATGTGCTTTCGCAGTTACCCGGATGCAGAGTGAGGTTCGACAAACCCTTCTTCCGTGAGTTCGTCCTGGAGCTTCCGGCCGCCGCCGCCGGCGTTGTGGGCCACCTCGCCGAAGAAGGATTTCTGGTGGGGCCCAGCCTCGAGGCTTTCGAGGCAATGGACAACTGCGCGCTGGTAGCGGTGACCGAAAGGCGCACGGTTGACGAGATCGACCGGTTAGCGCAAGCGCTTAGGACGGTGCTCGCATGAGCGACTACCCGGAGGTTTACCCCCCCTGCCTGTACGACCGGTCGGTCACAGGCCGGCGCGCCTCGACCATCCCGGCGCTCGCACCCGGCCTGCCTGCCGCCGAGGATGTGCTCCCGGCCGGGACCCTTAGAAGCCGGCCGGCGCATCTGCCCGAGGTCTCGGAGCTGGATCTGGTCCGGCACTTCACCAACCTGTCCCGCAAGAACTGGTCGATTGACGTCGGAGCGTATCCGCTGGGCAGCTGCACCATGAAGTACAACCCCAAGATTCACGAGCAGGCTGCGGCTATGCCGGGCTTCAGCAGGCTCCACCCATGGCAGCCGGCCGAGCACGCCCAAGGGGCGTTGCGGATCCTGTGGGAGATGGAGAGGGCCTTGCTGGAGATGACCGGCATGACGCGGGCCACCTTTCAACCGGCGGCCGGCGCCGCAGGTGAGCTGACCGGACTGCTGATCATGCGGGCTTACCACCAGGCGCAAGGCAACGACAAGAAGGTCGTGCTGATTCCGGACTCCGCTCACGGCACCAACCCGGCCACCGTCACACTGGCCGGTTACAAGGCCAAGCAGATCCCTTCCGACTCGCGGGGCCTGGTCGACCTGGAAGCGGTGCGCAAGTCGCTCGACGGCAGCGTTGCAGGCCTCATGCTCACCAACCCCAACACGCTGGGCTTCTTTGAGAGTGAGATCAAGGAGATCGCGGCGGCGCTGCACTCCGAAGGTGCCGTCCTTTACTACGACGGAGCCAACCTGAATGCAATTTTGGGCCAGGTCAGGCCGGGCGACATGGGCTTCGACATAGTCCACATCAACCTGCACAAGACCTTTACCACCCCCCACGGCGGGGGCGGGCCCGGTTCCGGACCGGTGGCGGTAAACGAACGGCTGGAACCGTTTTTGCCGGCGCCTCTTCCCGGTTACGACCCAACGACCGGCAAGTATTTTTGGGACGACAACCGGCCGCAGTCCATCGGCCGGGTGCACGGCTTCTACGGCAATTTCGCGATGGTGGTGCGGGCGTACACCTACGTGGTGTCGCTGGGCGCGCAGGGCCTGCACAACCTCTCCGAGCGAGCGGTGTTGAACGCCAACTACCTGCGCAAGCGGATTCAGGATGAGTATCCGACGGCCTATCCGGGGCTGTGTATGCACGAGTTCGTTGTGACCGCCAAGAAGTTCAAGACCGAGCACGGGATCCGGGCCATGGATATCGCCAAGCGTCTGATCGATCTCAACTTCCACCCGCCGACCGTGTACTTCCCGCTGGTGGTGCCGGAGGCCATGATGGTGGAACCCACCGAGACCGAGTCCAAGCAAACCTTGGACGACCTGGCGGACGCGTTCCTGCAGATCGCCGAGGAGGCGGTCGCCAACCCACAGCTCCTGCACGAGGCGCCAGTCACCACCCCGGTGCGGCGCCTGGATGAAGCGCGGGCGGTCCGCAAGCTAAAGACCCGCTGGACCCCGCCCTCGTAAGAAACTAACCGGCACTAAGGCCGCTCGAGGTCGTATGCTAGCTTTTATGTCGAGCAACAAACGCGCAGCAGCCCAGCCGCCGTCGGGTAACCGGCTGGGCACGGTGCTCAAGGTGGTAGCGGCCCTACACGCGGCACTGGTTCTGCTGCAGGCGGTTTTCGCCGGCAATTTCATGGCCGGCGACGACGCCGCGATGCGGATTCATCAGGTGCTCGGCACGCAGGTCCTTTACCCGATAGCCATCGGCCAAGCGATCCTGGGCACGGTGCTGTGGCGCCGCAAGGAGCTGTCGCTGGCCTACCCGTTGCTGGCCGCCGCGGTGGTCCTTGCCGAAGGCGCGCAGATAGGTCTGGGCTTCACCGGCCGGACCGCGCTCCACGTTCCGCTGGGCGTGGCCCTGTTCGGCGCAACCACCGCACTGCTTTTAATGAGCCACAAGCCGCTGGAGCGTCCGGTTAAAGAGGGCGCGGAGGATCCTCTAGTCGAACCCTCCGGTTAGCGCCCCGCTTTCCCGGGGGGATCCGGGGGCGAATCCCCTGGACTAGGAGTCGTCCCAATCGATGTCGTTGGCGGCGAGGATCTCGGCTATTCCGGCCGGCATCTTGGCTTCCAGCGCCGGGATCGAGTCACCGAGGAACCACTTGCTGGTCAACTCAATGGGTTCTTCTATCTCCCCGCTGAAGTAGTGCAGGGCGCCGTTGGTGAGCATTACCACGTAGAAGACTTCGTCGCCGTGGCCTTCGACCTTTCCGGACGAGATGATCCACCCGGCGCGCAAAACCCCTTTGCACTGAACGGTCCCGGGGTTTCCTGCGTCGCCCATGAGCCGCCGGAACTTTCTGAATAACTTTCTTAGCTGATCCGGGTCCGGAGGTGGATCCAACTCGGGGTCGTGGGTGAAGGCCGATCCCGGCAGATCTTCGTCGTTGAGCAATTTGCGGGCAGTCGCTACCCGTTGAGGCATCGCTTTCTGTATGTCGGTCATGGGCAGAGCATATCTATGCACGAAATTAATGGTTAATGTCTGGCGTAGTACTGAATGACAATTACGGCTAGACAGTGCTAGACAATTGACTGGTAATCCGGGTAAGGTGAGCCACCAATGAGCGATGTGTTCCGGCTGCAGCCGGCGGGTGCGGAGCCGGAGAAGCCCCCACGGGGGCGCTCTACGATCTCCTTTCCGTACTACGATCTGAGGCAGTCGGAGAAGCTTGCCGGACAGGTCCGGTCGAACGCAGGCAAGTGCAAGCCCGAGCAGCTGGCCGCGTGGCTGGGTCACCGCACTCTCAACAGCGGGGCTTTCCGTAACCGGGTGTCGTCAGCTTCTCTATTCGCCCTGGTGATCAGCTCGCGCAACTTGATAACGCTTACTGAGCTGGGGCGGCGCATCGTGGAACCGGGGCAAACAAGGCAAGCCCGCGTCGAAGCGTTCTTGTCGGTGCCGCTGTACAGGCGGATCTTCGAGGACTACAAAGGCCGCCGGCTTCCGCCGTCGATACTCCTGCAGCAGCAGATGGTGCAGCTGGGGGTAACCCCCAGCCAGGTGCAGGCGGCCCGCCAGGTCTTTATGCGCTCCGCGGAGCAGGCCGGGTTTCTCGAGGTCAGCGAGGACCGACTGGTCGAACCTAGGCAGCCGGATTTCGGCGACCCTGCTCCCGCTCAAAAGGTGAGCGAGCCCCAGCCGGCTCGCTATCCGGCTTTGATCGAGGCTGTTCTACAGCAGGCGCCATGGGACCGGGAGTGGACCGAGGTTGAGTTCAAGGACTGGTCGGACCTATTGATCAGGGCCGCCAGGCTGCATTTTCGTCTCCAGTATTAGGCATCCTTGCTGCCCAGCAGCGTGGCTCTGGCGTGGCGCACCAGTTGGTCGCTCGTGGACCCGACCGCTACGCGCGCGAACGCCCCGAGGCCCCGGCTGCCGGCGACGACGAGGTCGGCTTCCTCGGAATCGGCCGCATGCAACAGCTCGGTCCCGGCGGTCCCGACCAGGACCCGGCCGGTTGCCTCGAATCCGGCGGCCCGGAGCTGCTCTATAGCCTTGTCGACGTCGGCCTGCGCCAGGGCCTCCAGGTCCAGCATCTGATCTTCGGTCAGCGGTCGGGTGAAGTACGAGCCCCCGATCTCCAGCACCGGAGTACCGGCTGGCTGCACGACCGATATCGCCAGTACCGAGCACTTGTCCGGGTCGGCCAGAGCGCAGAACGTATCTATAGCGGAAGTGGAGTAGTCGGAACCGTCCGTGGCCACGATCACCGAGAGCGTGTCCTTCATGACCGGGTCTTCGTGTACCACCAGAACCGGCGTCTGGGTAGCATGCACAACCGCGGTTGAGGTGCTGCCCAGCAGGAACCTGCCCAGCCAGTTCTGGTTACCCGCTCCCAGCACGCAAAGATCGAATTGGCCTTCGTCGGTGATGCGAACGATCTCCTGGGCCGGCGTCCCGGCGCTCAAGCTGATCTCCACCGAGAAGCCGTGGCCCCGGAAGTACTCGGCCGTTTCCGCAAGCAGTTCCTCCGCGGCCGCGGTTCCGGTCGGGTTGTCCTCACCGGGACGGAACGAGCCGTCGGGAAGCAGATACTCTTCGGTGTTGACGCAGAGCACCGTAATCTCAATGTTTTGCGTACGGGCAAGGGCCTTCAGGAGCTCGCCGGCCTTGCGGGCGGGCAGCTGTCCGTTGGTGGTGTAGAGCACTTTCATGTGAGATCTCCTTGGCGGTTGCTTGGTATGCCGCATGCCGGGCGCACCTTCTGTCACCCTAGTTTTGGTTACGCGCGTGTAGTTTTCAGGTACCGGCGCACCTCGGTAGCTTGGACCGCGTCGGCCAGCTCCGCGCCGGTCATCCTCAGATAGATCTGCGTGGTGTTCAAGCTGGCGTGGCCCAGCAACGCCTGCACGGACGATAGAGCCACACCGTTGGCGACCAGGCCTTTGGCGTAGGTGTGGCGGAAGGCGTGAGCCGCCTCTCCTTCCGGCTTGTGGACGCCGGCACGCAGCAGCCACTTGTAGACATGGTAGTTGAGAGCCTCCCGGGAGAACTGCTTGCCGTTGTATCTAACCAACAGCGGATCGTTCGCCGACGGCGGCCCGAAGCGTTCCTCCCGCTCGGCTAGATAGGCATCGATGGCGTCCACGATCTCAGTGGGCACGGGCAGTCGCCGCTGCTTGTTGCCTTTGCCGGTCACCTTCAACAGCGGGGGATCCTCCCGGATAAGATCGGCAACCTTGAGATTGACGCACTCGGAGGCGCGCAGCCCGGCGCCGGCCAGCACGGCTACCAGGGCCAGGTCCCGGGCCGGCCACGGATAGCGTGCGGTCGGGTCCACCGTGCCGACGGTGGCCACGATAGCTTCAAGCTCCGACGGCAAGAATGCGGCGGGCAGGCGACCCGGGATGGAGGGGTTTTCCAGGTGCAAGGTGGGGTCGGTATCCAGGTGGCCATTGATCACCAGCCAGCGACAAAAGCCCCGCAGCGCCGCAAGCATGCGCCCGCGGCTGGCCGGTGCATAGTCTTGCCGGGCCAGTGCGGCCAGCGCCCGCTTGATGTTGGGCAGGTTGAGGTCGGCTATGTCAAGGCGGGACATAGCCAGCTCAAACGGGCTGGGCGGCGCCTCGTCTTCGGGGTCGACCGCCACGAAGGGTTTACCTTTGATATCGGCGATCAGCGATGCCCAGTTAGTCAGATCCCGGCGGTACGCGGCCTCGGTCTGACTGGAGATGCCGCGGCCTATGGTGCGGCGTTCGTCCAGCCACTCGACGGCGAGTCGCAGCAGCCTACTGGTGGGGGAGGTTCCGGTCGGCAAGGTCTGGCTGGTTGTGGGCACGATGCAATCATTATTTCCGGTACAGCCCGCTTAGTGCCGGACTTGTCGGTGCGCCGCGCAAATCGACCGGTGCCGTATAGAGATAACCCCAGAACCCGACACGGGGGACCGAAAAGACCCAAGGGCCGGTCCAGGGCACTAACTTCCATAAGATTCATTATTGCAGTTACGGCCGCGTCCGGACCCCCCTCCCCTGCGGCCTCGCTCCGAGTACGCCGCAGACTTTCCGTCGATGACCCACCAACAGAGTCATCGACTGCCGCTGCCCGGCCCATATCTGCGTGATTTGAGCCGGTGTTTCCCGCTTGAGGGGGTTCCACCACTGGTTCACTTCGCATTGCACCTTCCCGTCTTGCTTGCCGGGCCCGGACGATCACGCAGTGCCCGCCCGTCCCGTCGTTTTCGAGGGCTGCTTCCCACCCTTCCCTGCACCTCCAGGGTTAGGCTGCCCCCAGCTTCAGCGAGTTGCTGCGACAACCCGAAGGTGGGTCCTTTCATCCCACCCGGTCATAAGGCGCCTCGTGGCGCACCACGCCGTCGGCCCACACGTACACGAAGTCCTTCTCCGACAGGTCTCGCTCAGCGAAGGCCCGTTGCTCGGCCTGCCACTGCGTCGTAAGCCTGGTGATCACCGACGCCGAGAGCCCCGCAGCCGAACCGAAGAACTCCGCCAGCGCCGGCGCGAAGTCCCCGGTGCTCATCCCGTGCAGGTACATCAACGGCAGCACCTCAGCCACCTTCGGCGACCGCCGGGCCCACGGCGGCAGGATCGAGCTGCGGAACCGGCACCGATCACCGGTCTCGTCACCCACGCGCTTGTCGTTGACCCTCGGGGCCCGCACCTCGATCCGTCCCGCCGCGGTCGTGATCGTGCGCGGCTCGGCGTGGCCGTTGCGCACCACCAGCCGCGGACCCCGCTCGTCACGCTCACCAGCCAGACCAGCTAGGTACGCGTCCACCTCGGCCTCGAGCGCTGCGGCCAGCATCCGCTGGGCGCCGTCGAGGACGATCTCGTCCAGCGAAGACCGCATCTCCGCGCGGCCCTCGTCAAAGGTTGGCCGATCCCGTGCCGCTCTGCGCCGGCGTCTCCCACGGAAGTCCTTGTGCCAGTGGGCCACCGGGTCGGCGCATACGTGCCGCTCGCGATGACCTCGACGCAAGAGCGGCGATCGACCCTCGGCCGAACCGATCAACCGTTCGTGCGAGCACGGCTCTGCATCGGCGGCCACGCTGGGTAGCCGGGGGCGGGTCTTGACGCTGGGCGCCGCTGGAGCGGCGACGGGGCGTTCTGTTGTGGCCGCGCAACTGTGCTCAGGAGCAGAGCCGAAGGTCCCTCTCGACCCACTCCGGCGGGCGTCCCGCGTCGACCCACCGACCGACGAGGACGCCCGGTGCTACCTCCTCGACCGAAGCTTCCGCGGCGTACCCGTCGTACGCACCTTCGACGGCCGTCTGGCCTGGGGAGCCGAGCCGCACCAGATCTACGCCACGCCTGCCCCTCCTCGAAGCGGCGGCCGGACGCCAGTGCTGACGATCGATGTGATTCCGGGCTTGCACTCTCGTTGATCAATGGTAATGTATATGCATGACTATCGATGTGATGGTGGCTGCGCCACCCACTCCAGTGGTGCTGAAGGCGCTCGCCGAACCGAACCGCTGGCGGATCGTGGAGCTGCTCTCGTGTGAGGAGCTGTGTGTGTGCCACCTGGCAGAGGACCTCGACCTGGCCCAGCCCCTGCTGTCCCACCACCTGAAGGTGCTCCGTGACGCCGGGTTGGTCGAGTCCGATAAGCACCGGCAGTGGACGTACTACCGGTTGCGCCGGAACGTGCTCAAGTCGCTGGGCGACCGGCTGGGGTCGATCACATCGTGCTGCCCGGCACCGGGTGAGCGTCAGCGGGCTTGCGATTGACCGTGCCGTCCTGAACACGAACCACCCTCATCAAGGAGAACGACTGTGAAGATCGACGTGTACGACCCTGCGATGTGCTGCTCCACCGGCGTGTGCGGCCCGAGCGTCGACCCGGCGCTGGCCACGTTCGCCGGCGACCTCGACTGGCTCGGCGAACACGGAGTCGACGTCCGGCGCTACAACCTCGGCCAGGAGCCCGGAGCGTTCGCCACCAACAACGACGTGCGACACCTGCTGGAGGCCGATGGCGAGGGCGCGCTGCCTGCCGTCTTCGTGGACGGTGAGATTCGTTCCTCCGGACGCTTCCCGTCGCGCGCCGAGTTCGCTGGCTGGGCCGGCCTCGAGCCCGCTACCGCTGCGGACACGATGGTCAGCGAAGCGGTCGTGACCGAGCTCGCCGCCATCGGCGCAGCGATCGGCGCCAACTGCGAGCCGTGCTTCAAGCACCACGTTGCCGAGGCCCGCAAGCTCGGCCTCACGAACGACAACCTGCGCTCCGCGGTCCGGGCTGCCCAGGCGGTGAAGGACGTCCCCGCGAACAAGATCACCGAGACCGCATCCCGGGTGCTGGGCACCGACCCGGTCACGCTCGGACGTGCAGCACCTTCTGAGGAGAACGAGGGCGGAGGCTGCTGCGGCAGCGAGGCGCCCGCCGCTGCCACGGACGAAGACGCCACAACCACCTGCGGCTGAGAGAAGCCATCGTGCTCAAATCCCTGCTCCCTGACGCCACCCGCTTCCTGTTCTTCACCGGCAAGGGCGGCGTCGGCAAGACCACCCTGTCATCGGCCACTGCGGTCGGCTTGGCTCGCCGCGGCCACCGCGTGTTGCTCGTCAGCACCGACCCGGCATCGAACCTGTCCGAGGTGCTCGCCACGCCGATAGGCGCCGAGCCCCGCCCGGTCGAGGGCGTCGACGGGCTCGACGCGCTCGACATCGACCCCGACGCCGCCGCGTCCGCGTACCGAGACCGGGTGGTCGGCCCGTACCGGGGCGTTCTGCCCGATACCGTCGTGGCCAACATCGACGAGCAGCTCTCGGGCGCCTGCACGGTGGAGATTGCCGCCTTCGACGAGTTCACCGCGTTGCTCGGCAACCCGGAGGCCACGGCCGGCTACGACCACGTCGTCTTCGACACCGCTCCCACCGGGCACACCCTGCGCCTGCTCTCGCTCCCCGGCGCATGGACCGGGTACCTCGACACGAACACCGCTGGTGTCACCTGCATCGGACCCATGTCCGGGCTCACCCAGGCCCACGACCGCTACCGGATCGCCCTCGCGACCCTGGCCGACCCGACGGCGACCACGCTGGTGCTCGTCACCCGACCCGAAGCCGCCGCCCTCGAAGAGGCCGAGCGAGCCCGATCCGAGCTCGCCGACATCGGCGTGGGGAACCAGCACCTGATCGTCAACGGCCTCTTCGACGGCGGCAGCAACGACCCCACCGCTCAGGTTCTGGCGCTCCGCCACGCCGACGCGATGGCGGACATGCCCACCGGTCTCTCCACGCTGCGCCGGGACACGCTGCCCCTACTGGCTGTGTCACCGATCGGGGCCGACGCCCTCGCCGGCGTACTGGAAGGTCGCAGCATCGGTGGTGGCGGCTCGGATACCACGACCTTCGGTGGCGCCACCACCAGCCTGGCCGTCATCGCCGACACCGTGGCCGCACGCCGCCGTGGCCTGGTGATGACCATGGGCAAGGGCGGTGTGGGCAAGACCACCGTGGCCGCCGCGCTCGCGGTCGAGCTCGCCCGCCGGGGACTGCCCGTCACCCTGTCGACCACCGACCCCGCCGCCCACCTCACCGGCGCGCTCGCCGGCGATGAACCGCTGCCCGAAACACTGATCGTCGAGCGGATCGACCCGCACGCCGCCACCGCCGCCTACACGAGCGAGGTGCTGGCCGATGCCGGTGCCGGGCTCGACGCCGGCGGCCTCGCCGTGCTCGAAGAGGATCTGCGCTCGCCGTGCACCGCCGAGATCGCCGTGTTCCGCACCTTCGCCGCCACGGTCGCCTCGGCGTCGGATCGCATCGTGGTCCTCGACACCGCTCCCACCGGACACACCCTGTTGCTTCTCGACGCCGCGCAGAGTTACCAGCGCGAGATCGAACGTCACCAGGACGACAGCAGCGACGACGTCACGATGCTGCTGCAACGGCTCCGAGATCCCGAATACACCACACTGCTGCTCGTGACCCTGCCGGAGCCGACCCCGGTGCACGAGGCCGCTGCGCTCCAAGACGACCTCGCTCGCGCCGACATCCGCCCTGCTGCCTGGGTCGCCAACCAGACGCTGACAGTGACCGGCACCCGCGACCCGATCCTGAGCGAACGGGCCCGCCACGAGCAGCGCTGGCTCGCCGACATGCTCGACCGTCACGAGCAGCTGGCCGTGGTCCCCTGGCAACCGGTGCCGCCGACCGGCGCCGACGCCCTCGCCGACCTCGTCGGTCAGGCGGAGAGGGTCGTCACCGCAGACGTGGCCTGACGCCGTTCAGCGACCATGGACCCTGCCCCTCACGGAGCTGTGCCGGTCTCCGGTCGTGCGCGTCGGCGGTACTCGCCGCGTTCCACCCGATGGACTCGTCGGCCGCCTCCCCGCCTCCGAGGCTCGCGTCGAGAAGCGGGTGGTACAGCTCCTCCTCCTTCGCGAGGTGGAGCCGAACGATGGCATCGAGCCCGTAGACGCAGCGCGGAGCTCGCCCTCGACGCCGACGTCCCTCCGGCTCCTCAGCGACTCGAGCGACTTCTGCAGCTCGCCTCGCATCCGGATCACGAGGTTCTCTCGGGCGGTGAGTTCAGACACGGCGCAACCTCGGCCATCACCGCGGTACCTAACTGGCGTTGTACGGCGGTCCGTAACTTCGGTGGACGTTCGCCGGAGCGCAACCGAGGTGCATCGATCGCGACGACGCCGACTGTCCCATATGGCGCGGACATATTCACAGAGGACATGCGCCCGGAAGTGCCGGTAGGCCCGCACAAATCGGTCGTCACATAATCACGTCCCGAAGTGCGATCGAGGCAACAGAGATCGGCGCGCACTCGAGGACGGTCGACCTCGCTCTTCGGGGCCACTTCGTCCTCGACTGATGCGTAGCCGAGCAGGGCGCCCCCGGAACACTCCCCTACTAGGGGTAGCGGCAGTATTGGCGCAATAACCAACGCTTGTGGGCGGGGCTGACGCCG